>QZEE01000001.1 GCA_009917445.1 bacterium D16-76 | reverse complement strand
CACTGGCATTTGTGCTCTGTTCCCATTCCTTATATCCTCCGTTTTTCTTCATCCCTCCTTCATTATACCGCTTTCTTCTTTTCTTGCGTAGGTTCGGATCTATTTTTCGCTTACTGCCATCCACGTTTTCGCACTTTTCAAATCCAGGCTTTTGAGATGCAAAAAACCGCGTGGTTACGCGGTTTTTTGCCCAAATATCTTTTGGGTTTTCCTAGGATGTGAGGCGGATACGAAAAAGATATTTTTTGTAAAACTAGTAGTACATCTGAACCTTCACATATGGGCTTGGTTTTGGAATACTGCTAATTAACTAATTAGATTAAGAACGGTTACTCATATAACAGCCTAAAATTATAAGAGTTGAAATATCTTTCCATATCCAACAGATTTTTCTTGACTGGTATTCATGCAAAACATTGCGTTTGCAGAATATCCATCCCAAGGCTTGTTGGAATGGTGCAACAAAATCTTCAATCCTTGATAGATACTTCCTTGACTAATTAGCAGAACATCATTGTCCCGATAATCCTTGTTAATAGTATAAATCAATTTTGCGCAACGGATTAATACATCACCCCAACTGTCGCCATTTTTAGATTTTGCAAAAATATTATGTGCACATTCTCGTTGCAAAAAAATATAAAAGTTATTTTCATCCAACATCTCAAATCTCTTTCCCTCCCAAACGCTGTTATTTATTCCCAGCATATATGGACAAGTTTTAACTTGTAGACATTCTTCAGTTTGGGATTGCAAAACATTAAAAGTATCTCTAGTTCTTTTTAGCGGAGCCAACAAAATAACATCAGGGAGGTTATGTAGTAAAATTCTAGAAACAGCTTTGATTTCTTCAATACCATCTTTTGTAAGAGCACTATTTTTAGAAGTGTTACTCATAAATTCGTTACGTGTTACTGCAAAAGTCTTACCGTGTCGTAAAAGTCTTAAGCTTTTGCTTCTACAGTGTGGAGAAAAAAATCCAAAAAGAATTCGACCAGTAAATGGGTTAACAAGCCAACCAAAAAGAAGTAGAGTAATTGTGATTTTTAAACGTTCATACCAACTGTTGCTTTCATCATGGCTCAAGTAATTTGTCATCAAATCATCTTTCCTTTCTACCAAAAATATATCTGATAATCTCGTAAGCAGTTCTTTTCTCTGAAATTGAGCCATTTAAACAAAGCTTTAATGCGGTAGAAAAGTCAAACCATTGATTTTCAATGTATTCAAATTCTGATTTCTGAATCGAGTTATCTTCATACTGAGTAAATTGATCAATCAAAAAATAATACAAGTCCCATTCTACTTTTAAACCACAATAGGAAATATCGAACATGAAATAATTTTCAATTTCTACACTAACCTCTTCAAGCAACTCCTTTTTAAGTGCAATAATCACGTCATCCATTAAGGAATTTCTTTTTACTGCATCACAATAGTCATCATTTGTATTAAACACCTTGCCACCTGGCAAGCGATAATCCCATTTATCTAACTCATAGCGATATTCATGTGACAGTAAAATTTTATCATTTTGGACAACCAGAGCACGTACACCAGGAGGTCTGCGAACCATCTCATACTCTAAATGCTTATCAATAGTTTTTCCTTCAACTTGGAATTGAGCATCTATAGTTTTTTGCAATATTTGAAACAACTTGCCGTTGTATTGCATGATCTCATTCATGAAAACAGCTCCTAATGACATTGTCAAGATTCTCAAATTGAATTTGTCTTTTTTTTGTATACTGACCTAGCAAATAGTTCCCAATCGGTTTTACAAATGTATCAAGATACTCGTTTAATCTGAATAAAAATTCATTATCGGTTAAAGAAAGCCCTGTCATATTTCCAGACAAGATGCATTTTACGTCATTAATGCTGGAAATATAAGCGTAGTCATTGATTTCCTTTTCGACTATACTCGTATCTTCCACATTAATAAGTGGTTGCACTAGATGAATTTTGAAATTATTAAATAAAGTCCGAAAGCATTCAATGGTAAAGCTATGTTGGTTTGTTTTAAGTTTTCCCATGTGAGAATAGCGCTCTCCAGTGATAATTCCATCTGCGTTTTTCTCCAAATAGAGGGGAATTCGTAATAAGTGGGTATAAAAGTGACACATAATGCACTGTGTAAAAAAACTGTATCGTGAGAATAATTGATTTTGATATCTTACACATAAAATGTTCCACAGCATTTCATCATGTAAAACTACTGTCTCGCCAATTGAAATATCGTAATTATTTCCGCATTCAATCAGGTATCGGATAGATTTCGAGTAAGAAGATATATCTCCGTATTCTGTACCTGTATATGCAATAGTAGGGATAATGAAATCAACGGCTCGTTCGCGGATTATTTTATGTATTGCTGCAATACTATCCTTTCCCGCTATTTCTGCAATGTATGTCGTCATATTGTCCCCTCTGATTTTTAAAATTTCTGTAAGATAGTCATGTGTTCTTGTGAAAGCTTTTTGCAAATATCTTCATATTCGCAAGACTTTCTTCCACAATTCTTACAATTGCTCATTCCTCTATCATCACAATTTTGACAAAAATGTGATTGGCATTTTTGAGTTTCAATATACGAATTCCAATCTTTGGGCGAAAATGTAGATTTCGAATTCCAAAGAGTATCAAAGTAATTGCACATAAAACCAGCTATATTTTTTTCACCGCGCATGATTCTATACATTGGATTATCAATACCGCCTGATTTGCTGTCATATTCAGATAAAAGAACACAAGTGTTTTTCTTTGGATTTGCTTTTTCAAAGATATAAAATCTCCATCTTGCATGACTTCCTAAATAGAATTTGACATCGATATGTAAATATTCAGATCGGTATGTATCAATTTTATCAAGAAAATCATACCATGTTTTTAAAAACTTTTCGTGAGGTATATCCTGATGCGCATCCTTCCGTTCAATAACATGAGGATCTTTATAACAAGGTATGACTAAAAGAATTTGCATTTCGACGTCTTGCGAATGCGTTTTATCTTTCCCGTGTTTCAATGAATTAAGTTCCGTAAAAAAACTATATTCTTTTTTGGGATTAAGAAGTTCTATCCCTCTAGTAACTTTAATTCTTATTTTATTAGAAGAATACATATTCTTCTCTAATTGTTTTACTAGCCCTTTATGCTGCCATAATCCACGGATTTTTCCAATCTGCCATAAGTCTAATTGGGATTTTATCCATCCGTTCAAGCTAAATAAATATATTGCTAGGATGCAGGCGGCATACATACAGAAAACAATACCTATTCTTAACCACCAAGTTGAAGGCAAAGAATCTGTAATAGTCGCTATAACGGCCATAATTGCACCGGGAATAAGTGCACTTAAACAAATTTTTTTTAAATTTTCCATCTCAAAATTTCCTCTTTTCTCGATATTTTAAGTAATGTCAGATATCAATCCTGGCTTTAGAAGGGACAGACTGTATTTGCCATAGTAAATCATTCAAAATATCCTCCTCATTACTCAAATAGTCATCTAGATTCATATTAAAATCATATGTGATATCTGCATACTGTTCAAGCAGTTCATAATCAAACAATTTTTCTTCTTTGTCCATTCTTTTCTGTAATTCTGAATAATTCGTTTCATCTTTTTCATCTGATCGTTTCATCATACGCTGAAAACGAATCTCCTTAGCTGCAGAAACAAAAATAAGACACATATCAAGTTGTTGCTTAAAGATATGATATTCCTGTATTGTTCGAATCCCAGTGATAACTATATTATGCTTCAACATTAGGCGTATTTTATGTATCGCTTGCTTCGGAACATAGTTTCTTCCATAAATTGAATCACACTGTTCTCGAATTCGTTGAAGATTTTCTCTTTTTGGCTGAAGACCTTGTCTTTGAGCGATATCTCTGATGATGTCTCCTAAGCTAAATTTCAAAAAACCTTTACGATGGCAAAAACTGTCTGCTAATGTGTCTTGCCCTGAACCACAATAGGCAAATGTCCCAATAACCATTTTGATACCCCCAAGTTCAATATTGAATTACGATGCGGAAATTAGTGGAATTTTTATTGCTTATTTTACTAATAAAAGCGAAGCCACCGCATAAGTTGTATATTTTCGAATAATTATACCATATACTAAATCCTTTTTCAAGAGCGAGAAGTGATTGGGTATGCGTAAAATGGTAGAATTTTTTTGCGCATTTTATGAAAAATTAACAAAAATTGTATTTCTACTAAATTGGAGGACATACGGAACTCTCACATAATTTGGGGTATGGTTTGTTCAACTTCCAGCCCTCCCACAAAAATTGCTTTGATTCTCTCCTTAGATTCCACCACCACACATTCCAGCACTTGCCGCACCAGCCGGTCATCGTACTCCATGGGGTGGTTCTCCAGTCCATCTAGGATAGTAAAAATCCCGTCCAGCCGAGATTCTGTATTCTCTTTTTCCTGCTGTGCATTGTCAAGTTGAGCCAACTGTTGCTCCAAGCTGTTTTTCTCAGCCATGAGTGCTGTTGCGCGCTGCTCGTCAAAATCTTCCACCGTATCGGTCGCTATGGCCTGGAGCATAGCCTGGAACTCGGCATCGATTTCTGCCATCCTTATCTGGATATCCAACCTGTTATCCTCACCATCATCATTTTTCAGGCCCATGCCGATATGCAGTTTCAAGGTGCCCAACACATTGGCACTCTGCTTTGCCGTGCGCATGATGGCTGCCATGACTGCCTCCTGCAGCACACTTTCCTCCATCGTAGGCGAGTGGTGACAGTATTTCTTGCCGAAGTCCAGCCGGTTGATGCACCTCCAGACAGGTTTCTTTTCACCCTTGACCGTCCAAGTGCATCGGCGGTAAGGAGTTCCGCACTCGCCACAGACCAGCAGTTCTGTCAAAGCATATTTACTGGAGTACCGGCCCTACTCGGTTTTGGTACCTTTCTGCTTAACTTTCCGTTTGCCAGCACGCCGTGCCAGTTCCTCTTGCGCTCGACCGAAGATGGCAGGGTCAATGATGGCGGGGTAATTGTTCTCCACAAAGTACATAGGCCGAGCTTGTCCATCATTGCGCTTGACCTTCTTGCTCAAACAGTCCACCACATAGGTTTTGTTGAGGACGGCATTCCCGGCGTATTTTTCATTTGAAATAATCGACTGTATCGTTCCAGGCACCCATCTGCCGGAGCCGGTAGGTGTTGGTACACCGTCAGCAGTCAATGTGTTTGCGATAGTTGTCATGCTGTCCCCGGCGAGGAAGCTGCTATAAATTCGTTTCACGACCTCGGCCTGTTCCGGGTCGATTTCAGGCTTGCCGTCCGGCCCCCGCCGGTAACCAAGGAATCGCTTGTACTGGAAAGGTACCTTACCCTCTTTCGCACTTTGATTTTTGCCCCATATCACGTTGGCGCTGATATTCTCAGACTCACTCTGGGCAATGCTGCCGTAAATGGTGATATAAAACTCAGCCCCAGGCTGTGTGCTGTGGATGTTCTGCTCCTCGAAGAAGATGTCCACACCTATCTCCTTGAGCATACGAACATACTTGAGAACGTCAGCCGTATTCCTCGCAAACCGGCTGGTGGACTTCGTGATAATCATGTCGATTTTACCACGCCAACATTGCTTTATCATCTTGTTGAACTCGTCGCGCTTTTTGGTGCTGGTACCCGAGAGTCCTCTGTCCGCAAAGATGCCCACAAAGGCCCATTTCGGCTCGCTTCTGATCTTCTCGGTGTAGTACCTTACCTGCACGTCGTAGCTGTTTAACTGCTCCTCCTGGGCCGTAGAAACACGGCAATAAGCCGCCACTCTGAGCTACCGGTGTGCCTGCTTGATTTCTTCAGCGATGTCGATTTTGGCAGGTATTTTTCGAACCACTTTCTTCGGCATTTACTGCTCAGTTTGCTGGGACGGTCACATCGGACAGCGCCTGCTGGTGGAGCCGGTAGATGTGGCGCACATCGTAGCCCATCTCCACCGCGATTTGTTCCCAGGTCTTAAAGCACAGGTAGCGAAGCTCCAGGAGAAGCTGATGCTCGGTGTTGTCCACGGCCTTGATGACCTTGACCAGTTCCCGCTTCAAATCCACCAAACGGTCGATGTCGTTGTTGATCTCCACTTGGAGGTCAATGACGTTCCCGATAGCATCCGCGACCGTAGAGCCGCCACGATTCGGATTCCTCGGCAATCCGGTCAGGGTGGATGTACACTTGGTCGCCAGTTCACTCAGCGAGGCGATTTGATCCAGCTTGGAGTTGATACGCTTATCCAGGCGGTACGCCTGGGACAGATATTCTTTCGCTTTCATTTCTCGTTAAGCTCCTTCCGCAATTTTTCCATAAGCACCACACCGTCAAGAGAAGTCAGGACAGAGAACCAGCCGGAGTGGAAGAACCGCTCAACGTCTGAAACTGTGCGCAGGGCTTCCGGGTAGCGGGGATTGACCTCCAAATCCCGCAGCGCATCCCGGTAATCCTCAACGGCCCGGAGAACAATGCCGTTTGCCAGATTTTCATATGGGGTCAATCGGCTGCACCTCCAGATTCGCTTTCACCGCATCGATCAATGCGGACTGTGTTTTCTCCTTCTTGCTCAGAGCGGACATGATCCGCTCGTCTATCGTGTCGGCGGCTATGATGTGATGGATGACCACCGTATCCGTCTGGCCCTGCCGCCAGAGGCGGGCGTTGGCCTGCTGGTACAGTTCCAGCGACCAGGTCAGCCCGAACCAGACCAGGGTGGAGCCTCCGGCTTGAAGGTTGAGGCCGTGTCCGGCAGAGGCGGGGTGGATGAGGGCTACCGGCAGTTCCCCGCGATTCCACCGGGCAATGCTCTCCGATGTATCCAGCAGGGAGAAGGGGATGTGTAGCTTTCGGAGCCGGGCGGCGATCCGCTCCCGGTCGTGCTGAAACCAGTAGGCTACCAGCACCGGCTTTCCGTTCGCCGCTTCAATGAGGTCCTCCAGCGCGTCCAGCTTGCGGTTGTGGATGGGGAACACACGCTTGTCCTCACCGTAGACGGCCCCATCTGCCATCTGGGACAGCTTATTGCCGAGAGCCACCGCATTCCCGGCATCCACCTCCTCGCCGCCCAAAGAAACCACCAGCTCAGAGCGCATGGTGTCGTAGGTCTGCCGCTCCCGCTCGGAGAGGGTAACCCGTACCTCGTTGAACACACACTCCGGCATCTGGAGGTGGTCGGCGGCTTTCATAGAGATCGTGATGTCGGAAATCTTCTGGTAGATGGCCTCCTCCGCTCCGGGGAGAGGTTTGTAGGAGAACACCACCTGGCCGTTCCGCTTGTCCGGCTGGAAGTACCGGGCGCGGTAGTGAGTGATGTACCGCCCCAGCCGCTGGCCCATGTCCAGGAGCCGGAACTCTGCCCATAGGTCCATCAGCCCGTTGCTGGAAGGTGTGCCGGTCAGCCCAACGATGCGTTTGACGCCGGGGCGGACTTTCAGCAGAGAGCGGAACCGTTTTGCCTGATAGGATTTGAAGGAGGACAGCTCGTCCACCACCACCATGTCGTAGTCAAAGGGGAGGCCGCTGTCCTCAATGAGCCATTGGACGTTCTCCCGGTTGATGATGTACACGAAGGCCCGCTGGTGCAGCGCCGCCTTCCGCTCGATCTCGCTCCCCACCGCCAGCGACCAGGACAAGCCCCGGAGGTGGTCCCACTTCCGCAGCTCAGAGGGCCAGGTGTCCCTCGCCACCCGGAGCGGGGCGATGACCAGCACCTTCCGAATCAGAAAGCTGTCCAGGCACAGGTCAAAAAGGGCGGTGAGGGTGATGACGCTCTTGCCAAGACCGCAATCGAGGAAGATGGCGGAGGCGGGATGCATCAGGAGGAAATTGGTCGCATAGGTCTGGTAATCATGAGGACTGTATTTCACTGAGGACACCCCCAATCTGCTCCGGTCTGTCGATGCAGTACACCGAAAAGCCCAGAGCCTCGATTTGATTTTTCCGCCTTACTTGCAGCGGACGCATTTTCTTTCCAGGGGCTTTCAATTCCACAAAAGCCGCCTTTCCGCCAGGGAGCAGCACAACTCGGTCGGGGACCCCGTCGAACCCCGGACTCACGAACTTTAGTGCCAGCCCGCCCATCAGGTGAACTGCCTGCACGAGCTTGCGCTCGATTGTTTTTTCTGCTGCCATAGTTCCTCCAGATTTACAGAAGGGTGATGACAGTGATGGTTATTTTCTTAAAGTATCTTATAGGCTGTAAAAATAGCCTATAAGGAATTTATAACTTTAACCCTCACCATCGTCACACCGCGTTAGTTCAGAAAATCCTCAAACCCGGAATCAATGGTACCGAAGTCGCTGTTTTTGAGCTTGAGGCCGAAAATAATCGTTCCGATTTTGGTGTGTTTGCGCTTGAATCCCGCCAAATCAAGTGCGGCATAGAACTCCGGCATATTCCGGGCAAAGTCGGAGGTATCAGCGCAGTAGGAGCGGTAGGCCTGGAACATCTGCCCGGACCGGGCAGTAAAGCCTGTGCCGATTTCGCAGGTGTCGGTGAGAAAATGCGCCAGCCAGTCATTCTCCTCCCGGTACTTGGCGATTGCCGCCTCCACCACCGGGGGCAGGGCGATATGGAATCCCATGTCGATGACACGCTTGGCCCCCTCGATCATCCAAGCGAGGATGGCGGGGCCAGCGTTCTCATAGAGGTACTCGGCATAGTTCTTGATGTCGCCGCTCCCGGTGATCCGGGCATTGAACGGCACCACGATGAGCCGCCGCCAAGTACCGGCGTCGATAGCGCCCACCTTGGGCAGATGGTTGGTGTACAGCACCAGCGTGTGGCTGGGGACAAAGCTGAAGGGGTCCTTGTACTTCTTTTCCGCATAGACCTCGTCGGTGGAACACATCTGTTTCACTGTGGCGGTGTTCAGCCGGGTGCCTTCCTCCAACTCGGCGGCGATTACCAGCCGCTTGCCCTTCAGCTCCGCCATCTCCGGCTTGATGTTGCGGCGGTTGCCCACGGTCAAAGCGTCCGAGGACACATTGCCGCTGTAGGTCCCCAGCACACGGGCCAGCGTATTCCAGAAGGTGGATTTGCCGTTGGCCCCACAGCCGTAGGCGATGATCATCTGCTCGATGAACACCTTCCCGATGCAGGCAGTCCCCGCCACAAGCTGCACATAGTCCATCAGCTCCCGATCACCGCCGAACAGGAGGTCAAGCTGTTTCTGCCACAGGTCGGCCCCCTTATCGCCGGGGGACACCGAGGTCACCTTGGTCATGAAGTCGCCAGGGCGATGCTCCATCCGTCCCGCCATCCCTTGACGCAGATCATAGGTGGCATCCGGGGTACACAGGAGGTAGCAGTCGGCGTCCAGCTCCTTGGGCGTGATAGCCAGCATGGGGCGGGCCTCCTTCAGTGTGTTGGTGATGTTCCGGGAGCCGCGCCGGTCCAGAGCGAAGGACTTGTACTCCGCCGCTTTCTTGTACTTGATGTAGGCGGCGGTCTGATCCTTGGTGAGCATAGACTCCGCCTTTTTCTTGCTCATGGCGGCGAGTATCTCGGCGGCACCATTCTTGGTCAGAACGGCCCAGGCATCCTCGGCGGCGGAGGTAGCCTACTCCAGTTGATTGGCGGTGAGCCGCTGGGCCACGGCCTGCGCCCCATGCTTGGACTCCTCCCAATAGGTACCGTTGTAGCAGATATAGTCGGTGGCGGGAGAGTACCGCAGTTCCCCTCCAGATACACGGGAGAGGACTTCTGCCTGTCCAACATCGGTGAAATCCTCTGGGCAGTATTGGAAATCCACGTTGTATTTTTCCGGGGGAATGTAACCCTCCTGCTGCTGGACGCGGCGGTTAAAGCGAAGAGCGCTGCGCCAGATGGAAGTCAGCTCCGAGTCCTCCAGCGGCGGGTCGCACTTGGCGGCTTCGGCGAGGAAAGCGTCGTGGGCCTCCTGGGTGTTGCCCAGCCGTTTTAGGACCCGACCGGCGAAGTGGGACAGTTGGGAATTGCGGTGGCCCTCCGGGATGGTGGCTCCCACCGGCATCTCCAAATCCTCGAAGGAACGGTTGCCCAGGAAATCGGCGATGGTGAGGTCGCCATCGAAGAACTCCACTTCCGGGGGATTGGTGCCGAAGAAGAACCGGGCGGCGTCCAGGGCATTGGAGTCAAAGAACCGAAACTCCATCTGGAGCTGCTTTTTCATGTCGCTGTAGGCGGCTGGGTCGGTCTGCTCCGGGATAGGGAAAAACACATGGAACTTGGGCCGAGCCGCTTTGCCATTCTTGGCTTTCCCATTGTTACGGCTGTAGTGGACGGCAAAGGCCACATCCAGCAGGGAATCAGCCAGCACCTGCGGCGTGATCCAGGCAGCGGGGTCCTCGGAGTGGTCGTTGTCACAGTCCAGCATCAGGCAGTTGGTCTTGAGGAAGTTAGCGTTGTTGCGGTAGCCGTTTTTGTACTCCACCGCCACATAGTCAAAGCTGACGGCGGCAGCAAGGGCGGCGGCATCGGTCACCTCCACGGCATGGGGATACATACAGTTGGACGCTCGGCCCAGACTGTCCGAGTGGTAGAGAGTGAAGGGCTGGCTCATTGGAATACCTCCTTACAGTCAGTGGTGAACCAGCGGATGGGCTGGCCCTTCCGCTTGGCCTTCTCGATTTCGATGCTCATGCCCTTGGAGATGCGGTCTCCGAATACCCACAGTTCGGAGCATTTGGAGAGCAGCACGATGTCCATGAACAGGGCGAGATTACGCTCGGCCCCGCTGCCATCATCCATGAACTGCGGAAAATAGAGATGCGGGGCCAGGGGGATGCAGCCGCTGTCCACCGCGAACCGACAGTAGCGGCGGGTGTTCTCGGTGTTGCGCTCCATATCGCTGGACAGCGGGGAACACACATAAACCAGCGGTCGATAGGCGCGGGTCTGTTTTGCCTCCCGCTCAATTTTGGAGAGGGCTTCGTATGCGGTGGGGTCGAAATAGCCCTCAGAATTTCGTTTATTAACACTCATGGTCAAACCTCAGTCTTTCTTGTAAAAGTCGCAGATGTAGCCGTCCGCTCGGAGTAGCAGGCCGTCCGCCCACTTGGGCTGGATGGCCATCGTTTCACAGATGTCCTCCAGAGAGGCATCGGGTGGGGCTTCGATGACTGCCTCGTCATGGACGTGCATCACGATTTTGTAGCCCTTGGCATCCAGCCGGAGCATGGCCTCGGTAAGAATGTCGCGGGCGGTGGCCTGGACGATGTTCTCCACAAACTTGGGGCCGTAGCTCTCCAAACGGAGCCACTTCTTTTGACTGCCCACACCCTCGTAGGTGACGGACTCGCCACCGAAGCGGTTCTCGCCGATCTTAGGCTTCACATAGACCAGCTTTCTGCCAGAGGGGAGGGTAACGAACATCATCCCACTCTGGTAGGTGAAAGTAATGCCGTGGGTAGAGGTGGTGGTGCGCTGACTTACACAAGTTTTCGCCGCATCGTCCACAGCCCACCAAAAATCAGTAATGTTGGGGTTGGAGCTGCGCCATGCGTCCACCAGCGGTTTCAGTTCCTCCTCCGGCACACCCATGTTTAATGCGCCCATCGCTTTCATAGCGCCAACCGACCCGCCGTAGCCCAGGGCCAGCTCCGCAATCTTGCCCTTCTGCCTCAGATTTGCATTGCGGCCATGCTTTTCCACCGGCACATGGAACATCTGGGAGGCGGAAGCGCAGTAGATGTCGCCGCCCTTGGCAAACACATCCTGCCGCCACTGCTCCCCGGCTATCCAGGCAATGACCCTGGCCTCGATTGCGGAGAAGTCAGCCACGAAGAACCGGCTCCCCGGCCTGGGGATAAAAGCTGTGCGGATCAGTTCAGAGAGGACGATGGGGACAGAGTCGTACAGCATCTCCACAGCGGCGAACTGGCCGGAACGGACCAGCACCCGCGCCTGCTCCAAGTCGGGGAGATGGTTCTGGGGAAGGTTCTGCACCTGGATGAGCCGACCGGCGAATCTGCCGGTGCGGTTGGCCCCGTAAAACTGGATGAGGCCCCTGGCGCGGCTGTCCACCCCCACCACCGTCTGCATGGCGGTGTATTTCTTGACGCTGCTCTTGGCAAGCTCCTGCCGGAGCGAGAGCGCCAATTCTACCTCGCCGCTGGCAGTTTCCAGCAGTTCCAGCACAGCAGCTTTGGAGAGAGAGTCCACAGAGAGGCCCTTCTCCGCCAGCCATGCCTTGAGCTGGGTCGGGGAGTTGGGGTTGTCCAGCCCGGTCACCGAGCGGGCCATCTCCATGTGCGTCCGCTTGAACTGCTCATCGCAGCGGATGGCCTGAGCGACAAAGACACGGTCGAGCATGATACCCCTGTCGTTGATACGCTGGTCAAGCTGGTAGTTGCCCCACTCGCTCTCGCTGACCGGGAATTTGGACAATTTTTGCTGGATGGACATCTCCGTTTCCACATCCCGGAGATTGTAGGCTTTGAACCGGTGCCACTTCTCTGGGGCATCCTCTGGGCGGTGACGATAGGGGTTTCCATCTCGGTCCTTGGCTGGTGTGCAGAAGTAGCGGATTAGGTCTTTGCCCTCCTTCAGCTTCTGCTTCTCCAAACCGAGGACAGCACCCACACCCTCCAGCGAGAGGGGGAGGCCCAGGGTCGCGGCCCACACCATCGTGCAACGCCAGGAGGTCGGGTCCAGATATTCACCCACGGGCATACCCAGCCAGCGGGACAGGCATACACGCTCGAATTGGGCGTTGAAGGCCCACTTGGTCACGGTGGGGTCAGTGAGGACTGACAGCACTTCGGCAGGGAGCTGCTCCCCAGCGGTGAAGTCCACCACTTGGACGGAACCGCCGTCCACCGAGTAGCCGAATAGCAGTATTTCAAAGGAACTGTCCTCGCAGTAGCGGTACACACCGCTCTTGTTCAGCGGAACGGCGGAGTAGGTTTCAATGTCGATGGATAGCAATGGACTGACACTTAATGAGATACTCGCGAACGGTCAAGGCACGTAATTTGAGGTTCTCATAGTTCATAGCAAAGGGGTTCGCGCCGGTGAGAAACACCCGCCGGGCGTTGGGCTGATAGCTCTTGACCTCCGCTAAATCCTCCTCAAACTCATCCATCGGGGACATCCGAAACTTCTCGTCTTTGTAGAGGCTGCAAAAGGTGCATTTGTTGTGGGTACAGCCGGAGGTTGCCTGCAAAATGACAGACTGTGATTCATATGGCGGCCGCCAAGTTCTTCCGGTGAAATGCACGAGAATCCCTCCTTACAGATGACGGAGATTCTTGCGGTAATCCCGCAGCTTTTCTTCGCCTACTCTATCAATAATTTGGTCGATTGCCGCTACCAAAGCGGCTTTATCTTGAGGCAGAGTGCCGTGAAGTTGGAACGCATTAGACGCACCAAGCGCAGCAAACTGCGTGGGAATATCAAGGCGTTCAATCAAGGTGCGGATTTCCCGGTACTTCTCTACTTCACTTTCCTCTTGCCAGTTGCCCTTTTGAATCTCTTGGTAAAGCTCAGAATCCGGGTAAATAGTCAGCATATTTGCTCCGATTAACTGAGGGTGCAGTCGATTACACACAGCAGCGGTGGCTTTCGCGCTGACTTCGCCCCGTCCCATACCGGAAATGCCCACCAGATAGAAGAAATTGTAGTGAATACCAGCTTTATCCAGCCGGGCGCACTGCTCCACAATGTCAGCAGCGGCATAGCCCTTGTTCATAAAGCGCAGAGCCTCGTCATCGCCGGTTTCGATACCGATGGTCAGGCCGTCAAATCCCGCCTGTGCCAGCGCGTTCAGGTCGCTGTCGGATTTCAGCGTGATGTCCGTCACCCGCGCAAAACAGCCTATGGTCTGCACCGTGGGTACATATTTGCGGATAAGTTCTGTGATTGCCAGCAGACGCTCGGTTTTCAGCACAAATGGGTTCGCTCCGGTGAGGAAGGCCCGGTCAAACCGAAAGCCGTGCCACTGTTTCAGCGTGTCGGCAACCTCCTGCAAGTCGCACTCGATATCCTCCATTGGTGACATTCTGAACTTGAACGGCAGGTCGCTATAGAGGGTGCAGAATTTGCACTTGTGATGGGTACAGCCTGCCGTAACTTCCAGCAGCAGCGAGGACGCTTCATAGGGCGGACGCCAAATAGTTCCGGTAAATTTCATGGTGAAAACCTCCTTCGTTTTCACCCATTATAACCCGATACAGAATAAATTCAAGTACGGTACTTTTTTGTAGTACCTTGATTCATGCGGCCCTATGCGTTATAATGTTAACAAAGAGGTGTTGTCCTATGAGAAAAACTGAGCAGGCCGTGGAGCGCTGCAAGACCATGTCCACGCTGCAAAAGATATTGGGCGGCAAGTGGAAACTGGAAATCCTTTACTATATCGCTTTTCATGATATTCGACGGTTCGGCGCGTTGCGGAGGCAGTTGGGAGAGATTACGGAATCGTCGCTGACGAAGCAGTTGCGGGAGCTGGAGGCAGATGGGTTTCTGGTGCGACATGATTTCCATGAGGTGCCGCCCAGGGTGGAGTATACGCTGACAGACTTGGGCAAGAGCTTTATGGACGTGATTGCTTACATGAAAAACTGGGGTGATGCAAATTTACTGAAGAACAAATGATAGGGGGATATTGTTGTGGAAGATAGGAGATTCACAAAACAGGGCTGGAAACTTTTCAAGGAAAAATTACCCGGTTGGCAGGAAGCCTACATGGACAAGCTCAACCGAGAGTACATGGAGATTTTGAACGGAGAAGGTAATCCGTCCGATAAATTTTGGCACTTGGAAAAGCGCATAAAAGGGGACAAGCGGAGTCCGGGCATCCAACCACAGTTGACCCGGACTGATATGGTTTGGAATATTGTTGCGCTGATAAATAATGAGGTTATTTCCTTGGAAGATTTGGATGGGTTTAGTGATACGCTCAAGGAAACTGTTGACCGCATTTTAGCTTGATAGCGAATGCTTAATCAGGTTGATTGTATGTGGCTTTTTCTTTTCTGCAGTATACTTTCTTCTATTGGGTAGTTCACTAGACCTGCCATGGTGACAGGTACCACCTTCCACCTAGAGGGCGCACTCCACTCTTGGCGGGAGGTGGTTCCTTTTTTCGACTTATATAGCAACCCTTGGTTTTTTGCCGTTACACAGCCAATTATGGGGATAGCAACCCTGTTTTCCGGGAACTGCAGAATTAGCAACCCTATTTTATTTTGCAATCCCGAAAGCCCGGAATCCCCTGAAACGACCGGCGTTGCCGGGCGTTGTGACCCGGAGGTGGGGAGCATAGCAACCCCACCTCCTTTCTCCTGCTTGCTTTTCGGCCTTGCCCAAAGCCGGTCAAATCCCCTCGAAATCAGCGCCTTTCCAAACCGGGCCGACATTGCCCCGACACGGCCCTCGCCGGTGCAGGGCCGTGTGTTTTCCCGACCCAGCCCTGCAAGCCCCGACACGGGGCCACGCAGGGGCCGACAGGTGGCGATGAGTGGCAAAGAAAAAGTGCACCGCGATTTGCGATGCACTCAGGGCTGGCATTCATTTTTCTGTCAAGCGTACCCGATATTGATGTCGTAGCAGTTCCCATCAGTGGACTCATACAGAGCAAATCTTCGATTTGCTCTTATCCACAACATCGGTGATGTCCTGGTCGTTGGCATACCGGTTCAGTCTGCTGGCGATGTCCCTCTCAAGACAGGTGCTGTGCGGCCCGGCCCCGATGAGGTTGTCCCAACAGTCTACCGCGCCGCTCTCCAGCCGCAGGCCAAGGCCCTGGGCATAGCTTTGTGCGTAGCCTATCCAGTAGCCAATGTCGAAGGAGGGCTCCTCTATGACCGGCTCTGGGGTTGGCGCGGCAGGTATAGGTGTGGGTGCTGGTGGCTCGGGTGTGGGCGTAGGAGTGGGTGTAGCTACTGGCGTGGGAGTTACTTTCACGGTAACTGTCATGGTGGCGTCAGACTCGATGTCTGGCTGCTTTGGCGCAGGCGTTGGGTCTATTGTCTTTGGTTCTGTGCCCTGCGTATCGGTGTCTTCTACGCTGGAGGTGGATGCGTGTGCGCTTTCTTGTTTCGTGTGTGGATAGGGGGGTTGACTATTGTTTTCATTTTTGCTGGCGGATTTTCTGAGTATGGATACCGCCGGTTTGAAATTTATTCCAGCGATGGTCTGCTCAAGGGTGGCAGCTATATTGAAAGCAGTTTGGTCAGTCACCGGGGCTGATTCAGCCTTTACCATGAGGGTCTGCTGTGCAGGCTCTGAGTCTGGAGGTGCTGTCTGGCACCCATTAACGCTCGCTAAGAGGGCTGTGGCCAGGAGGACTGTTAGGGTTTTCTTCATGGATATCATCCTTTCTTGGAGTTTTTCTTGACCACAAGGATACCACAAGATTTTGATAAGTCCAGACCAAACTCGAAGAAATACCTACTAAAGATGCTTTTGAAGCTCTTGTCCCAATTGGGCAGAGCGCGGGTAGGGAACAGGCAATGCTTTGCAGTTATCTTGATTTTTATCAACGTCTTTCTCTTGAAAATGAAAAAGCCGATCGCTTATTTGTGAGAGCTAACTTCCAGCGGCCGACTATGTATTTCTCGCCCTATTCTGTCATTGTGAGGGTTCGAATCTATTTTTTGCTGACTTACATCCACATTTTCGCACTTTCGAAATCCAGGCTTTCGGGCATCAAAAAACCGCGCCACAGCGCGGTTTTTTGAGCGAATATCTTTTTTATATCCACAGGATGGCGGAGGGCGTGGGATTCGAACCCACGTGCCGTTTCACCGGCAACTCGATTTCGAGTGCCGTGCGCAAACCCGAACTTGAGGGATTTCAGCAGAACCGAATGGAAGATAGGAGAACGCCAAAACCCCAGCGTTTGCGGGGAGTTTCGGCGTTTTGGAGCGGCGAAAATTCGTAAATGTAGATGTCGCGCCGGATTCCGGATTTTGAGCAGTTCTAAGAAAATTTCCGAGCTGTTCTTAGAATTTTGAGAGGAACTAGGCCATTTTGCGGGCAAATCAGCGGCGTTTGGCAGTGCAGATTTTAGAGCGCCAATACCGCACCGGGCCAAGAATCATGTGCGAAAGCCCCAAGAATGTCAAAGCCACCGGGCCTCCAATTCCACTCTGAGTACATCCAACAAATCAATATACTCCTCTTTCACGCGTTTCACCAGCGCCAGCGCAATTTCCTCATTATAGGAATGGGTCACATCATTCCGGGACACCAGCATAGCAAGCCACTTTTTCTCGTCCTGTATCATTCCGGCGCTATATGCCAGCTTGAGAATTTGCTTTGGTGAGCCGGTCTGTCCTTCGCCATAACCATGCTCCTGCAAAATCTCCTTCATGGCTTTCCATGCCTGCTCAAAGCATATCTCGAACAGGGCGGCGCTGCCGGTCAGGGTCAGCACATCGTAAGGCTCATTCAAGTTCCGGACGAGCCGCAGATTATCCAGCGTCTTGCAGAAGTTTTCAAACTTTTTCATAGATGACAACGCCATCCTTTCTGATTTCTTCCAACAGTTCAGACTGCACAGGCTTATCCAAATCGACCACATCAAACATGAGCAGGGTAGGTATATCCTCGTCAGCACTAGCCGCAAATGCCACGGTATCGCCGCCTTGTATGGCCAGGTCAATGTCACTGCGTTCTCGGTTGTCGCCTCTGGACCGGGAGCCAAAAAGAATCACCCTGTCCAATTGGCATTGGAGAGCCAAATCTATTATTTCGACTTTTAAAGTTTCTGATAGACTGTAATCCATTTAACGTACCTCCATCCCATCCATTCAAGTATACATCAAAAAGCGAAATATAGCAATGGATCTTTCTAAATCATTCAACCGCTTTGCGGCAACTTTGGCAGGGAGTGTCCGTTTCGGAGAGCTTTTCGGGTTCCCCCCGCCCTACGGGCGGGGGGAACCCAGATGATTATCTCTGCGGTTGGGACACTCCCGTTTTGTCATTTGCACTTGACAGGGCTATTGATTTGTGTTATTATAGCACCGTTATATAACGCTGTTACGGAGGATTCGATGGACGAACGCAATACTTTGGAAAGAATTCACCAGACCGCCACCACTGAGTTCCTGGAAAAGGGCTTTCAGGGGGCCTCTCTACGGAATATCGTCAAATCCGCCGGGGTGACCACCGGAGCTTTTTACGGCTACTACTCCAGCAAGGAAGCCCTGTTCGCCGCCCTGGTGGAGCCGTGCGCGGCGGCGGTCATGGGCCGGTTCATGACCACACAGACGGACTTCGCCCAGCTTCCCAAGGAGGAGCAGCCCGCCCATATGGGCAAGGAGTCCGCGGAATGTGTGGACTGGATGATCGACTATATGTACAGCCACTGGGGGGCCTTCAAGCTGCTGATCTGCTGCAGCGACGGCACCCCGTATGAGCAGTTTGTTCATAATATGGTGGACATTGAGGTGGAGTACACCTTCAGGTATATTGACGTGCTGAGGGACTTGGGGCATACCGTGCCCGAGCTTGACCGGGAACTGTGCCACATGGTTGCAAGCGGGATGTTCGAGGGAATATTTGAGGTCTTGCGGCATGATATGCCCAAAGAGCGGGCAAAGCGCTTCATTGGACAGCTTCGGGAATTCTATACCGCTGGATGGATGAAAATAATGGGCCAGAATAGTTAGCGAGCTAACTAGTGCCTGTTATTTTTGCCATATAGTTAGTTGAAACTAATCATTTAAGGAGGTATCTATGTGAAGAAAGAAAGCAACCTAAAAGAACTCATGCACTATGCGGGGCGGCACAGGTTTCTGACCTACCTATCCCTGCTGCTGTCCGCCGCCAGCGCGGTGTTGGCACTGTTCCCCTTTGTGTTCCTGTTTCGGATCATCCAGGAGGTCATTGCAGTTGCACCTAATTTTACACAAGCTACACAGATCATCCATAACGGATGGATGGCAGTGCTGTTCGCTATTGCATCTATCCTTGTCTATGTCTGCGCTCTGATGTGTTCCCACCTGTCGGCGTTCCGCATCGCCGGGAACATCCGCAAGGCGCTGATGGCTCACATCGCTGAACTGCCTCTGGGCTTCATCGGCGATATGGGCAGCGGGAAGATCCGCCGCATCGTGGGCGACAGCAGCGCGGCCACGGAAACCTATCTGGCCCACCAGCTCCCGGATATGTCGGCGGCAATCACCACGCCTATCTGTATGGTTATCATGCTGTTCCTGTTCGACTGGCGGTTTGGTCTTGTCAGCCTCCTGCCCATCGTTCTGGGCTTTGCCGCCATGTTCAAGATGGTGGGCCCCCAGATGGCTAAGGACATCAAGGAGTACCAAAACGCCCTGGCGGACATGAACAACGAGGCAGTGGAGTATGTGCGGGGCGTGCCGGTGGTCAAGACTTTCGGGCAGACCGTCCACTCCTTTGCCCGGTTCAAGGGTACCATCGACAATTACTACAAATACTGCATTGCCTACTGCAAGAAGTGCCGCCCGCCCATGCTGATGTACACGGTGTTCATCAACAGCGCTTTTGCGTTTCTCATCGTACTGGCGCTGATTCTGACAGGCGGCGGCCCGGTAGCCCAGCCGATTCTGCTGAACTTCATCTTTTATGTGATTTTTACCCCTATCATTGCCACAGCTATGTCCAAGGTCATGTATATGAGCGAGAATGGCATGATCGTAGCCGATGCTCTGAGCCGTATTCACTCCGTTCTGGATGTGGAGCCGCTGCCCGAGCCCCACAGCGCTAAGGCCCCGGCAGACAATTCCGTTACGCTGGAAAATGTGACCTTCCGCTACAGCGGCAGCACAGAGGATGCCATAAAAAATATATCGCTCCAAGTTGAGGCTGGTGAAACTGTGGCTTTGGTGGGGCCGTCCGGCGGCGGCAAGACCACTGTGGCGGGGCTGATCTCCCGCTTTTGGGATGTAACTAGCGGGGCCATCCAGATCGGCGGCACCAATGTAAAGGACATTCCAAAAGATATTTTGATGGACACCGTGGCCTATGTGTTTCAAGACAGCAAATTGCTCAAAACTTCCATTCTGGAAAATGTGCGGCTGTCCAAGCCGGATGCCTCCCGTCAGGAGGTGGAGCGGGTACTCCATGAGGCTCAGTGTGACGACATCATTCAGAAGCTGCCTCAAGGCATTGATACAGTGATCGGAACCCGCGGCGTGTACCTCTCCGGGGGCGAACAGCAGCGCATCGCTATCGCCCGCGTTATGTTGAAAAACGCCCCCATCCTCATTCTGGACGAGGCCACCGCTTTTGCGGACCCGGAGAATGAGGCGCTGGTGCAGCGGGCCTTTGAGCGGCTCTCCAAGGGCAAGACCGTCATTATGATCGCTCACCGGCTGACAACAATCAAGAACGCCGACCGCATCTTTGTATTGCGGGAGGGCCAAGTGGAGGAAAACGGAACCCATGACTCTCTTGTTGCTAACGGTAGACTTTACGCCAAGATGTGGCAGGATTATCAAACCTCTGTGAGTTGGAAGGTAGGTGCTGCGAAATGATTGATAAGCTGATGAAACGCTTTGCCCTCTCCCGCGAGGGCGCAAAAGGGCTGGTGCAGGCCACAGCCGCCTGCACCGTAGCTGATTTGGTATTGATGTTACCGGTGGGGCTGCTCTATCTGCTGGTCAGCAATTTTTTGAACAGTGAACAGCCCAACTATGAGCTTTATGCCATTGGAATCGTGGCAGCGCTGGTCTTAATTTGGCTCTCCGAGTTCTGGAAGTACAACGCTACTTACTTCTCAACCTACCAGGAATCCGGAGCCTGCCGCATCCGGCTGGCGGAAAAGTTAAGGCGGCTGCCCCTGTCCTTCTTCGGCAAGAAAGACTTATCTGACCTGACAAACACCATCATGGGAGATGTGCAGGTAACGGAGCAGATGTTTTCCCACTATGTCCCCCAGTTTTATGGCTCGGTCATTTCTACCTGCCTTGTGGCAGTCAGTCTGTTGTTCTACGACTGGCAGATGGCACTTGCGGCTTTGTGGGTACTGCCTATTGCGCTGGTGATTGTAGGTTTCTCTAAAAAAGCACAGAACTATTTTACCCGCAGGCAGACCGCCGCAAGCCTTGCTGTGGCAGAGGGAGTGCAGGAGTGCTTGGAAACCATCCGCGATTTGAAAAGTTGCAAGGCCGAGCAGGAATACCTCGACGGCCTGAATGAGAAGATCGACGCGCTGGAGGTAAGGCACATTAAAAGCGAGCTGGGATCGGCTATGTTTGTTGTCCCTGCGCAGATGATTCTCAAGCTGGGCATCGCCTCGGTTGCGCTGGTAGGCAGTATGCGCCTGATGAGCGGGGAACTGTCCCTTGTGACCTTTTTCCTGTTCCTGCTGGTGGTTTCCCGTATCTATGAGCCGATGAACTTCTCTCTGCAAAATCTGGCTGCTATGAACTCCCTGCAAATCAATATTGACCGCATGAACGAGATCAATGAAAGCCCCTCCCAGAGCGGTGAAACGGCCTTTTCGCCCAAAGACTATGACATCACCTTTGACCATGTGGGCTTTGCCTACAACAGCGGCGAGACAGTGCTGAAGGATGTATCCTTTACCGCCAAGCAGGGCGAGGTAACGGCCTTGATTGGCCCCTCCGGGGGCGGCAAATCCACCGCCGCAAAGCTGGCGGCGCGGTTTTGGGATATAGACCGGGGCAGGATCACAGTCGGCGGTGTGGATGTGGGCAAGGTAGACCCGGAACGGCTCTTGACTGCCTATTCCATCGTGTTCCAGGATGTGACGCTGTTCAACAACACCGTCATGGAGAATATCCGCATTGGCCGAAAGGATGCCACGGACGCGGAGGTCATGCGGGCGGCGAAAGAGGCCATGTGCGATGAGTTTATCTCCAAGCTCCCACAGGGGTATCAGACCATGATTGGGGAGAACGGCTCCACCCTTTCTGGGGGCGAGCGGCAGCGCATCTCCATCGCCCGCGCCCTCTTGAAAGACGCGCCCATTATTCTGCTGGACGAGGCCACCGCCTCTCTGGATGCAGAGAACGAAACGGAGATTCAGCAGGCCATTTCCCGGCTGGTGGAGAAAAAAACGGTGCTGATTATTGCCCACCGCATGAGGACGGTGGAGAACGCCAACAAGATCGTAGTGCTGTCCGGCGGCACAGTGGCTGAGATGGGAACCCCAGAGGAGCTGATGAAGAAGAACGGGGCTTTTGCCCGGATGGTCAAGCTGCAAACGGAGAGCCAGAATTGGTCGCTGGGATAAAACTCCCCTTGACAAATTTTCCTTCTCATAGTAAAATATAAGCGAGTTAGCGCACGCTAATTGGCGTGCGCTTTCATCTAACGTGTGGTTAGTGTGTGCTAACAAATCTGTGAGAGGAAGATCGCTATGATGATCAACAAACGCCTGATCGGCACAGTCCCCGAGAGCCGAAAATACGTGACCGGGAACGTGGCCCTGCAATGGCTTTCTTTATTGGCAAACATGGCCATGATGACCGCCATAACCGCTTTTCTAGTCTGTTTGGCTTTGGGTAAAAGCGGGCGGCTCGGCCTGACAGCGGCGGTTGCGGCGGGAGCGGTGGTGCTCCGCTTCGCCTGCACAGTGGGGGCTAGCCGCATGAGCTATCTCTCGTCCAAGGCCGTCAAGCATACCCTACGGGAACTTATCTACCGCAAGCTCCTGCGCTTGGGGGCGAGTTACCGCCAGAGCGCCAGCACCGCCGAGGTCGTCCAGGTGGCTGTGGAGGGGGTTGACCAGCTGGAGACCTATTTCGGCGCGTACCTGCCCCAATTTTTCTACGCCATGCTGGCTCCGCTGACCCTATTCGCCTACCTGTGCACAGTAAACGTACCCTCGGCGGTGGTGCTGTTGGTGTGCGTGCCTCTTATTCCCATTGCCATCGCCGCCGTGCAGACCTGGGCGAAAAAGCTGCTCGCCAAATACTGGGGCCAGTACACCGCTTTGGGTGACACCTTTCTGGAAAACCTGCAAGGCTTAACAACCTTAAAAATCTACCAGTCCGACGGCTTCAAGCAGGAGGAGATGAACCGGGAGGCCGAGAGCTTCCGGCGAATCACCATGAAGGTGCTGACCATGCAGCTGAACTCCATCACCATCATGGACTTGATTGCCTACGGCGGCGCGGCCCTGGGGGTAGTCCTGTCCGTGACCCAGTACCGGGCCGGGCAGGTGGACTTGGCCGGGTGCCTGCTCATCATTCTTCTGTCCGCCGATTTTTTCATCCCCATGCGCCAGCTGGGCAGCTTTTTCCACATCGCCATGAACGGCATGGCCGCCAGCGAGAAAATTTTCCGCCTGCTGGACTTGCCCGAGCCGGAACGGGGTACTGCCCCCTTTCCAAAGGATTGCTCCATCACCTGCACCGGTCTGGGCTTTGCTTATGAGCCTGACCGCCCCATTCTTCATGGCATCGAGTTAGCTGTGCCTAAAGGCGGCTTTACCGCTATTGTGGGGGAATCTGGCTGCGGCAAGAGCACCGTCGCCGGACTTCTCATGGGCCGTAACCGTGACTATACCGGCTCTATCCAAATCGGCAGCGTGGAGCTGACGGACATCGCCGAGGACAGCTTGATGAAACACATCACCTACATCAGCCACCAGAGCTACCTATTTAAGGGCACCGTGCGGGAGAACCTGCAAATGGGCAGGCCCGATGCCACGGACGATGAACTCTGGGCGGCGCTGGAAAAGGTGAAGCTGGACGGTTTCCTCCGGCAGGAGAAGGGCCTTGACACCCCCCTCACCGAGCAGGGTGCAAACCTCTCCGGCGGCCAGCGGCAGCGGCTGGCCCTGGCCCGGGCGCTGCTCCACGACAGCCCGGTGTACATCTTCGATGAGGCCACCTCCAACATCGACGTGGAGAGCGAGAACGACATCATGGCCGGGATACGCGCCCTGGCCGGAACGAAAACCGTGCTGCTCATCTCCCACCGGCTGGCCAATGTGATCGGCGCGGACAACATTTATGTGGTGGAAAAGGGCCGCGTTGTGGAGCGCGGTACACACTATGAGCTGCTGGAAAAGCGGGGCGCTTACGCCGCCCTGTGGGAGGCTCAGCAGTCCTTGGAAAACTATGGCAGGGAGGGGTCAAAATGAAACGGAGCGGGTTCAAAGTCATGCTGAGGCTGGTGGGGCTGGTGAGGCCTTTGGCCGGGTTTATGGTGCTGGCGATTGGGATGGGCCTTGCCGGTCACCTGTGCGCGGCGTTTATCACCATCTTCGGCGGGTACGCGGCGCTGAATCTATTGCGGTTCGACACGCCCCTTAGCCTGACAGCCATTTTCATTTCCGTGGGCGTGTTCGCCCTGCTGCGGGGCGTTCTGCGCTACTCCGAGCAGGCCAGCAACCACTACATTGCCTTCAAGCTGCTGGCGCTCATAAGGGACAAAGTGTTCCGGGCCCTGCGCCTTCTGTGCCCCGCCAAGCTGGAGGGCCGGGACCGTGGCGATCTGATAGCAGTCATCACCTCGGACATTGAGCTGCTGGAGGTGTTCTACGCCCACACCATCTCCCCGGCGGCCATTGCCGGGCTGTTTACGGTGGTGATGTGCCTGTTCATCGGCAGCTGCCACTGGGCGCTGGGGCTGCTGGCCCTGGGGGCTTATGTCGTGGTGGGAGTAGCTGTGCCCATTCTAACCTCCCGGCTCAGCGGAGAGGATGGCATGGTGTTCCGCCGGGAGTCAGGGGAGCTGAGCGCCTTTGTGCTGGACAGTTTGCGGGGTCTGGATGAAACCATCCAGTACGGCCAGGGGGAGGCCCGGCTTGCTCAAATGAACGCCCGCACCGATGTCCTTTCGGAGAGCGAGTCCAAAATGAAGTGTAATGCGGGGTACAGCATGGCCGTTACCAACACCGTGATTTTTCTGCTGGACTTGGCAATGCTGTTCACCTCGGTAGCGCTGTACAGCCGGGGGCAGGTGGACTTTACCGGGGTGCTTATTCCCACAGTGGCGCTCATGAGCAGCTTTGGTCCCTGCGTGGCCCTGGCCAACCTGGGCAGCACTTTGCAGAGTACCTTCGCCGCTGGAAACCGGGTGCTGGACATTCTGGAGGAGGCGCCTTTGGTAGAGGAGGTCAGCGGTCAAACCCAGGTAGAGTTCACCGGCGCGACGGCTGAAAACCTCAGCTTTTCTTATGGCGGCGAACAGATACTCAGCGGGCTGAGCTTGGACGTGCCAAAAGGGAAAGTGGTGGGCATCGTGGGCAAAAGCGGCAGCGGCAAGTCTACCTTCTTAAAGCTGCTCATGCGCTTCTGGCAGGCAGGGCCTGGGCAGGTGCAGGTTTCGGGCCGGGACGTGGGGCAGATCAACACCCAAAACCTCCGGGACATGGAGAGCTTCGTCACTCAGGAGACCCATCTGTTTCACGACAGCATCAAGAACAATCTCCGCGTTGCAAAGCTGGACGCCACAGATGAAGAAATCGTTGCCGCCTGCAAAAAGGCCGCTGTCCATGACTTCATCATGACCCTGCCCAAGGGCTATGACACCCCTGTGGGTGAGCTGGGCGGCACCCTCTCCGGCGGAGAGCGCCAGCGGCTGGGGCTGGCAAGGGCATTCCTTCACGACGCGCCGTTGATGCTGCTGGACGAACCCACCAGTAATCTGGACAGCCTGAACGAAGCGGTAATCTTGAAGTCCCTGGGCCAGGAGCGGGGCGGCAGGACCGTGGTGCTGGTGTCCCACCGGCAGAGCACCATGCGCGTAGCAGACCAGGTGTACTCGGTGGAGAACGGGAGGCTGAGCTGATGGACACGAACACAAAGCGGGAGCGGGAAAAGGCCATGGTCACCAGGATGATTGCCCTTTACTGCCGGAAAAAGCACCACGCAAAGGGCCTTTGCCCAAGTGGGCTATGCCCGGAGTGCGCGGCCCTGGCCGAATACGCCCGACAGCGCAGCGACCACTGCCCGTTCATGGAAACAAAGACCTTCTGCTCCAACTGCCGGGTACACTGCTACAAACCAGAGATGCGGGAGAAGATCCGGGCGGTGATGCGCTTTTCCGGGCCAAGAATGCTATTTGTCTGCCCGGTGCAGGCGGTGCGGCACGTAATCGAGACCAGAAAAGAGAAACGGAGATTGGAGGAACAGGCATGAAAATCAAGAAAATCGGGTACATAGCGTTGGGCTGCATCGGCGTGGGGCTGGGTGCGGTGGGGGCGGTTCTGCCCCTGCTGCCCGCGTTCCCGTTTTTGCTGCTGGCGGCGTTCTGCTTTGCACGCAGCTCGGAACGCTTGGACAGGTGGTTCAAGGGTACGAAGCTCTATAAGGAGAACCTGGAGAGCTTTGTCCAGGGCAAGGGCATGACGAAAAAGACAAAGGTGCGCATTATGGTGACGGTGACCCTACTCATGTCCATCGGGTTTGTGGTGATGCACGCCGTGCCGGTAGGGCGGGTCGTGCTGGGGTGCGTGTGGGTGTTCCATATTCTGTATTTTTGCTTTGGGGTCAAGACGATTCCGGCGGATGGCTGACGGGAGTATTTCAAACTGGCAACGGTACATAATTATAGTTAATGCAATTCAAAAGAGGTATGCCTCTTTTGAATCAGGCGGCGCAGGAGCTACCGCGCCGCCCAGCTTGAAAATCGGTATATACCGATTTTCAAGTGCATTTACTATTACACAGCACCCAAACGTAAAGCAGGAGGCAAACGCTGAAAATGGTACAAAATGTTCTGGCAGAATTATTGCTCCCATTTTTAGGGACTTCCCTGGGGGCAGGCTGTGTGTTCTTCATAAAAAGCGGGCTGAACCGGGCTGTCCAACGCTCCCTGACCGGCTTTGCCGCCGGGGTCATGGTGGCGGCTTCCGTGTGGAGCCTGCTGGTGCCCGCCATGGAGCAGTCGGCGGATATGGGCAGGCTGGCGTTCCTTCCGGCGGTAGTCGGGTTCTGGTTGGGCATACTGTTCCTGCTGATACTGGATAGGGCGGTTCCCCATCTGCACCAGGGCACGAGTCAGCCTGAAGGGCCTCATGCCCGGCTGAAACAGACGACCATGCTGGTGTTGGCCGTCACCCTCCACAACATCCCAGAGGGGATGGCGGTGGGCGTGGTGCTGGCGGGGTGGATATCCGGGAACAGCGGCATCACCGCCGCCGGTACGCTGGCCCTGTCCCTGGGCATCGCCCTGCAGAATTTCCCGGAGGGGGCCATCATCTCCATGCCGCTCCGGGCGGAGGGTACGGGGAAAGGGCGGGCTTTTCTGTACGGCGTTCTCTCCGGGGTGGTGGAGCCGTTGGCCGCCATGCTAACGATTCTGGCAGCAGGATTTATTCTGCCCGCGCTGCCCTATCTGCTCAGTTTCGCGGCGGGGGCCATGATCTATGTGGTGGTAGAGGAACTCATCCCGGAGGCCTCTCTTGGGGAGCACTCAAATTTTGGGACGCTGTTCTTTGCGGCGGGATTTACTGTTATGCTGGCGCTGGACGTGGCGCTGGGGTAGGTGGCAGGAATCATGAGATACACCTGTTGTAAACGGTTACTGTGGGATATCATCGCCCCAGCGTTCACTGATGCCGGAACACAAAGGAGAATTGCTCTGACAAAGTTATCTGAAAGGCGGCTATCGCAAAACGCCAATCACCTGGCTGTTTTACCGGGTCATACGCACCTTTCCCATGGGTTTCATGCTCCACGTTGAATTTTCACGCCCAAAGGTTAGTGTAAGCTAACAAAAAGGAGGCCAACATGAAAAAGAGGGCCAGCGCCATTGATTTCACCACCGGCTCTATCTGGAAGTCGCTTCTGCTGTATTTTCTGCCCGTCCTGGCAGGCGGGCTTTTCCAGCAGCTCTACGCCACAGTGGACGTTGTGATATTGGGGCAGTTCGCGGGAAAAGCGGGCCTTGTCGCCATAGATTCCATCTATAATCTGCTCAAACTGCCGGTCAATTTCTTCACCGGGTTGTCTGCGGGGGCAGCCATCATTATCTCCCAGTGCTTCGGGGCCAAGGAGGAGGACGCCCTCTCAAAAGCCGTACACACGGCGGTGGCGTTCGCTATGGCAGGAGGACTGGTGCTGTCGGCGGTATGCGTGACGACAGCGCCTTTAGGCCTGCGCTTGATGAGCGTACCGAACAACGTGTATCCTCTGGCGCTGAGGTATGTGCAGATCTATTTTGCAGGGCTGGCCGTATCCATGCTCTACAATATCTGCGCCGGAATTTTGCGGGCGGTGGGGGATTCCCGGACACCGTTCTATATTTTGGCAGTCTCCGGCACGGCGAATGTGGGCCTTGACCTGTTGTTCGTGGCGGCATGGGACATGAGCGCTCCCGGCGCGGCACTGGCCACAGTCCTGGCCCAGGGGTTGAGCGCGGCACTGGCACTGATGGTACTGGTAAGGCGGCAGGCGGCTTACCGGCTGTCCCCCAGGCGGCTCCGCTTTGACAGGGCGGTGCTGGGAAAAATATTCACCATCGGACTGCCTATGGCGTTGCAGTCCGTGTTGTACCCCATCTCCAACATGACTGTGCAGGCGGCGGTGAACCAGACCGGTACGGATAACATCGTGGCCTGGGCCCTGTGCGGCAAGCTGGATTTTCTCATATGGCTGGCGGCGGACTCCTTCGCGGCGGCGATCGCCACCTTTGTGGCGCAAAATTACGGCGCAGGCCAGGGGGAGCGTTGCAGAAAAGGAGTACGGATCGGTCTTGGTATGATCCTTGCCATTATCATTTTTATCAGCGCTATCCTGTTTTTATGGAGCGAACCGCTGGGCCGTCTTATCCTCAACTCGGCGGATGCGCCCATTGCCGGCGTCACCGGCAGGCTTATGAGGCTGATGGCCCCGCTCTACTTCCTATATGTGTTCGGCGAGGTCTTTGCCGGGGCGATCCGGGGCCAGGGGGAGAGCCTGCGGCCCATGGTGATTACTCTGCTTGGCACCTGCGCCACCCGCATCCTGTGGATATGGCTTGTGCCGCACAATCACCAGCTGCTGGCAATCTTGGCGGTCTACCCGGTCTCCTGGGCGGTCACATCGCTGGCATTTGCAATTTATTATCATCGGTTTCGTGCCCGGGCGGCACACGCTTGAAGGGAGGGGAAAGCATGGCATTATACGCGTCCGGCGAGGACTATCTGGAGGCAATTCTGGTTTTGCAGCGCAAAATGGGCGCGGTGCGCTCGGTTGACCTGTCCCGGCACATGAATTTCAGCAAGCCCAGCATCAGCAACGCGGTAGGGCTGCTGAAAAAGGGCGGGTTCCTGGAGGTTGACGGAAACGGCTCCCTGCTCTTGACTGACCTGGGACGGGAGGTGGCAGAGCAGATTTATGAGCGGCACCAGTTTTTCACCCGCCAGCTTATCGCCGCCGGGGTGGATGAGAAGCTGGCTGAGGAGGATGCCTGCAAGATCGAGCACGCCATCAGCGAGGAGAGCTTTCGAAAGTGGAAGGCGGAGTTGGAGGGATAAAAAGAGACTGTACAAGCAAGTCGTTTTCGCTTGTACAGTCTTATCTTCTTTTGGAACCTTATCCGGCCCGCACCAGGGCAGTATTCATATGGTGCCTGCCTTTTGGCACAACATAGGGCGTACAGGAGACAGGATCTTCCATTACCACACAGTCCAGCCCGTAGACTTCTTTTATTAACTCCGGGGTGAGAATATCCGCAGGCTCTCCCTGGGCCAGCAGTTTCCCCTTGCGCATGGCAAAAAGCCAGTCGGCGTAGCGGGCAGAGAGATTGATATCGTGGAGTACCATGACGATTGTGGTGCCCTTACTTTGATTCAGTTCGGCAAGGCTGTCGAGAATTTCCACCTGATAGGCGATGTCCAGATAGGTGGTGGGTTCGTCCAGCAGCAGGATGTCTGTCTGCTGGGCCAGCGCCAGGGCGATCCATACCCGCTGGCGCTGGCCCCCGGAAAGCTCATCTACGCTGCGGTCGCACAATTCCGTAATACCCATGATCTCCAGGGCATCCTGTACGGCCCGCATATCCTCCTTTGTAGCGTTTTGTAAAAGCTTTCGGTATGGGAACCGCCCCCTTGCCACCAGGTCCGCAACTTTTATGCCCTCCGGTACCACCGGGGACTGGGGCAGCAGGCCCAAAACCTGTGCCAGTTTTTTCGGTTGGTAGCTGCCAATGGGCCGTCTGTCCAGGGTGACCGCTCCAGACATGGGCCGCAAAAGCCGGGCGAAGGACTTCAGCAGAGTGGATTTCCCACATCCGTTGGCCCCGATGATAATGCTGATTTTCCCATCCGGTATGACCGCTTCCATGCCGTCCACGATAACCCGTCCATCATAGCCGAGCTGAAGGTTTTCAGCCGATAAAATGTGCTGTTCCATCGTTAGTTCCCTCCTTTTTTGTTCATACGCAGCAATAAAAACAGCAGATATGGCGCGCCCAGTATACCGGTTATCACGCCCACCGGATAGCGGGCGGGGAAGGCATATTGTCCGCAGAGGTCGGCGGCAAGCACCAGCACCGCGCCCACAAGGGCGGAAGAAACCATGTTGCCCTTCCCTCCGCCGGTAAGGCGGTCAGCAATAGGCCCAGATAAGAACGCCACTGAGGCGATGGGCCCTGTGGAAGCTGTGGCAAAGGCTGTCAGGCACAGGGCGCACAGGATAAGCAGCAGGCGTGTCCGGCTGGGATGTGCGCCCAGGGTTTGGGCGTATTCCTCGCCCATCTGCATTACGGAAAGATGTTGGTTCAGTAGCAAGATCCCGCCGCCAGCAATGGCCAGCACCCCGATGAGCAGGGGCACATTTTCCATTTTGACCCCATTCAGGCTCCCACTGAGCCACCGCATGGCGCTGGGTACATCGTACTCCGAGGCTTTCAGCAGGGTCCAAGAGATGACCGCGTTGAGGAACGCCTGCATCCCGATGCCCACTAAAATCAACCGTCCGTTGGAGAAACCCGCACCCTGGGAAAAGAACCAGATTGCTCCTGCCACCACGATGCCAGAAACCACGGCGGAAACAGACACCAGCGCACCGCTCCAGCCCAATACCAAAATGGCGAACACCGCCGCTACGCTGGCCCCGGAGGTTACGCCAATTATATCCGGGCTGGCCAGGGGATTTCGTAGCAGCTTCTGGAAGGTGTTGCCTGCCATGCCAAAGCACAGCCCGGCCAGCAGTCCCGTAAGCACCCGGGGCAGGCGCAGGGTCTTGATGGTGAAGGTCGCACCCTTGATCGATTCACCGCTCAGGACGCGGAAGATGGTCTGGGGGCTGTAGAAGGTTTGACCGAAAAGAAAACCATGCCAAAGCAAACCAGTCCGGCCGCCAGCACGGCCAGCACCGCGCAAACCGCGATATATCGCCTGTGTCTTTTATGAAAGCCCAAAAGGACAGGATTCTGCTGATTATTCATAGGGCACGCACCTTGACCTTTCTCACAATGAAGATGAACACCGGCGCGCCCAGCAGGGCCGTAATAATGCCTACTTCAACCTCTCCGGCGCCACCCAGCACACGGCCCAGCACATCGGCGGCCAGCAGCAGGCCTCCGCCGCCCAAGGCTGACATAGGCATTACCCAGCGCATATCCGGCCCAAGGAGCAGCCGCATAAAGTGGGGCACCATCAGCCCAACAAAGCCGGTCGGCCCTGCCAGCGCCGTGACAGACGCACACAACAGCACACCGGTCAAAGCGCTTGTACCCCGCACCAGAGCCACATTCAGGCCCAGGCCTGTGGCGACCTCGTCCCCCAGGGCCAGGGTGTTCAGCGCCGGGGCCAATAGCAGGCTGGCTATGAAGCCTACGGCCAGGTAGGGCCACAGGGCGCCAATATCCGCCCAGGTAACCCCGCCGATGCTGCCCGTTTGCCAGAAACGGAAGCGATCCATCACCTGGGTGTCAGGCAGCATTACCGTATTCACCAGGGACTGAAGTGCCGTGCTTGCCGCCGCCCCGGCTAAGGCAAGTTTAATGGGCGTAGCCCCGCCATGGCCTAAGGATGCCAGCCCATAGACAGCAACGGCGGTCAGCGCGGCCCCGGCAAAGGCCAACCAGATGTATTGACTGTTGCTGCTGATGTGGAAAAACGCCATGCCGCTGACCACAAATAGAGAGGCCCCGGTGTTAATACCTAAAATACTGGGGTCAGTAATAGGGTTGCGGGTAAGGGCCTGCATCAGTGCGCCGGAGATGCCCAGGGCCGCCCCGGCGATCACCCCGAAAAGTGTGCGGGGGATGCGGGCCTGTACCACGCTGACCTCAAACTCCGGGCCGCTGCCCAGCCCCAACGCCGCAAATATACTGTGGAGGCTGACGGGTTTGGCTCCATATGACACGGATGCCGCAGCGCACAGAATCAGGAAAACCAGCAGGGACAGCAGGCATAATGTGCGCCGCCGGATCATTCCACTGCCTCAGCCGCATCGTTCAGCAGTTTCAGATAGGTATCGATGTTGTAGGGGATGGACAACACGCTGGGAGAGGCCCCGCCCGCCAAAGCGGAGGCGTCGTCAATAAAGGCCACCGCGCCGTTTTTGATTGCGGGGATCTGGTTCATTAAGGTGTCGGCCTGGATCGTTTCCAGGTTGGCGGCATTGCCGTAGACTACGATCATTTCCACATCGCTGAGCTGGTCTGCGTTTTCTCGACTGACATTTATGTAGAAATCGCTGGTAGTTTGGGCTAACTCACGGATGCTGTCCGGCAGTTCCAAGCCGAAATCGTTCAAGTAGTCGGCCCGGGAATCACCGGGAAGGTAGATAGAGAAGGTGCTCAGGTCATCAGGACTGATCCAGCAGAAGATGGCTTTTTTACCCGCCAGGGCCGGATATTCGGCCGCTTTCTCCGCAATCAGCTTTTCCGTGTCCTCTACCAGCTTTTTCCCTTCTTCTTCCATGCCAATGGCCTTGGAGGCAATGAGGGCAGAATCACGCCAGCTGACCTGCCAAGGCTTTTCCGGGTAGGCCACAGTGGGGGCAATCTCACTTAGAGTATCATATTCCTCTTGGGTCATGCCGGAGTTCACGGCCAAGATCAAATCAGGCTGTGCGTCGCTGATGGCCTCAAAATCAAATCCGTCCGTATCGTTGAAAACATTGGGGCTGTCTACGCCCAGGGACTGGAACGCCTCATCTGTCCAAGGATGGATTTTGTGCTCGGTTACAAGACCGTAGTTAGCTTCTGACACACCTACCGGGGTCACGCCCAGAGCCAACGGCGCGGCGGAGTTTTCCCATGCGATGCTGACAACACGCTGAGGCTTAGACGCAATCGCGGTCTCGCCATAGATGTGGGAAACCGTGATAGGGTATGCGACGCTTTCGGACTGCCCCTCGGAAGAAACTGTAGAGGCTGGCTCACTGGAGTTTGTTTCTGGAGTGGAGCCGCATCCGGTGAGGATGGCGGAGCAGAGAATCAGTACGGTCAGAAGGATGGGGATAAGTTTTCTCATGGTGGACGTCTCCTTTAGATATAATTTGATTAGCAGAAACTAACCTCACGATGCAATCCGCGTTGAACCTCTATTAACACATCACATAGAGTTAGCAACAACTAATCTAAGCGGAATTATATCATCAGCTACAGGTATTGTCAATGCAGGCCGCAATGAATTTGAAACTTTGTAGAAACACGATAGATGGCACGGTAAACCATACTTTGATTTGTAGGTTTTGAACATCGGACATTCTGGGCTTGCAAAACGCACCCATCAAAGGCGGAACCGGCCTGCCGCGTGAACGGCTTCAAGGCCGGCTCCATCTATATTTACTCCCTTATTTCCCTGCTAAGACCAGTGCTCCGCCCAGCGCTTTGCACTGGGCCAGGGCGTCTTCGTCTGGCGCTTCGTTGCAGATGACCGGCTCGCAGGCCAGCACCGCGCCATCGGACTTGCAGGTTTCCTCCCAGGTGCGCATCCACTCGCCGTCCCCCCAGCCGTAAGAGCCGAACAGGGCGATGGGTTTGTCCTTCAGCTCCGGCTCACAGGCGGCGAACATGGGCGCGAACTCGCTCTCTTCCAACTCCTCTGAGCCCATGGATAGACAGCCGAAAGCGATGGCGTTAAAGGCGCCTGCCATGTCAACGTCAAATTTCCCAGCAGTGAACAGTGCGGCCTCGCCGCCCTGGGCCTGCACGCCCTCAGCAACGGCATGGGCCATGGCCTCAGTGTTGCCGGTGCCGCTCCAATATACTAAGATGACTTTCACTGTAGTACCTTCCCTGTTCGCTTTGATTGGCGAGGACCTCAAGGGGTATACCCATATATGATCAACCGACCCAAGGCTGACCCATTATTACCTCAGAATATATTATTTACAAAATAGATTGACTCGCTCGAAATCTCGCAACTCCCAAGCGCTCCCTTTCCCGCATGATAATGCTCTCAGGAATAGCTGGTAGCCACTTCCTACTGAACATGGTACTGCCAAAATATGCGTCAAAGTTTGTGACCGGCAGCACGACCCATTCAGAATCCTCCGGCTTATTTGCAATGTAATATGCCACTAAAGTGCGGATAACTTCAGCCGGTACCTTCTCAGGCCGGAGTGCTTCCATTCGATTGAGAATATCGTCCGGCAAGTCAATGCTGTTGTTTCGCAGCGGCCCCAGTTCCAGAGCGTCAGCCAGCACGTCATCAAACCTCAAAACCCACGCACCACTCGTACCCTGCGAAAAGATCGGCACTTGAAACTGCACAACCTTCTTTCGCCAAGCCGCATCAAATTCTTTATCTATGACATCTGCTTTGCCATACGCCGTCTTGCTCACCTTATCAGGATTGTTCTTCATAAAGCGTGCGATACCGTGAACATGGCGGCAAAACCAACCCATGCCATCTTCGTCCACCAACTCAAGAAACTCACCATGCAACTCCCTGAAATCACTTTTGAACTGCCACTCCTCTTTAGGGCTGGCTTTCTTTTTGTCCGGGATACTGCACCAGGCGCAGAGCGCCCGGCGAGCATAGTCGATTTTATCTCTGGGATTCTCGTCCGCATCTGCAAACAGATATCCCCGGGCAAGAACCGTCAGTACCCGAGCCAGGCCAGTAAAATCGAGAATCATGTCCATGGAGAAACGTCCCATATAAGTTGTATCGCGCTTACTATCTGCTTTGTAAATCGGCGGCTCAATGTACGCCCGAAACTCCTCAAACTCATTCAACATGGTTCTCCTCCTTGCGAACATTCTCCTCAATATGGTCTATCAGCAAATCCCACAGCAAATCTCGCTTATCTAGCGCAACTACATACTGCACTGTCGACCTTGGCCGCACAACTCTATCCAACAGTTCCCTGCATTTTAAGGCCACAACTTCCCTGTAATCATGCCGCAAAGGTTGCTCGAGATAAGCGTTCATCATATGCTGAAAAGCTACTGAATCAGTATCTCGCACGTATTTCTTTCTGTCTGTAGCCTGGTTCTCATCATCGATATCACAAATCAAATCACCTAAAATACGATAGCTGCTATGTCTGAAATCCGAAAACAGCTCATGATAATTATCGAGTTCCGGCAGATGGCTTTCCAGAAAATCAAATCGGGCCTCACTGTCCATAAAATGCCATTTGCTCTCTACAATGGCCGCACGGATTTCCGCAACCCGCTTCACAGAAATATCCTGGAAAGCTACGTACAACTCGTCTGCATCGTAAATATCCTCCTGCCCCCGGCTGAACAAAATTCTCTCGATATCATTCTTCCTCTGCTTATTTTGCACCGGCACTCGGCAAGCACGTATGCGGGATAGGCAAGCCTCATAGTCACTCAAAAGTGCCGATACAGAAGAAAGGATTTGCGGGTCAAGGCTCTTTTTCCAATCACGCTCCCGTGCGAAAACAAAAAGTTCGCTATCTTTTGCAGGTTTAGGTTTCAACTTCGGTGTATTTTTCTTCAACTGATACGCCAAATACGGCAACCGCTCCAAGTTAGAGTCTACCTTTCTCCAGTCCGTCTTCTCAAAAAACGCCTTGTGCTTTTGCTCGAAGGTAGGCTCATACCATTTGCCGCGAGTTTCTGCCGAATCCAGCAGCTTTTTATATTGCAAGAACAGACTTCGGTTCACGACTTTCTTGTTCAGATACTCCGACAAGTCAGGCTTGACACCGCTCTTGGCTGAGTCGATTTCAAGGCCAGTTAGAATAGCCAGAATCTCCGTTTCTTCCCTGCACCGCTGGCGTAAATCTGAGTCAGAATTTTCATTGTAAGCGATCACACTTCTATCCAGCGCGGCATTTGATATCTGCCCCACGCGAGATGAAAAGGTGTTGCGTACCGTTTCAAACCGGGCATACCAGTCGTTGGCATCACGAATCTGCGGCTCAACGGTGGGTATTTTCAAAAGAGGTATATTGCCATTGGTCTGTCTGGTAATGTCAGAGCTGTAATCTTGGTAGTTGCGTTTTACGCAGGTGTTCAAAATTGGATCGGAGATGGTCTTTATCATGTCACCATCGAAGTCGGCGCCACCCAAACGCTCTGCCGCCAGAGTGTGGGAATCCACCATCACCACATCAGTAAGATGGCCTAAATAATGTTTGCGCATCTGCTCCACATCGGTGTAACAATTTAGCTGAATTTCCTCGTTGCGGGCAATATGTGGATTACGGAGCAGAGTACATTCACGGCCATGTTCATAAGCTACCTTCGGTGCATAGAAAGAATTATTTGCAAATTGATTGCCGATTGCCACCGCTAAGAAAGTTCGTTTTGCTTTATCTTTTGGGGTTCGTTTTGGGAGCAATGAAGTAAGAAGCTCCAGTAAATCACCAGACAAAAACCGATTATCTCCAGCAACTATAAGCTGTCCAATCGCATATTGATTCAGAACCTTCTCCGCCTTTGAATCCAACTCCTTTGTATACACAGGCTCGTTTATGAACAGAGAGTTCTTCTTCAAAACTCTTGCCATGAAGTACGCCTTGCTCTTTTTTGAGAACCATCTGCGTTCAAGCGCTGACAGAAAATATTGTTTGCGGAAATCGTCGTCCGCGCAGTAATTATAATAAGCAAGCTCCGTTTCTTTTGTCAGCCAGTGACGCTCATCATTTGCAGGAGTATCCTTCCACCCCAGTGACAAATTATTGGGACGAAATTCATCAGCAGTCATAGAAACAGTGTTCAAAAACTGGTAGTTCAGGGTGGTGAACTTCTCAGGCTTTTCCTTGCTGGTCTGCGTGATGTAAAGCGCATGGCGGTACTTCCGAAACGCTTTCCAGTAATCGCTCCAAGCCATATCATTTTCGGTCAGCCAACCGAATCCCTTAAACATCGACTTTGTCAAAATAATATCAACGTCACGGACGTTATGTTTCACACTCCATAGGTCTGTAATGGTGTCACAGCCCCCGCTGGTCAAAAAATCCTTGAAGTCAACCTGATGGAGCATACCTTTTACATATGGTAAGCGTATCTGAAACGACGTGTGGATATGCTTACCGCAGTAAACCTTATCAATGATTTCTGCGTACTGCTTTGAAATCAAGCCCTCGCCGTCAAATAGAGTTACTGGGATCTCCTCTCTCCGCTCTACCCGATGATACTTGCGGATGTTACCTGCGCTCCCATCGTCCTCAACCGTAATGACCGGTACATCATGGACAGTTGCCTCGGGGTTATCAATTACAATCACCCGGTGGGGCCTGTCAATTTCAACACCGTCTATTCGAGTTCCACCGGAGAGCATCAGCCCATTGTAGGCATAAAGTTTGCTCAACTGGCACGACCCAATTTTCATATCCAGCATGATTCTCCGGCGCAGCGGCTCGTAAATGTCCTCCCGAACAAAAGAAAGCTGTGCCTTGCGGCTCATGCTGTTGGAGCGCTCGAATGCCAGATACCGACAGGGGCCAGCGCCAAAATCCAGCACAATGCCCTCAGGCCGGAACATACTCTCTGCCTTTTTCTGCCGGACGGCATGACGGTTCTGTGTGGCATTCCGGTCGAAGATATTGCTGAAATCCACGTAGCAGATCACGTCCGACAGGTCACTAATCAGAGTGTTCTCCATCGGTAACTGGTAGCTATCCCCATGCAGAATACACAAAGCTTGAAAGAACAGCGCACAGTCCTGCTGCTCGTGGAGGGCGGTCAACACTTTGCATTTCTCCGTTGCTTTTGCGTTCAACGCAAAGGCATAGCCGCTCTCCGCATCTTCCTGCGCGTAGGCCATGAGAGCAATGGCAGACAACGTATAGATTTTATACCTGACCTGCGGCATACCGTTCACCTCCCGCCAAAATTATACCAGGATCCTTTCCGATTTGCAACATGAATACTGCTCCCACTTTTTCAAGCTAGGAGCGTTTCTATTTTACCGAAAGGACTGATGTGTGTATGCCAAAACCCATCGAAAGACTTGCCGTCATTGACGGCGAAACCCTACAGGACATGAGGTTCCAGCCGGGCAAATTCACAATCGACACGTTACTGCCCCAAGGTATTTCCATGCTCGGTGGCGCACCCAAGAACGGAAAATCCTGGATGGTGCTGGATTGGTGCGTGCGCGTTGCCAAGGGTGAGCCGGTGTGGAACCTGCCCGTCAAGCAAGGCTCGACCCTCTACCTCTGCCTGGAAGACCCGCTCCGCCGGGTGCAAGACCGATTGCTACAGCTTACAGATGAGGCTCCTCCCAACGCCTTCTTTGCGACAGCGGCAGAGAAGTTGGGCCAGGGTCTCTGCGAACAAATCCGGGAGTTCGTCCGGGAGCACCCAGACACTGTGCTGGTTGCAATCGACACATTCCAAATCATCCGTTCAGGTGGGCAGGACATCTCCTACGCTTCTGACTACGAAGAAGTTCGTGAACTGAAAAAGTTGGCTGATGAGCTGCAAATCTCCATTCTGCTTGTCCACCATCTACGCAAGCAGGGAGCCAGCGATCCGCTGAATAAGCTGTCCGGCACCACAGGAATCAGCGGCGCGATGGACGCCATCTTCATTCTTGACCGGGGCCAGCGCAGTGAGGGCGCGGCAACTTTGGTCTGCACTGGACGGGACATTGAAACCCGAAAGCTAGACTTACGTTTCTCAAAATCCGATTGCTCATGGGAATTGGTGCAGGACAGCTTGGAAAATCGTTCAATAGAAATGCCAGAGGAACTGACGGCACTCACTGAGTTTGTACGTTCGATACAGACATTTAGCGGCAACAATACGCAGCTTGCCGGTGCGGTCAGTAAGCTGGTCGGAAAGGAGATTGCACCCAAGTCTCTCAAGCAGATGATGAACCGCTGGCGCTATACCTTGGAGGAAAAGGGCGTGTCCTTTCGCAGTCATCGAAGCAATGGGCAGAGGCTGGTCACCGTTTCTTTTTCTTCTGCCCCACCCGATAGTGACGGAAGTGCCGCAAGTGACGCAACATCGATCGGTGCCGGATTTACCGTCCCTTGCGACCCTGACAGTGCCGAAACCTCTGTATTCTCTAGGGAGAACGCCCACCCAGCGCAACCCACCGTCTGCGAACCTTGCGCCCCTGTGAGGCCACAGCAGGCCCGTGTTGGCGTTTTACGGCGGCAGTCGGGTAAGTTCGCCACCAGACCCTGAGGGGGCCGTTTTGGGGCAATTCTGGCCCCGTTTCGCGGCAAGGTTCAAAGGGCTGGATTTCCCGGCAGGGGAGGGCCGTGAGGGCCTCCCGCTGGGGCAAGCAGAGCGCGTGGCTGTCCGCCCCGCACAAGGGAACCGGGCAGAAGCCCGAACCCACTTTAGAAGGGAGAAAGGTATGAAAGACAACAGAAAACGAGCGGAAACACTGACGATTCGTCTTACAAAAGCAGAGAAAGAGATGATCAAAAAGAAAGCGATAAAAACCCAACTCAGCGTTACAGATTTTCTCATTGCAACGTCGCTACGCACGGAGATTCACGTTGCCGAGGACATCAAACCTCTGCTGACTGAGATGAAACGCATCGGCAACAACATCAACCAAATCGCCATGAAAATCAACGCAGGAGCTTTCCATTCCGCTGACTTTTCGGAAGTCATACAAGGTCAGCGGATGCTTTACCAGCAGCTCCTGCGCATTGCGGGAGGTCGATGATGGCAACCATAAAATTTATCCAGGAGAGCCGCCAAGTAATTAGTGCGATGAAGGGTGTGATTTCTTACTGCCTGCAAGAGAAAAAAGTCGTGGACAAGGCCACCGGCCAGCACATGGTCAGTGGCATTTCTTGCGATGGGGAAAACGCATTTACTGAATTTTTGACGACAAAGCAGGCGTACCACAAAACAGATGGAATTAACTTTTACCATTACGTTCAGTCGTTCTCACCCGACGAAAGCATCACTCCGCAGGAAGTCCATGCCGTTGCCAGGGAATTTGCGGAGCGTGCATGGCCGGGTCATGAGATTCTGGTAACAACGCATTGCGATGCCGACCACCTGCACTCGCACTTTGTTATCAACTCCGTTGGCTTCGAGGATGGGAAAAAGCTGCGGCAAAGTCCGAATACGCTGAAAGAGTTGCGGGCTTTGAACGATAAAATCTGTGCGGCTCATGGGCTTTCGGTACTGCCTCCCTATGAAAAATCCGGCACAAAAATATCATCTAGGGAGTACCGTGCTGCCATAAAAGGCGAGAGCTGGAAGTTCAAACTGATGGCCGACATCTGCGCCGCCATGAACCGCAGCGGCAGTAAGCAGGACTTCATCGTTGAGATGGAGCGGTGCGGCTATCAGGTGAAGTGGACGGATGAGCGCAAGTACATTACGTTCACCTGCCCAAACAGGATGAAGTGCCGGGATATCAAATTGCATGACAATAAACATGTGAAGGAGAATTTGGAGTATGAATTACAGTACAGAGAAGCCCACTATGGACGAGCTGGTCGCAAGAAACGCAAGCGGTATCCGCAGTATGAAGGAGTTGAGCTTGCCGGTGATGGTGCCGATTCAGGAGAAGGATTGGGATACGATGGTGAATCTACTGGAGAGTACGGTGAGCTTCCAGCCGAAGTTGTACTCGCTGGTGAAACAGCAGTTGTCCGAGGAGCAAATGTATTCCCAACAGACGTTGAAGCAGATAAAGGATTCTACAGCGCAGATGAGGAACCTCGCGCAACAGGCTGGGAGGAATCTCGAAAAGAGTTTGAACGCTTCCTTGGCAAAGGGTTCGCAGTTGGAAACGGCTATCGCCAAGGCAGCGAAGCGACGGAGCTGGAAAACGTGGGCGCTCATCATCGCGGTGTCGATACTGTCCTCGGCGCTGGGGGCAACGCTGTCCGCTCTGCTGTGTATACGCTGGCTGCTCTGAGCGAGGACAATGAAGACCCGGAGGAGCGCCGCAAACGCATCGAGGCCCAGGAGAATGGTGAGGCGCTGGGAGCCTTACTCGGCCTTGCAGTGGGTGCAATTTCTGAAATCTCAGAAGAAAATGATGATGAGTTTGAACACAAATTCAAATGAGTATGGGAGGTTTGCGAATGACAAAAAAGGAATACAGAAAAGCTTTGTCCAGTTACCCGGAGGCGCTCACCGCCTCTGAGGTAGCTGAAATTTTGCGTGTTTGCACAAAGACTGTCTACAAACTGATTAAGCTGGGCGAGATACCGGCGGTGAAAATTGGACGGGAGAACCGCATTTCCAAGAGCGTTCTCATATCCTATCTGCGCAATAAGGATAAGGGCAGTCCGAACCCCAAATGTGTCTGTTCTGAAAACTCTGCGGGTGCGGTATGGACTTCCGGCATGTCTTGTGGTAGTGTGTGTGGTGCCGTAGAAGTCGGCGGAAAGGAGAAGTCGGCATGACAAAAAACACATTTGCAGCCAGCGTACAATCCAAAAGGGGACGGCTTTACGCCGTGATCCAAGTCAAGGAGAATGGCAAAACCAAACCGGTCTGGCGGGCCCTTGGCCTGCCGGAGGGGACGGGGAAATCAAAGGTGCAAAAGGCTTACCGTGGGGTGGTAAGCAAATTTGAAGATGAGTATGCCGAGAGCCTGGTGCGCAGGAACAATCCTGCCGCCGGTCTCTCGGTTTTTGATTATCTCTGCGCCTACCTGGACAGGGCGAAATCGAATATTCAAATCAACACTTATGAGAGTTATCACGGCATGATTTACGGAAAAATCCGGCGCTATTTTGAACCAAGAACAAAGCTTACAGTGGCTAATTTGAAACCGAAAGATATTCAGGAGTTCTACGATTCTCTGTTTGCGGAAGGCGTGGTCGCCAACACCGTCATCCACTATCACGCCATTATGCGCAGGGCTTTCAACCAAGCGTTCAAGGATGGCTTGATCGACGCGAACCCATTTGACCGGGTGGAGCGTCCGAAGAAGAACAAATATCACGGGGATAACTACTCGGAAGAAGAACTGGCGGCTCTGTTGGAGTTGACTCGCTCGGACCCCATTTACTCGGCTATCATCCTGGCCGGGTGCATGGGCCTGCGCCGCAGCGAGGCGCTGGGGCTGCGGTGGTCGAGGATAGACTGGGAGCAGAACACGGTGCTGCTGGACACGAAGGTGGTGGAGTACGAGCGGGACGGTGAGAAGGTTGTGGAGCCGGTGGAGGAGATGAAAAACAAGTCCAGCCGACGGACACTTCCTCTGCCGGGGCCAGTCCGTGAAATGCTTGAAACTGAAAAAGAGAAACAAGAGATCTACCGCAAAATGTTCGGGAAGAGCTATGACCTGCGGTACCTGGATTATGTGTGTGTAGACCAACTCGGCAGGCTGATACGGCCTTCCTATGTAACACAGCATTTTAGCGATATCATCAAGAAGTATGGGCTGAGAAAGCTTACTTTCCATGGTTTGCGTCACACTATGGCGAGCATACTCATAAGCCACGATGTACCACTGATAAACGTCTCCAATTTTCTTGGACACAGCGACATCAGCACTACGGCTAACATTTATGCCCATCTGGACAAGGCCAGCAAGCAGGCCAGCGCGGATATTATCACTGACATTTTCAAAAAGGACGGCGAATGAAATGGGGACCTATCTCAGCGCTGACGAGTTGTACCGCTACCTCCATATCTCAAAGCGCAAGCTAAAATTCCTTCTGGAGAATGGATATATTCCGTGCATTGATACAGGAAAGAAAACACATCGGTTTCTGATAAAGATCAGTGATGCGAAAGATTTCAAGCGCAGAATGGACACCGAATCGGGATTCCTGTCGGAGCTATACGGGCAATTTAACTCGGGTATCTACAAGCCAAGGAAGAAATTGATTGAGCCTACGCCAGAGAACTGCAGGGCCTTTCAGAAGTTTCTGGCAGAACGGTGGGCTGACTATCCTGACGCTCTGCCCACAAGGTTGGCCGCTGAGCTGATCGGCTGCGCACCGCAGAGGGTGGGAGATTGGATGCGGAAGGGGGTAATTAGCAGCGTCAGTATCGGTGGGGTACGGTATTGCAGTAAGGGGGAGTTTATCGCGTACTGTGCCTCGCCAAATATGTTGAGAAAGCTGGGGGCGGGAAGGTATCGGGAGCTAATTGCTGAATTTATATCGCTTACTGAGTCATAATCATTTTGTGACTGCCTTAGCGACATATCTTAAACCCCCATTTCTCATTTATCAAGTATATGGCTGATTTGCTCAGCCAGGACGGAGGTTTGATCGATAGTGTTATCCATGCCAAGTGTAATTCGAATTGTTCCATGAGCATACGCATCAGATACGCCAATTGCTCTAATGACATGAGAGAGTATGGGATTCTTTGCATCACATGCAGACCCTGTGGCCACTGCTGTTCCCAGTAAATCCAGTCGGTGTAAAAGCGTTTCTCCATCTACACCTCGAAAAGAAAGGCTGAGGCTTCCGGGAATGCGATTGTCACCGCCGTTTACAACGAAGTCTAGGCCTGCATTTCGCAGTGCTTGCAATAGCAAGTCAGTAAGTTTTTGCAAATAGGTAGTTTCTTGTTCTATACGTTCAATATGCTCCTGTAATGCTACAGCCATTCCTACGATTCCAGCAACATTCTCGGTCCCGGCTCTCTGCCCGTTTTCCTGCACACCTCCGTGGAGAAGTGACTCGGTCGTTACACCATCACGGATATATAGAAAGCCAATTCCTTTTGGCCCATTGAATTTGTGAGCGGAGGCTGAGAGCATATCAACCCCAAGATTGTTGACATCAATCAGAATGTGACCGACAGCTTGTACTGCATCTGTATGGAATAGGCAGCCATGTCGATGAGCAATTTCTGCTAACTCTTTGATAGGCTCAATTGTGCCGATTTCGTTGTTTGCCAGCATGATAGATACAAGCAGCGTCTCGTTTCGTAGATATCCTTTTAACGTTTCACCCATAATCAAGCCTTGCCGATTAACAGGCAGCAAATCAACATCATAGCCCATGCGTTTTAGAAAGTCACACGTATGTAGGATTGCATGGTGCTCAATGCTGCTTGTGATGATGCGGCCGTTCCGGTCAAGTTTCCGAAATGCCGTACCCATCAATGCCCAGTTATCCGCCTCGGTACCCCCGGAAGTAAAATAAATTTCTTCTGGCCTTGCTCCAATGCAAGCGGCTATTGTCTCTCGTGCTGTAGCAACAGCCTTGTGCGGTTCTCGGGCAAGGTTATAGAGAGCAGACGGATTGCCGTACTTGTCCTGTAGCCATGGCTGCATAGCTGCACAAGCAGCAGGGCTTAGAGCCGTGGTGGCGGCATGGTCAGCGTAAATAAGAGTTCGCATTATTGCCCTCCTGGTGTCCTAAAGCTACTTGAAAAGTTCACATCCATCTTCCTTGAACATTTGAATTTTTTCCTCAATATCCTCGGGGGTAACCTCAAGGTAGGCAGCTAGGCAGTTTATACAGTATAGTTCTGGAGTATCAACGCCAAGAAGTTTTTTGCTTGCGCCAACTTCATCTTTTGTCAAGGGTCCTTTCCGACAAGAAGTACATTCATACTGTTTTCTAGGTTTCATGCTTACAGCCCCTTTGTGCGAATATCGGGTATAGTTTTTCCTGCTTCTCTGGGATCCACTAATCCCATCTGCACTCTGATGACACTTCTCATTTCTTTTGCAGGCTGTAAACAATAACAGTCAAATTCAAACGGAGGCATATCGGCCGCATCGGTAACATGCGGAAATAGAAGCTTCATGTAGGCAGTACAAATCCTGCGGATGGCTTCTGTATCGCGAGTGTCTGCCTTTTCAGGCACCACAATCATATCTTCCATAACTGCGCGATAGACTGGGTCATCACGGAGATTGTGCATGATTGTCGAGAAGTATTCCGCATTTAATGCCCAGCCATTTGCTTTCATATCATCATTCATTCTTGGGAGTTCCCAGCCTTTGATGAATCCATGAATTCTATCCAGGAAGGGACTTTTATGGAAAGGTTCTGGCAATTCGGCAAACATGAAAGTGTACTCATTCATGTGGTCTCCATTGATGTTGCCAAGAAAAACGATGCCTGCATCTACATTGACTTCATGCCCATCGTCTGATTTATACTTGCGGTTTTCCATAATCTGTTGAAGTGCCGAATGCATCTCAGTGTCTTTCATGTATTCAGCTTCACGAATCTCGTCCAACGCCACAAAGTCTTTATATGCGACAACACCATCCCTCTTGCTGGCCCGATGATAGATAAGTTGAGCGCGTGTTGCTTTGCCAGAAACAAGCCATCCGTAGCGGCTGATTTGCCCAAACAGGTAGGATTTACCTGTTCCGGGAGGTGCAAGCTCAATCAGATTCAGGTTCTTTTCCACAAACGGCAGCAGGCGCTGCATGACCGCTAGCTTCTGTGTCATGCTTTCATAACCTTGTGGATTATAGTCAACGGCTGCCAGAACAATATCTATCCACTCCTCAAGTGTAAACATCGAACGAGCATCTTTAAATTCATCCAGGTCGATGGTGTATGGACAGAAATCATGAAAATTGTGCATTTGGATTCGGCCATCTTTTTTGTCATCGCTGGGGAAAAGATAGCCAAGCTCAATGATACCCCAAGCCTCCTCAGAGCGAAGCAAATCGTCCGAACAGCTTTCCCAAACTTCTGGCGAAATGTAGGTGTCTTTATATCCAAGCCCAAAGTCGGGCAGCGCAAATGAGATTTCCTGGGTTTTAATGTTGATATTTACTGATACCCTACCAAGAAATTTAACTCGCTCGTTCTGCGTAACAATTCGATTCTGAATCGCTTTCCATTCGCTGCGCTTGGGAATATAGGTTTGTATAAACCCGCTGGCTTCATCAATGTTCAGCAGGCCTTCGTCATCCTGGAATTTCTTCATCACCCAGTCACGCATGAAAGACGGAAGCTTAAAAGATGAAATAATACTGCCTTTAGATAGATCCTTATATAAAACCATTTCATCAAAAGCATCCATCAGTCTTTCGCGCAGTGGTGCGAAAGAAGTATCAAACGGCATGGAATCACCTCGTAGTTAAAGCAATTGTTTTGTTCCCGTCTGACGCTTTGTTTCAAACGTGAGAACAGCGACCTTGATGCCTCCATTATAGATTTCAGCCTCATAGTGGCCTTTCCTACGGATGTCAGGCATATCAAAAATGACATTATGTTTATCGCCGTCAAACTTGCCATCGTAGCTTTGACCATTTACAACCAAGCGTGGCTTTTTTAGCGACGGATTTGCAAACATCCGAATTCTGGAGCCTTCTCTCGGGCTGCATAACACGCTGGTTTCCACGAAGAAAACCTGCTGCTCCTCTGGTTTCGCGGTCAGGACGATGACAGGAACAACGGTTTCCTCCAGAGATGCACCGCCATGTGTTTCTACATCCGCCTTGCGGCTCCCCTTGAAACGCTCATAGTTTGCCAACACTGCAAATCCATCCTCAAAAGTGGCAAATTCTATGCCCGGATCCTTCTCTGCGGGACAACAGCGTCCACTGTGCTGCCCGGGCTCTGAAAGTTCCAGTTTGCTATTTTCACTTCTATAGGTCACCGCGAGACGGCTTGCGCCATGATCAGAGAGAATGATGATTTTCTGACATTGCCCCATAGCAAGCATGGAACCCATTTTTTTCAGATCTCTGTCCAGGATAGCTAACTCATCAAAAACATGGAGCGGCTCGGTTGTAAACTGAAAATCATATTTTGTTCCTTGATGCTTGAGTTCGTCCAAGCCTTCTTCTTTACGTACACTGCCCTCTGAGAATGCATTATAGAAATCCTTATTCTTGCTGGTGATGGAAGGCAGATTGCAACGCCCGACAAAGCATTCAAACTGCATTTTATAGGCCTCTGCCCTAGATTCGATGAATGCGAGAAATTCAACACCCAAAGCGTCAAAGAAGTAAGGACGCGCATCTTTCTTATCTAATTTTTTCACAACAGCACTTCTGGCCTGCAATTTCGTGAAGCTTCTGATTTTCGCTTCTTTTTCCACCAACTCGACAAAATCATCATCCTGTCGGTTTGTGATTTTTTGAAACTTATAGTGTTGAAAGTAATCAGTCAGCATCCCGCGGACATAGGCATCAGACTCCATGACCTTTGTGTTGAACTCATCAAAAATGAACGGGTGCAAATAGGCGGCAAGCTGTGGTGACACGACAGCCAATATCTGATTTAATTCGTCCGGTAGATAAGAATAACTGCACAATGCATGAATAAGCGCTGCGCGTTCTTCCTCTGTTTCGTCACTGATATACCAGAGAATGTCTTTGCACTTGATTGTCGCCTGGTTACAATAATCTTTCATCATGGCGCTGTTGTCATCAAGTGTAGAAAGCATGCGCCGTCTCTGCCTCATCCAAGTGGAAAAATGCTTGTCCTGATAATCAATATCGAGTATGGCGTTATAGATGCATCGCTCAAGCGAATCCATATCTTGAGACTTTTGAAGGCAATAAGCGAGATAATCATTTCTGTTGGAATAGAACGCTTTGAGGCATATGAAACACAAAAAACGATCATCTGAGTTGCCAGCCAGATGATCTCCAAATTCATCTGCTAGGTTCTGAATTTCGCATATTCTATCCACACACAAATCCGAAAGACTCTTTGCCTTCTGTAGATTCAGCAGGAGCTTTTGCCACTGTTCCGAAGTGCCGTTTCTCTCCTGGGTATTTGCTGCAATACCCGAATCCAGCCTGCATAGAACCTGATAAGGATTCATGCCCTCGGAAACAGGATACATAGAGCGTTCAAGATATACAACCTTGCAGGAAGTTGTCAGATAGATATCCGTACCATATTTCCCATTCTCTAGTATGCGGAGGAGCTCCTTGATACCTTGTACAGAATCAACCCCCGGATAAGCTACATTTTCCGGGACCACATGGATTGCCGGTATATTTCGTTCACCGTCACTCATGACAATGGCGTTGTATCCTAGTTTGGCATAGTTTCGGGCAATCCCTTCTAATATGGTACAGCAGAAAGGACAAATAACCGTAACAGGTCCACTGAAACAGGTACCTAGAAGATTGACTAAAAATTGCTCTGTGGGTTGTTGTCCATACAGCATCTTTGCCTGTGCTGCTCCAATCCAGATGACAGGCTTTGCTTTTGCGGAATTACTGACAAGGGAGATTTGAAAAGCAGGATCAGGTGGAAAGTCTACACTACACGAGTCACTCATGCGGATAACCTGTTTCCCATAGTCATCTTTAAGCAGGCTAAGCAAAGCAGTGTAATTGTAGCCTCCATCAATTCCAACCACAAGCGGCGCGCCTGTGAAATGCTCCTCATAGGAATCGATCTCCTGTTTCACGTTTTGAATGCTTGCAAACCTTTTCATAGAGCCACTCTCCTTTAATGGCCTTGCCGCTTGAGAATGGCAATACCAACGGTCATATCGGTCTTGATCAGATCGCGGACATAATCACGCAGCTCATCAATTCCCAGGTTAGCCACAGCTTTTTCCGCATCAGAAGCTCCTCCGGTCTTATACCGCATGTTGGCCATCTCGCGAATCTTCGCTTGGATCGAGCTGTTGTCCATCCACTCATAAGGTATGATCATTGATACCTTGTCTCTCAGATAAGAACGCACCTTATCAACATCTGGGAGCAGGTAAGCGAAATCGCCGATGACACGTTCCCGCATACACTTGTCGCGTTCTGCAGCGGAGGAAAGCCGGCTGTAACAATCGCTGGTTTTCAGCCATTCCTCAGCCGTGGTAAATTCCGCTTCTGACGGTTTGCTTTTGTGTAATATCGTGAAAACTTCCTTTGCCTTTTGGCGTTCGTTGTCATCAAACATACAGAGGATGGGGGTAGCATACCTACGTGACCAATCAGCTGGTGTCTGAGTTTCCGTCCTATCGTGCCAGAGCTTGCCGAGACGCTTTGACCGCTGCGCGTTTGTATATGCGCTTACCTGTGACTCTACCGACTGAAAGAACTTATCCGAAGCGTCACAGAAAACACCGGTTGCCATGTATGTGTCAAACAGTTCCGTTATGTCTTCATCACTCAGTTCACTAATCCAACCTTGTGCAATGCGGCGGAACATCTCTTCTTGGTGGCTGTAGAGGTAATTGAAGTCATTCTTTTTCTCCCTGAGTAACTCCAGGAAGCGTTCCTTTTTCATCTCTGGGATGGTATTGTCTCGGCTCTGCTTGATGGCGTACAGAATATCGAGCAATTCTTTCAGGTCACCAACTTCTGTAGCCATAGCCTCAAGGCTAATACGGAAATTTTCGATGCGGTCTCTCCAGTTTCTTACACAACCGGTAAGAGTGGCGGCAGGCGCAATCATCGTATTGCTTTCTGAAACGATGCTATATTCGATGATAGTCTCATCGATCTTCACATTGGCGGTATCGGGAGACCAGACCCAATTGGCCTCGTCTGCATTAAATTTTTTCTTGACCTCTGAGATATAGTTTCCGCTATCCTTGATGGCTATTGCCAAGGCGGGCAGTTCTTCACCACGATACTCGTCTAAGTATGCTTTCATGCCCTCCCGACACTTCTGTGAAACAAACAAGCTTTCCAGATCAGACACCAGGTTGGGATATTCCTTCATCAGGCGCCCGAGCTCGTTTGCTAAATCGCTCTCTGTCGCATTCTGTCCGTAGTTTCGGATGTTGGCGATGCCGAGATACTTGTCAATTACATCAGTAATGACTGCCGTATCTGTTTGGAGACTCTCTCCGGCAAGGATAGATTTTAGTACCCAAATAGGGAACTCCAGCCTCTTCATACCCAAACGAATCACACCAGCGGCGGCATCCACACTACCACAGCGTTCAGTACTTTCATGGAATATGGAAGCGGTGCTCTGTAGGAAAATCCGTAGTTCTTCGCTCATGGTTACAATAGCTTCAGGGCGATATCCTGCCTTTGGTGCAACCGCCTGATCCATCGCATTTTTGATGGCGGATTTCATCAGTTCAACACTCATGGGGCGAGTCGTGCCGTTCGACCAGAAGTATTCGTCGCAAGCGTATTCCTTCAGCAGGAAACCCAGAACAAATGCTGAGAGGTTTGAGGGCGTCAAGCCAAAGGGACGCTCCGACAAAGCACTCACGATATCCGTAATGAATACGGGACTGCCCTTGTCAAAACCGGCGTGGATGATCTCCTCCACCTTTTTCTTCAGCTGCACAATGATTAGACTCTGGTTGGCTGTGTCACCCCAGTATTCGCCTTCGACCTTCCACGCGCCTTTTAGAGCAGTGGACAGTCCGGCACCGGAAGTAAAAATACCCTTTTCTGATTCCGTCAAACCACACTCCGCGCCTTGGCCCATGTAAGTGCGAGTGAACAAATCCTTTGATTTGACAGCATATTGTTCAATACCAAAGGGGTACATCTTTCGGTCAAACTCTTGAAGAACCTCGGTCATGGAGGTATAGCCCATACGCATCTGTCCATTCTTATGCGTCATATCATAGAGGCGAAGTTCGCCTGCAACAACCTGGTCTTTCCAGCTGGAAAGGTTCTTCTGTGCATAGACAGCAAATTGGCCGGATTGCTTCTTATCGCCCTTAAGATAGTATTCACTGTAAGCGCGGTTTGTAATATACGTTTCGAGGTATGCGGCAAAGGTGTTTGTCGTTGCATCCAGCAGGAGCAGATTCTCTGGAACGCCGTCTTTCACCGCGTTCTGGATCATCCGGTTGGCTTCACTGCGCTCCTCATCCGTCATAGCCAGTAGAGTACAGACCTCATAGTGATTCGGATTGCTATGCGCACGGTTCTTTGCATCGCGAAGACTGTTCAGGAAAGTTTGTGTGCTTCTCAAATTGACATAAAGCATGGTCGCAGTAAAGTGACCAGTCAAGTTATCCGGAATACGCAACGCCTGTGCAAAGCCAACTTCTTCCACCAAGTCCTTGGTGGAAAGTTGAGTGCGGATTCTGTTTTTGGTTTCTTCAATGTCTACACCAACAGTTGCCTTAGGAATAACGCGCATGGTACCGTCCTGCATAGGTTCTTCAAACAGCACGGGCTGGAGAGGCGGCTGGCGATGTACCATGGCGCGGGCAATGTTGGCTGCCTTTCCCGTAGGCCAACCCGTACCGAGGAATGCCAGGTCGATATTCTCATAGATGGGCATCAACATATCTGCTTCCTGCACACGGGTGCAGATGGCGTTCATCAGAAGTATGGTGCGCAGAACACGCTGCTGATCTGAATCAAGATGATATTCACTGGTCAGTGTATCAAAGTTGTTCAGGATCTCCAGAGCATCGGGGTTCATGTTTCCCCCTGCTTTGACATTGAAGAAATCCCAAAGCATATCGACGGTCATTAGATTACTAGGGCTCATGACACCATTGTGGTTAATGAACCATTTGAAAGCGCGGCACGCTAGAATATTCTCGTCATTATCTCCAGTGTGTTCGACATCCGGGTCACGCGCCACGATAAAGTCAAACATACTGCGCTGGCTAGATGTGAAAACGCGAGAAATATGCTTTAGTATCAGGGCAGCATAAGGATGAAGCGGCACAATCTTCTGTAGGTCGTCATCACAAAGGATGGTCTTCTCTCCAGGCTTTACATGCTTTTCTGCGCCAGTTGTAATACGCATCCTGACAGTTCCCAACCTACTGTTCAAACCCGGCTTAACAATGGTTGACCATTCCTTTTGCATCTCTGGGTCATCCGTTTCCTTCATAGCCTGTGCCATGAGCTGGAAGGCCATATTATCTGGCAGCTCAATATGCACACGCGGAGAGATAAATCGGTCACTGATCTTGCTGCGATCAGAGCGGTTGGTGATCAGTCCGTCGCTCTCGTGCGTCACGATCACGAAATAGAAGGGCTTGCTGAAACTGACATGGGTCAGAGTCTGAAAGCCAGTCAGGGAGTTCTGGCAGTTTTTGAAATACTCAGAGAATTCGTCCCAGATGAAGACGATAGCACCGAGCCCATTTTTGTCGATGACAGCTTCCAGCCATGCCGCCATTTTTTCAGCGTCCATGTTCATTGCCAGGATACCATTCTCGCGGCAGAGCGTGACAAGTTTTTCCATCAACGTTTCGATGGACTTCTCGTCATCAGACTGGAGGATCTGCAGGAGCGCATCCAACCCCATGCCGCCGAAATTCTGCGGTGTCTCGCTGACCAGGCTAGCCAAATAGTCTTTATTTGCAGAACGCTCATTGATCCAGGCTAGGAGAGCCTCCTTCAAGGTACCTGCCGCCATATTTTTTATGCCTGCGTCCTGAAGTGCGCGAGATATGCTGTCCTGCACAGCCCAGATTAGATCATCGTCATTCTTTATATTGGAGGAGCCAATGCGATGCACAACAATCAGCTTTCCATTAATCTCTTCTGATCGTGCAGCCAAGAATTTGTTACAGAGGTCTTGGCTCAAGCCATAATCCTTGAAATAAGCGTGAACGGCCTCCTCAGGCGCTTCCAGCAGGCACTTGAGTGTCAGTGCGGCATGGGATTTCCCCGTGCCATAGGTGCCTTCTACCCAGATACTCTTTGTGTCTTTGCCAGAGAGCATGGCAACTACCTGTTGAAGCAACCGAATGAAAGTTTCATGGGGAAAGAATCCTTCCCATCGGACCTTTCCCTCGTCAATCAACTTTTTGGTGACAACGGCATTGTATTTTTCGTCGATATTGAAGTATTGGCTATATCTCTGGGCTGGCATGTTGCAACGCCTCCTTATCGTTCATTATAGCAAATCAAGAACTTCTTCAGCTTTTTTCTCTTTACGAAGAGTAATGGTATCCAAATCATAGGAGAAAGACGCTGAAATGAAATCCGGGTAGTTGATAGCAAGGCCATTGATTATACGAATCATCGTGTCACGGTCAAGGCCGAAGATAGTTGTAGGCGACACACCATCACGTTCAATCGTTTCATCCATTAAATAGGAGAGTGTAAACTGGTGATAGTCTCCGCAAGCCTCCGCAAATTTGTAGAGAGAGTAGAGGATGACCTCGGGGATGGGCGAATACCATGGCATACGGGTCAGCGAGTTCAAACTGATCATATCACCACGAGCAGTAGTTTTTACAGTGTAGTCGATCTGCGCAATAATTTGTTCAAGCCCCAGCGGCGTTGTTGCAAAGAGTATTTTCAGAGAGTCAATCACATTCTGTTTTCCATGCCCTTTTTCATCATTGGCAAAAACAGGGATCAGCAGGTTAAACAAGTCTTCTTCATCGTATGTTTGGAACATTTCACAGTTTTCCAGGAACCATCGAAAAGTGGGCACATCCGGATTTGAAACCAGATTTACCATGATAAGAGCCCAGATTGCGCTTGTTGTCCCAAGCTCAAGGATTTTCTCCCCAAATTTTGTGTTCTGAATCGGGCTAAAATCTGTCACCTTTTCTTGGGTTCCTTTATCCTTTTTTGTTTTCCATTTTCCTGTGATTATACCTGCATCGAGCAGAAACTGGTGGCATGCGTCCCGGCGTTTGTTTGGAGCAAGCCCATCAGCTGCAGAACTCCAGAATTCAATATCACCGCCATGGTTTACATAGGATTCAAGCCATGAGTTTCTAAACCCAAAGGATGAATACCGATCAATAGCCTTCAAAAGTTTTCCCTCCGTTTCTTTGTTCCGAATTGAGTAATATCTAATACAGTGCTCATAGACAGCATGGCATTGGTGGCAATGTTGGCAATTATCTCCAATTGTTAGACCATTTTCAGTGCAATGAATGCACGAGTACTTGCACTCGGCTTCACACACTCCGCAATTGACACAGTACGCCGCTTTAATAACAGAACTTTTTAGCAATGAGAGAAACTTAACGTCTGTTTTCGATCTAAAACAGTTGCTTAGCCATATTTCATCAAAGCCATCATCGCCGACGACCCAATTCAGCCCATAGGTCTTATCCTGAAACTTGACTTCAACGTGACCGCCATCAGACCGAATAATATCGCCAACTGTACGCATCCATCGTATCCAATGATGGTACAGACCACTTTTCAAAATCGTGATACAGTGAGTCCCTTTTTCAACCTCACGGTATCTATGTATATCCTTTCCTAAAGCCAATTCGCGGCCTGTGCTTCTGGTCCTCCAATGTCCATCATTAATAAATTCTTGCATTTGGCTGTCAGAAAATGTGGCCGCTTTTGCGCTGGTCTGTCGTATTACATTCAGATACTCGTCTATTTCCTTCGTGTAGGCTGTCCTTCTGAAATAATCGCTTCTCCCTACCGCATTTGGACAAACAAGGCATCCTGCACGCGGCACACCCTTGAAATAGGAGTCTCCCAAAGGTAGGTGGTTGCGATAAATATGCATATAAAGTTCAGCAGAATTCCAATCAAATATGACATGGAAGCTGAACTGTCCCTTGTGCTTTTTTCCTTCGCTTATATCATCATATTCTCCTCTGGAAGCACTCTCTTCAGCTCTTATCCCAGTAAAAGCCATTCCTGTAAAACTCGAGTTTTGCATAACATTGCGAAGCAGAAGGATCTGCGGAGTTGTCTTGAAAACAGAACAACACCAGCGTATTTCTGCCGCGGGGGGACCAAAAATATTCCATGCCGCTTTGGGTGAAAGCGGAGATTTTGCGCGCAGAAAATCTATGCCATTTTCCTTGCACCATGATTCAACCGTTGCAACTGTTCGATAGGTATCAGGGAATTCCATTTGAGTATCGCCGAATACGACTTTAAAAGCATTATGAGGTAACGTCCGTTGCACCATATCTAATGCAACGACACTGTCCTTTCCACCACTAAAAGCGACATAGAACAGATCAATGCGGTCTCTGAATTTAACGTATGTGCTATATATTTTCTGGGCAGTTTCCTCCAGAAGATTATTCAGTAGTTCAGTATTCTTTGCGATCATGCGATCAACATCAACAGGTGTTAATGTTTCGCCTTCAGGTATACCTTCTTCTGCTTCTGTATAGATGATTTCAGGGCGTTGAAATAGTCCTCCGCCTTTCGTTCGCGCAATTGTTCTTCCACGATAGATATATCTTTCTGCCTCCGCCCACATGATAGGTACATCGTCATTCTGTGGATATTTCCAACGTTTGTCCATACCCAGTAGATTCATTTCTCGGTAATAGACAGGGCGAGGCTCTCTGCTGCTCTTTTCCTGCTGTGGAAGAAGTAATATGCCGCCCGTCATGGGATCCCACTTATACTTGTGCAAAGGGCTCACCCCCTATCATCTGATGATAATTTGTTCTGTTTCGCCTTTGCTACGGCAGTGTCGATACCCTTGTATTTTCGCAGTGCCTGATATCCGTTCTTGACCAACACATCCAAGGCATCAGCTGCAGTTTCCCAGGTATCGTCGTCTGTCAACACTCGTTCGACCAGAGAACCATAATTACTGATAGTTTTACAGCTGCGCCTGACCATTGCGCCGTAATAGCCAGTTTTGCCAAAGCTGGAATAGGATAGCCCGAATATCTTGCTGAAGCCAAACACATAGCTCTGAAGCAAATATCCATTCCATTGATATCCACAGGATGGTAGATGCATCATCGTAGCGGAGGACACCGCCATCAATGGCAGATAGTCATCGGGGCAAAAGTCCTGAAGTACTTCGTCGATAGCATCCACATCAAAATTTATGAAACGTCTATTGACAAAGTCCGTTTTACTAACGCGTACAGCACCGCCAGCATAGGTGCTTTCCCAGTAAATAGGGAGATCCAGTTCACTTGCGAACATATTCAGGTCGGCCAGTGTAAAAGTATTCTGTTCAGCCGCAAAACTCCTAAACAGACCGGTAAAGTCGACGGCGGAGCCTTTAGGGGAGATGATTGCTTTTGTAAAGCTAAACTGATCCCGCAGATAGTAGGCAACAATATTATAGATAGCCATGTAGTTCATTTCCCTTAAATCATCTGCCATGCCGGGCAAGCGATCCTTTAGCAACGGTATCAAATCAGCTGCCCGTACATAATCGTTGGTCAGGAAATACTCGTCAAGCATATCTCCGATTTTACCGGCATCCTCCCGAGTGAGCGGAAAGTGCTCCGCCAGCATCCAGGTACTGTTTCCGATATTGAGCGATTCATCATCAATTAACAGGTAGTGATAAATCGTATCATAGGGAATGAACCATAGTACATTTGCAATATCGCTGACAGGCATGGGTCCGCCGTGATTGCGAAGTACTTTACGGACATCCTGAACAACAGATGCAAACTGGCCACGCTTGGCAAAGGTCTGATTTACTGAGTAGAAGGAGTCCTTTGCCTCGTATAGAATCTGTTGTGTCATCGCCAGTTCGGTATAGATCGAGCAGGCGGCAAGCTGCTCCCGATGCCGGTCATAGATACATGTCCGGTACACTGCCGTATAGTAAGACAGGATATCATTGATTTCAGCGCATATGGTGGAAATCAACTCTTTATCCTCATCGCTCTTCATAACCACCCGGCCATCTCGCACTACACCTACAGCTTTCATAGCAGCGTCAATCGCATTGCCTTGAATCGGGCACTCTTCTCCATAACGCTCTTGCCAGAAAGCGGCGGCCTGAAATTGTCCTAGAAAATCATTCAGGATATAGCCGTCCGGAAATGAATCCTGCAGAATAGACAGCCAGCGGATATCGGCAGATACAATCGCCTGGGTTTGCGTGCTGCCAGTTACCTCCTGACCTTCATAAATCAGCATATAACGAATCTGCCCCGTCTCATCGGTAAAACGGTCGAATAGGTCAACCGGCGCATGGTCCGGGGCCTTCATACCTTTGCAATAACGGCGAATTCCCTGGTAGACAATCTGCGTTGGGTTACTGGAATGAAACTTATAAAGCTGCCCAGCCTCTATACGCTGCACAATCTCAGGCATTGTTAGAGGCTTGCCAGCATCACGGAGCACCTTGATTACAACATCCTTAATTGTCATGGCATTGAGCGTGCCAGTATCTTTGGCGTCAACCACATCTTGATGCAGATAAGCAACATACTGTGCCAGAGCAGCACTGTATTGGTGATGACGTTGATTATTCCAGTCGGCAAAGTCCTTCCGCCCCATGAGTACATCATAAATCCGCTGCACTTCGTCAGGGTCGTCTGTATCGAGGGTGCAGTCCAGTCCTCTTTCGCGGATGAACCGCTCAACAGCCTCGATAGACTGACTGTATTGGGCCGCTGTAGACGCGGCAAGCTTTTTGACAGAGAGAAGGAAAGGCTTATAGCTTTTGTCCAATTTGCAACGGAAGTCAGAGATATCAAACTTCTCTTCCATAGTTTTCTGTTCCACAACAAATTCCTTTACCAAGTCAACAGACTTAGGGATGGCATTTTCCTCATGTTTGAAGTAACTTCTAATAAAGGTATAATAGAGCTGCGCGACCTTGCGGATGGCCTGCGCATCTTTCCGAAAACGGAAACGTAAAAGTTTTCCCTCAACAACCTTCTGCTGTGCTTTATGGACAGCTTTGGTATCCGTCATTCCCAAAAGAGGCTGTTTGAGATGACAGTAATCCGCCGCTTTTTGCAAATATTCAACTAGCATTTGGGTAGGAAGAGGAGTTTTGTCCTTCGCATAGGCAAAAAAGGCATCTTCAACAGACATGGGTGGTGTTCCAGTCATCCGATTTGCCCACTCTAAAATCACTTGGTACTCAGCCGGGTTAGTCATATACAGTTCATACATTTGTCGGATCAGTGCTGATGCGCCAGACAATCCCTTACTGCCATTTGTGAAAAGGTACTGCAAATTAGCAAACTGCATTTTCATGCCGTTGACGTTGCGGTAGGTTTCGTCGATCAAAATCCCTCGGTGAATCGCAAGGCCTCGCAAAGCAGCTGAAAGCTTTGCTGCCTCTGTGTTGATATCGGATCCTCCAAACTATATGCTCATAGGCCTTCAAGAGAAGGGCAACTTCATATCGATCCCAGGATATCCGACTAGACACAATATCTTCCTCCAGAGACTTACAGAATCTTTATCTGCGGCTTAAAAACCACGGCAGCATTATTATGGACTATAAGTTGTAACCTACAATGAGTTGATAAGTATCTCTGCATAAACATCTACTTTTGCATTGAGAAGCGTTCATTCTTAATAAAAAAGCCTCAATGCGAACCTCAAGTATTCATAAAAATCTCGTCTTTGCGCGATACTCACTGACTGCAAGAAACTCATCCATATAATGCAACTCCATCAGCTCTATGCAAATATCCAAAATGCATTTTAACACAATCAGTCGTGCTTTGCAAGAAGAACTCGAAAAAATTGCCTCATGCTAAAAAAGTAGCAATACCAAATCGAAGAAAGCAGTCCTTTTTCAAAACAGAAAAAAGACTGCTTTTGAAAAGAACTGGTGATTTTGATACGATTGCACCCCCTTGCCGCATAGGGGGTGCAATTTTTTCTGTTGTTTGGGATAGCGCACCAAAAGGGGGTGCAGTATGCCCCCAAGGGAGTTGGTGGGGTACTGGAATCGGCTGGATGCAGCACGACTCCTAATTTTCCTTTACAGCAGTTCAATTGTTGTTGTTGGATAATCTGTGCCAGGGGTGACAAATCTGTTTAACTTAATAGTCTGTTTATCTTCCAAGTAATTTATCAATGTGAAAGAAGAATCATAATCATAGCCCTTCTGGCCCAACCAATCAACAACAAAATATCTTAACCCTACAAAGGGTAGTACTTCCGCCGCCTGTTTTAACTCATCAAGCAAAATACTTTCAGTGACAGACTCATATCTCTTTTCGCTTGGGCTTTCTGGATTTTGCATCTCAGATGCAATTTCATTTACCGCAACCATCAAAGCCTCTTGGTCAGATGTACTGAGCTTAAATGTATCCAATTTTTCATAGGCACTGTCAATGATAGCTGAGATACTATCGCATAAGGAAACACAGTCATCCGCCTCTTCTTGCGAAAATGAACCATTGTGGGCCAGCTTGTTTCTGTAATAATATAAAGAAAACCATTTGTTTTGAAAATCTTTCTGGGTAAAACAATCCTTGAAATATTTATAAAAATTCCCCTCTAATACTTCGGATTTTAAATCCTCCAAACTGGTAGCAGATGATATTTTCTCTATCAAAACCGCAACGTTATCGGCCTTTTTACTGCTTAATATAGAGTTCTCGCTATACAGAATTTTCCCTAAATCATCGAAATCAATAAGAGAAACATCACTGTCAACTCTATTTGTTTCAATAAAAATCCTATCATTCTTTTTCCGTTTTTTTATCTTCTCTAATGTATCTCCAGCCATAGCCAATCTTGTCCAATTTGTACCCAAGTTTTTCAAAAAGAAATTAATTATGAATGTTCTCACCTGATTTTCAAGCGCATAAAGTCTGGGATAAATAGATGCAGCAAGATGAGCAGATACTTCATCAAGCAAAATGCGAATATTAGAGAACCCTATAGATTTTATGTAATCGACAAGTGAAACACGAAACTTATCCAATGTGGAAATATCTTCGCACTTAACAGACAGCGTAAATGCTACAGAGTAGCGTGCCCCTGTTAGCATCTTATCTGTCGGAAACTGAGTAATTTGTAGCTGAAGCTTTTTGTTATCGTCACATATAGTACCTTTTGCCTCGTCCATTTTAGGACTATCAAAAAAATTGTCATTGGCCATTAGAGCATAGAGAAGCGTTCTGACAGTTCTTGATCTCACTGTTTCGGCGCTATCCAAGCAGAGAATTTCAAAAATCATTTTATGCCTCCACCAAATTACTATGGGAATTATGCGTCTTCCTATATTTTATCCACATTTTCGACACGGGTCAACCCTTATTTTTATTTTGCATCTGAAAAAGATGGGAAACAGTATACAACACAAAAAAGCCCGCCAGCTTCAAATGAGCCAGCGGGCCGTGTGTGTTCCTGTTCAGTTATCCCTCGATCTCCATTCCGTTCTGGAAGGTGAACACCAGCCGCCCATCGTGGTAGGCCGTGGCCTTTTGCACCACCGCCAGCCAAAGGGCGTTGTCAAACTCCGTGATGCCAGCCTCCCGCTCATGTACAGCGAACATGGACCCGCCGATGATGTCAGCTCTGGCCTGCCGCTGCTTTTTCTGCTCCTGGAGGGCGTCCACCCTGGCCTTGGCTTTCTCGTACCTCGCCACATAGCCATTGTAGCGTTCGGCATATTCATCCTGACTCTGTGCGCTCCGGGCGTTCTCCTGGATGCACCGCTGGGTCAGTTCTGTTACCACCGCAATCCCCTGGAGCAGCTCGTCCAACTCTGCGTCAATGGCGGAGCAGTTGGTGAGGTGGTCCTGCATGACGCGGCAGTCCTCCAGCAGAGCGTCCTTGCCGTCCAGCAGTTGATTGAACGCTACCAGGAACCGGGCCTTGATGTCCTCCTCCATCAGATGCGGAGTGCGGCACTTTTCCCCGTTGCTGAACTTGCCGTTGCATTGCCAGACAACCCGGCGGTACTTGCTGTTGGAGTGCCAGACCTTGGGGCCGTAGTAACTGCCGCAGTCGCCACAGACCAGCCGGGAGGAGAATACCCCGCCTCCGCTGTAGTGGAGGCCCATGCCCTTGCGCCGAGCGAACTCGGCCTGGACAACATCGAACTCGTGAGGCTGGATGATGGGCTGATGGCTTTTCTCAATATAATACTGCTGAACCTCGCCCTCGTTGACCTTCCGTTTTTTATTGAGGAAATCAATCGTGTAGCATTTTTGAAGAAGTGCTGCTCCCTTATATTTCTCATTTGTGAGTATGCTCTCCACCACGCTGGCCCCCCATTTGCTTTTCCCGGAGGGCGTGGGGATACCATCAGCAGTGAGGGCCTTGGCGATGGCGTAGCTGGTCTTGCCCTCCATGAAAAGGGCGTAGATGCGGCGGACGATCTTGGCCTCGTCCTCCACCACCTCCGGGAATCCATCCGGCCCCTTTCGGTAGCCAAGGAACTGCTTGTAGGGAAGGTTGACCTTGCCGTCAGAGAACCGCTTGCGCTGTCCCCAGGTGATATTCTCCGAAAGGGAGCGGCTCTCCTCCTGGGCCAGCGAGGACATAATGGTAATGAGCAATTCACCCTTGCTGTCGAAGGTCCAGATATTCTCCTTTTCGAAGTAGACCTCCACACCATGCTCCTTCAATTTGCGGATGGTGGTCAGGCTGTCCACCGTGTTCCGGGCAAAACGGCTCACCGACTTGGTGACGATGAGGTCTATCTTCCCGGCGAGGGCATCGGAAATCATCTGATTGAAACCCGCCCTGCGCTTTGTATTCGTGCCGGAAATGCCCTCGTCCGTATAGACCGCCACAAAGTCCCACTCAGCGTTGCCCTGGATATACCGGGTGTAGTAGTCAACCTGGGCCTCGTAGCTGGTGAACTGCTCATCGCTGTCGGTGGACACGCGGGCATACCCCGCCGTCCGGCGTTTTCTCGCCGCCACCGAAGGGGCATGGGTGTGAAGGTTGATGGTGGCCGGAATGACCGTTACTGCTCTTGCTGCTGGCATGATCTCATCGCCCGTCCTTTCTTCGCAAATTCTCTGGCGGCGGCTCTCATCTCCGGGGTCCAGCTTTCCGCTCTGGAGCGGTCGGCCCATCGTTTAACGGTTTGTGTGCCGTCCTTGAACAGAAATACCAGAGTGTTGTTCCCCTCGGCTCTAATTGCCGTTATTTTATCGTGGAGGGCCTTTGCGTCAAAGGCATCCAGCCCCAGCACCTCCGCCGCAGCTTTTTCAAGTGTTGCCTCCGGTATCTGTTTGGAGGGGCAGGCCGCTTTGCCGTAGACATTGAAGGTGCTGCAAATCCACACCGGACTGGTGCGGGTCACCTTTCGCCGGTAGCCCTTGCCGCAGGTACCGCAGACAATCATCTTCGTGAAGGGGTACTTGACCGGGCCGTGGGCGGTCTTGTTGTGCTTGGCAGACCGCCGCGCCATCTCCGCCTGCACCGCCTGGTAATCCTCCATGCTGACGATGGCCTCGTGTGTGTTCTCGGCATGGTACATGGGCAGCTCACCACGGTTGGGGAGCGTCTTTTTGGTGATGTGATTCTCCCGGAATGTGGTCTGGAGGAGCAGGTTCCCGGTGTAGGAGTAGTTGCCCAGCACCTTCCGAACGCTGGAGCGGCACCAGGCGTGGCCGTTGCGGGAAGTCGTCCCCTGGGCATTCAGCTTTTTCATAATAGCCTCGACACCCATGCCGGAGAGGTAGTCGGCGAAGATGCTCCGCACGATCTCGGCCTCCTCTGGCTTGACGATGTAGACGCCATCCACATACTTGTACCCTAAGACCTGTCCAGACCAGGGCATCCCTTCCTCGAAGTTTTTCTTGATGCGCCACTTCTGGTTCTCGCTGGCGGAGAGGCTTTCCTCCTGGGCGTAGGATGCCAGAATGGTGAGCATCAGCTCTCCGTCCGCGCTCATGGAGTGGATGTTCTGTTCCTCAAAATAAACATCCACCCCCATTGACTTCAACTCCCGAACGGTCTGGAGCAGCACCACCGTGTTCCGGGCGAACCGGGAGATCGACTTGGTGATGATAAGGTCGATATTCCCGGCGCGGCACTCGGCCAGCAGCCGCTGGAACTCGGTGCGGTTTTCCTTCGTGCCGGTCAGGGCCTCGTCCGCAAACACTCCGCAGTAGAGCCAGCCGGGATGGTTCTGGATGAGGTCGCTGTAATAACTGACTTGGGCCGACAGGGAGTGGAGCATGGCGTCCTTGCCAGAGGATACTCTGGCGTAGGCTGCGACCCGCCTGGCTTTGGGCTGGGCTGGCACCTTTAGCCCCATTTTCTGAATAATGCGTTCCAAAAAATCACCTCCTTGGTGGTCATATATTCGCTCTAAACCGCAGATTTATCAAGCGATTGTGCGAAAAATGCTATCCAAAGTCAGGCCGTACTTTTTGGTCATAATTGTATCGATTTCGGCGTACTCGCTCTCGCTGATGATGCCCTGGCGGAGCATACCCTTGGCGAGACTCATGGCCGCTTTGTACGCCGCCAGATTGCGGAAGAACTCGTCAGACACGCCTACACCCCCTTCCGCCGCGCCTCGGCATAACAGGCGCGGGAGCAGTATTTCCGATGGTCATTGCCGTAGCTGTCAAAGGGTTGACCGCAGTGTGGGCAAATGAAGTGGTAGATGGCCTTGCGGTTGACCGCCTCCGGGTGGCTGTTCCACCAGGCCATGCGGCAAGCGTCTGAGCAGAATTTCTTCTCCCGATAGTGAGGGGTGCGCACCAGCTTGGCCCCGCACTGGAGGCATAGCTTTTCCTCGCCGTTCGGATTCCTCCGACAGACCGACTTGACTGTATTCAGCGAGTAGCCAGTGAGGGCAGCAATCTTCTTATAGCCCAGCCCCTGTTCCCGATAATGCAAAATTTCCTTCGATTTTTCTGTCGCCATAGCATGATGCCCCCTCAAAAAAGTAATGCCAGCTCAGCCCACCAGGGAAAAATCCCCAGTGGGCTTGAACCGTAGGTCAAAATTTTGACTGTTGGTCAAATTTTCTGTGCGTAGTCCAGAGAAATCCAACCCGCGCCGGATTTCAGCCGCCCCCAGCCTACGGTGGAGCCGGGGCCGTTCTTGACCTCGGTGATGGTGAACACGCCAACCCCGGTGAACTTCCCGGTGGCGGCGCTGTCTGTTCCGGGGCCGCTGCGGATACGCAGGTTGGGAATGGACACCTTCACCAAGAAGAGAACAGCGGCAGGAGCCGGGGCCGGAGCAGCCCCGTCAGCGGTGGCGAGGATGGCTTTGAGGATGGTGATGATCTTCTCCCCATAGCCCGCGCCGGTGGCCCAGCCCTTGCCCTGGGGATTTTCCTTCTGCCCCAGCCACTCCACCACCTCGGCACAGCCCCGTGTCACGTACTTGAACCGGGGGTCGATGCACTCGCCTTTCAGCGGCTCAGTAGAGGCGTAGGCTTTGAGATGCTGTACCTGTGCCCGGATGCCGAGCTGGGCCGTGTCGAAGGAGTTTCCTTTCAGCCCATTGGCGGTGACACCCATGCCGCAGAAGTTATTCTGGTCCAGCGTGACGGCGGAGCCAGCGAACCCGAAGTTTCCGGTCTCCAGACAGGACTGCGCAAAGGCGATGTCGCCCCGCACACCCTCCGCCGCTCCCTCGGACAGATAGAGCGGCACCATGTCCAGAACGCTCTGGGCCACCTTCGGATTCTTGGCCTTGAGGTAGGCTTCCATCTGCTCCGCCGTAGCCACCGCCGCACCCATGATCTTTGTGCCGGACACACTGCTGGGAGCAGTAGCCCCACCGCCCATCGCAGCTTTCACGGCCTTGCGGAAGGTGTCCATCGTGTAGGGCAGGCCGAGTTGCGTCCACAGATGCTCCGGGTCGCCGTGGTTGGAGGCGATGCCCCGTTTGCAGCCCTCCTTGTGGCTGACGATCACCCCGTCCCCCAGCGGGTCGAGGGAGAACTTCTGGCAGAGCATGGCGAACAGCTCCACCGCGGCCTCGTAGGTGCGCTTTGCTACGGCCTGGGCGGTGGCCTTGTCGGAGCAGGTGAAGGTGGCCCCGCCCGTGTACTTAATGCAGGCCGGTTCGCACATCTCCACTCCGATGTGGGTGTTGTTGCCGCTGGCCCCGCAATGCCAGCCCCGGTGGTTCCAGGGGAGGCACTGGTAGATGGTGCCATCGTTGCCGTCAATGAAGCCGTGGACGCAGGCCCGGTCATAGCTGGCGCTGTTCCAGTTCTTGACGAACACCTGGGCGCTGGGCTGGGGACAGCCCACGGAGTGGAGCATGAGGCCCTTGACCGTGATCTTCCGGCCAGCGGTGTAGCAGGGGTTTTTGGTGAGAATGGATTCAACGAGTCTCATTCGTCCTCGCCCCCTTCCTCCGAACGGTCATGGAGTTGCTCCAGCACGTCCTTCAGCTTCTTGGGGATGGGCAGGCCCAGGTGCGCGGCGTTCTCCAGCAGGGACACACCCTCGTTGGACAGGTAGAAGAAGATGATAGCCGTCCGCAGCACCGAGCCGGTGCCGATGACCTCCACGTCCAGGATGTTGGCGATGCCCACCAGAATGAAGATCAGCACCTTCCGGCAGATGCCGCGAAAGCCCACCTCGCTGGACAGCTTCTGGTCGTTGATGGCGCACATGACCCCGGTGATGTAGTCCACCGAAGCGAACATCACCAGAGCAATGAGCAGACCGTCACAGCCGCCCAGAAAGTAGCCCAGCCATCCGCCCACAGCGGCGAACACGCACTGGACCGTGTTCCAAAATTCCTTCATTGGGATTTCCTCCATTTCTGAAAATTTGTATAATAAAAGGCCATCCGCCAAGCGGCGGACAGCCTTTCATCCGATATTCGGTTTAGGTCGATCTGGCCTTGATGTAGGCAGGGATGCCGTCCTTGCTCATGACCGGGAGCCAAGCGCCCTCGCCGGAGAAATCCATCAGCCCATCGAACAGGAGTTTGCAGACCACCGGGAGGCCAGCCGTGTTGAGGCCGCTGAGATACAGAGCGTTCTCGCCGGGGAGGTAGGTGATGCAGCCGTTCTTCGCAATCAGCCCCAAAAGGCCCATCGTGTCGATGTAGCCCCAGCCGCTGGTGGCCAGCTTGGAGCCGAACAGCAGCCCGGTCCCCACGAAGATGAACCACATGGACTGCTCCGCCACATAGCAAACGGAATCGGTGAACAGCACCGCTCTGGAGGGGAGTTTGATGTTGATTTCCCTCCATTCCGGCAGCGTCCCGCCGTTGTACCGCCCATGCATCAGCGTGACCTTTCGGTCAACGAGGTCAACATTGTAGAGGTACTCGTTGTTGGCCCCGGCGGGGAGCGTAATCATCTGGGGGATATAATTCTCCCCAAAGAATTTCTGGATGTATTTTCCCCGCGCATCGTTTTTGATTGCTGTTTCCATGTTGGCATAGGTGTAATAGGAATAATAAGGGTCACTTTCTGGAGCGCCATATAGGGCTTGAGCAACAGAACCGATGCTGAACCAGAACTTCACGCCATAGTTGTTGCCATCTTGAACTCCCAGGTAGCGTGAACCATAGATAGCCTCGTTTTGATTCTTAACTGAAAAACCGAACTTTGCCGCTAATCTTGAAGTGTACACCTTGCTCATGTTGGCTGAGGCACCGTTGCAATAGGCTTGATTTGTTGCCGCCGAAGATGAATACTCTCCTGCCCTCCAAGTGATGTAGTAGACGTAAGAGTCGTTCATCAGGAGAGCCATCATCTTGGTACCACCCACGTCTACCACATAGGGGATAGTGTACTGATTTGCCGTTTGTGTGACCCGATTGCTGACATAGGTGGTCACCGCTGTCATTTTGATAGAAGTTTCCGAGCCGCTGAACGACACCAATTCAAACAGGAGAATTTTGGTCTGCGCTCCGCCGATCTGCGTCAGGTAGAGGGAGCCACCGCAAATCGAAAGATACACCGGGCTTGCTCCAGACAGGGCCTCGGCTCCAGTCACAGGGATGGTCTTTGCCGCGCCGGTAGCCGGAACGCAGACCAGCATCTGGGCATCCACCAGATATGCCCAGATGGAGCCGTTGAACACACAAGTGTTGGTGATGGCTCCGGCCTTGTCTGCGGTGTAGGCTGTTTTGAGGTCTTGCGCCGTGGGCTGCTTTGTCCCCAGCAGAGCCACCAGCTCCGGGTAGTCATCCTCGCTCACAAAGCTGCCATCACATTTGAGCCAGTCCTCGCCCATGTCCGGCGCGGCGCTGTAGCGGATGGACCCCACAGGCTGGATATCTTCGGCCTTGAGATTCAGCTCCTCCCGCAAATCCTCAATGTCGCCCTCCAGACCAGCGATGCTTGTCTCGGTGTCGGCGAACAGCTCTCTCAGCACATCCAGTTCCCCCACCACATCGCGGGCGGTGAACACGCAGGAGCCGTCCTGCACTTGGTCGCCCACTTCTGCAATGCCCAAATAATCCAGCGGCTCAGTGGCGGCGGTCACACCTTGGGTGGTGCAGTAGAGCGTCACCCAGCCGGGGGCGTTCTTGCAGGTCACATAGTCGCCCTTGAAGTATTCGGTGGACCGCTGGAGGGTGCTGGCCCCGCCGCTGCCGGATGCCCCGGTGATCTTTTCAAAGGTCGCCTCCAGATTGGTGATACCCGTCCGGGTCACACCGAAGGTCGCCAATTCCAGATCATAGGCAGTGTTGTTGTAGTTCACATCCTCGTCCCCAGTCAGGTCGGTCAGCACAGAGGCCGTTTCGTTCAAAAGCTGGATCGGCTCGTCCGCGTTGGACAAGTCCATGTGGATGTAGAGCCGCCCTTGGAGCGTGCCGGAGCCGCTGTTGAGGATGACGCCGACTTCGCAATCGTACACCTCGAAGAATCGTCCCTTGATCATGCCGAAGCCCTGGGACACATGGAGGACGTTGCCTCTGGCGTAGGTGATGTTGCAGCCCTTGAAGATGCCGTTGGTGGCGATGACCGTCTGCTGGATGATGGCATCATCCTGGGGGGTCACGCTGCCGCCCTTGTAGGTTTTCAAAATGATGTTATTAGCCATTGCCGCTCCTCCTGAGTATTTTTGTGAGGTCCAGCCGGACGGTGCCGAACACCAGCTTGGTGTTCTTTCCGCGCTCCCGCCCGGTGAGGATGCTCCGATAGGCCACCCCGTCCGAAATGATCTCCACCTGCTGCCCGAACTCCATCTGCTCCGGCTTCACCAGCCCATCGTCATTCGCCATCGTCAGCTCGATAAGGTTGGAGTAGGCCAGCCCGGAGAACTTGTCGTGGGCGGCGCGGATGGCGGCGGACTCGAAGGAACTGCCCTCCTCATGCTGCACCGCTTGCAGTTCGCAGACCACCGGGGTGATACGGTCGCGGTTATAGGTGTCGTAGCCCAAATCCGGGTGGAGGTAATAGGTGCGGGTCGCCACATAATCGGCGGCATCGTACAACACCAGCTTGTTTATATCGGCGCTGACCTGTTTGATGGTGACGCTTTTCTTGATGATGTTCGGCAAATCTGCCTCAATGGTGAGAACGCTGTCCTCGGTCTGGCCCACGGTGATGTGTATCTCCCGGTTCTGGATATCCAGCGCGGCCTTGACCAAAATGCCATATTTCTGCATGGCGGGGACGATGACCGAATCCATGAGGTTGACGATGTTGTAGCGGCCTCCGCTCTCCGCAGGGGTGATGTGCAGGCTCCAATCCGGGGTGCCGCTGGTCACCGCCACCGAAAGGCCGCTGATATTCTGGAGTGTGTCCGGGTTATTGATGAAGGTTTCCCGGATGCGGTCACAGATGAAGTCCTCCAGCGTCCCCTGGCCCTGGGCGTTCACATCGAACAGGATGCCAGTGTTCAGCAGCTCTACCAGGGGCTTGTAGGAGATAGTCTGGAGCCGCTTTGAGCGGTCGGTGCCGTAGCCGATCTCGGTGACCACCCCGGCGTATTCCTCGCTGCCCCGGCTGATGCGGATGAAGTCCTGCTTTTCAATGCCAGGAAGCGCCAGCACCGTGACGGTGTTTTCATCCGAGGCGAGGTAATCCTCCTTGTAGGTGACCTCGTTGACATTGGTGTTTCCGACCATCGTGAAGTCGGGCCGGAAAATCTCCACACTATACGGTCTCATAGCTGATCTTCCCCTCCACCTCGTCGTCGCAAAGTCCGCTCTGCTCCGTTTCGCCCTGGCGGGCAAAACTGCGCCCGCTCCCTTGCTCCTCCTCCCCCCACGCAACCCGCTTCGCTGGGCTTGCGCGGGGACCCCATTTATACTGTCTCATAAGAAATCTTCCCTTCTACCATCATCTTGACGGTATTCAGCCCATCGTGGGAAACGGAGATACGGTTCGAGCCGTGTTTCAAATGAAAGAACCGCTCTGTGGTGAAGTCGCAGAGCTGGTAGCGGTCGGCCACGATATCGTCCGCCGCGCCGCGCTCGGTGATACTGTAGGGAATGCCGGTGGCGTCCACCACCAGCTTGTGGTCTGCCATGATGGAGCCTTCATACCGTCCAGTCTCCACCAGCACATTGTCCACATAGTGCTTCCAGACCGGGTTGAGGCAGGGGCCGAAGATGGTGATCTTGCATGGGCTGTCCTCGTAGCTGTCGCTGTCGATGACCAGTGTGTTCTGGGACACCTCGGCGTAGGAATAGCTGTAGGTGTACGGATACACCTTGCCGCCGATGGAGAGGACGCCGCTCTGCCGGGTGACGCTTTTGTAGAACAGCCCGGTGGCGAGGAAAGTTACATCGCACACCAGCCCACCGCCACCCTCCATCAGCTCCCCTTTGGATAGCTCCGTCAGCCGGACGGGTACGCGGTAGGTTTCATCGGTTTGGTAGATGAGGGTCAGCGGCACCGCCCGGACGAACCGGGAGAACTCACGGTAAGTCTGGTAGGCGGCAGCTCCGCCGAACAGGATGCGGCCCGACATCTCCCCCTGGGAGAACAGCTCCTCCAGGGGGATGAAGTCGGTGCCGACCTGCTCGTATTGGGTGCCGTCTTTGAAGCCGAGGCCAGCAATGGCATGAAAGAAGGAGGAGCGGCTGTTCAAATCCCAGCCGTCCCCCGCGCCGTTGGTCAGTCTGAATTTTCGGATCATAGCAGGTTCCTCCCCAGCGTTCGGTTCATGCCATCGGACAGTTCTCCCACCAGGGTGCCGGAGTCCAGCACGATCTGGCGGTTCACCAGCCGGGGCAGATACTTGGTGACCACCTCGTACATGGCATCCAGCCGCGCCGCCATCTCGGAATTGCCGCTGGCAGCGGTGATGGTTTCCATCGGCGTTCTGCCGCCAGCTTTGAGCGCGCCCAAGCTGTCAGCGGCAACAGATACAGTAGGAGCAAGCGCCAGATCGTCCGCCACATTATCAATGGCGGCGCGGACGGCTCCCCGGCTCTGCTCGATGCCCTTGGCAAGCCCAGCCATGAAGTCAGGCATCCAGGATTCGTAGTCGGTGAGCGGCCCCTCGTCCGGGACGGAGAAGTGTAGGAAAGACTTGATCGTGCTTGCCACATTCCCCACAGCGTCCTTCACTGCGCCGATGGCCCCCTTGATGCCGTTGACGATGCCCATAATGAGGTCGCGGCCCCAACTCACGGCCTGCTTGCCCAGGCCGAGGATGTGTTCCTTCACGCAGTTGAAGCCAGATTTCACCGCCTCCAGCACCTTGGTCATGGCGGTGCGCACCCCTTCGGAGAGGCCGTTGAACACACCCGTGACCGCCTCTTTGATGCCGTTGACCACACTGGTGACGGCATCCTTCAGTGCGTTCCAGGCGTTGACCACCGCTTCCTTCAGCCGCTCCATGATGCCGCTGACGGTTTCTTTGATGGCCTCCCAGACCTGGGTCACTGTATCTTTGATGGCATTGACCACTGTGGTGACGGCGGTCTTGATCGCCTCCCACGCAGCAGTGATGGCAGTTTTCACCGCCTCCATGACCGCCAGCACAGCGGTCTTGATGGCTTCCCATGCTGTGGTGATGGCGGTCCTGATCGCCTCCATGACTGTGGTGACAGCCGTTTTGATAGCCTCCCAAGCGGTGGTGACGGCAGTTTTGATGGCCTCCAGCGCCGTGGAAATGGCAGTTTTGATTGCCTCCCATGCGGTGCTAATTGCTGTCTGGAGTGCCTCCATCGCTGTGGTGACCACGCCTTTGATGGCCTCCCAAGCCCCGGTCACCACCGTCTGGATGGTTTCCAGAGCCGTGGTGAACACACCCTTGATGGCCTCCCAGATGCCGGAGAGGAACTCTTTGATACCATTCCACGCAGCTTGGGCCGTGGTGGAGATGGCCGTCCAGATGCCGGAGAGGAAGGTGGCGATGCCGTTCCAGATGGTCTGCGCCGCCGTGGAAATGGCTGTCCAAAGGGTGGAGAGGAATGTGCTGATACCGTTCCAGACCGCCTCGGCGGTGGAGCGGATGCCCTCCCACAGCCCGGAGAAGAATGTCACGATGCTGTTCCAGATCGTCTGGGCGGCGGTGACGATGCCCGTCCACAGGCCAGAGAGAAAACCGCTGATGGCGTTCCAAACTGTCTGGGCCGTGGTGGAGATACCCTGCCAAAGCCCGGAAAAGAAGTCGCCGATGCCGCCCCAGATGGTTTGCGCCAGGTTGACGATGGCCTCCCACGCGCCTTGGAAGAAGGAGGACAGCGCCTCCCACACAGCGATGGCAGCGCTTTTGATAGCCTCCCACAGCCCGATCCAGAACTCTCGGAATCCCTCGCAGTTGTTCCACAGCGCCACGAAGATGGCAATGAGGGCGGCGATGGCAGCGACCACCAAAGCGATGGGATTTGCCGCCAAAACGGTAAAAAGCCCGGTGGCAGCGGTCTTGACCGCGCCAATGACCGGGCCGATCTTGGACACCACCGAAAGGATGGTGCCGACCGCAGAGATCACCTTGCCGATGACGATGAGGACCGGCCCCACCGCCGCAACGATAAGGCCAATGGTGACGATGGTCTGCTTGGTACCTTCGTCCAGGTTGTTCAGCCAATCCACAAAGCCCTGGATGCCGCTGACGATGTTCTTGATGACCGGGAGCAGGATTTCCCCGATGGAAATAGCCAACCCCTCCAGAGCCGACTTCAGAATGGTGAGCTGGCCTTGGAGGTTGTCCAGTTGTGTGTCCGCCATCGTCTGGGCCGCGCCGCCGCTCTCGATGATGGACTGCTGGAGCGTGTCCCAGCTCTCGCCGGTATTGGCGAGGAGGGCGTTGACGGCGGCGAGGTCGGTCTTGTTGAAGATGGTGGCGATGATGTTGGATTTCTCAGCGGCGGTCATGCCGTCCATGCTGCGGTTGAGGTCGCCGAGGATGTCGTTGAGGGAGCGCATATTTCCCTGGGAGTCGTACACATCCACGCCAAGCTGCTCCATGCTGGCTGCGGCCTTGTCCGTAGGATTTTGCAGGGACAGGATGACGTTGCGCAAATGTGTACCGCCCTCGGCTCCCTTGATACCATTGTTGGCGAGGATGCCGAGGGCGGTGTTCAATTCGGCGGTGCCGCCTTTGACGGACTTCGCTGTAGCACCGATAGTCAAGATGGCGTCGCCAAGCTGGGCCACCGACGTGTTTGTGGTGGAGGAGGTCTTTGCCATCTGGTCCACCATCGTCACGGCCTCGTCCGTACCCATGCCAAGGGCAGACATGGCGTCCGTCACCATGTCGGAGGCCGAGGCCAGGTTGATGCCGCCAGCGGCGGCGAGGTTCAGCACCGTGGGGAGGGTATCGCACATTTCCTGAGTGCTGTAGCCAGCCAAAGCGAGGTAATTTAACGCCTCCGCGCACTCGCTGGCGGAGAAAGCCGTTTCAGACCCCATCTGCTTGGCGAGGGTGGAGAGGGTGTCCATCGTGTTCACGCTCTCGCCGTTCACCGTGGACATGGAGTCCTTGGTGATGCCCATCGTGGCCTGCACTTGGGACATGGAGGACTCGAAGTTGGCGGCGGTGGCAACGGCGGCGGTGCCGATGCCCGCCAACGGGACTGTGACCGACTTGGTGAGGTTTTCGCCCACCCCGGACACCTTATCGCCTACAGCCTGGAGCTTGTCGCCCACCTGCCCGATTTTTTGAAGAGCGACAGACGAATTTTCCGCCTGCCGCTCTAAATCTTTGAGTTTCTGTTCAGTTTCGATGATCTCCCGCTGAAGGGCGTCATACTGCGATTGGGTGATCTCCCCGTTGGCGAGGGCTTGGTTGGCCTGTTCCGCAGCGGTTTTCAGCGTGGCCAGCTTCTCCTTGGTCTCGGAAACGGCCTCGCCCAGCAGTCTGTGTTTCTGTGCCAGCAGCTCCGTGTTGCCGGGGTCCAGCTTCAGCAGCTTATTGACATCCCGGAGGCTGCTCTGGGTGGTGGAGAGGGCCTTATCCACATCTTTGAGGGCAGTGGTCAGCTTTGTGGTATCGCCGCCGATCTCCACCGTGATGCCCGCGATCCGCCTTGCACCCATAGGCCGTCACCTCCTTCCGACAGAAAACTTTTATAGAATGGTCGCTATATGCTTGCTAAAAGCAATTGTTTGTGTTAAACTACTCATAGATAACTTGAAAAGCGAGGTGCTGATTATGGCAAGAGCCGCAACCAGAACGGCAAATGTCTTTACCCGTGTAGATCCGGAAACGAAAGAGCAGGCGGAGGCGATCTTGAACCAGCTTGGAATCCCTATGTCCAACGCGATTGGGATGTTTTTGAAACAGATCGTCATGCACCGGGGCATTCCCTTCGAGATGAAACTCCCCAGTTCTTTGCCCGTTGCTGCGGGAAGTTTGACCAAGGAGCAGTTCGATGCGGAACTGCAAAAGGGCATGGATGATATCGCCGCTGGGCGTGTTCTGTCCGCTGATGCGGTCGAAGCTGAAATGCGCGGTCTGTATGGTGGGTAAGCATGAAAATCGTGTACACCAATACAGCCCGGCGGGATTTGCGGGAAATTTACGAATATATCGCGTACACGCTCCTCGTGCCAAACACAGCGAAAGCTATTTCTGAAACGATCATGCGCGAAGTCCGTTCCTTGGAGAGCTTGCCGGAACGCAATCCGCTGTACCAGGATGAGCCGTGGCACAGCCAGGGAGTGCGGTTCCTCCGCGTCAAAAACTATCTGGTCTTTTATACGGTCAACCCGGATGCCGACACGGTGTCCGTTGCCCGGATCATGTACGGCGGTCGAAACATCAGCCGCCAACTGGAAGAAACCTCAGAATGGTAATTGCAGCTCCTCATCGGTTCGCTCCGGTGGGGAGTTGTTTTTAAAAACGGTCAAAATCTTCCTGGGTCGCCAGGGTTGCGTATTTGCAGTCATCGTTCAGTTGTTCCGCGAAAATGTCGTTGACCATGCCCACTGTCAGCAAGTCGAGGTCCCGGAGGGACAGCCCGACCTGCAAACAGCGGAGCAGGAACAACGGCGTGGTCATTTCCCGGTCAGTCGGGCGAAGTTTTTTTTAGACTGAACATCCGTCTGCACGTTCAGCCCCCACAGCTCGATGAGCTGGGGCAGCACCTGGTAGATGGAGAAGGTGTTGAAGCTGTCCAGCCAGTCCTCCGGGGAATCCGGGACGGCAGCGGGGTCGGCGTGTTTCGCCATGATGTAGGCGATGTTCTCAAACATCTCCAGAGAGAACATATCCAGCCCGGAGCTGCCCTCGCTGTTGTCACCCACGCTCTTTTCCAGCGCGGCGAGGTCTTTGTAGATGTCCCGGTGGAACTTCAGCCGGTAGATGCGGGGGATGGCGGCGCTGGCCTTGAACGCCACCTCCTGGCCGTCGATCTCGATGGTGCGTTTGATACCCATAGTTCAGCCCTCCTTTAGCCCTGACCGCCAGCGGAGGCATCCTCGTCCACAGCCGGGGTGTCGGCGGGCTGGTACACGCTCTTGTACCAGTTGTTGTAGACGCTGGCCGTGGTGGAATCGCCGGTCTTGGCCTTCACATAGCCGGTGGACAGGGGCCGGGCCTTGACCGTCAGCGTCTCGGTCTGCACCTCCCGGTTCTCTTCGTTGGTCTTGGCGGAGATAGAGGGCCGGGACGCAGAGCAGTTGTAGAGGACGTGGCGGATCTTCCGCACATCGCCATCGAACTCGAACAGCAGGGCGAACTTGCCCGTCTCGCTGGCGGCGTTCTCCAGCAGGACGCTGTTGGCATCCGTGGTCTCCATGAGGATGTCCCGCCGGAAGGACTCCGGGATGAGGGCCACCTCCAGGTCGCCGTCATAGCCCTGGTTGTTGTTGATGACGTAATACTCGATGCCATCCGCATAAAAGCTCTCCGGCTCACCCTGGGGGTCCAGGGAGAGGGACACCGCGCCGGGGAGGGCCACGGGGGTCGCCCAGGTGTACTTCCCATCGTTGTCCTGGGAGAGCGGAGCGTAGTGGACGTTGCAGATATTGAACTTGACCTTGTTGCGCTTATTGGTGCTGCTCATGCAGATACCTCCATTTCATAAAGGACCTCGTACAGCTTTTCGCTGTCGATCCATGTCTCGCCTTTGCCATAAAAAATGCCGCCCTCGTCCAGAGCGGCCTCGATCTGCTCCTCCAGCGCCGGGTCCTTCCTATCGGTGTAGACCTCGATGTGGAGGACATCCTGCTTGAAGTACGCCACCCCATCGGCGGCGAAGTTGTCCGCCTTGGGGCAGCGGTACACCAGGAAGGGCGGGTCTGGCCCCTCGCCCTCGGCAAAGTGGTCATAGGCGAAGGGGAACCCCAGCCGCTCCAACAGAGCGGAAACATCTGATTTTTTCATCGCAGTTTCCTTTCCGCGATCTCCAGCAGCTTCTTCTCCGCCAGGGCCTCGCCGGGGGCGATGTGGGGGAAGGCGCGCGTCCTGCCGCCGCCCCGCTTGGCGTGGCCGTTCTCCAGCAGATGGGTCAGCCGGTAGTGCTTTGCCGAGTGGACAGTGCTCACCAGGGATTGGGCGGTCTCCTCCACCTTGGTGACGGTCCAGCTCTTTTTGTACTTCCCGGTCTTGACCGGGGCGCGGGACTGTATCTCGGCCTTCACGTCCTCGCTGACGGTACGGACGGCCTCTTTGACCTCGTCCGAGGCCATGGACACATATTCCTCAAGCTGGGCCATGACCGCGCCGGGAAACTGGTCGATGGACACCCTGTCACGAGCCATACTGTTACCTCCGTTCCCGCTGGGCGGTCAGCTTCAGCCGCTCGTGCCGGAACTGCACATCGTCCACACAGGTGATGTTGTAAACGGCCCCGCCGAACAGGATGCGGAACCGGGTCGCGTCCAGATCACGGAGCCGCTCACACCAGCGCACCTCAAATACCAGGATGTCGCTGCCCAGGGTTTGCCCAGCGGCCCCGTACTCCTTCCCGGAGGCGAGGTTGGCATAGGCGGCGCAGGACCAGAAATCCTCCCAAGCGTTGATGTGGTTGCCGATGGCGTCCTTCTGCACCACGGCCTGCTGGATGGTGATGCGGGAGCGCAGCTTGGAAATATCCATCAGAACGCCACCTCCCGCTCGGTGGCGAGGATGTAGCGAAGCATCCGGGTCAGCTCATTCATGTCGGCGTTCTCCCTGTGTTCGTAAAGGTAGGCCACAGCGAACAGCACCGCCACTTTGTTGATGGGGAGCGGCTCCACAGCCTTCCGCAGCGTCCCTTCGCAGAGGCTCTCGGCGGTGTGAATCAGCCTCCGAATGATGGAATCATCATCGTCATGGTCCACCCGGAGATATTTCTTGGCCTCGTTCAGTGTGACGATCATCCTATCGCCTCTTCGTAAAATGGCGAGGCCCCGGTGGTGTGTTTACCGGGGCCTCTGGGTTTTGGAGTCATCAGGTGCTGGAGCCAGAGCCGGAGCCAGCCTTCTGCTTCAGCACCTTCAGCGCCTCCGGCAGAATCAGCTTACCGTCCACGCGCTGGGAGGCGAGGAAGCCCACCTGCCCGGTGGTAGCATACAGCTCATTCAGCCGCTTAAAGATACGGCCCTGGCGGTCGGCGATCCAGTAATACTTGAAGTCGCCGAAGATGATGGACTTGGCCCCAGCAGCGATGGAGGGCATGAATGCGGAGGTCTTAACGGGACGGCCCAGGATGGTGTCCGGGGCGTTGGCGATAAGACCGGGCTGCCAGAGGTACTGGCCGTTGTTGTCCTTCAGCTTGCGGATGGCCTTGATGGTGGAATCGTTCACCACCCATGTGGCCTTCTTGCGGTAGGGGGAGAGCAGGCTGAAGTAGAGGTCCAGCAGCTCGTCAGCGGTGATGCCGGTGGCGGAGGCGGCGGTCACACCGACCTCGGCACCGCCTTTGTCCGCCAGCACACCCAGAGGCTTGCCGGTGCCGTCCCCGGTGAAGAAGGCTTCCTCCTCCTTGGTGCCGATGCGCCGGGCGAACTCCCTGGCGATATAGCTCTCCAGATCGAACACGCTGTCGTTCAGCAGCTCCTCGGACACCTTGATCATGGTGCCCAGCTTGTAGGCCCCGATGGTCACCTGACCGAAGGTGTCATCGCTCTCCGGGAAGGCCCCGCCCTCCTCGATCCAGGAGGCCGTCCCCTTGGTGGCCACCACGGGAATCTTGCGCTCACCGCTGGCGGTACGGATGATGTGGGCCAGCCCACGGAAGATGTTCTCCTCCTCCAGAGCCTCCACCAGAGTGCGCTCGTACTCGTCTGGCACCAGGTAGCCGCCCTCAGTGTCCGCGCCGATGCGCAGAGCGTCCACCACCTGGGGCATGGGGTTTTTGGAGCGCATCAGGTTCCAGAAGCTGGAGCGGTACTCGTCCGCAGCGCGGCCAGTTTTTTCCTCCCCGCTGCCGCCCAGGGGCTTGCCAGTGAGGGGCGTGGCGGTGGGACGGTTCAGCTCGGCCTCCAGAGCCTCCTGCCGCTCCTGACGGGCGATCTCCCTGCCCAGGTCGGTGATCTCCTGCTCCATCTTGGTGTAGGTGGCATCGTCCTCGGCGGACAAGATGCCCTTCTCGTTGCGGCGGCTGTCCAGGAAAGTCTTTGCAGCCTCCCATGCCTTGGCCCGCTTCTCGCGCAGTTCCAGAATCGTCATAATGTGATCCTCCTTAAAATTTCAAAAGTTCAAGCCGCTCCATCAGCGTGTCGATGGAACGGCCTACGGGGTTGGGATGTTCAATTTTGCATTTCTGGGCGATCTTCCCCATGAGGGAATTGACCACCGCCGTCTGGGAGAACAGGGCCGAGCCAGCGGGCGGGGCCTCGTCCCCGGTCTGGGAGCGGGACAGGATGCCGTCCGCAAAGCCCAGCTCCACCGCTTTGTTTGCGTCCATCCAAGTCTCCGCGTCCATGAGGTGGGACAGCTTGGCGCGGGACAGGCCGGACTTGATCTCGTAGGCGTTGATGATGGAGTCCTTCACAGTCTCCAGCATGGCGATGGCCTTTTCCATCTCGCTGGCATCGCCCCAGGCGATGGTGGCGGGGTTGTGGATCATCATGGTGGACACTGGGGACATCAGCACCTTGGTGCCAGCCATGGCGATGACCGAGGCGGCGCTGGCGGCGATGCCGTCAATCTTCACGGTCACATCGTGGGTGTAGTCCATGAGCATATTGTAGATTTGCGCCGCAGCCACACAGTCACCGCCAGGGCTGTTGATCCAGACGGTGATGCTGCCGCTGCCGGACATCAGCTCGTCCTTGAACAGCGCCGGGGTCACATCATCGTCATACCAGCTATCCTCAGCGATGGTGCCGTTGAGGAACAGCGTCCGTTCCTCCGGGGCCGTCTCCGTCGCCGCCTTCACTTTCCAGTTCCAGAATTTTTTCATCGGAATCCTCCTCTCCTGTCGTGGTTTTATCTGCAAAAGCCCCGGCCTGGTGCAGCGGGAGCATATTGCCGTTGATGAGGTACAGGTCGCCGCCCTCCTCGGCGGGGATGCGGTCGAGGTTCTCCAGTTCCCGGATGTCGTTGGCGGACATCCAGCCGTTCTGACGGGCGGTGGCGTAGCCGTTCATCCGGCTCTGGTAGTCGCCTCGGAGCAGCCCCTCCAAGTTGAACTTCACAAAGTAACGGGATTTCTCGCCTGTGGATAACAGGGAGCGTTGGATGGTCTGCTCCCATCGGGTCACCCAAGGCTCCAGCGTGTATTTCACGAACTCAAGGGACTGCTGCTCAATATTAGAAAGGCTCGACTTTTCCAGGTCGCCCACCATGTGGGGCGGCACCCGGAAAATCCGAGCGATCTCATTGATTTGGAATTTCCTCGTTTCGAGGAACTGCGCCTGCTCCGGCGAAATGCCGATGGGCGTGTATTTCATGCCCTCCTCCAGAACGGCGATCTTGTTGGCGTTGCCGCTGCCGCCGAAGGTGGACTGCCAGCTTTCCCGCACCCGCTGGGGGTCTTTGATGGTGCCGGGGTGTTCCAGCACACCTCCCGGAGCCGCGCCGTTGGCGAAGAACTTCGCACCGTATTCCTCGCAGGCGATAGCCATGCCGATGGCGTTCTTCGCCATAGCGATGGGACTGTAGCCCACCAAGCCGTCAAAGCCCAGACCGGGGATGTGCAGCACATCCGAGGGCCGGAGGATAGCGGTCTGGTTCTTATCCCGGATGGCCTCGTCCGTCCCCCGCTGGTAGGTGTAGTAAAGCTGGCCCTGGCTGTCCCGGTCCACCGACATTTTGTTGGGCATGAGAGGATAGAGGGCGATGACCTCGCCTTTGCCGTTGCGGATGATCTGGGCGTAGGCGTTGCCCCAGAGGAGCAGATGGGTCATGAGCGTTTCCCGGAACACAAAGGAACTCATTTCCGGGTTTGGCTCGTCATGGAGCAGCAGATACAGCGGGTGGTCGATGGCTTTCTCCTTGCCGCCGTCCTCGGTGTAGCGGTAGAGGTTCAGCGGCAGGCCAGCCACGGCCTCCGCCAAGATGCGGACACAGGAATACACCGCTGTCATTTGCATGGCGCTCCGCTCGGTGACGGCCTTGCCGGAGGTGGAGCCGCCGAAGAAAAAGGTGTAGGCGCTCCCGGCTGTGCTGTTCTGGGGAGCGTCCCGAGAACGGAACAGACTGCTGAAAAAGCCCATATAAATCACACTCCTTCATCAAAAATGAGGGTAATAGCACGATGTTGCTCTTGAAAAATATGGCTACCTATGATATTCTTTTCCTATCTTTTGTGTGGGGAGGTTTGCAGATGCCTACTGACAATAAAAGCCTCAGCACTGAGTTTAGCTCCGAAATTATGGATCATTTCTCAACTGTACCTGATATTGCAAAACCACTATTAAACGGGGCAAAAGAAGCTCTTTCCAGATTGGAGCAAATGATGTACTCTGCCCCTTCGTTTGTTAATCTGGTAAAAGCAAACATTCCAACACAGGCGCTCCAAGCGGTGCTTACCGAAGAACAAGAAGCCAAAATAGCAAGTGGCGCACTCAAGCTAATGACAAAAAAAGATGGTTCCCTGATGGCGAACCTCGTGGACCCAAACACCAAAAAAATTGTTTCAACAATTTCGCTACAAAATGTTGATTTAACTCCTGCGCTGTCTCAGGCAGCAACAAGTTTCGCTACTCAGATGCAAATGGCCCAAATAGCTGAGGAAATTCAAAAAGTACAAGTCGCAATAGAGGAAGTCCGTCAAGGGCAAGAAGACGATAGACTGGCAACTGCATATAGTTGTCAGCAAAAACTACTACAAGCACTGACGATTAAAAACCCGGAGTTGCGGACAATGATGTTATTGCGAATTGCCTCAGATGCAGAAGATAGTAGAAATCTTTTAATGCTAAGCCAGAAGGGTAATGTTGCATTTATTAGGGAACAACCCGAATCGCTTTGGGGAAAAATATTTTCTGGTGCAAAACCGGAAAAAATTAGTGCTCGGATAAACGAGATACGAGATGGTTTGAGTGCCATCAACATGGTTTCTCTTGTAGAGGCAATGGCATATCAAGGGATGGGAGAAAGCGATGCTGCACATCAGAGCCTTGACTATTACGCATCATATATTCAGACAACATATCTTGACTCTGATGGTTTTGTCGAAAGATTAGATTCGATTGATCCATCGCCAGAAAATTACTGGTCGAAAACTTTACCGGACATAAAAAGAAAAATTAGTGCTTTGCCTTGCGCAAGTACATTGATGCTGTCAGGAGGGGAAAAAGATGAACTTAGAGCAAAAGACTTGCAAGAATAAAAATTGTCAAAAAGTGTTGCCTATAGGGTATAAGCACCGATATTGCGAAGCCTGCCGGAATGTACAAATTGAGAATGTAAAAAAAGGCGCAAAAGCTGTCGGCGGTACAATTCTATCGATTGGCTTATTGGTTGTAGGTGGAAAAAACTTTCCTAAAAAATAAAATATCCCTGCCTTGGTGTTATTGCTATACCAAAGTTAGGAAAGCAGTAGCAACGGTCAAATAAATAGCAGGCCCCTAGTATCATAAACAGAGGTGGCATCCTGACAGCGGATGGCCCGGTCGAGGGCCATGATCGTTGCCACGATGCCATCTATTTTTTCTGTAGATTTGTCCTTGTCCGGCTTGATGTTCCCGGCTGGGTCCTGGTGCATGACCACATTCTGGGCCATCCATTTCAAGACCGGGTTGCCGCCGTGGTTGATGCGGCCCTCCATCAACAGCTTGTATAGCTCCTTGGAGGGCGGGGACATATCCTTGTAGCCCTGACCGAAGGGCACCACGGTAAAGCCCATGTCCTCCAAGTTCTGCACCATCTGGGTGGCATTCCAGCGGTCGAAGGCGATCTCCCGGATGTTGTACCGCTCCCCCAAATCCTCAATGAACTTTTCGATAAAACCATAGTGAACCACGTTCCCCTCCGTGGTGTTGATGAAGCCCTGCCTTTTCCACACATCGTAGAGGACGTGGTCGCGGCGGCAGCGAAGTTCCAGCGTTTCCTCTGGGAGCCAGAAGAAGGGCAGAACGATGTAGGACTCCTCCTCCGAGCGGGGAGGGAACACCAGGGAGAGGGCGGTGATGTCCGAGGTGCTGGAGAGGTCAAGGCCCCCAAAGCACTCCCGACCGTACAGATCGTCCAGGTCAATGGGGCGGTTCCCCCGGTCGTAGATGTGTTCTGGTATCCAGCACACCGTGGCAGATGTCCAGATATTCAAGCGGAGCTGCTTGAACACGTTCTCCTCGGCGGGGTTGTCCAGGGCGTTCTGATAAGCCTCCCGCACCCGGTCTATGGAGATCGTATGGCCCAGGGAGGGGTTGGCCTTGTACCAGTTGACCTCGTCCGTCCAATCGTCCTCTATGCCCAGGCCATACACCACTGGGTAAAATGAGGGGTCGTTTTTCCTGCCATCCAGCAGGTCGAGGGCCTTGGTGTGCAGTTCGTAGCAGATGCTGTTCTTGTTGGTGCCAGCGGTGGTGATGATGAAGAACAGCGGCTGTTCACGAGCGTCGCCGGAGCCTTTGGTGAGGACATCGTAGAGCTGTCGATTGGGCTGGGCGTGTATCTCGTCAAAGACCAGCCCGGACACGTTGAGGCCATGCTTGGTGCCTGTCTCCGCCGAAAGCACCTGGTAGTAGCCGTTGTTGCTGTAGTTCACGATGCGTTTCTGGGCGGCGGTGATCTTGGAGCGGCGCATGAGGGCCGGGGACATCTGCACCATCTGCTTTGCCACATCGAACACGATGGATGCCTGGTTGCGGTCACAGGCCGCGCCGTAGACCTCCGCCGACTGCTCGTTGTCAGCGTAGAGCAGATACAGAGCCACGGCAGCGGCCAGCTCCGACTTGCCCTGTTTCTTGGGTATCTCCACATAGGCGGTGAGGAACTGCCGCTTGCCGTTCTCCTTCACGATGCCGAAGATGTCCCTCACGATCTGCTCCTGCCAAGGGAGCAATGTGAACGGGGTCCCGGCCCATTTGCCCTTGGTATGGCAGAGGTTCTGGATAAAGGTGACGGCCCGGTCGGCCTTGTTCTTGTCGTAGTGGGAGCCGGGGAGCATGAACTTGGACGGGGTGTATTCGTAGGCCATCAGGAGCCACCTCCCAGCAGTTTCTCCATCTCATCCGCAGGCTCCACCGAGCCGTCCCCGGCGATGATCCGGCTCCGGGCGGAGGGGGTCAGGCCGAACTGCTCACAGAAACGGAGCATGATTTTCATGTTGGTCTGGGCGATGGACACCTGCGGCACTTGCTGGAGGTAGCCGTTGGGGGTGCGGATCATGGAGCCGTGCTGGGTGATGAACTCCTCGGCCTCCTTCCACCGGGCGTAGGCTTGGCAGTAGCCAGCGAACGCCGCCATGTCCAGTTCGGTGAGGATGCCCATCTGCTCCAGCACCTTCCCCATACGCCGCCACTCCCTCTTGGCCTCGGTATCCAGCCAAGCGGGGCAGCGTGGGGCCTTGCGCTCCGGCCTCGGCTCATTGGCGTTCAGCGGACGCTTGCCGGGGTTGCCTTCCAGTTCTTTCATTGCGGTGGGCTTGGGTTTGCGGCCTCGTGTCGCCATCGGAACCGCCTCCTCTCTGAAAAAAGTGTATAAAAAATGACCTGCCCAGCGGCAAGCCAGTAACGAGCAGCAGCCCCGGAGGGCTGGTGCTGTGGTGTATTTGGTTTGGCTCAGTTTACCAGGGGCATCCGCTATTCTCGCAGCCCCGCGTGTCGTAGAGCATATCCTCCACGTTGGCGTAGTGCTGGAGCCGGGCCAGTTCCTCTTGGAGCCGGTAGATTTCCTTGTTCATCTCATCGTAGGCCCCGGCTGGCGCGAATCCGCAGCCAAGCTCCTCGTCAACTGCGATCCACCGCTCCATCTCGTCAATCTTCTTGACGATCTCCTTTTTCTGCCTCGTCATGTCCGGCACCCCCCTCAGTTTGCCATCGCCCAGGCAATGGCGTGGCCGTTGTCCTCGAAGGTGTCCTCGGAGATGCTGACCAGCTCCACCCGGCCCTCGCAGGTGTGGTCGGCGGTGGTGAAGCGGTAGGTGGCCCCGTAGTAGCACCGCCCGTTGGGGTTGTAGTAGTAGCCCGCGACCAGGATGCGGTCGCCAAAGGTGAGGATGGCCCCGCCGCCATGCATCATCTTCATTTCGAGGTCCTCCGGGGTGGTGGCCCTCTGGAGCCGGTAGGTGTCGGCCTTGGCTGCGGTCTTGCTGTTCATCTTGGTTTTCATGGTGTTTTCCTCCGTTTTCAAAGTGTGGTTTTCTCTTTCGGTGTACCCATATTCGCTCTAAACGGAGATAAAAGCAAGATAATTCGGAGCATAACCTACACAAATATCCGGGGCCGGAACTGTGTATATTATAGCGCCGTATAACGAGGAACAGGCCCTTCCGGGCCGTCCCCCTTGGGGGTGTGGGTCAGTGATTATGCCCTCGCTGGCAGCGGTGGATGGTGTCGATGATCTTGTCCTGCTCGGCGGTGTCCACCCCGATGCTCTCCAGAGCCTCCCTGGTGCCGCAGTCCGGGCAGATGGGGCCGGAGCCGTCTCTGGCCGTGGCCGGGGGCGCGGTGTAGGTCTGCCCACACCTGGGGCAGACCGAAATCCGAAAAATGTTGTCTTTCATTTCGACCCCTCCACGCTCCGCTGGATGGCCTCGGTCAAATACCGCTGGCCAAAGCCGAAGGCGTCGTACCCTTCCCGGCAGACCGCCACATAATGGGCAGAGGGCAGGCCGAGGCTCCGTTCCTCGTGCATGATGTAGACAAACACCTTGCGGCGGCGGACCTTGCCGGTGCGGATGCCTTTGATGGGCAGAATCATCTCGGCCTTGTAGTAGAAATCGGGAAAGCCCTCGTAGCGGTCGAGCGCCGCCTCGTCCGCCTCGCTGACCTCCCACGCCGCCACCGGGACGCTGGCCCCGGCCCTCGGCTCGATGGTGAGGTAGGAGCCGGTCTTGCTCCCTTTGAACAGCAGCTCGTAGTCGGGGATGACCGAGGTGCCGATGACCCGCGCCCCTGGGCAGCGCATCCGCATCTGCGGAATGTTTAGGTTGCTACCGTAGGCGATGTAGTACCGTTTTGCGTTTGCCATGTTCTGTACCTTCCTTTCCTGGGCGCTTGCCCTTCTACCACCTAAAGCCCGCTCTGTGGCGGGTTAGGTGGGCCTGCGGCTAATCCCTTCAAGCGGCACGTCCGTTGCGGAAAGCGGCGTCCCCAGCGAGGCGACGGGTGAGCAAATCGCGGGCGGTGGCAAACTCCTCGCCGATGAAGCCCAGGCGGAGGAGCCAGGTGCGCATGGCGTACTTGGGGTTATCGTTCTGCTGGGGCTTGGGGCTGGCGGTCTTGACTGTCTTTGCCATCTGGCTCAGTGCGAGGCAAAGCTGGATGTAGCTCTTGAGCTGTCCGGCGTGGAGGCCGTTCTGCCTGCCGTCCGCCGGGGCATCGAACTGGAAAAGGCGGAACTCGATGGTACCTTTGGTGAAGGTGGCGTGGAGGTTGAGCATATGGTAGCGGCTGTCGTTGTAGTGGTGGTCGCGGTCCCAGGTGGCGTGGTGACTGGTGTACCAAATGTCCGCCAGTTCGCTCATGGTGCTGGGCTTGCGCTGGTTGACCGTCTGGAGGAACTGGGGGTCAACCGTCCGGCAGTAATTGCGTATCCGGCCCCGGTCGAGGGCGAGGGCGTCTGCCAGGAGGCTCTCGTGGCTGGCCATGATGTTCGCTAAGTTGCGGAGGGTCTGGGCGGTGTGGCCCTTGGCCCCGATGTGGATGTGGACCCCGCACCCTCTGGTGGCGTCGCTCTTGGCTCCGGCCTTGCGCAGCCGCCGCACCAGCTCTTGGAGGGTGTCCATGTCGGCGTAGGTCAGGATTGGCGTTACCATTTCGCACCGCTTGTTATCTGGCCCCGCGATGCTGCTGTCCCGCTGGAACTTCCACTCGCGGCCCTCAGCATCCCAGGCCGACCAGGTGTAGTAGCCGTTGCGGTAGGCGGTGTCCTCGTAGCGCCCGGTGCCGAAAAAGTCGGCGGCGAGCTTGGCGGCGGCGCGGCGGGTGATGCTGTTCATCTCCACCTCGACCCCGATGGTCTGCTTCTTCATCTCGGCGATCTGGTTCATGGTTTTCTCGTTCATGGTGCGTACCTCCGTTTTTTGTGTGTCCGGCGGGGTGTTTTCCCTTTCGGTAGTGACATATTCGCTCTAAAACGGAGATATAGCAAGTCAATTCGTACCCGTAAAGTACACAATCATTCGGGGCCGGAATTGTGTAGTTTATGACTCGGTTTGCACCAACGGGGCCAGGTTTTCACTCTCGCCAGTCAGGATGTCCAGCATGAACTTGGCCCCGGTGCGAAAGCCATCCGTGTAGCGTTCCTGCACCGTGATCGTGTTGGATGTCGATTGGGCGGACACCAGCCGCTCCAGCGCGGCGAGGCATTCGCCGTCCAGGTGTTCCCGGAGGAAGGACTCGGCATCGGCCATCTCCCGTACCGCCTTTTGCAGCTCGGAAGTCTGCTTGATGACGGTCACGTCCGGGGTAATGTTGCCAAGGTAGAACTCACCAATAATGCTGCGCATCTCAATCGCCCACCTTTCTGCACTCGTCCACACCGAATAGCACGTTGAGGGAACCGCCGCTGTCCCAGGCCACCATGATGGAGCCGCTGTCATCCACACCCCGCACCGTTCCCCTGGTGCCAATGGCTGGGGCCTGGGGGTCATCCATGCGGAGCAGCTCCACCCGCGCCCCCTGCGGGAACCGCTCCCGCAGGCTGGCGAGGATTTCCGAGGTTACCCGTTGCATTCGGCCAGCCCCCTCTCAGTGGCGTGGTCGGCCATCTGCGCCACCATCGCTCCGGCGTATTTGCCCATGAACTCGAACTGTGAATCGGTCAAAGACTCGGTAGGATTGCTCTGTTCCGGCTGGGGGGCCTCGGTGCGGCGCTGGCCGCTCTTGAACGCGCTGTTGCCGGAGAGGTCGCGGAGCAGGATTTTCCGCTCGTCCTTGAATTCGGCCCCGATGAAGCCCAGCCGGAGGAGGAAGCACCGGAAGGCGTACTTGTCGTTATCGGTGACCTTTTCCTTGGCGGTGATGCGCTTCTGGTTTCGGGCCATGTCGCAGAGGGCGGAAATCAGGTGGGTGTAGGTCTTGGCCTCATCAGCATCGAGGTCCCGGCCCTCGAACCAGGGGAAGGAAACCGTGTCGGGGCTGACCTCCACCGGGAGGGCCTCCACACCCAGGGCCTTGCGGATGAGCCGCCCCTTGGCGGTGAGGAGGCTGGTGAGGTTGACCAGCGCCTCGGAGGGCAGGCTGGCGGCGGGGAGGGTGACCGTCAGGCCGCAGCCGTTGGGCTGGGTGGCGTCACCCTTGGCGGGAGCGGGCTCCAGCTCGGTGTTGGTCTCGGCCTCGTCCGGCTGGGCGACGTTCTCGCCGCTGGTGGCCTCCTGCTCGGCGGTGTCGGCCTTGGCGATGGTGTCCTCGGTGTGGAACCCCTGGCCCTCCAGCTCTGCCATCAGCGCGTCGATGTCGCTGTTGTAGCCCCGATCCTCGAAGCTGACCGCGCCGTCCTTGCTGACGGTGAGGTAGCCGATCTGGTAGGCGAAGGTCGGCGTGCCCAGGTACTTCTTGTCCGTACCCATAAAGCCGGAAATGTAGTCCGCGAGGCGCTTGCGCTCGGTGCCGGTCACGTTGTAGTTGATTGTCATGGTGGAAACCCCCTTGTTTTTTGGTAGTCACATATTCGCTCTACTCGGCGGATATAGCAAGTTGTTTCTCGCCCTGACCTCGACAAATTACTGGCCGGATAATTGTGTAGACCACACAATGCGGCCTACTTGAACTTCATCTTATAGAATGGCAGCGCCTCCGGGAACTGCGCGGCAAACTCATCAACATAGCGAAAGCAGGCGCTATTCCGTCCGTTGCTTTCGGCAAATTCCCACAGACTTTTCTTTTTGAAAAAGCTGGGCTGGTTGCACCACCGGGCAAGAGTGATGTACATTCCTCGGTAGGGGCTTTCGGAATATCGCGCATACCTCATTACATACGGCAGGCATCGGTAGCGCATCAGCATGGCGATCCGAAAGAGCAGCTCAAAAATGTCTCGCTTCCAGAAATCAGCATCCCAGGCCCCGGCCCGGTCATAGCCGCAGAAGCAGTAGAACTTCAGAACCGCGTTGGTGTGCTTACGGGCCAGTTGGAGTTTCTGCTCGATGAGCGCAGCGTCCGCAGCATCATCGAAAGCGAAGATGAAGTCACCATCATACCGGCTTGAAAACAGCGCCGCGCATTTCTTGTCTGTCAACAGTCGCTCGTCCAGGCCCTGCTTGAACCGGAAGGGACGCTGCGTCTGCTGAAGATCTGTCAGGAGGTCCTTCCAGTTGGGGTGGCCCAGGAAGTTATCATCCAAGAGGCAGATTTTTGGCCTCTCCGGGTCAAAGAACTCAGAAAGCGTGCTGTGAGCAGACACACGGTCGTAATTCTGGTTTACGCAGAAGCTGCACTTGCGAAAGCAGCCACGGGTTAGAAAGCCGATGGAATAATCGGTGTAGTAGATGAAGTCCCGCGCTTTTCCACCCGCCGAGAGTTGCTGCACCACCCAGAGGTCGTACAAGTGGTAATCGGGCCTGTGATGTTCAACTTCCTCCGGCAAAGGAGCGGCTCGGTCATAGAAAAAGCCTGTCCCGCCGTACTGGACATTCGGCAGGGACAGCACATCCTCCGGCACCGGCGTATCGGTGAACACTTTTGAAAGAAACACCTGGTCGAACTCAGAGAGGCCGGTGTAGTCGGTTTTGAGGACTACATCGGCCCCTTGGCCTTTCCAGTAGCCGGACAACTTCATGCAGGCCAGGTTTGGAAAGCGGTGCCGCTTTCGCCCGATGAGGTCTGCGTCAATGATCGCTACTCGCTGCATCATTCACCGCCAATCGCTCTCTCAGGGCAGAATAAAACGCCTTGGCTCCGAGGCGGTTCCCGGCGTTCAGCCATTCTTCCTCGAAATCAAAGCGTTGTTCCAGTTGCAAAACCGTATAGTCCGATTTGAAGGAGCGCCAGGTCATGGCGTCCCACCGTTTGAGCTGCTCCCACAGGTCGGGGAAATCCCGGTACAGCACTCGCAGCTCCGCCAGGGATTGGAGTGGACAGCACCAGCAGGACACGCGGCGCATCTTGTCGTACAGTCCGCCCCAATCGTAGCCGCGCTCCTTGCAGTAGGCAAGGCAGTCGGCCTCGGTCATGCCCCACTCCACCAGCGGGAGCCGCGCCCCGTCCTTCTGATTGCACTTCCGGTTGATGCGGTGTGTCTCATCGGCGGCGATGCCGATGTACTCCAGCACCTCGTACTTCTCCCGGAGCTGTTGGAGGTACTGCTCCCTGGGGCGGTTTTTCAAAACCTCGGTACACCAGCGCAGCTTGGGTCCCGCCCAGCTATAGCCGTCACGGTCTACCCCATACTTGATGGCATTGCGCGACCTGGGCTTGCGCTTGATCTGCTTATGGGCGAACAGATACTCGAAATCGTCCGGGCATTTGACCGTGGTGATCTCCCGCCCGATGTTCTGCTCCACCTTCCGAATGTGGTCGTAGAGGGCGGGGAACTCAAGCCCGGTATCACAGAACAGAATTACATCCACCTGGACACCTTCCTCCAGCAGCCGGAGGAGCATGGCGGTCGAGTCCTTGCCGCCTGAAAAACTACAGACCCGGAGAATTGGCTTTTCCATTATCGACCCTCCCATCAAAACAGCGGAATGTCCTCACCCACCAGCTCATCATAGGTGTAGGTGGCACCATTGCGCAGCACCGTCACCCCGTCAGCGGAGCCGACCTGCTCAATGTACCGTCTGACGATGACATCCATGAACTTCTCGTCCAGCTCGACACCGTAGCAGACGCGCCCGGTTTCCTCGCAGGCGATCAGCGTGGAGCCGGAGCCGAGGAAGGGGTCGAGGACAATGCAGTTAGTCATGGTGGAGTTTTTGATGGGGTAGGCCATCAGAGCAATGGGCTTCATGGTGGGATGGTCCTTGCTGGCCTTGGGCCTGTCGTACTCCCAGATGGTGGTCTGCTTGCGGTCGGAGTACCACAAATGCTTGCCGCCTTTCTTCCAGCCGAACAGACACGGCTCGTGCTGCCATTGATAGGGGGAGCGGCCCAGCACCAGGGCGTTCTTCTTCCAGATACAGCAGCCGGAGAGGTTGAACCCAGCATCGGCGAAAGCCCGCCGGAAGGTCAGCCCCTGGGTGTCGGCGTGGAACACATAGATGGAGGCGTCCTGCTCCATGTTTTGTTCCATGTTGACGAAGGCACAGAACAGAAAGTTATAGAAGTCGGCATCCGGCATATTGTCGTTCTTGATCTTGCCAGCGGTTTCCTCCACATTCACGTTGTAAGGCGGGTCCGTCAAAACAAGGTTGGCCCTCTTGCCGTCCATGAGCAGCTTGAAGGTTTCCGGCAGGGTGGAGTCGCCGCAGATGACACGGTGACGGCCCAGCGTCCAGATGTCCCCCGCCTGGGAGAAGGCCGGATTCTTCAGTTCCTCCTGCACATCGAAGTTGTCTTCCTCGATGTCCTTGTTGTGGAGCTTAGAGAAAAGCTGGTCGATCTCCGGGGCCTCGAAGCCAGTGAGGTCGAGGTTGAATTGTGCGTCCTGCAAATCCACCAGCAGGTCGGCGAGGAGCTGCTCGTTCCATTCGCCGGAGATTTTGTTGAGGGCGATGTTCAGCGCCTTCACCTTGGACTCGTCCTCGATGTGGAGGACAACACACTGCGCCTCAGTGTAGCCGAGGTCCTTCAGAACGGTCAGGCGCTGGTGGCCCCCAATAACCGTCATGTCGTGGTTGACGATGATCGGCTCCACATAGCCGAACTCCTGGATGGAGTTTTTGATTTTCTGATACTCCTTGTCGCTGGGCTTGAGCGCCTTCCGGGGATTGTAGGCAGCGGGGCGCAGTTGACCGAGCGGGAGCATCTGCCATTGCATTTCACTCATGGCGATACCTCCTGACGCAGCCGGGGAGACACATACGGCTCCCGACCCTCCTCGGCTCTCCAGAAGCGGTCGCGGATGTAGCACTCATGGCTGCAATATTTTCTGTTTTGGTTTCCGTAGGACTGGAAGGGCTGACCACAGTAGGCACAGGTGCCGTGGTAGGTGGCCCCGGCGCTGTGTGCGCTCTGCTCCGGGTGAGCCGCCCACCAATGCCGCCTGCATTTATCTGAGCAGAACCGCCGCCGCCTGCCGGTGCGCGGCTGCTCCAGCGGTCTGCCGCAGCTTGCACAGGCGAGGCCCTTGGCAATCTGCTCCTTCATGTTCATGGTGAACTCGGAGGCCAAGCCCTCCAGCCCGTGGCTCTTGCAGTAGTTGCGCACGATGTCGCGGGACAGCCCGGTGGCGGAGGCGATGGCCTTATAGCCTGCGCCCCTCATCCGAAGCCCGCGAATCTGGTGTTCCTGGTATTCCGTCATGCTGTGCTATCCTTTCTCAGCGCATGAAAAATGCCGCCGGGGTGCGTGAAAACTTCACCCCAAGCGGCGGTCAAAGTGAACTTTTCGGCAAAACGGCGGACTGCCCATTTTGCGAAAACCTATGTCCCGGAGGGGATTCCCCCGCTCCGGCCCCGGCTCCGGGGGTGTCCCCCCTTACAAATTCCGCGAAAATTCGCAAAAGACCCCGCGCCGGTCCCCAGGGCCAAAGGCCGTAGAGATTTAGACCGCCCCTGGTCAGTACCGAAACTCCTGGTAGCGATCTTCCGTCATGGTCTTGTGGTCGTGGCACCGCTTACACAGAGCCTGCCAGTTGTCGGTGTCCCAGAACAGAGTGGGGTCGCCGCGATGGGGAACGATGTGGTCAACCACAGTGGCCTTCACCAGTCGGCCCCTCGCTTGGCACCGAACGCACAGCGGATGGGCATGGAGGAACGCGGCGCGGGCTTTCTGCCAGCGGCGTCCGTATCCCTTCTCTGTGGTGGTCTTTCTGTCGTGTGCGTGGAGCGGTCGATGCTCCTCACAGTACATCCCGTCGTAGGGGATCAGCCGACCACAGCCGGGGTGCTTGCAGGGGATGTTCGGGCGGCGCGGCATCGTCAGCCACCACCGTCCGTGTGCAGTCGCTTCATGAAACACACGCTCCTTTCCTATGTACGGGCGCGGGGAAAGGATAGAAGCCGCGTCCGGCAAAACAAAAGGACCCAAGAGGCGGTCGCCTCCGGGTCCCTACAGTCTTTGCAAGTTTAATCATAGCACAGCAAGAATGAAAAGTCAGTTAGCACTTAGTTAGCGATTGCACCGATCTGGATTTGCAGCGCCTCGGTCACCTTCGCCATGATGCCGTGGTCCTTGATGTGGCCCCGCCGCTCCACCAGCTTGCTCTTGTCGATGGCGGTCACCTGTTCCGCCAGGGCCACGCTGGGCTGGGTGAGGCCATGCCGCTTGGAGCATGGAATCAGCACATGGGTGGGCAGCGACCGCTTTTTCCGAAGCTGGCCTGTCAGCGGTACCACGGTCACCACCGGGGAGTGGGCGTTCGCCGTATCGTTGCTCACCACCAAAACCGGGCGCACACCGCACTGCAAGGAGCTGCTGGTGTCGCATCCGCAATTCACAAAGAAAATATCCCCTCGTTTACACATTTCTGCTGCCTCCTATCGCAGTATGTACTCTGCCATCTCCCTGTCGTGGACGGCGTAGAGCGAATCCAACTCACAGATGGCCTTTTTCCGATATTTTGAAACCGTGAACCGGGAAATGTGGTGTTTTGCCTCCACAGCGTCCCAGGTCATCCGCTCCACGGTCAAATCCCACATCAGCGGGGCCAGCTCCGGGGAAATTGCCCGGAGAGCCGAATGAAAGAAGTCAATCTCCTCCTCCAAGGCCAGCAGCTTGGTACACAGGTGGTCTATCCAATCCTGGTTGATACGGCGGACACGGTCACGGTAGCTCTCGCTGATGGAGGCCGTCTTATCCGAAATGTTGCTGGTCTGCACTCGCTCCCCTTGCGGGGAGGAGAAGTTCATCGAGTCGATGATCTCCTCCTCGGTGACCCCACGAAAGTTGGCAAGCTGGTGCCGGAGGCAGTCACGCTCCATGACCATGCTGGGGTAGTCTTTTATCATCCTTTCCACACGTTGGCTCATGTGATACCTCCAATCCGGGCCTTCACCGCCGCGATCAGAGCGGTCTGGCTCATATCCTTCTGCTCCAGCGCCCTCACGATGTCCTCATCGTGGGTCCCCGCCGTAACGAGGTGCTGCACCACAACGGTGTGTTTCTGGCCCTGCCGCCAGAGCCTCGCGTTCAACTGCTGGTAAAGCTCCAGCGACCAGGTCAGGCCGAACCACACGATGGTGGAGCCGCCATCCTGCAAATTAAGGCCGTGTCCGGCAGAGGCGGGGTGGATCAGCGCCACCGGGATTTTTCCGGCATTCCAATCAGCGATGTCCTCCGGCTTGTCGATGGTGCGGACATCGAACCGCTGACGGATGCGCTCCAGATCGTGCTTGAACCAGTAGGCCACCAGGAGTGGCTTGCCGTTCGCCGCCTCGATGATGTCCTCCAGCGCATCCAGCTTCCGGTCGTGAATGTGATGCACCTTGTGGCTGTCGCCGTAGACCGCACCATTCGCCATCTGCACCAGCTTGCCGGAGAGGGCGGCGGCGTTGACGGCATCCAGATCGCCGTCCTTCAGATGCAGGACCATGTCCCGCTCAAAATCCTCATACAGTTTCTGCTCTTTGGCGTTCATCTTCACCTCGACCTGGCTGCTGACCAGTTCCGGCATATCCAGGAAGTCGGTGGCCTTCATGGATATGCAGATGTCGGAAATCAACTCGTAGATTTTTTCCTCCGCGCCCTCCTTGGGCTTGTAACTGTAGATGACCTCCCGATTGCGCTTATCCGGCAGGAAGAACCGCTCCCGGTATCCGCCCACGAACCGCCCCAGCCGCTGCCCCATGTCCAGCAGATACATCTGGGGCCACAGGTCGAGGAGGCCGTTGGGCTGCGGGGTCCCGGTCAGGCCGATGACCCTGCTGATCCGGGGCCGCACACGCTTCAGCGCCCGGAACCGCTGCGCCTTGCTGCTCTTGAAGGAGGACAGCTCGTCAATGACCAGTGTATCAAAATCCCAGCGATAGTTGTCCACCAGCCAGGTGACATTCTCCCGGTTGATGATGTAAATCTTCGCCTTTCGCTGGAGGGCGGTGCGGCGCTCCTTCTCGCTGCCCAGTACCAGCGACCAGGTCAGGCCGTCCAGATGCTCCCACTTCTCCAGCTCGGTGGGCCAGGTGTTCTCCGCCACCCTCTTGGGGGCGACCACCAGCACCTTGCCCACATCGAAGCTGTCCAGGAGCAGTGACCAGAGGGCGGTCAGCGTGATGACACTCTTGCCCAGGCCCATGTCGAGGATAAGGCCGCAGGCCGGATGCTCCAGCACGAAGTTGGTGGCAAAGGACTGGTATTCATGTGGCTTGTACTTCATCCAAAATCTCTCCAATCTGCTCTTTGCGGTCCAGGACGAACACCTGGAACCCCAGAGCGGTGAGTTGCTCAATGCGTCTGCGCTGGAGGGGCCGGAGCTTTTTACCGGGGGCCTTCACCTCAGCAAAGGCCAATCTGCCGCCAGGGAATAGTAGGAGGCGGTCCGGCACCCCATCCAAACCGGGTGACACGAATTTGGGCGCGACCCCCCCACGCCTAACTGCCTCGGTGACGAGCCTGCGCTCAATGGCATTTTCCCTCATTGTTTCTGACCTCCTGTTCCTGACTGTGTTTCTAAGCCCCAAAACCCTATACGCGCGTATACGTGCGTTTTTGGCTATTTCTTTTATATATTCACCAATACTCAATAAGGAAAAGATAGAAACACAGAAACAAGGAGGCTCCAACCCCTTGCGAACACGGACTTTCCTCCCTGTTCCTGTGTTTGTTACTACCGTTAGACCAGAATCACTGGAAACCGCATTTATCCCTCATCGGCTCCCATGCGGACAAAGGTTTTCTGTGTTCCGTACAGCGGGAACCGGGTCTTGGCGTACTTGTTCGCCGTGGAAACGGTCCAACCGCCGATCTTCTTGAGAATACTCTCGATCTCGTAGGAGTTGGCCCTGCTGATGTTCTCCCGCTCCTTGCCGAAGCACTCGCACCAAATCTCCATGCAGCACACACGCTCACGGCGGACGGTGCCGGTGGCGGCAGAGCCGGGGAACTCGCCGCCACCCAGGTAGCTGCGCCGCTGGTAGAGGTCCATCTCAGCCCAATTCTCCGGGAGCAGCCGTTCCAGATACTGCTCCACCAGCCCCTCGCGGTCATCCGTCTCCATTGCCTCCTGCTGGGCCTGGTACGCTTCCTCGGCGATGCTGCCCTTCAGATACAGTTCCTCTCCGGCCTGGTACCGCTCCAGCGCTTCAGCCCACACCTGGTCCACCTCCGTCAGCTCCCACGGGTGCTTGGCTCCAAGGCCGGTGACGTTTACAGGCCAGAAGCGGCGGTTGCCGGTCACATCCCGGAGGAAGCCCCGATCAGCGTTGCTGGAGCCTACGATGACATTGGTGCGGGGATGGCTCTCCACCACGGTGCCGTATGCCTGCCGGAATTTATCGTCCGAGCGGCTGAGAAAGGACTTGACCGTTTCCACATCCACCTTCTTGATGCCGTTCATTTCGGCGATCTCCAGAATCCAGTAGCCCTGGAGCTTCTCGGCGGCGGTCTTGTCCCGCATATCCGCGATGGAGAGGGAGTCGGAGAACCACTCCCGGCCCAGCAGGGCATAGAAGGTGGACTTGCCCATTCCCTGGGGGCCGTTGAGGACGAGCATGGAGTCGAACTTGATTCCCGGCTCGTAAATCCTCGCTACCGCCGCACACAGGGTCTTTCTGGTGACGGCCCGGACATAGGGCGTGTCCTCCGCTCCCAGATACTCCACCAGCAGGGTGTCCAGCCGCTCGGTGCCGTCCCAGGTCAGGCCGTTCAGATATTCCTTCACCGGGTGGTAGAGCCGCTCGGCGGAAACCACCGCCAGCAGAGCGTCTCTGAACTTGGTGGGCGACCATACGCCATAGACCCGCTCAAAGTACAGTTTGGCATTGGCGAGGTCGGCATCGTTCCAGCCGGGGCGCACCTGTTTCCAAGGCAGCGGCCCGATCACGTCCACCATGCCTTTGAACTCGTTATAGACGATGTTCTGAAGGTTGGGGTCGTTGCGGACGATGGCGGCGATGTTGGTGAGGGTGTCCTTCACCCGGCCCTGCTTGTCCAGCTCCAGTTCGGTCTGCCAATCGTCCCCGACCACGGCGGAGAAATCGGACTCCGCCAGGGCCTGCCGCTCCTTGGCAAGCTGGAGTTTGACCTGGGTGTCCTGCACCGCGAAATCCTGCATGGCCTGGAAGGAGGGCAGCTTGGAGGGCGGCGCGTCCGGGTCGGCCTTGCCGTCCAGCGCACCGAACTTGTGCAGCCGCACCACGTCAAAGGCGTTCAGCAGCTTGCCGCAGGCCGGATCGGTGGCGTGGTGGCTGTAGGCAAAGCGGTCATCGTAGATAACCACACCGGCATGGGAGTCGGCGGGGATGTAGTCGTAGCGCCCCGGCATGGAGCTGTGCTTGTAGACATCCGGGATAAAAGTGTCGATGGCAGCGGTGATGGTGTAGGCGCGGCAGAAAGCACCGACCATCCCCGCTTTGGTCAGCGGGTCGGCCTGCTTCTTGATCTCCCGCTGCACGATGGTCTGCTGGCGGCGGGAAACGGGCCACTCCGCCGTGTTGTGCCAGTCAGTGTATTTCGCCAGGATGGTGTCCGGGTCGAGGATGTCGCCATCAATCTCCTGGGCCACGAACTCCCCGTCCGAGGAGGTGGAGGGCCAGTACATTAGACGGCTCGGTTCATAGGTGGTATCATCGAACTGCTCGATACCGATCTCCTCCGCCACCTTCCGGGCCACAGCCATGTACTCGTCCGGCCCAACCTCACGGGAGAGGGGGATGATGAGCCGGAGCCGGGGTGCCTCCGGGGTGTGCTTGTGCGTGGAGTAGAAGTAGCAGCGGAAGGAGAAGAGCATCTCCACCTGGTCGATGACCTCCGGGGAGGCGTAGTCCATATCCAGCGACAGGGCCGAGCGGGTCAGCACACAGTCCTTCTTCCGGCGACCGCCCTTCAGCGTACCGAGGACGAAGCCGCCAATGTCTTTGATGGCATCCTGCTGGGCCTTGGACATCTTCTTGAACTCTGCTACGGTTTCGGCGGTCACCTTGGTCTGGAAGATACGGTCGCGAAACTCGTCCAGCTCCATTTCCGTTGCTCTCCACTTTTTGTCCATTCGGCTGTTGCCGATAGATACTTTGAGTTTCATTTCTGCCTCCCCGCTGCCAGGTCCCGGATATTCCGGGTGAGTTGTGTGTGCTGCCGGGTCAGAGACTTGAACTGCCGCAGCCGCTCCCGGTATGCCTTCGGGTCACAAGCCAATTCGTCCAGCGACCCTTCCATGCTCATGGCCTGCTCCAAGCAGGACTTGGCCTTGCGGACCAGCGCCGCCAGCAGTTCATCCTGCTGGGCCTTGGAGCAGTTTGCCCGGACGAGGCGGAACAGCTTCTTCGCCTTGTTGGTCGCGCAGGGGAAAAATGTGTCCACACTGACCTCGATATAGCCGGAAGGGTGGTTCACCCGGAAAGTGCCGATGTTGCGCATAGCCTCGTATGCGGTGGGGTCTGCATACCCCTCGGAGTTATATCTGCTGATACCCATAAATCAAGCCCCTCTCTCGATCAGCGGCAGGATGCCGTCCTCTTTCATCAGGCCGTAGATGAACAGACGGCCCTTCTGCGTCCAGTAGGTATGCACTTTGGTATGCGGCTCCCCATCGGTGCCAGCGTAGCTGTGGGTCTTGGTGCTGGTGTAGCCCTTCTCGGCATACTTCTGGTAGAGGAGCCAGATGTCGCCCTGCTTGAACTGAACACCCTTCTCATGGAGCCAACGGTTCATCCAGACCGCCGACTTGCCGTAGTCCTTGGCGATGGCAGAGGTGGAAATGAGGTCCTTGCAGTTCAGCACCAGGTCGTAGTAGCTGGCCTTGGGCTGCAGCTCCGCGATCTGCTGGCTCTGGACGGCGATGGTTCCGGTCAGCTCGGCGTTCTGCTGGGTCAGCAGGGCCAGGCGGTCGTTGGCGAACTGCAAGGCCCGCGCCATGATCGCATCCGGGCTGTTCCATGCGGCCTCCACCTGGAGGAAATACTGCCGCACCTGCTTGCCGATGTCGCTGCGCTGGATCATGCACAGTTCCTTCGCCATGTTGATGGTGAGTTGGTGGTCGGTGCTGGGTCTGCCGCCTGTACTTTCCGACAAAAAAGTCGAAAAGTCCTCGCCCTCGGAAAAGCCATACTCGCACATTCTGGGGAACCACTTATCATAGGGCGTTTTGATACACAGAGCCTGGTGCAATTCCCGCCCCTTGACGGTGGGGCGGTCGCCGCCGTTGTAGTTTATTTTCACAAGTTCATTCATAGTGAAAACACCTCAATCTTTCTTATAGAACTCACAGTGATAGCCATCTGCCCGGAGCGGGAGGCCAGCGGCCCAGGCCGGAGCCTCGGACATAATGCGGCAAATCTCATCCACGGAGGAAATGCCCTCCGGCACCTCTACCACGGCCTCATCGTGTATGTGCATGACGATCTCGAATCCGGCGTTCCGTAGACGGAGCATGGCAAGGGCCAGCAGATCGCGCGCTGTACCTTGGACGATGTTCTCGGTCAGCTTGGGGCCGTAGGTCTCGATGCGCGACCACTTCTTGCTCTCGCCCACACCCTCATAGGTCAGGCTCTCCCGACCGAAGCGATTCGGCAGCAGCCGGGGCTTGACATAGGACAGCCGCCGCCCGGAGGGGAGGGTGATAAACAGCATCCCAGCGCGGCAGGAGAAACACAGCGCACCCAGCCGCACCTCGGTCTTGGCGCGGAATGCCTTCATCGCTGCGGCATCCACGTCCCACCAGAATTTCACGATGTGGGGATTGGCCCCGCGCCACTGATCCACCAGCGGCTGAAGCTCCTCCTTGGTCAGCCCCATATCCAGAGCGCCCATTGAGGTGAGCGCGCCCACGCTGCCGCCGTAGCCGAGGGCAAGTTCGGCGATTTTGCCTTTTTGCCGGAGATGGGCGTTCTGCCCATGTTTCTCCACAGGGACGTGGAACATCTTGGAGGCCGATGCGCAGTAAATGTCGCCGCCCTGCTCGAAGGTGTCCAGCCGCCATTGCTCCCCGGAGAACCAGGCAAGCACACGCGCCTCGATAGCGGCGAAGTCTGCTACGATGAAGCGGCATCCCGGCTTGGGGATAAAGGCGGTGCGGATCAGCTCGGAAAGCACACCGGGGGTAGAATCGTAGAGCATCTCCACCCGGTCGAACTCACCGCGCCTGACCAGGCTCCGGGCCAAGGCCAGGTCGGGGATGTGGTTCTGGGGGAGGTTTTGCACCTGGACGAGCCTCCCAGCCCAGCGGCCTGTGCGGTTGGCTCCGTAGAATTGGAGCAGCCCATGTACGCGCCCATCCGAGCAGACCGACCGCTGGATGGCCTCATATTTCTTCACCGAGGTTTTCCCCAGCAGGAGCCGGAGCATGAGCATCTCCCGCACCTCGCCTGTGACCTGGGGGAGCAGGCCCTTGATGGCCTTCTTGTCGAGGCTGTCCACCTCGATGCTGCGTTCCGCCAGCCAGCCCTTCACCTGGGCCAGCGAGTTAGGATTGGCAAGCCCGGTAAGTTGCTGGGCCTGGGCGGTGGCCCTGGCTTTGAACTCCAGATCGCAGCGAACCGCCTGGGCTGCAAGCTGCTGGTCCACCATGATCCCGCGGTCGTTGATTTCCTGGTCAAGACGGTACAGTTCCATCTCGCTCTCCGGGATGGGATAGTTGCGGAGCTTCTCCCTGATCTCCCGCTCGGCATCCACGTCCCGGATACAGTAGGCTTTGAATCGCTCCCACATCTCCGGGGCATCCTCCGGGCGGTTCCGGGTCCGGCCTCCATTGGCCTTGGTCGGCTTGCAGGGCATAGAGAAGTAGCGCAGCAGAGCCACACCCTCCTTCAGTTTTTTCCGCTTGATGTTCAGCACCTCGCCCACCCCATCCAGTGTGAGGGGAAGGGCAAGCATCGCAGATTGGACAGCGGTACACTGCCAGCCCGCCGGGGAGAGCCACCGCCCCAGGTGGCGAGAGATACACGTCCGCTCGAAGGCGGCGTTGAATGCGGTCTTGGTTACGGTCTCATCCTCCAGCGCCGCCAACACCCGGTCTGGGAGCTGCTCCCCGCAGGCCAGATCGACCACCTGGGTCGGCTCCTCGTCAAAGGCGAAGGCAAAAAGGAGGATTTCAAACAGGGGTGAATCCGAATAGGCATACACGCCACATTTCGGAAGGTCAACGTCAGAAAAGGTTTCGATGTCGATTGCTAATAGGCTCATAACTGCCTCCATATAGAGCAAGGAGGGGTGGAGTCCATCCACCCCTCCCGCCTTGCGGTCATGTGTGTTAGGACAGGAAATCCTCGTCCTCGTCCGCCATCGCCTCGAAATCGTCAGAGGCTTTGGTGCGGCCACCCAGGGCCTCGCCGTCCTTCACGAACTGGACATTGCCCAGGCCAGCGGCGATGCCGCGATTGCCGTTGCTGTTGTAGCCGTAGAAGGTGACGCTGACATTGCAGTAGCAGCCAGAGCACACCTCGCTCTGGTCGATGATGGGCTGAACCTTGCGGTCCACCACCTGGGGAGCCTGACGGCTGTTGGCGTTGAGGAAGAAGCTCCCGGCATACGCCTCGTCATCGGGGCGGTCGGTGTCGCCATCGCGGAGCGGGGTCTTGAGGTTGGGCGGGACTTTGCCGCCCCACTTGCCCACGGAGTCCTTCTTGGCCTGCTCGATGGCCTTCTGGATGGCGGTGATGGTCTTGGTGTCCTTCTTGGACACGATCAGCGAAGCGCCGTACTTCGGGTCGGAGCCGTTCACGCTGGTCGGCTCGAACAGGTGGGCGTAGCTGATGCGGCAGGGGATGATGACCTTGGTCGGATTCATAGCAGACATAACTTATACCTCCTGAAATTCCGCAGATGCGGTGTCCTTGGTTACTTCTTGACGGTTGTCGGATTGGGGAACGAGGGTGAGCTTGCCCTGGGGCTTATACACATAGGGGCCAAGGATGCGCTGGAACTCGGCTTTTCCCATCAGCCGCTCCATGTCGCCGATCCCGATGAGGGACTTCTTGAAAATGTCAGTGTAGCCGTTGGCCTGGGCCGCAGCGACCACCTCGTCCTCGCTGCTGTACTTACGGGCGCTGCGCCCCTCCACCAGCTTGTATCCGGGCCACTGCTTACCGTGGATGATGGCCTCGTCCTGGGCAAAGGCATACACGTCTGCCGCCCACTTCGCCAGCTCGTCCGAGCGGCGGAGGACTTCAGCAATTTCCTCATCGTCCAGCAGTGCAGGCTTGCGAAACTCCATCTGGGCCAGTTTGAGGAACTCCTCGGCCCTGGCGCGGCACTGGTTCCGGGCCTTACAGAACCGGCACCAGTTCCCGGCTGCGAACTCCCCGGCTCCCATGAGGGCCATCGCTCCGGTGGGCCGGAGAACTTCTTCGCCCCACTGCTTCAGCTCTGCCGGGTCGATCTCCCAGGTGGAGCAGTGGTTGATCCGGGGCTGGAAGATGGTCAGCCGCACCACCTTGGGATCGTAGAGCAGCTCCGCTTTGCTGAGAACACCCAGGCCGTAGATCATGAGCTGCTCGTTGTGGTCGGCGAACACTTGAACACCACGGCCCAGCTTGAGGTCGATAATGTGGATGTAGCTGTCGGTCACGATGACCATGTCGGCGGTTCCGAAACAGCCCTCCACATATTCCGAAGCGTCCACCCGCTGCTCGACCGTGAACACCGGGTCCTTGCAGACCCGTTGCGCCTCCTCAATCTCGCCCTGGACGAAGGAAACATACTCCTCCACAGCCTCCAGCAGCTCGTCCGAATAGTAGTCGGACACCGGGCGGCGGGTGCGCTGCTTGAGGTACTTCTTGATGAGGTGTTCAGCCATCGCATGGCCTGCGGTACCCTCGGCGGCGTAGGCGCTCTCCTCGTCCTGGAACTGCTCCTCCAGCATCAGGGAGGGAGGACAGTGCAGGCGGCGGTTTGCAGCCGAGGGGGAAAATCTCGCGTGTGTGGAAGGCATCAGAGCGCCTCCACTTCTCGGAGGAGGTCGGCGTAGTCCTCCGGCTTGACGCCAGACAGCTTGCCAGCGTCATACTTCATCAACAGGGCCTTGACCTGGGCGGTTTTGCCCTCATCGCTCTTGGCGGACATGACGGCCCGGACCTGCTCGATGGTGATGGGCTTTTCGGTTTGCTTGTTCGGCTCCGGGGCTGCAGCGGGGGTGGTCTCCGCTCCCTGTTCAGCCAGGGAGCGGTAGCCAGCCGCCAGCAGCGCGAAGCCTTCAGCCAGTTGGCTGTAGACTTTCTTATCCATTTGTGGTATCCTTTCCTCAGATGATGTGTGCGCCCTGCAATTCAGCGAGGAACTCCTCATCCACCCGGTCATCGATGGACAGCGTGTCCGGGGTGATGCGGTTGAGCTGCTCATCGTAGCAGCGGATGGGAATGCGCATCTTCTTGGCGATCTCCAGCTCGTACTTCATGCCCTTGGTGATCTTGCTGCCGATGAGCCACATCATGTCGCTGGCCTTCAGCAGCTCGGCCCCAAGCTGGATGCCGAGGATGCGCTCGTCCGGGAGGTCGTCCCGGAGGAACTGCGGATACATCAGGTGGGGGATGACGGGGACGTAGCCGCTCTTGGCGGCGATCCGCCCAGCGTCCCTGGCGACCTTGATGTTGTGGTCGATGTCCCCACGGTAGGGGGAACAGATGAAAACTTGCTGCATATCAGTTATCCTTTCGAGTCATTCGGGTGCATCCCGTGTGGTTGATGGTTGCTGCCGCCGCCACCCGGTCGGGCGGGCAGTGGTTGTATGAGTGGCCACCTCATGGCTTAATAATAGCCTGCCAGACGGCGTTTGCCCCGGATATTGAAAACCCGAAAATGGGCCGCTTTCCAAGGCTCCAAACTGGGTCAGAGTTTCGGAAAGCGGCCTTTATCAACGGCCGAGTAGGCGGGTTTTGAAAACCCGGTAGCCAGAAAACTTTTTATTTTTCTTTCGCCAGCGGGGGAACCCCTGTGCTACGGAGCAGTGCATTGCAGTCGTAGATGCTGCTCCCTGTCATAGTGGAGAGGATCGTCAGATAGGCGATGTCGCTTGGCTCACCAGCAAAGGTGTGGCCGGACTTATGTACCAGGTCGAGACTGAACGGCAGAGGGAGCTGGAGACCCACACACAGTGCGACAACGGTCTGGATGTTGGGCTTCGACTTATTGGAGCCGTTCCGGTATTTGCGGATCGTGTCCTCATTGATGAGACTCCGGCCAGCCAGGGCCTCGTTGGTCAGATGGAGCTTGTCCATGTGGTAGGCCAGGGTTGCTCCGAACTTACCAGGCAGTTCGTCCATGATGGCAGAAGTCTGCTCCACATAGGTCTTGAACTTTGGCGTATGGGCGGGGATATCACTGACCACCTTATTGAATGCGGTATCCTGGTAGGTGGCCTTGACCATCGCTTGGGGCTTGATTGAGGTTTTTTGTGTTTTTTTCATCTTATGTCCTTTCTGCCATGTGCGATGGAGCGAGGACACAAAAAGGCCCGGAGCGTATCAGCCCCGGACCTATGCACAGCCAAAAGGGCGCACAGGATCAAGGGTGCTGATAATGCCTCTCCCAGATGGGGAGGGTCGGCGTTATAGCATCCTCGCCCGTGTGCGCACACAGGCTGCGGTATTATTTCGCAACGGTGGATAAGTAATTGACCGTTGACGGGGGGAGTTGCACATTCCCCGTGAATAAGAATATCTGGAGTGAGATTTTTTGTCATATCAATGAAAGATACAAGTTTAGGTATGGAAAATGGGCGATTGTTCCTCATCCTGTACGGATGGATAAAGGAAAAATCGCCCGTTTTATATCTTCGAGAGATAGAAACATTTTGAGAGTGTAATGAATTTTATCGTTGAAATTGTAATTACTTTGTGGCATAATATAAGAATAAGCTCAGGATATAGAGGAGGATGTGCTGATGTCACAGTTTCAAAAGGGTAAAATCCCAATGGAGCATTACAATATGTCTGATTTGCTACGGGGACAAGCATCCAAAATTATCACAGCAATATCGGAAAATGATACGGCGGGATTTATATTGAAAAACGGAAAGCCGTTAGCCGTGATTATTTCAAATGATCGATACGAGCGGCTACTAAAGGCGGGCATTGATATTAATGAAATATAACGGAGGATTACAGATATGGCAGAAGTGAAAATTACCCAGGTCATGATGGATGACTCCACCCTGAATGTGAATAAAGAAGTTGACATGGTTTTTTCCATTGCCAACACCCTGCGCGGTCCCTACAAAGCGGACAAGTACAAAGACATCATCATTCCGATGATTATAATCAGACGTCTTGAGTGCGCTCTCGCTACAAAGGACGCAAGTGGCAAGATACGCAAACAGAAGGTCATCGAGAAATTTGACGCAAATCCCAAAACACCTCAGAAAGTTTTGGAGAACCTTGCAGGATATCCTTTTTACAACACCTCTAAATTTGATCTTGTAGGATTGCTGAACGAAGCCCCTGCTATTGTGGAGAACTTTCATTTCTATCTGGAGTCCTTCTCCCCGAACATCAAGGATATGTTGATTACCCGGCTGAAGTTTAAGGAGAAGATTTCCGACCTGGATAAAAATAACCGTCTGCTCGGCGTGGTAAAAAAGTTCTCTGAATTGGACTTGAATCCCGAAACGATTGACGGACACAAGATGGGCTATATGTTTGAGGAAATCATACGCAGATTTTCCGAAAATGCGGAAGCCGGTGATCACTATACTCCTCGCGAGGTCATTCGCGCTCTGTCGAGCATTCTTCTTGCCGAAGGATGTGATGACGTGTTCAGTGAAGGCAAGGAAATCACTGTATTGGACATGGCCTGCGGCACAGGTGGGATGCTCTCTACCACACACGATTTCATTAAGCGCATGAATCCCGATGCCACCGTTCGTCTGTTTGGTCAGGAGAACAATCCCGAATCCTATGCCATCTGCCTTGCTGATATGCTCATCAAGGGGCAGAAGGCCGACAATATTCGCTTTGCCGATACAATGAAGGAGGATTGCTTTGAGAAAGTTCCGATGCGGTTTGTCATCGCAAATCCGCCCTTCGGTCTTTCATGGGGAGGCAAAGATGCAGGTGATGGTGTAGAAAAAGCCGTCCGTGCCGAGGCGAAGAAAGGCAAGAACGGTCGATTCGGAGCGGGGTTGCCCGCTACAGGTGATATGCAGTTGTTGTTTATGCAACACGCCATTGCGAAGATGAATCGCAAGAACGGCCGCGCCGCCATCATCTCCAACGGCTCCCCACTGTTCTCCGGCAACACAACAAGCGGTGAAAGTCAGATCAGGCGCTTTATGCTGGAAAAAGATTTAATTGAGGCTATCATCGCACTCCCGTCGCAGCTTTTCTATAACACGGATATTGGCATTTATGCTTTTATTCTGTCGAAGAACAAGCGTAAAGACCGCGTAAACAAGATACAGCTGATCAACGCCGTGGATATGTGGGAACCGCTTAAGCGTTCTCTTGGTAAAAAGCGCCGTGAAATCTCTAAAAATCAGATTGACCTGATTACCGAAGTGTATGCCGCATTCGCTCCCGGTGCGAAAACACTGTACAGCGAGAAACGGAAAACCGACTGTAAAATTGAGTGCCGCATTTTTGAACGGGACGAATTCCTGTATAAGGAATGGGCCGTATATCAGCCCCTTCAGCGGCGCGGCGTCATTAATGCTGAGTCCATCGAGGCTCTGCGCACCAGCACATATTTTACTGCCAACTCCAATCTTTATAACGAGTCAGAACTTGCGGAACTGGAAGAGACGAATCCCCGTGACGCAAAGGCCGAAAAGAAATATCAGAAATATAAGCGCGGCAAGGTCTTTATTGACGCTGTCCTTGCTGCTCTGGAAATGCATCAGTCGGATACGGTATATACAGATTTTTCGTTGTTTCAGGCGGCCGTCAAAGAAATCATCAAAGATGTAGAGGGGTATACTGATTCCCGCTTGAATGGCATCGTCATGGAGATGAGTGTCATCGATAAGACCGCAGTTGTCCAGAAAGACCGCAAGGGAAAAGTTCTCACCGACCCGACCACGAAGGACACGGAGATTATCCGTTTGAATCAGGACGTGCAGGCGTACTTCGACGCAGAAGTCCTCCCCCATGTGCCGGATGCGATCTGGGCTTACGAATTCGATCCCAAGAAAGCGGTAAACGCACAAAACAGAGAACGTCTCGGAGCAGAATTCCCGTTTACACGTTACTTCTACGAATATAAAGCGCCAGAGTCCGCCGATGACCTTCTGGCCCAGTTCGTGGATATCGAAAAGGAACTGAACCGTAAAATTGCCGACCTTACAGGAGGTGCCGAATGACCACCGAAACAAAGGACAGCGGAGTGAAGTGGATCGGCACAGTCCCCGCTGACTGGGAAATAAACAAAATAAAGTACAATGCTTCCTTGAAAGGTCGCATTGGCTGGCAAGGATTGACATCAGAAGAATACACAGACGAAGGCGCATACCTCATCACAGGTGTGGACTTCGAAAACGGCGGGATCAATTGGGATTCTTGTGTCCATGTGCCGATGCACCGATGGGAAGAGGCCCGCGATATCCAGATTGAGGACGGTGATCTGCTCATTACGAAGGATGGTACGATTGGCAAGGTAGCCATCGTCAGCGGTTGCACCGCACCGACCTCTCTCAATAGTGGTGTGCTTCGTATTTCTACTATTGACGGTTACGACCGTAAATTCTTGTATTGGGTATTGCAATCAGATGTGTTCTGGACTTGGTTTGTGGATAAAAATGTCGGAAATAGCACTATTCAACATCTGTACCAGGGGGACTTCGCAGAATTCAAATACGCCATGCCATCAGTTGGTGAACAGCAATCTATTGCTACTTTCCTGGAGACAGAGTGTGCTAAAATTGACAGCATTATTGATGATTTAGAGCAGCAAATTGAAGTACTAAAGGCATACCGAATGTCAGTAATAACAGAATCGGTCACCCATGGAGTGGAACTTAATAATGTAGAGATGAAAAAATGTGCCGGTGAATGGCCGGGCATGATTCCTGCGCATTGGGAAGTCAAGCGACTGAAGTACATTTGTGACCTCATTACTGATGGGAGCCATTTTTCACCAGATACAACTTACGAAGGGTTTCCATATATAACTGCTGCTGATGTTCATGGAGTCGGACTCGATTACGATACTGCAAAGAAGATTTCAGAAACCGATTTTAAGATGTTAGAAAAGACAGGGTGCCGCCCACAAAAAGATGATGTCCTCATAGTCAAAGACGGTGCTACAACTGGACGAGTAGGTTTCGTGACATCTGATGAACCATGTGTAGTGTTGTCCTCTGTTGCAATTTTGCGTGGCAATAAATCTTTAAACAACAAGTACCTGATGTACCTCATGGAGTCAGAATATATGCAGAGTCAAATCAGAGTTTCTATGGCTGGCTCCGCCATGCCTCGTACCATATTGGCGAAAATAGTGAATTATTATGGCTTGCTTTGTCCACTATCTGAGCAGAAAGGAATTGTAAAGTTTCTTGATAAAAAGTGTCAGCAAATTGATGCTGTTGTCTTGGATAAGCAAGTACAGTTAAACAAAATTCTAAGCCACAAACAATCTCTGATTTACGAATATGTTACAGGAAAAAAGCGTGTAAAGGAGGTCACAAGTCATGCCAATTAGAGCAGACCAGCTAAAGGAAAAAGAGGACTACCAGAAGCTGATTCTGGAACATCTGCGTGATGATAACGGCTATCGCATCCGCCCTGCCGATAAGTTTTCTCCCGGTCTGGCGATGGATACGGAGATGCTGCTCGAATTTCTTGAAAGCACTCAGGCTGACACGATGGCCAGTCTCCGCACCATCTACAAAGATCGCACCGAGGAAACCATTATCAATTACATCAATGCCGAGATCAACAAACCGAGCCGCGGTCTGATTGATGTCATCAAGCACGGTGTTGAATTTGACAGCGGATACGAACTGAAGCTGATGTTCCGCAAGCCAGACAGCACAAAAAATCCCGTTGCAGTCGAAAACTACAACAGGAACATTTTCTCCGTCATGGAGGAGGTATACCACAAGAGCGATGAGCGCATTGACCTTGTGTTGTTTTTGAACGGTATCGCCATTTTTGCCGTAGAACTGAAGTGCAATACTTCCGGGCAAAACTACGAGGATGCAATCAAGCAGTATAAGAATGAGCGCGACTGCACCACTCGTCTCCTCAAAGAAAAGGTCGGTGTGTTTGCGGCATTCGCTATGGATTTGAATGAGGTCTATTTCTGCACCAAACTGATTGGCAAGGATTCCTTCTTCAATCCCTTCAACATAGGCTATGAGTTTGGCAAAGGGAATCCTCATAACTGTCAGTCCGGCATCAATGTTTCCTATATGTGGGAAGATATCTGGACGAAGGATAAGATCACCTTCCTCATTGAGCGGTTCATATATATCAAAACGAAGGAACGAAAAAACTCCGACACAGGCAAGGTTCGCCGCACAAAAGAGTTGATATTCCCTCGATTCCACCAACTCCGTGCTGTGGAGAAGGTTATGAATGATGTCATTCTCAATCATTCTTCCTGCAACTACCTGATTGAGCATTCCGCTGGCAGCGGCAAGACCGAGACGATTTCGTGGCTTGCCCATATTCTGTCTACGGTGCATGATGCCGAAAACAGCAATGTGTTTGATACAGTGCTGGTCATTACCGACCGCATCGTGGTCGACCGTCAGCTACAAGAGGCCATCATGGGCATGGAGCATAAAAGCGGACAAGTCAAGGTCATGGATGATAAGTGCGATTCCAATGACTTGGCGATTGCTCTGCGCGGCAACACGAAAATCATTGTCACGACCATTCATAAGTTTTACTACATTCTCGACAATAAGCTGCTCACCAATTTGAAGGATAAGACTTTCGCTGTTCTGATTGACGAGGCACACTCCTCCACCGAGGGAACGTTCATGCAGTCCGTTACCACGGTGCTTACCAATGATGATTCCGATGAAGAGAAAACCGAAGAGGATAAAATGCGTGAGGAAATCAAGAAGAGCGGCAAGCAGCCGAATGTCTCCATGATAGCCTTTACCGCTACACCCAAGCCGGATACCATCCAGCTTTTCGGAACACTGAACTCCGAGGGACGGAAAGAATCCTTCGACCTGTACTCCATGAAACAGGCCATCGAAGAAGGCTACATCCTCAATGTCCTTGACAACTATGTGACCTGGAAAACCTACTGCCACATCAACAAGGCCATCGAGGATGACCCGGAACTGAAGACAATTGCCGCCAAGAGAAAGATGGCGCGCTTTATCGATCTGCATACCACAAATATTGCGCAGAAAGTTGAAATCATCATTGAACACTTCCGGGCAAATGTTGCCCATCTGCTCGGAGGCACTGCAAAGGCGATGGTCGTTACTTCATCCATTCAGGCGGCCGTTGAGTACAAACAGGCTTTCGTGAAGTATATCCACGACCACGGGTATACCGACATTAAGGCTCTTGTGGCGTTCTCCGGCAAGGTTAAAATCAAGGGCGTGGAATACTCCGAATACGGGATGAACCAGATTAAGGAAGAAGAACTGCGCTATGAGTTTGACCGCAGCTGCTATCAGGTGCTGATTGTGGCGAATAAATACCAGACAGGATTTGACCAGCCGAAACTGGTGGCGATGTATGTGGACAAGAAGCTGAAAGGCGTGGCTGCTGTGCAGACGCTCTCTCGTTTGAACCGCATCTATCCGCCGTATGACAAAACCACCTTTGTGCTGGACTTCAAGAACGATTACGAAGAAATCAAAAAAGCGTTTGCACCCTATTATAAAGACACCATCCTTTTTGAGACCATCTCTCCGTCTGATATTCGCGATCTCGACCGTGAACTGGATACATACGATTTCCTTGATGTGGACGATATTGATCAATTCAACGGGTATCTGTATCAGACAAAGCGGACGGCACGGGATAAGGAGCGTATGTGGAATCTGCTTGATGTCGCTGTAAAGAAGGTTGAAAGGAAATCTGAGACCGATCAGGAAGCGATTATCAAAACAATTCGTCGATTCCTCAAGGGTTACTGTTTTCTCATTCAAGCTACGGCATATGAAAACCTTGAACTACACAAACGTTACAATTTCCTGAGTTATCTCATCAAGGAGATCAATGTCGGAGGTGGCGGAAACAACTTTGATATTGCAGATAAAATAACTGTCAGTGAATTCCGGCAGGAGCAGACCAGCGAACATAAAAAGCCGGAGATCGAAGCACAGCCGGAAGTAAAGATCAAAAAGCCGAAACCGGCAAGTGTTGAAGAAGAACAGAAAAAACGCCTTTCCCAAATCATTGACGAGGTGAATGCTCTTTACGATAAAAAGTACGGCACAGACTTCGCCACAAAATCCGCCATGCAGATAAGGGACCTGCTCTTGCAGAATCCCGAATTTAAGGAACGGCTCACCAAGAGTGCAAAAAACAACTCTCTTGATGATTTCAAATTTACTTATGACGATTGCATCCAGGACGCTCTCGTTGAAGGCTATGACCAGAATGCAGATTTTTACACGCTGTTACTGAACAACGAAGAAATCCGTGCGAGGATTGCAAGTGTATTCATGAGTGAGATTTATCGTATTCTGCGCGGAGAAGATAAGTAGGAGGAACACTGCCCATGCAGAATGATAAAAATCCATTCATGCCTTTTGTTGAGGACTTCGAGGCGGAGGCAGAATCCTTTCTGCGGAAATACTGCAAAGAAGTCCTCGACAGTCCACAGGCAACACCCATAAGGGATATAGCGCAAAAGCAGATGAATCTCGATATCGTGGATACCGAGAGCCTTTCCCCAGATGACAGTATACAGGGAGCGATTGCTTTTTCTGCTGGTATCATTGAGGTGTACGACTGGTCATCTGAGGAATACATCGGCTATAAGGTTTCGCAGCCCACAGTTTTTCTTGATGCCGATATTATCAATCCCGGCCGTGCAAACAACACGCTTGCACATGAATGCTATCATTGGTACAAGCACAGAGCGTATTTCCGTTATCAGAATACCCACAGCCTTGGAGCAGAATTTGCCTTTCGATGCCTGACCGCTGGACAGCATGGTCACAATGAGCAGTGGTCGGACATTGAAAAGATGGAATGGCAGGCACGGACTATTGCCCCAAAAATCCTCATGCCGCGTTGCACTGTGCGGATGCTCCTTTCTGAGCGGTTGGGCGTTTCACGAAACGGTGGTTTTCAGATGCCAGCTTTGAAAGCCGTTGTTGAAGAAATTGCGGAAATCTACAATGTTTCAAGACAGTCTGCAGCAATTCGAGTATCCGAATTGGGCTACCCTGAAGCTGTTGAATTATATAACAGTGAAACGGTTGTTATTGACCGCCACCATCGCAGAACCTCTACAGCAGCCAAATTCCATCAGCAGCCTATTGACGAGGTTACGGCATTCCAGCTGTACATGAGCAATGATCTTCTGAAATCCACGCTTGACACAGGTGCTTTTTGTTATGCCGAGGGATACTTTGTTCTGAGGGATGAGAAGTATGTGTTGCCGGGCGAAGATGAACTGTTTTTGACGGAATACGCAAGGCTACATCTATCAGAATGTACGCTTGATTTTTCCTACAAGCTGGTTTGCAGCCGAACGAATATCCGTGATGCTCAGTATATGTTCCGCGCTGACACGGAATACAAAAAACTGCCGTCCTATGATTCCAACACTCAGAACATGGACGAGTATAATAAAGCACTGGCAAAGGCTCTGGAGGACGCCAATTCTGAATTTCAAGCACAGTTGAAACGTAATCGCCTGGTTAATGAAACTACCTCGCAGCGGATGTGCAAGTATATGGATGCTGCGCATTGGAACACGAGTATTTTTCAGAACAAGACGCACCTTGCGCCGATGGATTACACTCGCGTTTACCAAAATCATAAGTTCAAAGTGCCGTCTTATACTGCGATGGCAGTTGGTTTAGAACTGACTCTCCATGAGACCGAGGATGCTCTTCGTCTGTCTGGCTTGGGCTACGATAATAGTGATCCAACAGACTGTGCTTATATGTACATACTATCCGCTTTCCGCGGCTGTTCGATTAATGAATGCAACACGGTGCTTGAAAAATTGAATGTAAAGTTACTTGGTACGAAGTCAAAAAGCAAAAAGTGAATTCCCCAAGCACAAAAATCTGAGAAAAGAGGCGATGTTTATGGCCGAAATTGAGAGAAGGTTATGGGGCATCCATACACAGGATGATTCCTTGTTTCTGAAAGATAACACAATAGCCATTGGGTGGGGAGCTTTCGGTGACCTCACCAACATGGAGAATGACCGCGAGGCATTTAAGAAAAAGTATGCGGAAGTCTATCCGCAGGACAAAAAAGGTGCCATCGCTCTGGCTGCTGGAATGCTTTACCGTTTTCGGTTTGAGATACAGATTGGAGACTATGTGGTGTTCCCATCGAAAAGCAACCGGGAGATAAATATTGGAATTGTTGACGGGGAATATCAATATGAGGCTTCAGCGCAAGAATATGTCAATCGGCGCAAGGTAAAGTGGCTGAAGCATTTTCCCCGAACTGCCTTTTCACAAGGCGCTTTGTATGAATCTGGATCGGCAATGTCACTTTTCACAATCAAAAACTATGCAGATGAATTTTTGGCATCTCTGGATACCGGGTTCAAGAAAACGGCGCTGGAGGATGAGGATGAAAGTGTAGGGGCCACTGCCGAGGAGATCAAACAAAGCACCAAGGACTTCATCCTAAAAGAACTTAGCCGGAACTTGAAGGGCTATGCTTTAGAGAGTTTTGTGGCCGATCTGCTGAATGCGATGGGATATCGCACAGAACTTTCACCCCAGGGAGGTGACAGCGGCATTGACATAACTGCGTACAAAGACGAGCTACCCCCTCGGATTTTAGTGCAAGTAAAGAGCCAGGACGGAGATATTCGGGAAACCACGATCCAATCACTGAAAGGGGCCATGCGTGAAGGCGACTACGGATTGTTCATCTCACTGTCAGGCTATACAAAAAACGCAAGGAAGTACTTGGACAGCACTCCTATCATCAGAGGCATTGATGGGGACGAACTTGTAACACTGGTTCTTAAATATTATGAGAATCTCAGCCCCAAATACAAAAAGGTCATTCCGCTGGAGCGGGTTTATATTCCCGTTCCGGCAGATGAATAAGTGCCGGATAAGGTACAATAAGTTGCGCAAAAAAAGACAAGGTTTGCAGCTCTCTGGTAGAATGAAGTAGCGACACACCATTCTGAGAGGAGACAGCAAACCATGTCAGAGAAGATTGTACAGCTAAATGAAGAAGTAATCAAGGGTCAAGTTAAGGAGCTGGTACGCGGGAGCGTGGAAGAAACGCTGAATGAGCTGCTGGAGCAGGAGGCGGAAAAACTGACTCAGGCAGGCCGGTATGAGCGAAATGAGGCTCGCCAGGGGTACCGTAGTGGTCACTACAGCCGAAACCTTACCACCACCTCCGGTGATGTTACGCTCCATGTGCCCCGCCTGAAGGGAGTCTCGTTTGAAACGGCCATTATAGAGCGGTACCGCCGGCGTGAAAGCAGTGTGGAGGAAGCTCTCATTGAAATGTATCTGGCTGGTGTCTCGGTGCGTCGGGTAGAGGACATCACCGAGGCGCTGTGGGGAAGCAAAGTGTCCCCAGCGACCATCAGCGAGCTGAACAAAAAAGCGTATGTCCACATTGAAGATTGGCGCAGTCGGCCTTTACAGGGCGGACGCTATCCGTATGTCTATGTGGACGGGATCTATCTGCGGCGGAACTGGGGCGGAGAGTATGAGAATGTAGCCGTTCTGGTGGCGATTGCGGTAAATGAGGACGGATACCGCGAGGTTTTAGGCGCCGCTGAGGGCATGAAAGAGGACAAGGCCAGTTGGGTCAGCTTCTTCCAGTGGCTGCGAGGCCGCGGACTGGACGGGGTCAAGCTGGTGGTTGGGGACAAGTGTCTTGGTATGCTGGAGGCTGTGGGAGAAGTGTTCCCAGAGGCCAAATACCAGCGGTGTACCGTCCATTTCTACCGCAATGTCTTTTCTGTGACACCGCGCTCTAAGGTGAAGTTGGTGGCCAAGATGCTTAAGGCGATCCACGCCCAGGAGAGCAAAAAAGCATCCCGTGAGAAAGCTAAGGCCGTGGTAGCCCAGCTGCGGGAAATGAAGCTGAAGGAGGCGGCCAAGAAAGTGGAGGACGGCATTGAAGAGACACTGACCTATTGCGACTTTCCCAGCGAACACTGGACTCGTATCCGCACCAACAATGTCATGGAACGCCTCAACCGGGAGATCCGCCGCCGCACCAGAGTAGTGGGCTGCTTCCCGGATGGCAATTCTGCTTTGATGCTGGTCTGTGCCAGGCTCCGCCATGTAGCTGGCACCCAGTGGGGCTACAAGAAGTACATGAATATGAAGCACTTAGAGGCTGCCCTGGAGGATGCCTCTTCTGCTGGCTGATTCTATTCTGCCAGAGCCTGCAAACTTTTTTGCGCATAATTCTTGACACTACCAAGTGCCGCCGAATTAGCCGTTGAGAATGATTTAATACCTGTCTAAAGTTTTAACGGCTCCAACCTCCAAACCCAAAAGTTTAACGCTTTCTGCAAGGTTTCAACGCATACAAGCGTCCAGAACCCAGAGAAAAGTAAAAAAGCACCGCTGCAGGCCGGAGAGTATTCTGGCCCGCAGCGGTGCTTTTTCTGAAAATGTACGAAAATCAGCTGAAAACATCCGTTTTGGCATAAAAGTAGGGACAATAATTTCGATACCTTTGTATCAAAATCATCGTCCCTACATGGCGGAGATGTGGGGATTTGAACCCCAGCGCCGGCAGAACCGACCTACCGGATTTCGAATCCGGACCCTTCAACCACTTGGGTACATCTCCGTATATTAAATTGTGTCGTTTGTTATCTTAGAATTCTCGTTAGAACTCGGCCAAATCTTTGTCCTCCCAACTCCAAAATACCCAGTGCTTTCAAGGCTTTCCGGCCTCTCCCGTTCCACTCACCCCACAGAATTTCGAGTGCTGCACCTTCGACCACTCGGACAACTCTCCATTTTATAGCCTTCCCGAAGCCCAAAAACCGTAGGACAGAACTCCGAGACAGAACACATTTTATTCAGTTGATCAGAACTTCTGAACCCGTTGAAAACACTGGATTTGCAGGATCACGAAGTTGACAGCATAGGCTACCATTTCGAGTGCGGCTCGTTATGACCACTTCAATACGTTTCCATATAAATAATCATGCAGTGTTCAGCACAAAAACACCCACACCAGCCCATCCCCTCAATAAGCCACCTCTATTTTATCTTTTTCCCCGCAAAAAGTCAAGTATTTTTAGCGGAAGGTTGACATAGGCCGCAAAAAAGTTGTAAAATAAGAAAAAAGCAAGGCGCACAGCCCAGCCCGCAGCGGGGGACTGTGCCGCCGCCTCATCAAGCTTTTAGAAAGCGAGTTGGATATTTCATATGGGTAAAAATTTTGGCCTGCTGTACCGGTTGGCTGCATGGTTATGTTGTTTTGTGCTGGTCTGCGGCATGCTGGCCGGTTGTTCCGATGTGCGGGGCGTCATCTCCGGTGTAGCCGCCGCTGGGGAGTTCCCCGTAGAAGTGGCCGGGGTGACCATCTCAGCCCGGCCCCAAAAAGTAGTGGTGCTGTCGCCCAGCCTGGCGGACGTTGTCCTGGCCCTGGGCTTTGAAACCCAGCTTGCCGCCGGCGCCCAGGAGTGCACCCAGGAAAGCCTGCGGGACTTGAAAAAAATCTCCCGGGACAACCCCCAGGCCATCCAGGACGAAAACCCCGACCTGGTCCTCCTGGACCCCAGCAGTAACGGCCCCGCCGCCGCGCTGCAGGAGGCCGGGCTTACCGTGCTTTCCATCGCCCCGGCCACAGACCGTGAGGATTTCGAGCGCCTATACTCCCAAGTAGCCGAAGCCCTGGCTGGGGGAGGCCCCGGCCACGAAGAAGGCATTCGGGTAGCCCAGGACGTTTTCTTGACCCTGGACGCCATCAACCGCATCGTGCCCAGCGACCGTGTAACCACCGCCTGCTATCTCTACGACCTGGACAGCAGCGCTGTCACCGGCGACATGTTTGGCAGCACCATCATGACCTATTCCGGCGTCACCAACGTCTTTAAAAGCTTAGAGGGCGGCTCCTACGACTTCGAGACCCTCCGCATCTCCAACCCCAACGCCATCTTCTGCCCGCCCGGCCTGGCCGAGCAGATCCTGTCCGACAGCCGCTTTGCCGATTCCCAGGCCGTAAAAGACAAAAAAGTCTTTGAAATGGACCCCAGCTTAATGGAGTGGCAGGGCCGCACCGTAATCGAGACCGCCTATGAGATCAGTGCCTCCGTTTTCCCAGAGCTCCTGGAAGAGAACTCCATGCAGGTCACCGACCCCACCGAAGAGATTGATTCCGCCGTAGGCTCGGCCCTGGCCAGCCAGGAAGAGGAAGAGGACGACACCGAATACGAGACCCTGTCCCAAGGCGACCAGGGGGACGCCGTGCAGAAGCTCCAAGCCCGCCTGGAAGAGCTGGGCTACCTGGACCGGGAATATGACGGCCACTTTGGCGAATACACCGCCCAGTGCGTCACAGAGTTCCAAAAGGCCAACGGCTTAGAAGAAACCGGCATCGCCGACCAAAAGACCCAGCGCAGGCTTTTCGCCCGTTCCGCCAAAGCCAAGGGCGATGGGGGAGAGGCCAGCGCCCTGTCCTCCGAGCCCCCCGCCGAGACTTCCCAAGAGCCCACCACCAGCGACGACAACGGATAAAAATCATATAAACAAAAAAGGCCGCCGGAGCATCCCCGCTTCTGACGGCTTTTCATTTTATTCAGGTTTTACAACTTCCCCCGTACATAGCGCACGAAATGGGTAATCCCCATAGCCCCTGCGCCCACAAACAAATACACCACCACATAGAAAAGAATAGAGCTGTTCCATCCCGCAATAAAAACCACTGCCCCCAGCCAATAGAGCAGCGCCGTTAACAAAGGCGCATACCAAAAGCGTTTCACATCCCACCCCGCAGCCACACCAATCCCCAAGGCAAAAAGCGGGTCCACAATGAGAAACAGCAGCACAGCCGCCCCCAGCCCCGCGTCAGAGGGCAGGAAAGAAACCGCTCCCGGCACCAACAGCATCACACCGGCAATGGGCAAAACAAAGAATAGATGCTTATAAATCCTTTTCATGTATCGATCCCCCCGGCCTCAAACCAATAAATTTCCGAATAAAATGGCAGCCCAGCAGCCCGCCTGCCCCCAACAAAAGATATAGGCCCAACAGCGCAGATAGCATTTCCAAAGGGCAAATCTGGCCGTATGAGCTGAGGGAAAAGAAGAGGGGAACCGCACCGGTACGTACCCATACCGCCTGGCGTTTTTCCCGGCCGCCGCGCCCAGCCCAAAGGCGGCAAGAGGGATAGTAGTAAAAGGCGGGAAATAGAACAAAACAAAGCTCACAGGCCCAGGCCATTGCCGTACTACCAACATGGCTAAAAAAGGCAGATAAACCAGCGCCGCGGCCAGTAAAATAAAAGCCATGTGCTTTCATATTACCACTTCCTAAAAAGGGTAGGGGAGAGGCCTATTCATGCCGCAAAGCGTCAATGGGGTTCAAATTCGAAGCTTTCACCGACGGCAGAAGCCCAAACAAGATGCCAATAGCCATAGAGAAAAGCACCGCCAGCAAGATAAACGGGATGCTGATAGACACCGGCGCCGAGGTCAAGTTCGAAATCAACTCGGCCATGCCAATGCCCGCGCCTACCCCCAAAAGCCCACCCAGGCCGGTAAGCACCGCAGCCTCCGTCAAAAATTGCCACAAAATACGCCCTTTCTTAGCGCCAATAGCCTTCTTCAAGCCAATCTCCCGGGTGCGCTCCGTAACCGACACCAGCATAATATTCATCACGCCAATGCCGCCCACCAGCAAAGAAATGCTGGCAATCCAAATCAGCTGCTGGTTGGTGGCGTTGTTGAGCTCCTGCAGCTCCTGGGCCTGCTTCAAGGTGTCCTCCGCCTTATAAAGCACATTCTCATTGGCCCCCTGGCTGTTCAGCAAATCCGCCACCGATTCGCCCACCGTAGACATAGCCTCCGTATGGGTGACCTGCACGGCAATCTCCTGGGGCTCGTCATAAGCAAACAGGGAAGGCCAGATATTCTCCGGCACAAACACCGCCCCCGAAGACTGGGCGTTGGCATAGGTATAGTAGTCCTCAATGCTGTTGATCACCGGCTCAAACTTCTTATCCGGCTCTACCACGCCCACCACCACCAGCGCAATGGACTTAAACTCAATCGTCTTGCCAATAGGGTCCGCCCCCTGAAAGAACATCTGGGCGGCGTTGCTGTCCAGCACAGCCACATGGCGGAAGTTATTAAAATCCCGCGGCACAAAAGCCCGGCCCCGCTTCACCGAATAGCTGCACGTAGAGAAATAAGCGTTGTCAATACCAAAGACCTCGCAGCCGGAAAGCTCCGTGTTGCCATAATAAAAGGTGCTGTTGTAACTAGTGCGGCGGTTATAAGCCGCGGCCGACACCACATCGGGCAGATCCAGCACCGCGTTGTACACATCGTCGCTAATAGGGGGTATCCCATCCGGAAGCCCCTCGTATTCCATCTCATACGGGTAGTCCGAATCCGACCGGTACAGCTGTACCCGGGTGACGTTGTTGCCCGAACCAATCAGGTTCAGCTTAATTTGCTCATTGGTGCCCTTAATCGTGGACACAATAGAAATAATAGCCGCAATACCGATAATAATCCCCAGCATGGTCAAAAACGAACGCAGCTTATGGGACCATATGCCCTGAAACGACAGCCGTATATTTTCAATCAAGGATGATTCCCCCTCCGTTTTCCGTCTCAAAATACGTGCCGTTCTCATCCCGCCCGGTGATCACAGCCCCTTCTGGCAAGTTGGCGTCCACCAGGCCGCCAGGTTCCCCATCCAAGCCGCCGGTGCCGCGCCCCGTGGCGCCCACCGCCGCGCCCTGCTCCAAAGCAGCCAGCAGCCCATCCAGCGCCACGCCGCCTTCAGCGGCATCCTCCTGGTCCGCGCCCTCCGGGTAGGGGGGCTCTTCACTGTCCTGCAACAAGACGCGCACACCCTCCTTGGTGTCCACGCCATAGGGGAAAGCCACAAAATCCTCCACCGTCAGCCCGGCCTTGATCTCCAAGTAGCTGCCCCCATAAATAGACTTGCCAGTCTGCACATACTGCTTATGCAGGCGGTTGTCCTTGCCCGCCTTCATCACGTAAAAGCCCGCGTCGTCCTGCCGCAGATAAGGCTTTTCCAAATACAGCGCCTGGCTGTCGCCCTCAGCCTGCACGTTCATGGTGATCTCCACACCCATGCCGTTTTCCAAGGTCTCGTCCAAGCCCTCAATTACCGCGGTAAATTCATAACTAGAGCTGTTGGGGTTCCCGCTCCCCCTGTAATAATTGCCAGAGTCCTCTATAGGGAACTCCGAAATGCTCACGATCTGGGCCGTATAGGTCATGCCGTTCATCCAGCTCATGGCGTTAACGTAATCCCCGACCCGCACGCTGCCCAAAAGGCCCTCGCTCAAAGCGCCGGAGATATAAAACTTGTCGTCCCCGGCCACCACCATAAAAGGCTTTCCCTCAGCCAAAGCCGTGTCCAGCTCAATCAAAGAACGCACGCGCCCATCCACATTGCTCAGCACCGTAGAGTTTTCCAGCGCCCGCTGGGCAACCTCCAAATCCAGCTTTGACTGCTTCAATTTATGCTGTAAATCCCGTATTTCCGTCTGCTTCTCCGCAATCAGCTTTTTCAGCTCGGCAGCCGTATAGCCCATGTCGTTATAATTGTTAGGGTTCGGCGTAGGGGTAGCGTCCAGCAAAACCCGCTCGATATCCTCCATATCGGTAATCTCCACCGGCCCCAGGCTCTTAATGGTGCCGGAGAACTTTGTCCCGTCCAGCTTAAAAGAAGAGAGCACTTCCCCATAATTGGAGTCGCCCTCCCGCACCTCAAAAACCGCCGCAAAAGGGGAGGGGAGAGGGCTCTCTATCAACTCCCCGTCCTCGCCGAATACAGGCTCCTCCTCCAACCCCAAAAGGTGCAAAAGGAACCCCTTCGTCATGACGCACCCATCCGTGCAAAGGAACACATAAGGATCCTCCGTAGTACCGCTGCCGCTGTAAGGCACCGCGTCCAAATCCAACCGGCTGTAAAGCATCACATCCGCCGGCGGCACCGGCGTAGCCGAAGGCAGTGGCGAAGGGGAGGGCGTAGGCGTCGGGGTAACCGTAGGCCGCTGGGTAGGCCGGGGGGTGACCACCGGCTTGCTGGTAGAAACCGGCTTTGTGTTCTGCAATTTTTTCAACTGGGCCTGGGCATCCTCAATGCTCAGTTCCCCCTTTTTCACATTCAGCTCCTTCTGTTCCACGTCCAATTCCAGCTTGGTCTTGTCGTATTGAAGCAGCGGGTCGCCAATGCGGACCTCCTGCCCCTGGGTAACAAAAATATCTGTAATAATCTTGTCCGTAACCGGCTGCAGCTCCTGTGTGTAGTCGCTGAGGATAGTACCCGAGGAAGAAGCCTGGTCCCCCCAATAGTCCGTCACCGCGCAATAAGATACCGGCAAAACCTCCACGGTCTTCTGGTCGCTGCGGTACTGTATGAAAAACCAAGCCCCCACAGCAGCCGCCACCAGCACCGCCGCCATAATGGAGGAAAGGATCACCTTCTTTTTCAAATTCTTATTCTGGCCTCGTGCTTTCACCTGTTTGTTCATGGGGCGTGCCCTCTTCCTTTCTATAGCCTGCATCCGGGGACTGGGGGCCCAGCATGTCTTCCACCGTCAGCCCCTCTACCTCTATAGGGATAGGGGCGTCAAAGTTGCCTGCCGGCCCCTGGCCATCCTCTTCCGGGGCCTCTTCCGCCAAAGGCCGGCCCTTGGCGTCCACCAGGCTGCCGTCCCGTATGTGCAGGGTGCGCTTGGCGTGGGCGGCAATCTCCGGCTCATGGGTGATCATCACAATGGTCACGCCCTCATCGTTCAGCCGCTGGAAAATCTCCATAATCTGTTCCCCAGACTTGGTGTCCAGCGCGCCGGTAGGCTCGTCGGCCAGCAAAATCTTTGGGCTGTTCACAATAGCCCGGGCTATGGCCACCCTCTGGCACTGGCCGCCGGAAAGCTGCGTGGGCTTAAAATCCGTGCGGTCGCCCAAGCCCACCCGCTCCAAAGCCTGCCGGGCCATGTCCTGGCGTTCCCGACGGCGCACCCCGGCATACAAAAGGGGCAGCGCCACGTTGTCCAGCGCCGACTGCCTGGAAAGCAGGTAAAAGCTCTGGAACACAAAGCCAATGCTGTGCAGCCGCACCTCCGACATCTTCGCGTCCCCCAAGCCGGAAATATCCTGCCCTTCCAGCCAATATTCCCCCGAGGTAGGCCCGTCCAAGCACCCGATAATATTCATCAGCGTAGTCTTGCCCGACCCCGAAGGCCCCATAATGGCCAAATATTCCCCCTCATCCACCGAAAGGGAGATGTTCTTAAGCACAGGCACCTCCATGCGCCCCTGCAAATAGGTTTTACAGATTTTCCGCAGTTCCAGCATCATAGGGCCCACAACCAGGGCGCGGAAACCCTCCGCGCCGTTCCTTTCCTTAGTAAGATCATCGGACCATCAAGTCGCCAGGGGAAGCCGCCCCAGCCAGGGCGCCCCCGTCCTCAACCGGTTCTGCAGCCCCTTCCACATCATCTGTCCCCAAGCCGTCGTCCCCGCCGTCTGGGATATCCTCCATATTCCCCCCCGGCACGTCAACGACGCCGTCTTCCACAAAGCCTTCCCCGCCTTCCGGCAGCATGGAGTCAATGCCCGGGTCCATATCGCCCTCCTCAAACTGCTGGGAGGCGTCCATAGTCGTAGGCCCGCCCACCACCAGGCTGTCGCTCGGGTAGGCAATATAATCCAAAGTAGAAAGCCCGCTTATAATTTCATACATGTCGTTGTCCGAATCGTATTCCCCCAGCATGACCATGCGCCGTTCCAGCCGTTCCTTTTCGTCCCTGGCCCATACAAAGCTGCCAATGTCGTCATGGGCCACATAAGAGGCCGGCAGCCACAGGCCGGTCCTTACAGCGCTTTCGCCGGTGTCAGGCTCAATGTATACATGCTGTCCCAGCAGCAGGCCCTCCGGATTGTTAAGCAGCACATAAAAATCATACTTCGAGCTCTGCTGCCCCGAATCCATGCCGCCATAATACATCATGCTGTTGTTCTGGTCCTGGCTTGGTTCCCGGTCAATGCTCTCCACCGTGCCGGCCCATATCTGGCCTTCGTCCACCCGGGAGTGCACTACGACCATCTGCCCTTCGTAAATAGAGCCGATGTTCAGCTCCGACACCGTACCCTTAATGCGGAACTCCCCCGAAGACAAAATGCTGATAAAAGGCGCAGGCTGGCCTGTGGCGTCCGTCTTAGGGGTCATGTTGATTTCCTTAATGATCCCGTCCGCTTCCGAAAGCACCTGGGCGTTCTGCAAAGAGTGGTTCAGCTTGTCGATTTCCGTCTTCTTCACCGAGCTGTTGTATTCCGCGTTCTTAATTTCCAGCTCCACCGACTGTATCTGCACCGTATAAGAGACCTGCTCGTCGCTGCTGGCCTTTTTCTTCTCGGCTTCCAAAGTCGTCTTGTGGTTTTTCAGGGTGGTGATCTGGTTGGCAATGCCCTCTAGTTCCAATTCAGCCTGCTTCAAAGAAAGCTGCATCTCGTCCGTGTCATAAGCAAACAAGGGGTCGCCGATATGTACCTCGTCCCCTTCCGTCACCAAAACCTGGGCCACGGTCTTGCTTTCGTCCTTATTCACCTTGGTGATCTTCTGGGGCTCCACCACCCCCGCGTACCGGGGTACCGCGCCCGCGTTCATGCCCGTAATCGAAGACACCGAATTCACATAAGCCGGCGCGGCGTTCTGGGCGGCCAGGTAATCCTTCAGCCAGAAAAACCAAAAACACACGGCGAACACGGCCAGCACGGCCAAAGAGCTTAAAACGATAATGAGAGGCTTTTTCTTATTTTTCATAGCACAGTGCGGCTCCTTGCAATCAAAATAGGCTGTATTCCTGTATACTTTAATTATTATACCTCTTCGGCCCGGCCATGGCAATGCTTTTTTGCCGTTTTAACGGTTTGTTAAGAATTTAGAAATATATGAACAAAAAAAGCGCCCATTGAACCCTTCCACAAAAGGAGAAAAATTAGTTTTAAGATCAAACCCTTTTTTAAAAGGGTTTGTGGGGTTTTCAGGGGCAAAGCCCCTGAACCGCCGGAGGCATAAAACGTGTGGTTGGACACTCCCCCTTGCGGCCGCCCATTGACAAATTGCCGCGGGCTGGGGTACTATAAGCATAAAGGGGCAAACCGTGCCCCGCATTCTGGATTTCCCCGCCGCCCCGGCCGGGAAAAGGAGGGACCCTCATGGAACACATCGCCCACAGCTTAACAGAACTGATCGGCCACACCCCCCTGCTGGAAGCCAGCCGTTTCCTCGGCGGCGCCGGCGGCTGCCGCTTGCTGGCCAAGCTGGAATACCAAAACCCCGCAGGCAGCGTAAAAGACCGCGCCGCCCTGTACATGGTCGAAGACGCCCGCCGCAGCGGCCGCCTGCAGCCCGGCGGGCTTATCATCGAGCCCACATCCGGCAACACCGGCATCGGCCTGGCCGCCGTAGCAGCCGCCCAAGGCTACCGGGTGCTGCTAACCATGCCAGACACCATGAGCGCCGAACGCCGCGCCCTATTAAAAGCCTACGGCGCCCAAATTGTCCTGACCCCCGGGGCCCAGGGCATGGCCGGGGCCATCGCCAAAGCGGAGCAGCTGCAAAAGGAGAATCCCGGCAGCATCCTGGCCGGCCAGTTCGAAAACCCCGCCAACGCCCAGGCCCATTACGAGACCACCGGCCCCGAGCTCTGGGAACAGTCCGGCCAAAAAATCGACGTTTTTATAGCTGGCGTAGGCAGCGGCGGCACCATCACCGGCACAGGCCGGTACCTAAAAGAGCAAAACCCCCGCATCCAGGTCGTAGCCGTAGAGCCCGCCGGCTCTCCCGTGCTTTCCGGCGGGCAGCCCGGCCCCCACGGCCTGCAAGGCATTGGCGCAGGCTTTGTACCCGGTTTGCTGGACACCTCTATCTACGATAAGGTCGTCGCCGTTACCGAAGAAGAAGCCTACTCGGCCAGCCGCGCCTTTGCCACAAAAGAAGGCGTGCTGGTAGGCATTTCCTCCGGCGCGGCCCTTTTTGCGGCTAAAACCCTGGCGGCCCAGCCCCCTTACGCCGGCAAGACCCTGGCCGTGCTCCTGCCCGATACCGGCGACCGCTACCTTTCCACCCCTCTTTTTGATGGCCAATAACCAGGCCCCCAACCACCCGGCAGGGCCACGCCTTGCCGGGAATTTTGCCCACAAAAGCCGGGATAGTGCACAAAAATCTTGCAATCCATTGGCGAACATGATAAAATATCCCTAGATTCTGAACCCCGAATATCCCAAGGGGAAATAACCGTGCAAGGGAGGGCCGCACATGCATATCCTGGTAATCGACGTAGGCACGTCCAGCCTGCGCAGCATGGTCTTCACCCACACCGGCCAAGAGCTTTTCTGTAAGCAGATCCCATACCGCCCCCTTTACCTGGAAAACGGCTGGGTCGAGCAGCCCCCTGCCGACTGGGAAAACGCCCTTTACACCGCCCTGTCCGCCTCCGCCCAGGCGGCGAAAGCCGCCTCCTGGCCCCTTGAGGGGATAGCCCTCACCTCCCAGCGTTCCTCCATAATACCCGTAAACCGGGACATGGCCCCCCTCTGCAATGCCATCATGTGGCAGGATAAACGGGTAGAAGCCCTCTGCCGGGAAAGGGAGCCGGAAAACGGTTGGGTATTCCAGCGCTGCGGCTCCCGGGTAAATCCCGTCTTTTCCGGCCCCAAAATGGCCTGGCTGCGCAAAGAACGCCCCCAGCTCTACCAAAACACCTACAAATTCCTGGCTGTGCCCGACTACCTCCTGTACCTCCTTACCGGCGCCCTTTCCACCGACCACACCTACGGCAGCCGCTCCCTGCTGATGGACCTTCACACCCGCCAATGGGACCCAGACCTCCTAAAACTCTTCGGCATAGAAGAGCACAAGCTCTGCCCCTTAACCGAGCCCGGCTCCATCCACGGCCGCCTCACGGGAAAAACAGCGGCCCTTACAGGCCTCCCCCTAGGCCTGCCCGTGGTCACCGCCGGCGGCGACCAACAGTGCGGGGCCATAGGGCAGGGGGTAGTCCGGGCCGGGGCGCTGTCCATCACAGCAGGCACAGGGGGCTACCTTATAGCCGGGGCAGAAGAAATCCCCGCCCACTTAGGCCAGGACGTCCTCTGCAACTGCGCCTCCATAAAAGGCCAGTATATCCTAGAAGCCAGCGTCCTCACCTGCTGCTCGGCCTTTGACTGGTTCCGGCGCGAGTTCTACCCCTCTGCCCACACCCCTGCCCAGCTAGACGAGGAAGTGGCCCAATCCCCCCCAGGCGCCAACGGCTGCTTCTGCCTGCCCTATTTCCAGGGCCGCTCTACCCCAGACTGGAACACCGCCGCCACCGGCCTATTCCATAACGTGACCCTGCACACCCGGCGGCAGGATATGCTTCGAGCCCTGCTGGAGGGCATTGCCCTGGAATTGGGCCGCGGCGTAAAGGCCATGTCCCGCTACGTACCCCTAAAAGAGATCACCGTAAACGGCGGCTTGGCAAACAGCGCCCCCTTTAACCAGATGCAAAGCGACATATACGGCCAGCCCATCCAGCGCCGCGGCAAAGCCGACGCCACCGCCCGGGGCGCCCTTATGGTCGCGGCCCACGCCCTGGGGGCCTACGCCAGCGTAGGGGAGGCCTACGAAAAAATCAGCCGGCAAGACCCCGTAACAACCTACAAGCCCAACCCGGAAAACGCCGCCATGTACCAGGAGCTGGACCAGCGGGCCCTAAAAGCCTACCACCAGCTGTGGCCCGCCACCTAAACCAAGCCGTAAACAAAGGAGCAAGCCGTAAACAAAGGAGCAAGCACATGTACAGTATACGAAAGAACCCCCTGGGCATATACGAAAAAGCCCTGCCTAACGCCTTTAGCTGGGAAGAAAAGCTGCAAGCCGCCAAGCTGGCAGGCTTCGACTACATAGAGATCTCCATAGACGAATCCGACGAGCGCCTGGCGCGCCTGGACTGGACGGAGGGCGAGATCGAGTCCCTGCGGGCCCTCCTGCGCCAAGAGGGCATGGCCCTGCCCACCATGTGCCTGAGCGGCCACCGGAAATACCCCTTTGGCAGCAAAGACCCAGCCACCCGGCAAAAGGCCATGGAGATCATGGAAAAAGCCATCTGCCTGGCCGTAAAGCTGGGGGTGCGCTGCATCCAGCTGGCGGCCTACGATGTGTACTACGAGCCCGCCGACGAAGAAACCGACGCCCTCTTTATCAAGGGCATGAAGCAGGCCGTCCAAATGGCTTCCCGGGCCGGGGTCATGCTGGCCATGGAGATTATGGACACGCCCTACATGGGCACCATCAGCCGTGCCATGGGGTACTTAAAGAAAATCCCCTCGCCCTACTTCAAAATCTACCCCGATATCGGCAACCTCAGCAACTTCGCCCACAACGTGCCCCAAGAGCTGGCCCTCGGCATAGGGGAGACCGTAGCCCTGCACATTAAAGAAACCAGGCCCGGCGTCTTCCGCGACCTGGAATTCGGCCAGGGCACCGTAGACTTCCTGGGCATCTTCCAGGCCCTGCGGGATTTAGACTACCAAGGCATGTTCCTCTTAGAGATGTGGGCCGACAATACCCGCCCCCAAACCGTCCAGGAAGCGGCCGGGAAGATCGCCCAGGCCAAAGCCTTTGTAACCGGCAAGATGAAGCAGGCCGGCATGGCGCTTTAAAAAACAGGGAAACGGAGTGAAGCAGATGAAGAAAAACGTATTGGCAAAACTGGAAAAGTGCTACTCAGTAGCCCCCCTAACGTATCAAGGGGAGCCCCACTTCCTGGTAGCCGCCGAAAAGCACGACCGGTGCATCCTCTTTGACGCGGCAGGCCGCGAAAAAGCCACCATCTGGGAGGGCCCCGGCGGGGTCATGACCATGGTGCAGGTGCCGGGCACAGACGGGCATTTTTTAGCTACCCACGAGTTTTATTCCCCCAACGATTCCGCCAACGCCAAAATCGTGCTGGCCGCGCCGGAAGGGGAGGGGTGGTCTGTGCGCACCATAGCCGGCCTGCCTTTTGTCCACCGGTTCGATATCTTAGAGCAAGGCGGCAGGCGCTACCTGATCGCCTGCACCCTAAAATCCGCCCACGCCCACAAAGACGATTGGAGCAGCCCCGGCAAGGTGTACGCCTGCGAGCTTCCAGAGGACCTGTCCCCCTATAACGAAGAAAACCAGCTGCCCCTTGCCCCCATCAAAGAAGGCGTGCTGAAAAACCACGGCTATTGCCGGGTAACCGAAAACGGGGGGCACTCCGCCCTGGTCTGCGGGGAAAACGGCATCTTCCGTTTTTATCCCCCCACAGCCCCCGGCAAAGCCTGGACCGAAGAAACGCTCTTAACCACCCCCGCCAGCGACGCCCTCCTGCTGGATCTGGACGGCGACGGGGAAAACGAGCTGATAACCTTATCGCCCTTCCACGGCGACACCCTGCGCATCTACCGGAAAGAAGGGGAAACCTGGCAGCCCGCATACGAATACCCGGAAAAGCTCCCCTTCCTCCACGCCATATGGGGCGGCTCCTTAGCCGGTAAGCCCACGGCCGTCATCGGCCACCGCCAGGGCGCCCGGCGCCTTCTGGCCTTTACCTATGAAGACGGCGCCTACCGCTTCAAGACCCTGGACGACGGCCGGGGCCCGGCCAATGTCTATGGCTGCCAAATCGGCGGTCAGGACCTTTTGCTGGCCTGCAACCGCGAGACAGACGAAATCGCCCTGTATTCTGATTTTTGATGGAGGGATGAAACCATGCTGGAAGAACTGAAAGAACGTGTATACCGTGCCAACATGCTGCTGCCCCAGTACGGCCTTGTGACCTTCACCTGGGGCAACGTCAGCGAAATCGACCGGGAAACAGGGCTTTTCGCCATCAAGCCCAGCGGGGTAGACTACGACAAGCTCTGCCCAGAAGACATGGTCCTCATGGACCTGCAAGGCAACAAGATCGAAGGCCGCTACAACCCCTCTTCCGACACCGCCACCCACATAGAACTGTACAAAGCCTTTGCCAAAATCGGCGGCATCGTGCACACCCATTCCAGTTGGGCCACCAGCTGGGCCCAGGCGGGCCGGGGCATCCCCTGCTACGGCACCACCCACGCCGACTACATGTACGGAGAAATCCCCTGCGTGCGCAACTTGACGCAGGAGGAGATCGGGGAAGCCTATGAAAAAAACACTGGGCTCTCCATCACCGAGCATTTTGCCGGCAAAGACTACGAAGCCATGCCCGCCGTACTGTGCAAAAACCACGGCCCCTTCACCTGGGGTAAAGACGGCGCAGAGGCCGTGCACAACGCCGTAGTGCTGGAAGAAGTAGCCAAAATGGCCGCCCGGGCCGAGCGCCTCAACCCCCATATCCAGCCCGCCCCCCAGGCCATGCAGGACAAGCACTACTACCGCAAGCACGGGGCCAACGCCTACTATGGCCAGGGCAAGGCCTAAATCCAAAAAGAAAGGTCGTTTTTTATGAGCAAGATCGACGAAATCAGCCGCGAAAGCTGGATTATGAGCACCTTCCCCGAGTGGGGCACGTGGCTCAACGAAGAAATCGAAGAAACCCAAGTAGAGCCCGGCACCGTAGCCATGTGGTGGCTGGGCTGCACCGGCATCTGGTTCAAAACGCCGGGCGGGGCCAACGTCACCGTAGACTTATGGTGCGGCAACGGCAAGCGCACCCACGGCAACGGCAAAATGGCCGCGGGCCATCAAATGGCCAACATGTGCGGCGCCCGCGCCATGCAGCCCAACCTGCGTGCCGTGCCCTTCGTGTTGGACCCCTTTGCCGTCAAGCAGGTAGACGCCGTGCTGGCCACCCACTACCACCAAGACCACATGAGCGCCGAGTTCGCCGCCCACGTCATCCAAAGCGGCATGACCACCACCGACGAAAACGGCAAAGAAATCCCCGTGCCCTTCATCGGCCCGAAAAAATCCGTAGCCCTGTGGCAAAAGTGGGGGGTGCCCGCCCAGCGCTGCATCACCGTAAAGCCCGGCGACACCATCAAAATCAAAGATATAGAAATCGTCGTGCTGGACTCCTTTGACCGCACCTGCCTGGTCACCACCGACGACACCACCGAAAACCGGGAAGAGCTCACCGGCGTATGCCCCACCGACATGGATGACAAAGCCGTAAACTACCTGTTAAAAACCCCCGGCGGCAACATCTACCACAGCGGCGATTCCCACTATTCCATCTACTTTGCCAAGCACGGCAAAGACCACCAGGTAGACGTAGCCTTTGGCTCCTACGGCGAAAACCCCGTAGGCATGGCGGACAAAATGACCTCCTGCGACATCCTCCGCATGGCCGAGGCCCTCCGCTGCCAGGTAGTCATCCCCATCCACTACGACGTGTGGACCAACTTCATGGCGGACATCAACGAAATCCGCGTACTGTACGACATGAAAAAAGACCGCCTGGACTACCAGTTCCACCCCTTCTTCTGGGAGGTAGGCGGCAAATACGTCTATCCCACCGACAAAAATAAGCGCTCCTACCACCACCGCCGCGGCTTCGAAGACTGCTTTGAAGCGCCGCAGAACATCCCCTTCCGTTCCTGCCTGTAAAAAATCAAAAAGCCCCCCGACGCAAAACGCGCCAGGGGGCTTTTCCAATCCCCACAAAGTTCCCATATTGGTTTTCGGGTCAACCCCTTTTTCAAAAGGGGTTGCGGGTTCTTAGGGCAGAGCCCTAAGCTGCCAGAGGCTACAACAGCCGGGTGTTGTTGATGATAAGCTCAAACTGCAGGCCCAGGGTCTGGGCAGACTTGCGGCAGAGCACCATGCGTTCCAGGAAAATCTCAAAGTATTCCATGACCGGGCATATTTGGGTGTCGATGGCAATATTAAATGTACAGACCTTCTCTTCCGGATCGATGGCAAGCTCCATGCCCTCCACCGCGTAGTTCACCCGGTCGTGGATGTCCGCCGCCAGCACAGCGTCCTTGCGGACCCGGGTGCGGCGCACGTCGCTTTTGTCCGAGAGGATCAGCGCCGCCGCCACCGGCGACACTGGGTAAGCCGTCTTTTCATCGTGGTGGCCAATGGCCGTGCACACCGCAGCAATCTCCTCCGGGGGCATTTGCAGCTTGTTCAAAAGGGTAAAAGCCATCAAAGCGCCGCTGTGGGCGTGGTCGGCCCGGTTCACCGTGTTGCCAATGTCATGCATGTACCCGGCAATAGCCGCCAGCTCGCAGGTGCGCTTGGGGTACCCCAGGGTCTCCAAAATGCTGCGGGCATAGTGGCTGCTGCGCTTGGCGTGGGCCAGGCCGTGTTCGGTAAAGCCAATGGCCCCCAGGCAGGCATTGCCGCTTTCCACATAGCAGCGGACCTCCGGGTCCGAGAAAATATCCTCAGGGGAGAGGGCTCTATACTCCGGCATAAGCACACCGCCTTTCCATAAGATTTAACGCCAACCCCCTTATTCCGCCGTAAGCATCCGGTACATGGCTTCCAGGCAGATCTGGGCGTGGAGCTTAAAGCACTCTAAGTCGATGCACTCGTTTACATCGTGGGCGTGGCTGTCCGGGGCCGTCTTAAAGCCGGGGCCAAAGGCTACGCCCTTGCCGAACATCTGCCGGGCATAGGTGCCGCCGCCCATAGAGAAGATCTCGCACTCTTCACCCGTCACATCCTTATACGCGCCGGAAAGCAGCGTAACAAGCTGGCTTTCTTTCGGCAGGTACAGGGGCACAGAGTTAGAAAGCAGGGCATAAGTAAGGCCCTCATAAGGCTGCACGCCTTTTTCCAGGGTAGCCGAAATCCCTTCGCCATCCAAAGTGGCCGGGTAGCGGATGTCCACCGTCAAGCTGCAAGAGCTTTCGTCCGCATTGACAAGGCCCAGGTTAAAGGTCAAGGGGCCGCTGGGCACATCACTGAGCTTTACACCCATAGGCTCGCCGTCATGGTGCAGGCCGATCTTCTCATAGGCAAACCGGAAGAACGTCCCCACCTTTTCCCCAAAGGCCTCGTTTAGCAGCTTGATCAGATGGGACGCGGCGTTTATGCCGTTCCAGGGGGTAGAGGCATGGGCCGCGCGGCCTATAGCCAAAACAGAAGCCCCGCCGTCGGTAGGGGTAATCTCAAACTTTATTTCCGCCTTCTGGGCCGCTTCCCGCAGCTTTTCAAGCTCATCGGGGGTACATGCCACTTGGCACAGGGCTTTAGAGGGTACCGCGTTTACCACCGTGCCAGCCTGGAAGCTCTTAACAACCTGGGAGTCATTTTTCCTTGTTACCGAGAAATTGATGCCGCCTTTTTCGCAATGGCATATGCCGTACTCAGCGTCCGGCGTAAAGCCCATGTCCGGGTGCTGCTCTTTTGAGAAGTAATAGGGCATGTCCCCCATACCAATTTCCTCAGCCGAGCCAAAGATCACCCGCAGCTTGCGGTTGCCCTTTACACCAGCGTCCTTCAACGCCCGCAGGCAGTGCAGCGCCACAATGCCCGCACCCTTGTTGTCCGCCACGCCGCGGCCAATAGCCATGCCGTCCTTTACAACCATGGTATAGGGGTCGGTGTCCCAGCCCTCCCCGGCGGGCACCACGTCCATATGGGACATGACAATGGCATTGCCGTCCCCTTCGCCGTATTCGGCATGGGCGGCATAATAATCCACGTTTTTTGCTTTCAGGCCGTAGCCCTCCGCCATTTCCACTACCTTATCCATTACCCGGGCACAGTCGTCGCCAAAGGGGTGGGGGCCCGCTGTAGGCTTTGCCACAGAAGGGATAGCCACAACGGCAGCCAGGTCCCGGAGGATGTCGTCCCAGTATTGCAGAATTTTTTCACCAAACATACGCGATTTCCTTTCTTTTTTCAGGATAGGTTCCTATCCCATACGATAAACTTTTTTGACGGCAAAGTCAAGCCCGGAGGCAAAAAATGTATGGCATAGTGCACAAATAGGAGACAAGCAAAAGTAAAAGGCAAAAGGATGGAAAAAATTTCCGCCAAAAATTCCGATCGAAAACCCACGTGTTTTCGCAAGAATATGTCATTTTGTAAACAATCTGTTACAAAGTATACCCTTTTGTAATTTTTTGGCCAGCACGGTTTTGTGCAAATTGCTGGCGCAACCGCAACCAAAGAATGGGGGCTTTCTTATGATCAACTACATATGGTTCGGCATGATTTTGGCCAGCGCCCTGTGCGCCCTGTGCACCGGCCGGCTGGGCGAGCTCTCTACCGCCGTGATGGACGGGGCCCAGGGGGCTGTAGAGCTTTCCATTTCCCTGTTGGGCAGCATGTGCGCGTGGCTGGGGGTTTTAAAAATTGCGGAAAAAAGCGGGCTTACCGCCCTGCTGGCCGAGGGCTTTTCCCCCCTCATCAACTGGCTTTTCCCAGAGTACCGGGACGACCAGCAGATAAAAGGCAAAATGTGCATGAACATATCCGCCAATTTCCTGGGCCTGGGCAATGCCGCCACACCCCTGGGCCTGGCGGCTATGGAGGCCATGCAGGCCCAGAACCCCCATAAAGAAACGCCTACCCGGGGTATGGTGCTGTTTGTGGTGATCAACACCGCCTCCTTACAGCTTTTGCCAGTAAACATGGCGGCCATGCGCAGCGCCTGCGGCAGCGCCCAGCCCTTTAACATCCTGCCGGAAATCTGGCTTACCTCCCTGGCGGCGCTAGGGGCAGCCGTGGCTTTCTGCAAATTGGCCGAAAGCCGCAGCCGGTTGGGTTGATTTTACACAGAAAGGGGCGGTTTTCATGGAACAGCTGGGCGCCGCGGCTTTGCCGGTAATCCTGGGGGTGATCCTGGTTTTCGGCTTTTTCAAAGATGTAGACGTATTCGACTCCTTCGTGCAGGGGGCCAAAGAGGGCGTGTCCGCCACCCTGCACTTAATGCCCACTTTAATCGGGCTGATCCTGGCCGTATCCATGATAAGGGCCTCGGGGCTTTTAGAGATGCTGTGCCATCTGGCAGGGCCCTTAGCCCGGGCAGCGGGGGTAGACCCGGAGCTGCTGCCCTTAGCCCTTCTGCGGCCCGTTTCCGGCAGCGGTTCTTCTGCTTATGCCCTGGACCTGCTCAGGCAGTTTGGGCCCGACAGCGAGACCGGGAAGATTGCCTCGGTGCTTTCCTCTTCTACGGAAACCACGTTTTACGCCATTACCGTCTATTTTGGGGCCTGCGGCTGCAAAAAGCTTTCCTACTCCGTGCCCGCCGGGCTGCTGGGCGACGCGGCGGCTTTGGCCTTTTCTATCCTTTCCGTAAAGGTTTTTGGCTAGATGTCCTTGCAGTATGCCGGCTTCTGTGATAAAATGTTGGCAGGATAGGCCGGGGGCGGCAGCTTGAAAACCTTACCGCGTGAAGATTGCCGCTTTTGCCCGCCGCAGTTTGGCGGGCTTTTTCCATTGCCGGCGGCCGTTTTTGTATCGGGCAGGATGAGGAAAATCCACTGGGAAAGGAAAGCGCAGGGTATTATGACGAGACGGGAAGCAAGGGAGCAGGCGTTCTGCCTGCTGTTTGAACAGGCGGTGGGCGGGGAGAAGATAGACGATATCCTCCACGCCGCTACAGAGGCACGGGACCTGATCCCCAGCCCCTTTGCCGAAGAGCTGGCTTTGGGGGCGGAGGAGAAGGCGGAAGAGCTGGACCGGGTGATCAGCGAGAATATACGGGGGTGGAGCCTGCGCAGGCTCTCCAAGGTGACGCTGTCCCTTTTGCGGCTTTCGGTGTACGAGCTTTTGTATCAGCCGGGCACGCCGGCCAGCGTAGCTATCAACGAGGCGGTAGAGCTGGCCAAGACCTATGGCGGCAAGGACGACGCCCCCTATATCAACGGCGTGCTGGCCTCGGTGGCCCGCAAGCACCGGGGGGAGGAAGCCCCCCGCCCCCAGGCGGATTCTTAAAAGAGGGGGAGGGGCCTTATGGGCTGTTTAGGTATCGACACCAGCAATTATACCACGTCTGCCGCTGTTTATGAGGGCGGCGTGCTGGAAAACCGCCGCATGCTTTTGCCGGTAAAGCCGGGGGAGAAGGGCTTGCGGCAAAGTGACGCGGTCTTCCACCACGTGCGGCAGCTGCCCCAGGTGCTGGGGCCGGTTTTGGAAAAATACAGCCCTTTGGGCGCCGTAGGGGTTTCGGTGTCGCCCCGGGGCGGGGAGGGCTCTTATATGCCCTGCTTTTTGGTGGGCAAGGGCTTTGCCCAGGCTTTGGGCAAGGCCTGGGGCGTACCGGTGGAGTTTTTCTCCCATCAGCAGGGGCATTTGGCGGCGGCTTTATATTCGGCGGGGCAGCTGGGACTTTTGGACAAGCCCTTTTTGGCTTTCCACGTTTCCGGCGGTACCACAGAGGCTTTGTGGGTGCGCCCGGGCCAAGACGGCATGCCGGTGGCGGACTTGGCGGCCCAGTCCCTGGATTTAAAGGCTGGACAGGCCGTGGACCGGGTGGGGGTCATGCTGGGGCTGGGCTTCCCCTGCGGGCCGGAGCTGGAAAAGCTGGCGTTGCAATGGGGGGATAAGGTCACCGTGCGCCCGGCCATGAAGGGGGCGGACTGTTCCCTTTCCGGCATCGAGAACAAATGTGCCGCCATGCTGGGGCAGGGGCGCAAGCCCGCGGAGATTGCCCGCACCTGCATAGAGGCCATAGGCGCGGCCCTGGACAGGATGTGCGAAACGCTTTTGGCCCAGGCGGGCCCCTTGCCGGTGCTTTTTGCGGGGGGCGTGTGCTCCAACAGCATTTTGCGGGAAAAGCTGGGCGGGAAGTATGGGGCCTGGTTTGCCGCGCCGGAGTTTTCCACGGACAACGGGGCTGGGGTGGCTATATTGGCGCAGAAAAAGAGGTTTGGGCTATGAGTGGCAGCGTGCTTACAGTCTCCCAGGTGAATTTTTTCTTAAAGTCCCTGATTGAAGGGGACGGGCGGCTTACCGATATTTTTATCAGCGGCGAGGTCTCTAACTTTACCGACCACTATAAGTCTGGGCACATGTATTTTTCCTTAAAGGATGAGCGCTCTGTCATCAAGGCTGTTATGTTCGCGGCCTCGGCCCGGCGGCTGCGGTTCCGGCCCCAAAACGGCATGAAGGTGATTATCCGGGGCCGGGTGTCTGTGTACGAGCCCAGCGGCCAGTACCAGCTTTACGCCGAGGACATGCAGCCCGACGGCCTGGGGGCCCTGAGCCTTGCCTATGAGCAGCTGAAGGCCCGCTTGGCCCAAGAGGGCCTTTTTGACCAGGAGCGCAAGCGGCCCCTGCCCCCTTACCCGGAGAGGATTGGGGTCGTCACCTCGCCAAATGGGGCGGCGGTGCGGGATATTCTGCAGGTTACGGCACGGCGGTGGCCTTTGGCGGAGATCGTCTTCTGCCCGGTACTGGTGCAGGGGGAGGGCGCCCCCGCCCAGCTTACCGAAGCGGTACGGGCCCTAAACCGGGCCGGGGCCTGCGATGTGATCATCCTGGGCCGGGGCGGGGGCTCTTTGGAAGACCTGTGGGCCTTTAACGACGAGGGGCTGGCCCGGGCGGTGGCCCAGTCGGTTATACCGGTGGTTTCGGCGGTGGGGCATGAGACGGATTTTACCATCTGCGATTTTGTGGCCGACCTGCGGGCCCCCACCCCCAGCGCCGCCGCCGAGCTTTGTACCCCGGATTTTTTAGAGGAACAGGGGCGACTGCTGGCCTTTTACCGGTATTTCCGGGAGGAGCCCAAAAAGCTGGTGGAATACCTGCGGCAGAGCGTGGACATTTTGGTGCAGGATTCGCCCCTAGGGGATCCGGCGGCCTATGTGGACGCCTGCCGGGGTCGGCTGCGGGAATGGGCAGGCCGGCTCGTCCGCCAGGGACGGGCAAAGGTGGGCCAAAACAAAGGGGAACTGAGCGTGCTTGCGGGCAAATTAGACAGCTTGAGCCCTTTGCGGGTGCTGGCCCGGGGCTATGCGGTGGTATACGATAGCCAAGGTGTGGCCGTGGTGGACGCGGGGGCGCTGGCCCCTGGGGACGTGGTAGCCATACGCGCGGCCCGGGGGGAGGCCCGGGCGGAAATTTTGGAGGCGGGGCCGGTTGGGGATTAGGGGCCTGAAAACGGGGAATCCTGTAAAATAGGGGAAGGGAGAGATGGCGGTGGCGGCAAAAGCAAAATTAAAGTTTGAAGAGGCTATGGCCCGGCTGCAGGAGATTGTGGCCAAGCTGGAAAGCGGGGAGGAGCCTTTGGAAAGCGCTATGAAGCTTTTTGAGGAAGGGGCCAAGCTTTCGGCCCAGTGCTATGAGGCGTTGGACAAGGCCGAACAGAAGATTACGCGGCTGGCAAAGCTGGAGGAGGAAGAGGATGGATAAGGCGCGGTTTTACCGGGAAGAGATTGGGAAGGCGCTGGAAGGGGCTTTGCCCGCGCCGTCCCCACAGGACCCGCAGGGTCTGGTAGCTGAGGCTATGCGCTATAGCCTGCTGTGCGGCGGCAAGCGGGTGCGGCCGGTGCTCACCCTGGCTTTTTGTGAGCTGTGCGGGGGGGAGCCCTTAGGCGCCCTGCCCTTTGCCTGCGCGGTGGAGATGGTGCACACCTATTCCCTCATCCACGACGATATGCCCTGTATGGACGACGACGCCATGCGGCGGGGAAGGCCCACCAACCACCGGGTCTATGGGGAGGCTATGGCCCTGCTGGCTGGGGACGGCCTGTTAACGATGGCTTTTGAGACGGCGTTGGGGTTTTCGGGCGATCCCCAGGCGGCTTTGGATGGCGCGCGCCTTTTGGCCCAGTGCGCGGGAGCTAAAGGTATGGTGGGGGGCCAGTGCATCGATTTGCAGTCGGACGGCGGGAAGATGAGCGTGGAGCTTTTGCAGGCCATGGACAAGGGCAAGACTGTGGCGCTTATACACGCGGCCTGCGGCATGGGCTGCATAGCCGCCGGTGCCCAGGAAGGGCAGCTTTTGGCGGCTGGGCGGTATGCCCATGGTTTGGGCATGGCGTTCCAGCTTCGGGACGATATTTTGGACGTGGAGGGCAGCGCGGAAAAGCTGGGCAAGGAGACCGGCATGGACGCCGCCCGCAGCAAGCAGAATTATGTTTCGCTGCTGGGGCTGGAGGAAGCAAAGCGCCTGGTGGAGAGATATACTCAGGAGGCTGTCCGCGCCTTGGAGGGTTTCCCGGGGGATAAGGGCTTTTTGCGGGATTTTGCCCTGGGCTTGGCCAGCCGGGAAAACTGAATGCGTTTGCTGCGTTACACAGTCCCCCCGGAATGGGAGGGGGCGGCTATAAAGGGGTTTGCGAGGAAGCATCTGGGGGTTTCCGCCCGGGTGCTGGCCCAGCTGAAGCGTGCGCCTGGAGGAATCCTTTTAAACGGCGGGGCGGCTTTTACGACAGCTGTCCTTCATGGGGGGGACGTGCTGGAATTTTCTTTGCCCCAGGAGGCCGGGGATTACCCGGCTGCGGACCTGCCCCTGCCGGTCTTGTGGGAGGACGGGGATTTCCTGCTGGTGGACAAGCCGGCCGGTATGCCGGTACATCCTTCCCCTGGCCACGACCGGGACAGCCTTTTGCACGCGGCGGCTTATTATTACGGCCAAAAGGGCTTTTGCCCGTTGATTTGCCCTTTGTACCGCTTGGACAAGGACACCACCGGCCTGGTGGCTTTGGGCAAGCACAGTTTGGCGGTGTCTGGCGTCCAGGCGGAGAAGGTTTATTTTGCGGTGTGCCAGGGCCGGCTTTCCGGGCGGGGGACGATCGACGTGCCTATTGGCTTGGAAGAGGGCAGCCGTATCAGGCGCCGGTGCGGCGCGGGCCAACGGGCTGTGACCCACTGGCGGGCTGTGGCCGGCGGGGACGGGCACACCCTGCTGGCTATACGGCTGGAAACCGGGCGCACCCACCAGATACGGGCGCATTTTGCCTATATGGGCTGCCCCCTGGCCGGGGATGACTTATACGGCGGCAGTTTGGAACGGATAGGCCGGCAGGCCCTGCATTGCGGCAGGCTGCGGCTTTCCAGCCGGGCCCTGGGCTTGAACCAGGACTTTGCCGCTGGTTTTCCGCCGGACATGGGGCGGGCTTTCCCCTGGATGCCTGGGGTGGGAGAGATTGCACAGGAGCATATGAATTTTTGAAAAGGGGGCGGCGTCTATGCCAGCCAGCTTGACCCACTATTATTTTGCGGAAAATGTCCTGCGGCGCCTGCCAAAGCCGGAGGGCTTTTCGCCGGATGCTTATTTCTGGGGGGCCCAGGGCCCGGATTTCCTTTTTTGCCACCATTACCAGCGCTTTATTGGGCTGGGCAGGGGGGTAGAGGGGCTGAAAAAGTACGGCAACGCTTTGCACAGCACTCGGCCCTCGTTGACCTTGTCAGCTATGAGGGGCTTTTTAGAGAAGCACCCGGAGCCCCTTTACCGGCAGTATGTACAGGGGTTTTTATGCCATTACGCGCTGGATTCTACCGCCCACCCGTATGTGAACGCGCTGGCGAAGAGGTTGGCCGCGCAGCGTCCCCGGGAGACGGAAGGGACGATGCATGGGGAGATTGAATCGGCGCTGGACGCGGTCATTCTGCGGCGGGAGACGGGCAAGCTGCCTTCTGAGGTGCGGCTGAAGGGGCTTTTCCCGAAAAATGAGGGGGTGCAGCGGTGCATAGCCCGGCTTTACCGCTACGTGCTGTGGGAGGTGTACCAGGAGGATATCCCGGAGGAAGCGCTGCTTCAATCTACGAAGGATGCCCATTTTGTGTTCGCCTTGATCACCGACCGCACGGGCTTGAAGCACCGGCTGTTTGACCTGTTGGAGAGGGGCAGGCCCCATGAGATCACGTCCCATATTGTGCCTATGACAGAGAGGATGGATGTAGATTATGCCAACATCCAGCAGGAGCCCTGGGGGCCGGAGGGGGACGCCCGTAGCTTCTTCCAGCTATATGAGGAGGCTATGGGGCTGGCAGAGCGGCTTATTAGGCAGTTTGACCAAGGGGATCTTGCGTCCTTGACCGGGGAAAGGCCCTTTGGATGAAGGATGGAAACAGCCTGCGCTGTGGGGCGCGGGCTGTTTTTTGGTTATTTGTCCCTTGCGGGCCGGGCGGTTAGATGCCATAATAGCTATGGCCTTGCGGGGCCCCAATAGTTTGTTTTTAGGAAAGGGATATGGCAGGGCGACACTACCTGCTGGTCCTGCCCTTTGCCCTGATATGAAAGAGGTTTTTGCTATAAATCCATTTTACACCATGCCTGTGTTAAGGCGTTCGATCCCAGAAAGTCGGAGTGGATTGAAAATGAATGATGAAATGCAACGAAAGCTTATCATGGCACTTCTAGATAAATATGAGCGCAGCAGCTTTTTCTGTACAGGCACAGCACCAACAAAAAGGATTCTATTAAAGCTGTACGAAAACGGAAAATGCGAATTCTCAGATTACGACATTGAAAACAGTGAGCGGAGAATCCACATCAATGAATGCGTACCGATGTTGGCGCAAAAAGGATTCATCTATTTTGAATAGATGAACGGCGAAGAAAATCATATCCTGTCAAAAGTTTGGCTGCATATAGAGAAATTGCAAAATGCCTATCGCTTTGTACATAGGCAACCGCAAGCGGATCTTCTTTCTAATGTGGAAGCCGAGTTGGCAGAGTGTATAGAGTCCATCCGAACGCAATGGATAAAAAAATATTTGCAGGACATCCGTGGTTATCTCCTGCAAAAGAGGAAACTTCATGCATTGATTCCTGAAAATGCGCATGACCGGGACTCATTACTGCAAGCATTACGGTGTATAGACGCCAACACTAACAATGAGGTATTAAAACGAGTGTTCTCTGTTCGCTGCTTTGGTGATAGTAAGCATTTTGAACAAGTTGTCGAGACGCGGTTGCTGCGCATCTTAAAAAAGTATTTGGACTGCGATGACCAAGCTACCGATGAACAGCTATTGAATCTAATTGGTATTGTAAAATACCCGGAGCAATTCGAGTTCTGCGGGCCGCTTGCTCTTGATTTTCCAGATGGGAGAAGTCTGGACTTCTCAAATTTAAGTGGACAAGACATGGCGGTATCGCAGATTACTCTTCCAACAGGAGCGCGACGTATTTTATCCATCGAAAATAAAGCAAATTATTTTGACTATATCAGTAAGCGTCGACAGCCTGATGAACTCGTTACCTATCACGGAGGCCAGTACAGTCCGCCTAAAAAAATATTTTTGCAAGCCGTTGCACACGCATCTGAAGCGTTACCGTGGTATCATTGGGGCGATATTGATTACGGAGGGTTCAGTATGCTTGCAAGGCTTCGCCGCGAAATAAGCGGCAGCATACAGCCTTACCGAATGAATAAGCAAGAGCTAATAACATTCGCGGCGTTTACATCATCCTTCTCGCCTGAGTGTTCGCAAAAATTGCGTGAATTGACCGCGAGGGCCGAGCTAAAAGACTGTTCGGAATGCCTCGCCTATATGCTGGAGTGCTGTGTGCGGCTAGAGCAGGAGGCGCTGCTGGAATAATTGTCCAAAAGGTTGCGTATACTTATATTATTCCACCAAAAGGAGATATTAAGTATGCGAGAAGGACAAGGGTTAAATACGATTTCAGCATTGCTTGGAAGTGACACATGGTCAAATGCTGCCTGCTGTGGCTATGTACTTTTGGCGTGTAAAAATCTTGGGTACACCAAGCAAGAAAGCCGGAACCTTCTCGAAGCCGTAAATTCGGCATTCAAGAACTATACGATACAACAAGAGGGAAAGGAATACTATAAAACATAATATAAATGTGTGGGTATTTGATTTGATACGGGCGGGTTGCAAGACTTGCTAAAATAGAGGGTTCGGTACTCAACCATCAAACTTCACTCCGAAGAAAAAATTGACTTTGTATTGCAGAATAATATTGACTTTTTCGGAGTGGCGTGTTATTATAAATATATAGAAAAGCGGTGTAGGGGAAGTACCCCTGCACCGCTCGTTTTTTCCAGATGCCATGTTTATTGGGGATATGGGCGATGGAATTAGTGAAAAGAAATGTTTTGTATAATTTTGGGCGGCGCAGGGGATGCGGCGGCCCGGATAATTTTTAGGAAAGGGGATAGCTGGCTTTTTAGGGCTGGCTGTGTGATAGGGAATTTTTATGTATAAGCTTTTGAAAACCGAGGGCGCTGCCCGCCGGGGCGTCTTTGAAACGGTTCATGGTACGGTGCAGACCCCGGCTTTTATGAACGTGGCTACGGCTGGGGCCATTAAGGGGGCGGTGTCGGCTTATGATTTGAAAGACTTGAAATGCCAGGTGCAGCTTTGCAATACCTATCATCTGCACCTGCGCCCTGGGGATGAAACTGTGGAAAAGCTGGGGGGCATACGGAAATTTACCGGGTGGGATGGGCCGGTGCTGACGGACAGCGGCGGGTTCCAGGTGTTTTCGCTGGCAAAGCTGCGCAGCATCAAGGAGGAAGGGGTGACCTTTGCTTCCCATATTGACGGCAGGCGCATCTTTATGGGGCCGGAGGAGAGCATACGCATCCAGTCCCGTTTGGGCTCTACCATTGCTATGGCTTTTGACGAATGTGTGGAAAACCCGGCGGAGTATGGCTACGCCCAAAACTCCTGCGCACGCACGGCCCGGTGGCTGGAACGGTGCAAGGCGGAGATGGACCGCCTTAACAGCCAGGAGGGTACGCTGAACCCCAGGCAGATGCTGTTTGGCATTAACCAGGGGTGTACTTTTGAGGATTTGCGCATAGAGCACATGAAGCGCATTGCGGCCCTGGGCTGCGACGGCTATGCCATTGGCGGTCTGGCGGTGGGGGAGACGGCGGAGGAAATGTACAGCATTATTGAGGCGGTGGAGCCTTATATGCCGAAGGACAAGATTCGTTATTTGATGGGCGTGGGGACGCCTGTCAATATATTGGAAGCGGTGCGCCGGGGGGTGGACCTTTTTGACTGCGTTATGCCCACCCGCAACGCCCGCCACGGTCACGCCTTTACGATGGAAGGGTGCCGGAACCTTTTGAACGCCAAATATACCCTGGATGAAGCACCCCTGGATGAAAGCTGCGGCTGCCCAGTGTGCCAGAAATTCAGCCGGGCGTATATCCATCATCTGTTTAAGGCGGGGGAGATGCTGGCCATGCGCTTGACGGTGATGCACAACCTGTACTTTTATAACAGCCTGTTGGAAAAAATCCGCGGGGCCTTGGACAAAGGGGAGTTTGAGAGCTTTTACAGGCAGTACAAGGAGGCGCTGGGGCGGCGGATTTAAAAGAAAATGAGAAAAATCCAGTTTTTGCTTGCATGTGCGGCCATTTCTTGCTATAATCATAGGGATAAACTCGGAGGTGTAAAAGTAAATGAATTCATTGATCCCCTTGACAGCCCAACAGCAAGGCGGCGGCATGAACATGATGGTCGTGCTGCTGATTTATGCCGTGTTCATTGTTGGCATGTACTTTATCTTCTTCCGGCCCCAGAATAAGAAGAAGAAAAAAGAGGCCGAAATGCGTAACAACGCCCAGGTGGGGGATGAGATCACCACCATTGGCGGCATATGCGGCCGTATTGTTGCCATAAAGGAAGATACGGAGTCGATTGTCATTGAGACTGGCAGCGACAAGGCCAAAATGCGCATTAAGCGCTGGGCCATCGGCAGCGTGGATACGGTGCACGAGGAAGAACAGGGTTGATCCCTGTAAAGTGAAAACACAATAGCATAAAAGTGCCTCACAGCTCATAGTATGTACAAACTTGAGCTGTGAGGTCTTTTTTTATGAAATTTGTGCGAGCGATCTTATTTTCAGCCGGGGTGGTGGGGGGGAGCTGCTTATTGCTGCTGGCCCTTATGGCCTTTATTGTGTCTAAGGCGGGGGTATTGCCCCAGGCTGCGCTGCCCCTGGTTACCACGGCTGCGGCCTGCGCCGCTGTTTTTTTGGGCGGGCTGGCAGCGGCTTTGGCGGCGAAGGAGAAGGGGCTCTATTTGGGCCTGGCGGCGGGGGCGCTTCTGGCGGTGTGCATGTGGCTGGTAAGCTATTTTAGCACCGGTGGCCTTTTTACGGTCAGCGGCATAGGCAAGGCGGCGGCGCTCTTGACCAGCGGGGCCATTGGGGGCATCCTGGGGGCCAACCGCAAACAGAAGGTGAAATTTTAACCGCATAACCGAATATTTTCAACCCGGAATACACACGGCCTAGCTGTGTGTATTTTTATGCACACAATATTTTCCTATCGCGACATAACCCCAAGATGCATATATACATAAGTTTACATAAACTAAAATACATAAAATTTTTGGGTTTCCCGAAAAAAGTAAAAATATTCATGGAATCCCCTTGCAAAATTCCGCGGAATAGGGTATAGTATAGGACAAGAGGAAATCCCCGGGTCGATTTGCTTTGTTGCCCGGCAAGATTTTCACACGGTTTTTCGCTGATTGTGGAAAGTTTGCGGGGCAATTTCGCCCGGTTTTTCCCACAAAAACCCTATATGTACCTTTTTGGGCAGGCTTTTGGCCCTGTATCTTGTTGGTGTGGAGTTTTCCTTTTGCCGGGGCCTGTGGGGTTGACGCAAATGAATAAAGTGCGGTCCTATTCTATGCATATGGTGCAAGCGGGAAACTTAAGTTGCAAATAATCTTTTTGAATACAATAGCTTGATAAGTTGGAAGCAGACATAGGCGCACCCCTTTTTTCATAGGTATGTGGCAGAGACCTTCCCTATCCCCTGTGAAAAAGCAAAGGACGGTGCCCCATGAAACCAAAAGAATCGCAAGCCTTTTTTCAAGACATCCCCTTCCTCCGGCGTTTTTCTGCAAAGCCGGTGTTTTGCCCGCTGCTGGCCCTTTTGCTGTGCGGCGTGGCGGCAGGCGCCGCGGCTGGCGCTGGTTTTGACCTTTTTGAGACCGGCCGGCCCCTGCCCCTGTACTTTTCCGGGATCCCCTCCCCTGGGGCGGGGCTGTTCCCCTGTTTCTCCACCTTATTGTTGAATATGCTGATCGGCCTGATCATCCTGTTCCTTTTGGGAATGTCGGCCTTTGGGGTGGCGGCGGTGCCCGCGTTTATCTTCCTCAAGGGCGTTACCGTTGGCCTGGGCGCCCTGTCGTTTTTTATGGGGGACGGGCCCTCTGGCCTGGGCCCTTTGGCATGTACTTATACGCCGGCTACGGCGGCGGCCTCGTTGCTGCTTTTGCTGTTTGCTACCCGCACAGCGGTTTTTTCAAGGCGGCTGGCGAAAGCCAGCTTTAGCCCCCAGGAGGAAGGCTTGAATTTCCGCCGCTATTTGACGGATTTCCTGCTGTTTTTGTCCTTTGCGGTAGTGACGGCTTTGGGCGGCGGGCTGCTGGCGGTGCTGTACGGCGGTATTTTTCCAGAATAAAGAAGGTGTTGAAACGTGTACGATTTTTATTCCATGTTCCGGCAGTATTTGACGGAGCAAAAGGCCAATTCTGCCAATACCCGGGAGTCTTATTTACGGGACGTCCAGTATTTTTTGGATTTCCTTGCGAAGCTGGACATTACCCCCTTGGAGGCGGACGAACGGGACATTCAGAGCTATGTGCAGCATTTGGCGGGGCTGAACCGTTCTACTACAACGATTTCCCGCAACCTGGCTTCGGTCCGCTGCTTTTACAAGTCCCTTTTGGTGCTGGGACTTGTGGACCACAACCCGGCTAAGGCTATCAAACTGGAAAAGGCGGAAAAGAAGCTGCCCCAGGTTTTGCTGGGGGAGGAAATTGAGCTGCTGCTGCAGCAGCCGGACATTACCGAGCCTAAGGGCTGCCGGGACAAGGCCATGCTAGAGCTGTTGTATGCTACGGGCATACGGGCTTCGGAGCTGATTAACCTGAACATACAGGATATTAACCTGCGTTCCGGCATCTTGTACTGCCAGGGCAGCAAGGGGGTGCGGTCTATACCGGTGTACCCTTCGGCGGTGGTGGCGGTGTCGGACTATATCTACCGCATGCGGGGCTTGATTGCCGGGCCGGACAGCGGGGATGCTTTGTTCGTCAACTTGAACGGAGGCAGGCTGACCCGGCAAGGCTTTTGGAAAATTGTGAAGGGCTACGCGGTGGAGGCAGGCATTACCAAGGAGATCACCCCCCATACCATCCGGCACTCTTTTGCGCTTCACCTGCTGGAAAACGGCGCGTCGGTAAAGGACATACAGACTATGATGGGCCATGCGGATATTTCCTCTACCCAGGTGTATGTGCAGTTGATGGACAGCCATGTGAACCAGGTCTACCACGACTGCCACCCCAAGGCCAGGCTAAAGCTGGGTTAGGGGGGAGCGCGGTTGCTTTTCCCTGGGGTTTGGGGCCGGGTGGATAGGTCGGGCGCTGGATTTGCGGGGTTTTTCCGGCTGCTGGGGCGCAGGCTGCCGCAGCTGGTGCGGCTTAACTTGGTTTTCTTTGTGCCGGCGTTGGGGGCTTTTATCGGTATGCTGCTCCTGTTTCTCCATAGCGGCCACTGGGTGATGCGATTGCCCGACGGGGCCGGGGGGCTGCGGTTTGATATCTGGCCGGTTTTTGCGCCTTACCCGCCTGGCGGGGGCAATGGGCCGGTGGACGGCGTGTGGGTGGACATATGGAGCGGCCTTGTTGTGCCATTGCCGTTGGTAGCTTTGGCGCCGTTTGCGGCGGGGCTTGCGCGGGTGGCGGGGCTCTTTGTGCGGGGGGAGCACGCCTTTGTCTGGTGGGATTTTTGGCAGGGCGTGAAGGGGGATGGAAAAAGCTTCCTTTTGAATGGGGTGGTTTGCTACCTGGTTTATGGGCTGCTGTTCCTTTGCGTCCCCTGTTACGTTTCTTTAAGCTGGAGCTGGCCGCTTTTCCACGTTCCCCTTTGGCTTTGCGTGATGGGGGGCTTGCTTTTCCTGTTCGCGCAGTTTTACCTGCCAGTGATTTTGGTTACCTTTGATATGGGGTTTAGGCAGGCCTATAAAAATGCTTTGATTTTTGCTTTTGCCGCTTGGAAGCGTAACTTTTTGTTGGCCGGGGCTGGGGGGCTGGCTTTGCTTCTTTTGGGGTTTCTTGTGGCTACGATAAACCTGGTTTTGCTTTTGCCTTTGTGCGGGTTCTTTTACTTTTCGTTCTTTTCTTTGTTTATTACTTTTGCGGTCTATCCGGTTATAGAACGTTACCGGATAAAGCCCTGCAAGCAGGGGCAGGCCTTAGAAAAAAGCGGCGCTGCCCATAAAAAATAAACCACCAGGGGTGTTGGCCCACGGTGGTTTATTTTTTTAGGCAGCGCCCAGCAGCCGGGCGGCGGTTGCTACCAGGAAGCACAGCCCCAGCCCGCACACGGTGGGCAGCAGGAAGGCGACAGCCGTCCATTTTAGGCTTTGGCTTTCTTTTTGGATGGTCATGCAGGTGGTGGAGCAGGGCCAGTGCATCAGCCCGAAAAGCAGGGTGCACAGGGCGGTTAGCCAGGTCCAGCCGTTTTCTACCAGCAGGGCGCGCAGGGCGGTTAGGTCGGTGAGCTCTACCAGAGCGCCGCCGCTGGTGTAGGCCATGATGATAAGGGGGATGACGATCTCATTGGCGGGCAGGCCCAGGATAAAGGCTAAAAGGATCACACCGTCCAGGCCAAAGAGCCGGGCAAAGGGGTCTAAGAAGCCGGCGCAATGGGCCAGCAGGGTGGCGTCGCCGATGGTGATGTTTGCCAGCAGCCAGATAATCAGCCCTGCCGGGGCCGCTACCGCTGCTGCCCGGCCTAGTACGAACAGGGTGCGGTCAAAGACGGAACGCAGGATGACCTTGCCGATTTGCGGGCGGCGGTAGGGGGGGAGCTCTAAGGTGAAGGAAGAGGGCTCGCCTTTGAGCAGCGTTTGGGAGAGGAACTTGGAGGCGGCCAGGGTCATGGCGATGCCCAGCAGGATGACCCCCAGCAGCATCACCGCGGAAAGCAGCGAGCCCCCAAATCCGCCTGCGGCCCCGGCAAAAAACATGGTGATAAGGGCAATGAGCATGGGGAGACGGCCGTTGCAGGGCACGAAATTGTTGGTGAGCATGGCGATCAGCCGTTCCCGGGGGGAATCGATAATGCGGCAGCCTACCACCCCGGCAGCATTGCACCCAAAGCCCATGGCTGTTGTGAGGGACTGCTTGCCGCAGGCCCCGCAGGATTGGAAGCACCGGTCCAGGTTAAAGGCAATGCGGGGCAGGTAGCCCAAGTCTTCCAGCAGGGTAAACAGGGGGAAGAAGATGGCCATGGGCGGCAGCATCACCGAGACCACCCAGGCTAAGGTGCGGTAGATGCCGTCTACCAGAAGGCCCGTGAGCCATGGGGGGGACAGGCAGGCCTGGCACAGCTCCCGCAGGCGGTCCCCCAGCCAGAAGAGGGCTGAGCTTAGAAGGCCGGAGGGGTAGTTGGCCCCGGTGATGGTAAGCCAGAAGATGCCCAGCAGCAACAGCAGCATGACCGGGAACCCGGTGGCCTGCCCGGTGAGGAACTGGTCCCATTTCTGGTCCCGCTGGCTGTAGCCGTTTTGCCCCTGGCCTACCACCTGTGCCGCAATCTCTTCGGCCCGCCGCACGGCTCCGGCGGCAATTTCGTCCCGCAGGCTTTCGGGGGTGACGCCCTGGCGTTCCCACTCCGCTTGCAGGCCCTGCAGGGCTTGGCGCACCTGGGACTGGGCCCGCAGGCGTATGCCCAGTTTTTTTTCCAGCGCCAGCTCTAGGGTTAGGCCGCTGCTGTCCAGAAGCTTTAGGGCCAGCCAGCGGGGGTCGATCTTTTCGCCGCACAGGTTTTCGATGGGGGGCATAAGCTTTTTTACGGCCTCCTCGATTACCGGCGGGTAGGGGATGACTACGCCGCCTTTCCGGGGGGACTGCCCCCGGGCGCTTTTCCCGGCTGCGGCCATGAGCTCTTCCAGCCCGCGGCCGCTGCGGGCGGCGGCCCCCACTACCGGCACCCCCAGCAGGGCCGAAAGCTTTTTTAGGTCTACCTCTATGTGCTTGCGCTGGGCTTCGTCCAACAGGTTTACGCACACGACCACGTTGGGGGTGATCTCCATGGCTTGCAGCACCAGGATTAGGTTGCGTTCCAGGCAGGTGGCGTCGCACACGACCACGGCGGCATCAGCGCCGCCAAAGCAGAGGAAGTCCCGGGCTACTTCTTCTTCGGCTGAGTGGGCCAGCAGCGAGTAGCAGCCCGGCAGGTCTACCAGGACATAGCCCTGGCCTTGCCTTTGGCAGTAGCCTTGGGCGTTGGAGACGGTCTTGCCGGGCCAATTCCCTGTATGCTGATGTAAATTTGTCAAAGCATTAAATACGGTGCTTTTGCCCACGTTGGGGTTGCCGGCCAGGGCCAGCACAAAGTCCCCGGGGTCTTTTTTCTCGATGGCCAGCTCTGTCCCGGCGGCGCGGGCGCCGGTGGATTCCTTGGAAAGCCCCATTGTTACCACATTCCTTTCCTGATGATCACACCGCCTGCCCGTCCACCAGCACGCTGGAGGCGTCCTGGTGGCGCAGGGCGATGACAGCCCCCCGGATCAAATAGGCGGAAGGGTCGCCCAGGGGGCTTGCCCCCAGGCATTTTACCATGGTGCCCTGCACCAAGCCGATGTCCTGCAGGCGGCGGCGCATGGGGCCTGTGGCGTTTAGCCCAGTTACCGCGGCGGACTGCCCCGGCAGCAGGCGGGAGAGGTTTTGTAAAGGTTTCATATATACATGCACTCCTGAATACTTTGTTAGGGAAAGGCAAAACTCTTTCTCTTTCCTACTATATTCCGCTGGGAAAAACATGTGACAGGAGGCGCTGAGATGGGGGAGGGCTTTTATACCCTGAAGGGGTATATGCTGCTGGAACACAAACGGCTTACCGCTTCTATGGAAGACTATCTGGAAATGATTTACCGCCTGGGGGACCAAGGCTATGTGCGCATTACGGCCCTGGCCCATGCCCTGCATGTTAAGCCGCCCTCGGCTTCGAAAATGGCGGCTAACCTGCGGGGGCAGGAGCTCATTGAGTTCCCCAAGTACGGCTACATCACTTTGACCGACTTGGGCCGCCACGTGGGTGCGTACCTGGTACACCGGCACCAGGAGGTGGGGCGTTTGCTGTGTACCATCAACCAGACCCAAAACGAGCTGGAAGAGGTGGAGAAGATCGAGCATTTTCTGTCCCCACGCACAGTGGCGAATATAGAAAAATTTTTAGACAGCCTGCCGCCCCAGGCTGGAAAAGAAAAGGGCTGACCAAAACGGCCAGCCCTTGGAGGGGGTTATGGGGGGGTTAACTTTTCCGCCAGGCAGAGGGGACGAACAGGATCAACATGGGGAAGATTTCCAGCCGGCCTACCAGCATGTCAAAGGAAAGCACCAGCTTGCTGAAGCCGGAAAATTGGGAGAAATTGCCGGTGGGGCCTACCATGTCCAGGCCGGGGCCGATGTTGTTTAGGCAGGCCAGCACGGCGGTTATGTTGGTCTCTAGGGAAAAGTTGTCTACGGCGATCAGCAGCACAGAGGCTAAAATGATGGCGCAATAGGTAGAAAGGTAGCTGTAGGCGTTCTGGATCATGTCCTCGCTGACCAGCTGGCCGTCCATGTGTACCTGGGCCACGGACCGGGGCCGCAGCATCCGCTTGATGCCCCGGTGTCCGGCCTTGCTCAAGAGAACCAGCCGCGCCACCTTGATGCCGCCGCCGGTAGAGCCTGCGCAGGCCCCTACCACCATCAGCACCACCAGCAGGGATTTGGACAGGGTGGGCCACTGGTTGAAGTCTATGGTGGCAAAGCCAGTGGTCGTCATAATGGAGGACACCTGGAAGGCCGCGTGGTGGAAGGCCTCCCACACATTGCGGCCAAACTGGGGAAGGATGTCCCAGGTGATGAGGGCTATGGAGCCCAGCATCAGGCCCAGGTACGTCCACAGCTCTTGGTTGTGGAGGACCCGGGAAAACTGCCGCAGGAGCAGAAGGTAGAAGACGCTGAAGTTTACCCCGAACAGGGCCATGAAAACCGTGCACACCCCTTGCAGGTAGGGGCTGTACCCGGCCAGGCTGTCGCCTTTGATGCCAAAGCCGCCGGTGCCCGCCGTGCCAAAAGCTGTGGTGATGCTGTCGAAAAAGGGCATGCCGCCCAGGAGCAGCAGGGCCATTTGGATAAGGGTCAAAACAATATAGATGGTGTATAGAATCTTCGCGCTGTTTTGCAGCTTGGGCACCAGCTTGTCCACCTGGGGGCCGGGGCTTTCGGCGCGCATGACGTACAGCAGGGAGTTTTTCCCCTTGCCCATAGGCATAACGGCCAGCAGGAACACCAGCACGCCCATGCCCCCCAGCCAGTGGGTGAAGCTGCGCCAGTAAAGCAGGCCCATGGGCATGGCCTCTACGTCGGTCAAGATGCTGGCGCCAGTGGTGGTAAAGCCGGAGATGGTCTCGAAAAAGGCGTCGATAAAATGGGGGATAGCGCCGCTGAGGACAAAGGGGAGGGCACCCAGGGCTGAAACGGCGATCCAGCAGAGGCCTACGCTTAAAAAGCCTTCCCGCGCGCCGATCTCCCGGGCTTTGGGGCGGAAAAGGTAGGTGCTCAGGCTTAACACACCTGCCAGCGCGGCGGAAATGGCCAGCCCTATCGTGGAGGCGGTTTCCCCCTGGTACCAGGAAATACCGACAGAGGGCAGCAAGCACACCGCTTCTACCCGCAGGATGTAACAGATCAGGCGCAGAATCATTCTGTGGTTCATGGCAAACGGCACGGTGCCCGGCTGCCTTTGGGGAAAGGCTTTATCCGGGCAGCTCCTTTCTTTTCCAGGTAATGGGGCTACTCCCGCTCAATGCGTACAAAAAAGCTGGCGTCGTTGTCCGCCACCCATACGGACACCTGCCGCAGCAGCTGCTGCATAAAGGGGGTGGGCTCCTGCCGCATAAGCAGGACTACGTGGGTGTTTTGGGGGGTGGCGGCCGGGCATTGTTTGTGGAAGCCGGGGGTATGGATATATTTTAAGTATGTCTCTACTTTGTCTAAAAGCAGGGTCTGCCCCTCTGGGGATTCGTCCAAGGGCCCAGGGGAGACCATGACCAGGTCGGCGCCGCCATCCTTGCGCGCGCCCAATATGTCGATATGATGGGGGTTTTCCACCATGGCTTTTGGCCTCCTTACCAGCCGGTGCGGGGCTGTTTAGTCGTCTGCGAAAATATCGCTTAAATCGCTTAAGCCCCGCTCGGCTGGGGAGATGACCACCACGTTGTCGTGGGGCTCGATGCAGTCGCCGCCGCTGGGGATGATGACCTTGCCCCGGCGTGTGATGCTGGCAATCAGCGTGCCAGGCTTTAAAGCCACCTGGTATAAGGGCTCGCCCAAATGGGGCAGCTGCTTGGCGGCGGTAAATTCCAGGGCTTCTACCTGGTCTTCTACCAGCCGGTGCAGGGCCACCACCGAGCCGCCTTTGCGGTTGCCCATTTCCCGCACATAGCGGGTGATGTCGTTGCAGCACAGGTCTTTAGGGCTTACTACGCAGTCGATGCCCTTTTCGCTTAGGACTTCGTTAAATTCGGTGCGGTTGATTTTGGTGATTACTTTATAGGTGCCCAGGAAATTGGCGTACATGGAGATGATCAGGTTCTGTTCGTCAAAGTCGGTCAGCGTTACCACCGCGTCGGTCTGGGCAAGGCCCTCTGAATCCAGCACAAAACGGTCGGAGCCGTCGGCGTGGAGGATGGTGGCCTTGGGCAGAAGCTCTGCCAGTTCGACACAGCGCTCTTCGTCAATCTCAATGAGCTTGACGTTGACGCCGGTTTTCAGCAGGTTTTCTGCCAAATAGAACGCAATGCGGCTGCCGCCTATAATCAGCACGTCCCGCACCTTTTTCTGGGAGATGCTCAGGCTGCGGATAAGCTTGGCCAGATCGCTGGTGGAGGCGGTAACGTAAAGGCGGTCGCCTTCCAGCAGGGTGAAGTTGCCGTCTGGTATGAAAACCTGGCTGCCCCGCTTTACCGCGCACACCAGCACTTTGACTTTTACAATTTTATAAAGATCCAGCAGCCGGGACCCGTTTAGGACGCTGTCGCCTTTGAGCACCAGTTCTACGATTTCTACGCGGCCTTTGGCAAAGGCCTCCCGCTTGAGGAAGGAGGGGAACTGCAGCAGGCGGAAAATCTCATTGGCCGTGGAACGCTCGGGGTTGATGGCCATGTTCAGGCCGAATTCTTCCTGCAGCAAAAACAGCTGCCCAAAATAATCGGGGTTGCGCACCCGGGCAATGGTATGGGCACAGCCCAGCTTCCTGGCCAGGATGCAGCACAGCAGGTTGATTTCGTCTGCCGAGGTGGCGGCTATCAGAAGGTCGCTGCTGTCCACGTTGGCCTGCTTCTGCACCTTTAAAGCCGCGCCATTGCCGTAAACCACGTTTACATCCAAGGACTGCTCGGATTCCTGAAGTACCATTTTGTTGCTGTCAATAATAACCACGTCATGGTTTTCCTTGGAAAGCTGTACGGCAAGGGCAGAGCCTACTTTGCCGTCTCCCACTATTACGATTTTCATAAGTAGTTAACATCTTCCTTTTTCTGGACTAGCTGGCAGGCAGGGCACAAGGCCCCACTTCGCCTATCCTACCACAAAGAACAAAAAGGCGCAATAGGTTCCTGGATATTTTCTTTTTTACACAGCCTGGCACCCGGCAGGTGGAAAGAAAGGGGATGGGTTTACCCTTCGTCCAGCACAGAGGTGCAGTGGGGGCAGCGGGTGGCGGCAGGGTCGATCTCGCTTTTGCAAAAGAGGCAGACCTTTACAGCTGGGGCAGGGGCTTGGGGCTCTTTCTTTTTAAAGGAGCGCAGCTTATTGATCGCCTTGATAACCAGGAACAAGACCAGCGCAATGAGCAGGAAATTGATGACAGCGGCAAGAAATGAGCCATACCGCAGCAGGTCGTCTTCGTTTTCACCCAGGCGCAGGGCCAGGCTGGCAAAGTTCATGCCGCCGGTGAGCAGGCCCAGCAGCGGCATGAAAATGTCGTTTACCAGCGAATTGACAATGGCAGTGAACGCCCCGCCGATGATTACGCCTATAGCCATGTCCAGCACGTTGCCCCTTGAAATAAATTCCTTGAATTCCTGAAAGAGCTTCATAAATGGTAAGACCTCCTAAGCCTTTGGTAAAATCCGTATTATTCTTGCATAATCTTGGGAAAAAATCAAGGGCTGCTGGGCAATTTGTCTATATAAAGCTAGTTGGCTTTACAGAAAAAGGGCCCCGGTTTTCCCAGGGCCCTTTTTCTCATGGCTGCGCCTGGCCTAAAACGGCGTACAGCTGTTGGCGCACCTGGCTATATTCCCGGGCAATATCGGTGGGCGCGTCGTCTGTCAGGCTTTTTTGGCGCATGAATTCCAGCGCCAGGTATTGCGCCTCGGCCAGCGGGGACAAGGCGGTGTTATTCGTTTCCATCCAGCAGCCTCCTTTCTTTTTTTAGGATGGGCGGGGCGGCCGCTTGTTATGCGGGGGCAGGGAAAGAATCCCTGCCATGTAAGGGCTTTACTCTAGAAAAAGCTTTGCTCGCAGGGGTGTTTATGGTATAATACTCCCAAGAAAAGACATTTTTCGCGCATGTGTAAAGTTAACTCGCTTTACAAATTTGCGCTTATAGAAAGGGGCGTTCCCATTTGTACATAGCCGATCTGCATATCCACTCCCGCTACGCCCGGGCCACCAGCCGGGACTGCGACGCGCCGCATCTTGATTTGTGGGCCCGGAAAAAGGGGATCACCCTTTTAGGTACGGGCGATTTTACCCATCCTGCTTGGCGGGCTGAGCTGGAAGAACAGCTTGTCCCAGCCGAAGAGGGGCTGTACGCGCTGAAGCCGGAATACCGTATGCAGGGGGGCCCTGGCGGGGAGGTACGGTTCGTTATTACCGGGGAAATCAGCTGTATCTATAAAAAGGACAGCAAGGTGCGCAAGGTGCACCATGTCATCCTTTTGCCGGGGCTGGACAGCGCCCGGAACCTTTCGGCACGGTTAGAGGCCATTGGCAACCTCCACTCGGACGGGCGGCCTATTTTGGGGCTGGACAGCCGGGATTTGTTGAAAATCACCTTGGACGCCTGCCCTCAGGCCGTGTTTATACCGGCCCATATATGGACGCCGCACTTTTCCCTTTTTGGCGCGTTTTCCCAGTTCCATACGGTAGAGGAATGTTTTGGCGACCTTTCCGGTGAAATCCACGCCCTGGAAACGGGCCTTTCTTCGGATCCGCCTATGAACTGGCGGGTTTCCCAGTTGGACGGCTACACCCTTGTGTCCAATTCGGATGCCCATTCCCCTCAAAAGCTGGGGCGTGAAGCTAATCTGCTTTACACAGACTTGTCTTATTCGGCCATGAAGCGCGCCATAGAGACCGGGGAGGGCTTTGGCGGTACCTTGGAGTTTTTCCCGGAGGAGGGCAAGTATCACCTGGACGGCCACCGAAATTGCGGCGTGGTGCTTACCCCTGCTGAGACGGAGGCCCTGGGGGGCCGGTGCCCGGTATGCGGGAAAAAGGTTACCATTGGTGTTGAGCACCGGGTGGAAGAGCTGGCCGACCGGGAGGACGGCTTCCGCCCTGAAAGTGCCAAGCCTTTTGAGAGCTTGGTGCCGCTGACAGAGGTCATTGGCGCTTGCTGCGGGTACTCGGCTGCGGGCAAAAAGGTGCAGAACTGTTACGAGTCCATGTTAAACGAGCTGGGCCCCGAATTTACTATCTTGCGGGGGTCGTCTTTAGAGGATATACGCCGTGTTGCCGGGCCTGCTGTGGCCGAGGGCATCTCCCGCCTGCGGCAAGGCCGCGTGGAACGCAAAGCCGGGTTTGACGGGCAGTTTGGTTCGGTGATTTTGCTTACCCCCAGCGAAATTGAAGCTTTGCAGGGGCAGACATCTTTGTTTCAAATGTACAGCCCCCAAAAATCGGGCCGGAAGAAAAAGGGGGCTATTGCCCCTAAAAGCGGGGTGGGGCCTGAACCGGCCCCTGCTGCCGTACAGCCTAACGAAGAACAGCTGGCTGCGGCTACGGCCTCAGAGCCGGTGGTGGCGGTGGTGGCTGGGCCGGGCGCGGGCAAGACAAAAACGCTTAGCGACCGGGTACAGTTCCTCCTTACGGAGAAGGGCGCGAAGGCCCGGGAAATTACGGCGGTCACCTTTACCAACCAGGCGGCAGGGGAATTGCGGGACAGGCTGGCCCTGCGGCTGGGCGGGAAAAGGGCTGTTTCGGGCATGGCTATTGGGACTTTCCACAGCCTGTGCTGGCAGATGTTGGGCAAGCCCGCCCTTTTGGAAGAAGGGGAAGCGCTGCGGCTTATGGAATCCCTTTTAGAAGGCAGGGGATTAAGTTTGACGCCACGCCGGTTTTTAGAAGAGGTTTCCCGCCGGAAAAACGGCATGGCACCCCAAGAGGCTGCAGTAGATGACGGCTTGCTGGCCGAGTACCGCCAGCTTATGGCGGGCCGCCTGGATTTTGACGACCTTCTTGTACAAGCGCTGGAAGCAGACCCGCCCAACCCGAAAAGCTTTACCCACCTTTTGGTGGACGAGTTCCAGGACTGCAACGCCCTGCAATACCGCCTGGTGCTCCATTGGGCCCAGGGGGGCCAAAGTCTTTTTGTCATTGGCGACCCAGACCAGTCCATTTACGGCTTCCGGGGTGCTTTGGGCCGGTGCTTCCAGCAGTTAAGGGAGGATAAGCCCGGCCTGCGGGAAATCCGCCTGAGCCGCAATTACCGTTCTACGCCGGAAATTTTACATTGCGCTTTGGGGGTCATTGCCCACAACCAGGGCGGGCCCCGGGCACTGGAAAGCGGGCTTCCCTCTGGGCCCCGGGTGCGGTGGTACCGGGGCGGGGACGAATACGCAGAAGGGGCTTTTTTGGCAAAAGAGATCGCCGCCATAACCGGCGGCGTGGACATGCTGGGGGCCCATCAGCGGGAGGCGTACCACGCTTTTTCGGAGATCGCGGTGCTGTGCCGCACCCGCCGCCAGCTGGCTTTGCTGGAACGCTGCCTGCGGCGGGAGGACATCCCCTGCGTGGTTGGCGGGCGGGACGATTTCCTTCAAGAAGACGATGTGGTGGGTACGGTGGCTTTCTTCCGGTTCCTGCTGGATTTTTCTGATATCAACGCCCTGCAAACCTGCCTGAAGCTTCTGTGGGGCTGCCCGGCCTACCATCGGGAGACAGCGGCCCGGTTTTGCGGGCGGGCAGCGGCGGGGGATGTGGAAGCGCTGCGCCGGGAGTGGGGGGACATACCGGCCCTGCAAGGCTTTTTGGAAATGGCGGAGGCTTACCTGCCGCGAATCCAGGAAAAACCCGAAAAGCTGTTGGAAAGCTGGGAGGCCCAATGGCCGAAGGCTAAGGGGCTCAAGCGTTTGCGCAGTATGGCGGCTTTTTCCCCCAGCATGGGGGCGTTTGTAAACCTCCTGCTGTTGGGAGAAGAGCCGGACCTCCGCCGCGTGTCCGGCAAAAGCTACGCTTCGGGGGCGGTGTACCTGAGCACCCTGCACGGCGCAAAGGGGCTGGAATTCCCGGTGGTCTTCCTTTCTGGGGTGAATAAGGGCGTATTGCCGCTGGAATCGACAAAAGGCCCCGTGGATATAGAAGAGGAACGCCGCCTGTTCTACGTGGGCTTGACCCGGGCCCGGGAAGAATTAGTTCTGCTGTCCTCTGGCGAACCCTCGCCTTTCCTGGATGAAATCCCGCCGGGGCTGCTGGAAAAGGGGGATATACCGGCCCGGGAGAAGCCGGTGGAACAGATGAGCTTGTTTTAGAGGTTATAGCGAAAAAGCGGAGATGTAAAGGTTTATGCCTTTATATCTCCGCTTTGCTGGGCGGGATTATTCTCCCATCCAGTTTTTCACGATCTCTTTTGTAGAACGTTCCATTTCCAGGGCAAAATCTGACGTGTACTTCCGCTTGCAGAAGGCCACGGCCCTTTCGTCGTCGTAGTAGTCTGTTAATTCCTCTTCGGTAAGGTCATGGTAGGTGTTTTCAAAAATAATCATCTCTTTGGGGAACCGGGTGGTCTGCTTGCGGTCCTTCTGGATCTGGGTGGGGTAGCCGAACACCAGCATAGAAACCGGAGCCACGTACTGGGGCAGGTTAAAGGCTTTCTGGTGGGTCTCCCACTGCTCGATAATATCGCCGATGTAACAGGAGCCAATGCCCAGGCTCTCAGCGGCCACGCAGGCGGCATGGGCGGCGATAACCGTGTCGTTGGCGGCGAGGATCAGGTCGCTCATGCGGGGCTTGGGGGCCTCACAGCCGGCCTGGGCGAATTTGCGCACCCAGCGGCGGTAGTCCGCCACAAACACCAATACAAGGGGGGCGGTGGCGATGAAGGGCTGGTGGTCGCAGCTTTCGGCCAGCAGGTCTTTCAATTTTTGGTCGGTTATGTCTAAGATGGAGTAGAGCATGGAGTTGCCCGCTGTGGGGGCCCGCATGGCCGCGGCCAGGATCGTTTCTTTGATATCAGCCGGGATATCCTTTTTTTCAAACTGGCGTACCGATTTGCGCTCCATTAAGACACGTATGGTTTCATTCATATGGCTGTCATCCTTTCTTTTCGATATTCTGTTTTCCGGCACCATTATACCATACCGAGCTCAGGCTTGTAAATCTAAAAAAGAGGGGGCAAATTTTTGTGAAATTTGCATTGCAAAAGCCGGCGGGGTAGGGTATAATCACCATAAGCTTGGAAATACGCCCGAAACCACTAAAAAACGAAGGAGAGTGCCCTATGAAGGTAGCTGTTATTGGCTGCGGCACCATTGCCAACGCCGCCCATATCCCTTCCTACATGAAGAACCCCGAGGCGGAGATCAAGTATTTCTGCGACATCATCCCCGAGCGCGCTGAGAAAGCCGTGGAGAAATATGGCTGCGGCACCGCCATTGTCGATTACCACGACGCTTTGAAGGACCCGGAGATCGAGGCTGTGTCGGTCTGCACCCCTAACAACATGCACCCCATTATTGCTATGGACGCCCTGCGAGCCGGCAAGAATGTGCTGTGCGAAAAGCCTGCCGCCCGCACCTATGCCGAGGCCTTGGAGATGCAGAAGGTTCAGCATGAGACCGGCAAGGTGCTGAATATCGGCGTAGTCAACCGTTTTAACGACGGCGTCAACCGCATGAAGGAGTATATCGATTCCGGACGCCTGGGCAGCATACACCATGTGTATGTGAGCTTCCGGGCCCACCGCTCCATCCCTGGCCTGGGCGGAGCTTTCACCACCAAGGCTATTGCGGGCGGCGGCGCGCTTATTGACTGGGGCGTACATTACCTGGATATCGTCATGTACTGCTGTGGCGACCCCACGGTGCACACGGTCAGCGGCGAAGCCTTCTGCAAGCTGGGCAAGGACATGGAGAACTACGTCTACAAGGACATGTGGGCCGGCCCTCCGAAATATGACGGCGTGTACGATGTGGACGACTCGGTTACCGGCATGATTCGTACCTCTGGCCCGGTCATTACCCTTAACGGCGCCTGGGCCCAGAACATCGGCGTCGAAGACCGCTATATCGACTTTATGGGGGACAAGGGCGGCATCCGCTTGCAGTATGGCGCGGATTTCACCCTGTATACTGTGGAAAACGGCGCGCTGGTGGAGTTTACCCCCCAATACTCTACCCGGGACATGTTCCAGAACGAGATCGATGCCTTTATCGACTGCATCAAGACCGGCAAGAAGCTGCCCAGCCATATCGATACTGTGATCGTCACAGCGCAGATGATGCAGGCTATTTATGATTCCTCCGAGCAGCACCGGGAAATTGTGCTGAACGGTTAAAAATCTAATGGGATGTGTTTATAATGCCTAAAAAATTTCAGCTTACCGGGGCGAGTGTTATCGTTTACAAGGATAATAGAATCTTGTTGCAGCAGCGGCAGGACAACAAATGCTGGGGATATCCTGGCGGGAGGATTGAACTGGGGGAGATCGTCGAGGAAGCAGCCAAGCGGGAAACTTTGGAGGAAACAGGGCTTACCGTCCGTTCCCTGGAACTGTTTGGCGTGTTCTCTGGCCCGGACCTGCACCATGTTTACCCGGATGGCAACGAGGTGGACATCATTGACATCGTTTTTACCAGCAATGATTTTTCCGGCGAGTTGAAAGCGCAGGAAAGCGAGGTCCGGAACCTGAAATGGTTCGACATGGACGCTGTCCCAGAAGATGGGCAGATCAGCCCGCCTGTGCGCCGCCCGCTGCGCACGTTCCTGGAAGCACACAAAAGACAACTATAAAAACTGATAAGGAGAAGCGTTATGTATCCCTTTTCTATTGGCGTTATGCTGGATTCCTTCCGCACGGACATGCTCACCGCCCTGGACAAAGCCGCGGCCCTAGGGGCCAAAGGCATCCAGGTGTACGCCACCCGGGGGGAGATGTCCCCGGAAAAGCTGGACGCCCAGAAGCGCAAAGAGTTTTTGAAGGCTGTAAAGGGCCATGGCCTTACCGTATCCGCCCTTTGCGGCGACTTGGGCAAGGGCTTTGTCAACCCGGAACTCAACCCTGGGCTCATTGAGCAGTCTAAGCGCATTTTAGATTTGGCGAAGGATTTGGAGACCGACGTTGTCACCACCCATATTGGCGTGGTGCCCGAAGACCCGGCCCATCCCCGCTATGCCGTTATGCAGGAGGCCTGCGGCCAGTTGGCCGCTTATGCGGATGAGATGCAGGCACACTTTGCCATTGAGACCGGCCCGGAGAAAGCCGCCACTTTGAAAAAATTTCTGGACGGCCTGCACTCTACTGGCGTGGCGGTGAACCTGGACCCGGCTAACTTCGTCATGGTAACAGGCGACGACCCCGTACAGGCCGTGTACACTTTGAAAGATTATATCGTGCACACTCACGCCAAAGACGGCCGCCGTCTGGCTGTCCGCGACCCGGAGGTGCTCTATGGCATGGTGGAGAGTGAAATGCTCAACGATCCCTCTTATATCGAGCTGCCTTTGGGCGAGGGCGACGTGGACTTCCCCAACTATCTCAAGGCTTTGCATGAGATTGGCTTCAAGGGCTTCCTTACCATCGAGCGCGAGGTGGGGGACGACCCGGAAAAGGATATCGGCGCCGCCGTCAAGTTCCTTGAAAGCCTCATCCGGTAAGGCACCAGTATGACGGCAAACGAATACCAGAAAGAGGCCATGGCCACCCTCAACCCGGAGCTGTCCTCATCAACAGCGTGATGGGCCTGTGCGGCGAAGCCATCGACATTGTAAAGAAAACCATGTTCCAGGGCCATGCTTTAGACCGCGAAGCACGGATAAAGGAGCTGGGCGGCATCGTTTGGTATCTGGCAGAGACTGCTACGGCCCTTGGCATCCCGTTAGAGAAGATTCTGCAAGGCAACCTGGATAAGCTGAAAAAGCGTTATTCGGCTGGCTTTGACACCCAGCGCTCCCAAGATCAACAGGAGCCTTAACCTTCATATGAAAAAGCCGTACCCTGTGTTTTGTGGGCGCGGCTTTTTTATGGGAAACGGGTTGTAAAATAGGGCAAAGGGTGGTAAAATCCATATTGTCAGGGAAAATCTGAAAAAGCTCTCAAACGTTGAAACGGAGGAAGGGTACCATGGAGGAAGGTTCACCTAAGCACCTTTCCCTGCCGCACGTTGGCAGGGAAGAGGTAAAAAATTTTTTTGTCATCAACGCGGGCGTGTTCCTGCTTTCGCTGGGGGTCTACTTTTTTAAGTTCCCCAATAACTTTACCACCGGCGGCGTCAGCGGCTTGGCGATCATCCTGGGCCGGCTGATCCCCAGCCCTGTGCTGTCCCCGGCCACGATGATGTCGGTTATCAATATCGCCCTTTTGGTGGTGGGATTTATTTTCCTGGGCAGGGGCTTCGGCTTTTGGACGGCCTATTGCAGCGTCATGTTTTCTTTTGAAACCTGGCTGTTTGAAAAGGTGCTCCCCATGGAAACTCCTTTTACGGACCAGCCCTTGCTGGAGCTTTGCTTTGCCATTATGCTGCCGGCTGTGGGCTCGGCACTGCTGTTTAACAACAACGCTTCCAGCGGCGGCACGGACATTGTAGCCATGATTTTGAAAAAATACACCAGCATCACCGACATTGGCAAGGCCCTCTTTGTCAGCGACGGCCTGATTGCCTTGTCCTCCTGTTTTATCTTCGGCATGCGGACCGGCCTTTTCTCGTTGCTGGGGCTGTTTTTAAAGGCGTTTGTGGTGGATTCTGTCATTGAAAGCATCAACCTATGCAAGTTTTTTGCCATTGTCACCTCAAAGCCCCAGGAGATATGCGACTATATTATCCAGGACATGAACCGCAGCTCTACCGTGATAGACGCTATGGGCGCCTACAGCCATGCCGGCTGCAAGGTGGTGCTCATTGCCTGCCGCCGTGGCGAGGCTATACGCCTGCGGCAAAGATGCAAGGTCCTGGACCCCCAGTGCTTTATGTTCATCACCAACACCAGTGAGATCATCGGCAAGGGGTTCCGCACGGTCTAGCACCCACAAAAAAGAAAGGGGGCTGCCCAATGGACAACCCGTTTAAAGAAGAATTTTTTGCGGTATTCCAAGAACACGTCACTCGCGAGGGCGGCGAAAAGCTGTTGAGCTGGCTTTCCGGCACAGACTTTTTTACCGCCCCGGCCAGCACCAAATACCACTGTGCCTGCGAGTGCGGCTTGGTTCAGCACAGCCTTAACGTCTACAAAGTGCTGCGGGGCAAATATTTTGACGAGGGCGACAACGAGGAAAGTTTTGCCCTGTGCGGCCTGCTGCACGATGTGTGCAAGGCCCAGTTTTATAAGACCTCTACCCGCAATGTCAAAAATGAAGAGACCGGCCAGTGGGAAAAGAAGCCCTTTTACATGATAGAGGACGCGTTCCCCTTTGGCCACGGTGAAAAATCGGTGTACCTTATTGAGCGCTTTGTGCGCTTAAAGCCTGCCGAAGCCATGGCTGTGCGGTGGCATATGGGGGGCTTTGACGATTCTGTAAAGGGAGGCAGCTTTGCACTCAGCACGGCCTTTGACCGTTACCCGCTGGCGGTGAAGCTGCATTTGGCCGATTTAGAGGCTACTTACCTCCACGAACACGGCACGTCAGACATACGGCGCTGATTTTTGAGAAAGGGGGCGCTTATGGACGCTATTACGGCCTATGGCCTTACCAAGCAATATGAGGGGCGCACCGTGCTGCAGGGGGTCAACCTGCAGGTGCCCCAGGGCAGCGCCATGGCCTTTGCGGGCCACGAGGGGTCTGGCAAGACCACCTTGATCCGCCTGCTTTCAGGGCTGTGCAGGCCCACGGCTGGGGAATGCTCGGTGTTGGGCATGTCCCCGGCTTTTGAGACTGCCAAGCTTCACGCCCAACTGGGGGTGGTGCTGGAAACAGCGCCCCTGTACCGCACCATGACTTTAGCGGAAAACCTGCGCTTTTTCGCCGGCATCCACAATATGGATGCTAATGACGCCCAGGAGCGTTCCTCTTTTTTGCTTCACCGGCTGGACATTTGGGAGTACCGGGACGAAAAAGCCGGGGCCCTGCCCACCGGTGTCACCCGCCGGGCCAGTCTAGCCCGGGCCCTGATGCACACCCCCCGGGTGCTGCTGATAGACGAAGCCGCCCGGGGCCTGGACCCGGACACAGCGGAGATTGTACGGGCCTTGCTGCGTTATTCTGTACAGGAAGAAGGCGCGGCCCTGCTTTTGGGCACCCGGAACATGTGGTACGCTGAAAAAGTCTGCCAAAGCTTTTCTTTGATGCAGGGGGGCGTGCTTATTGCCCGGGGGGATAAGGAGTCTTTGCGGAAAGGGGCTGGGGTGCGATTCCGGGCGGCCCTGCGGCTGGCAGAAGGGGACGAGCCCCCGCCGGGCTTCCAACTCTCGGAGGGGCTGTGGCAGAAGGATATCGACTCGGAGGAGGAAATGCCTGCCATTATTGCCCAGGCGGTGGGGCAGGGGAAACGCCTGTGGGAAGCTAAGCTCATCCGGCCGGCGCTGGATGAAATCTACCGGGCCTATTTAGCAGGCGGCAAAAGAAGGGAGGCAGCATATGGGCAGCAAACCAGACAGAAGCCGGAAGACAGCCCCGCCGGGGCCCCCGCAGCAGACAGTGGGGCAGCCGTCCAGGCGGAACAGCCCGGGGAAGACAGGGAAGACGGGTAGGGCCATCTTTTCTTCCTCGGAAATTATTTTGGTGAAAAAAGATTTGGGCGCGGTGTGGGGCCGCAAAGGTGTGCGGGCCCTTTTGATGCTGGTGCCGTTATTGCTGGCGGTGGTCATCCCTATGGTTTATTTTGCGGCCATTTCGTTGACCCCCATCCCCTCAGGGGCCCAGGTGCCAAAGGGTATATGGGCCCTGCTGCCCGAGTTTAAAGGGAAGCTGGAATACCGCCAGGCATGGATTGAAGCCTTTACCACGCTTTTGTGCCCCATGCTGCTTCTGTGTGTGCCGCTGCTTACGGGGGCGGTGTCCTCTGCCTGCGCCTTTATGGGGGAAAAGGAAGAAGGCACCCTGGAAACCCTGCTGCTTTCCAGCATGGATGCCAAATCCATCTTTAACGCCAAGGTTACCGGCTGCACCCTTTTGTCCACGTTCCTATCGGTGGTAGCTTTTGCGGCCTTTTTCCTCACCGCCGCTGTGGGGGATTTGCTTACCGGCGCGCCCTTTTTCCTGCGCATTGACTGGCTGGTGCTGGTTTTCCTGGTAACGCCGGCCATGTCTGTTTTTTCTGTGGTGTTTGTTAGCCTGATCATCACCCGGGTGCACAGCACCGGCGAGGCTATGCAGACTTTGGGCTACCTGGTTTTGCCGGTGGTCTTGGTGTACCTGGTGCAATTTACCGGGGTATTCCGCCTCCATTGGGCGGTGCTGCTGGCGGTGGCCGCGGGGCTGGCTGTGCTGTCGGTGATCCTTTACAACCTTTCTGCCCAAAGCTTCCAGCCGGAAAAGCTTTTTGCCCGCCCGCCGGAAGACTTGGCAGACGGGCAGCCGCGCTGAAGTCGGTAGCGTCATGGCATGGGTTTTTTAGGGGCGAGGATTGCCAGTGGCAAAACGTTTGCGCCCCGAGCAGGCCGGGCGGGCAGGCGAGACTCAAAGCCCCTGTACCGCCGGAGGCATAAAACGCGCGTTTGGACACTCCCACCGCAGAACACCCCCTTGACAAACGAGGGGAAATTTGATAGATTTTTAAAGAAGGAAAAAGCGCAACCCATAGAAAGGATGGTCTGTATGGAAATTCATTTTACGCCTAAAGGGGTCTGTTCCCGGGGTATTGACATCGTGGTCGAAGACGGCATTATCCAGTCTGTAAAGTTTACGGGGGGATGCAGCGGCAACACCCAGGGCGTGGCCGCATTGGCCCAGGGGATGAAGGTGCAGGATTATATCGACCGCTGCAAGGGCATCCGCTGCGGGGTCAAGTCTACATCTTGCCCGGACCAGCTGGCCCACGCGCTGGCTGAGGCTTTGCAAGCTTAAAAAAGAAAAAGGGAAAGGGCGCCGGCCCCCAAGTGGGGTGGCGCCCTTCTTGTTTACCGGCTTATGCCGGCGCGTCCTTTCAGGGACTGTGTGTGCTTAGCAGCAGCTGTTGCCGCCGCAGCCGTTGCAGCCGCAGTCGTTGCCGCAGCCACAGCCGTTGTTGTTATAGCCGCCGAAGTTCCCGCAGCCACCGCAGCACAGAAGGATAAGAACGATGATGATGATCCAAGAGCAACCTCCGTTACACATTGAAGAACGCCTCCTTTCATTTACACTCTATCTTATGGCCGGGGAGGAAAAGTGTTACAGATATGAAAATTTAAGAATAAACGAGTATGGAAGAGAAAACCAGTTGAAAAGCCGGCATATATCCCGATGGTTTCAGATATTCCCAAAATTATTTTGCCCTTGGGCCTTGACTTTCCTGGAAAACTTGGTATACTTAAAGTCAAAGAAAGTCAAAGACAAATGGAGATGAACCCACATGCGTATCAGCGACAGCGTAGCCAATTATATCTTGCAGCTGCTTAACGAGACCAATGGCATTGCGGAGATCCAGCGCAACGAGCTGGCGAGCTTTTTGGGCTGCGTGCCCAGCCAGATCAATTACGTGCTCACCTCGCGCTTTACGCCGGAGCAAGGCTACCTGGTGGAAAGCCGGCGGGGGGGCGGGGGGTATATCCGCATTACCCGGCTGCAGCTTTCTACCGCGGACATGATCATGCACATTATAAACGCCATAGGCAATACCTTGGACGCCGCCACCGCCCGGGCTATGACCGCCAACATGGTAGAAAATTCCGTGCTGGACCCCCGGGCGGCAGAGCTGGTCCAGGCGGCTGTGTCTGAAAAGGCCTTGGCCGCTGTGCCCAGGGACCTGCGGGATATGGTGCGGGCCGCCATCTACAAAAATATGCTGCTGGTTACACGGACATAACCTATATATTTAGAAAAAGAACAGGAGGCTTATTTATGATCTGCCAGGCTTGCGGAAAGAATACCGCCACTACCCATATTAAAACTGCCTTAAACGGCAAGCTCACCGAAATCTACCTGTGCCCTGACTGCGCCCGGGAACAGGGCTACGCCCATCTTTTTGAGGGCTGGGGCTTTGGCAGCCTGATGAGCGGCCTCATGGGGACTGTTCCCTCCCAGCGCCAGGTGCAGCGCTGCCCTTCCTGCGGGCAGAGCTTTGACGAGATATCCCGTACTGGTAAGATCGGCTGTGCCGCCTGCTATAAGGCCTTCCGCTCCCAGCTGCTGCCCATTATCCAGCGGGTACACGGCACCACTCAGCACAAGGGTAAGGCCCCGGGGGGCTCGGCCTTGCAGGTGGTTGACCCCCGCCAGAAGCTGGTAGCGGTAGAAACCAGCCCCATCGACGAGAAAAAAAGGCTGCTGCAAAAGGCTATTGAGGCCCAGGACTTTGAACAGGCGGCTGTTTTGCGGGATGAAATAAAAGAATTGCAGAAAAACCAACCAGAAAGGGGAGACCACCATGAAATGGTATGAGAAGGCAGGCCCAAGCGGCGACGTTGTGTGCAGCACCCGGGTGCGCCTGGCCCGCAACCTAAAGCCATACCCTTTCCCGGCTAGGGCCAGCCTGGAACAGAAGGAAGAGATCAAAAAGAAAGTGCGGGATGCCCTCCTTTCCGGCAACAGCATCCTGTCTAAAGAGTTCCGTTTCCTGCCTTTGGAGGACATGGACGAAGAGCAGGCTGTGTCCCTGGTAGAACGCCACATTATCAGCCCCGAGTTTATTGCCGACCGCCAGGGCAAGGGTGTGCTGGTTTCTGAGGACGAAAGCCTCTCCATTATGCTTAACGAGGAAGACCACCTGCGCATCCAGGTGCTGAGGGAGGGCTTGTCCCTAAAAGAAGCCGCCGAGACCGCCGACCGCCTGGACACCCTTTTAAGCGAGACCCTGCCCTTTGCCTTTGATCCAGAGTTTGGCTACTTGACCCAGTGCCCTACAAACCTGGGCACCGGCATGCGGGCGTCCTTTATGCTCCACCTGCCCGCCCTGCAGGAAAGCGGCTCTATGGCCCGTATCTCTACAAACCTTTCTAAGCTGGGCCTGGCCCTGCGGGGTACCTACGGCGAGGGCACAAAGGTCATGGGGGCTTTGTATCAGCTGTCTAACCAAATCACCCTGGGGCTCAGCGAAAACGAAGCTATTGAGAATTTAAGCGCCATAGCGGGCCAGCTTATAGAAGAAGAACGCCGTATGCGCAAGCAGCTTTGCAAAAATCTGCTTTTACAGGACAAAATAACCAGGGCGGCCGGCCTGCTCAGCAGCGCCCGGGTACTGCCCACCGGGGAGTTCATGGAGCTTTTGTCTTATGTGCGCCTGGGTGCGGCCCAGGGCCTGCTGCAAGGGGTCTTGCCTCAAGAGCTCAACGCCCTTTGCGTACATGCCCAGCCTGCTACCCTTATGGCCGCCCAGGGCCAAAAGCTCACCGAAAGCCAGCGGGACGCCCTGCGGGCGCAGCTGGCCCGGCAGGTATGCGGGAAAATCCAATATCCAATAGAATAAGGCCATAGGATGGCCAAAGGGGGAAAATTTTTATGTACCGTTTTAATGGATTTACGGAAAAAGCTAACAAGGCTTTGAACCTTTCCATAGAAGCCGCCCAAAGCCTGGGCCACGATTATATCGGCAGCGAGCACCTGATGCTGGGCCTGCTGCAAGAGGGCAGCGGCGTGGCCTATACGGTCCTCAGCAAATTGGGCGTAACGCCAGAGGGCTTTGAAAAGCTTATACGGGAGCGCATTGGCTCCGGCCCGGCCACTATGCTTTCGCCGGACAGCTTTACGCCCCGCACCAAGCAGATTCTCCAGGTAGCCGCCATGGCCGGGGCCCGCCTGCACAACGCCTACGTGGGCACCGAGCACCTTCTCATTGCCATCATGCAGGACGAAAGCTGCTATGCCATCCGGTTCCTTAAAATCTTGGGCGTAGACCCGGACCGGGTGGTGGGGGAGCTCTCCGCGCTGCTGAGCAACACGTCTTTTTCTGGGCAGGAGGCGGGCCGTCCCGGCAATCAAAACGGCAAGCCCGCCGGGAAAGCCCTGGAACAGTTTGGCCGCGACCTGACCCAGCTGGCTGCACAGGGCAAGATTGACCCGGTTATTGGCCGGCAGACGGAAATCCAGCGGGTGGTGCAGATTTTGTCCCGCCGCACCAAAAACAACCCGGTCCTCATCGGCGAGCCCGGCGTAGGCAAAACCGCCGTGGCCGAGGGCCTGGCCCTGAAAATACACGCCGGCGACGTGCCCGAGACCTTGAAAAACAAACGCCTTATCTCCCTGGACCTTACCGGCATGGTGGCCGGGGCTAAATACCGGGGCGACTTTGAAGAGCGCATAAAAGCCGCCATTGACGAAGTAAAAGCCGACGGCAACGTGATTCTCTTTATTGACGAGCTCCACACCCTTATCGGTGCGGGCTCGGCCGAGGGCTCGGCAGACGCGGCCAACATCTTAAAGCCTGCTTTGGCCCGGGGGGACTTCCAGGTCATCGGCGCCACTACCATCAACGAATACCGCAAGCACATCGAAAAGGATGCCGCCTTAGAGCGCCGCTTTCAGCCTGTCACCGTAGGCGAGCCCACCGAGGAAGAGGCCGTAGAGATTTTAAAGGGCCTGAAAGACCGCTATGAAGCCCACCACAAGGTGCAGATCACCGATGCTTCCATTGACGCGGCTGTAAAGCTTTCGGCCCGTTATATTGCCGACCGCTTCCTGCCCGACAAAGCTATTGACCTGGTGGATGAAGCGGCCTCCCGTGTAAGGCTGCGCGCCTTTACAGCGCCAGGAGACCTGCAGGACCTGGAAAAGCAGATCAAAGATGCTGAGATCGATAAGGCAGCGGCTATCAATTCTCAGGATTTTGAGCGTGCGGCTTCCCTGCGGGATAAGCAAAAGGAGCTGCAGGCCCAGCTGGAAAAGGCCAAGGACGAATGGGCCGCTAAAAACGAGCGCAGCAACAGCGTGGTGACGCCGGAGGACATCGCGGGCATTGTCTCTATGTGGACGGGCGTGCCGGTCTCCCAGCTGACCGAAGAGGAAAGCCAGCGCCTGCTGCGCCTGGAAGATACCCTGCACCAACGGGTGATCGGCCAGGAAGAAGCTGTCACAGCCATTTCCAAGGCCATCCGCCGGGGCCGCGTGGGCCTGAAAGACAAGAACCGGCCTATTGGCTCCTTTATCTTCCTGGGCCCCACGGGCGTAGGCAAAACCGAGCTTTGCAAGGCCCTGGCAGAAGCTATGTTCGGCGATGAAAAAGCCATGGTGCGCTTTGATATGTCCGAGTATATGGAAAAGCACACCGTGTCCCGCCTGGTGGGGTCGCCCCCTGGCTATGTGGGCTTTGACGAGGGCGGCCAGCTTACCGAGGCTGTGCGCCGCAAGCCTTACTCGGTGGTGCTCTTTGACGAGATTGAAAAGGCCCACCCAGACGTGTTCAACATCCTTTTGCAGATTTTGGAGGACGGCCGCGTCACCGACTCCCAGGGCAAGACCGTGGATTTTAAAAACGCGGTGATTATTATGACCTCTAACGTGGGAGCACGGCTCATCACCGAAAAGCAGAACACCTTGGGCTTTGCCGGCAGCACCGGGGAAGGCAAGGACTTTGAGAAGATTAAAGAGCTGGTGCTTGGCGAGCTGAAAAACCTTTTTAAGCCGGAGTTTTTAAACCGCGTAGACGACATTATCGTTTTCCACAAGCTCACCCAAGAGGACACCAGCCAGATTGCCGGCAAGATGCTGGAAACCCTAAAGGGCAAGCTGGCCGAGATGGAGATCCATATGGATTTCACCCCCGAGGCCGTGGCGGCCTTGTCTGAAAAGGGATACGACCCCCTCTATGGCGCCAGGCCCCTGCGCCGGGTCATCCAGAGCCAGGTGGAAGACATGGTCTCTGAAAAGATGCTGGAAGGCATTGTAGCCGCTGGGAAGCACTACTCCTGCGGGTATGCGGATGGGGCGTTCACCATCACAGAAAAAACAGAATAACAGGGAAGGCCCCTGCCAGCGCGGCGGGGGCCCTCTTTTGCTTTAAAACCTCGTCACAATATGCTTTTCACAGTTTTCCGGCGAATACTCGAATACATCCATATGCGCACCCTTAAAAAAGTAGTTGGGCGGGGCGGGCTTGGCGGGGGCGGCCTCAAAGGTCTCGATGATAATTAGCTTGATCTTCATACGGGAAGGCAGAATGCTTTTGATAAACACGCTGGCCTGCTGCCCGGGGAAGATATTCTCCTTGACTTCCGCCAGGCCGGCCAGGTTTGGGGCCAGCTCGACAAAAACGCCGTAGCTTTCTATACTGCGTATGACCCCGCCTACGGTCTCGCCTGCTTGGAAGGCCGCAGCATTTTCCTCCCAGGTGCCCAAAAGCTCCTTGTGCGTCAGGGTGACCCGCTGGCCCTCTTGGGACTTTACCACTGCCCGTATGTCCATTCCCGGCAAAAAGCGCTCCCTGGGGTGCTCAATGCGGGACACGGAGATGGAATCGATGGGCAGCAAGGAGACCACCCCGCACCCAATATCCGCAAAAACCCCAAACGGCTCTATATGGGTGACCCTAGCATCTACCACGTCCCCAGGGGCTAGGCGGTCTATGTAGTCTTCCCGGCACTTTTCCTGGGCCGCCCGGCGGGAGAGGAGGGCTGTCATGCGGCCGTCCTGGCCCCGCACAAAATCCTGCACCACAAAGCACACCGGGCGGTTTACCCGGGAAATCATGGCGATGTCCCGCACCGTGCCCTCCCGGATGCCCAAGGCCCCTTCCTCACGGGGGATAAGGCCCTTCATGCATTTCAGGTCTACAATCAGGTCATGGCCGCTGTTGCACATAAGGGCCCGGGCCTCTAAAATCCTCCCATCCCGCATGGCTTCCGCCAGGGCGGCAGGGGAGGCCAGGGCAGTTTTATTTTCAAAGGTGTCCAGTAAATAGCCTTCCGGATAAAATCTCATTTCTTTCGCCAAAGATACCCTATGGGCGCAGGCCGCCCATGGTACCATTCCTTTCTTCAATATTTTCACGCCAGAGGGAAGCTTTGCCGTCCACAGGCCAGGGGCAGGGTGTAAGTGGCTTTGCCCCGCAAAAAAGCCTGGTAAGGCCAAAAGCCCCCGGCCCGCCATCCTTTTTGGGTACAGTGCAGTATATGCGCGGGCCCTGGGGAACATGCCCCGGCCAGCCCACCCAAGCCTGCAAGGGGCAAATGGCCTGCGCAGCGGCCCGCGGGATAGATAAGGCTTGCATATTTGCGCCAAATGCGCTAAAATAGAGGACAACCCAACAAAGGAGGTTTTTCTTTTTGCGTAAATTGATTCCCGGTCTAATGGCACTGCTACTGCTGCTCACCCTGGCTGCCTGCGGCGGCAAGCCCCAGGAAGCCTCTTCTTCTCCCGAAGGTCAGGGGCCCCAGCCCTCAAAAGCCGCCCATGTCATCGGCACGACCGACGTGGTCGAAATGAAGGATTTAACCCCGGTAGAGACGGCCAAGGAGCCTGGCTTCCAGCTGGAAAAGCCGGCTAAGGGCGAGGAAATCGCCGTCATCACCATGGAGAACGGCGAGGTGTTCAAGCTCCGGTTCTTCCCCGGCGAAGCGCCCAAAGCTGTCTATAGCTTTAAAAAGCATGCATTGGACGGCTACTACGACGGCCTTACCTTCCACCGCATCATTGAGGATTTCATGGTGCAGGGAGGCGACCCCTCAGGCACCGGCTACGCTGGCGAAAGCATATGGGAAGAGCCCTTTGAGGATGAGTTCAGCCCCAACCTGCTGAATATCGACGGCTCGGTCTCCATGGCCAACAGCGGCCCCGCCACCAACGGCAGCCAGTTCTTCATCAACTGCACCCAGGGCGCCGCCATAGACTGGGACAGCTACCAGCAGGGCTTTGAAGTCTATAAGCAGGACCCAGACACCTTTACCGCCATGTATAGCAGCAAATGGGTGGACATGGACCTGGTAACAGACTCTGTAAAAAAGCTCTATACCGAAAACGGCGGCAATGTCCACCTGGACGGCTACTACTCGACCGATAAGACCGGGCACACGGTATTTGCCCAGGTCTTTGAAGGCATGGATGGGGTAGAGGCTCTCTCCCAAGTAGAGACAGACCCCCAAACCGGAAAGCCTGTAAAAGACGTGGTCATTAAGACCGTAGAGATTGTAGAGTGGGAATAAACAGCATAAAAAGGAAGGGCCGCCCCCTTGGGGTAAGCCCTTCTTTTTTATGCTGTTTATTCTTTTTCACTGGCTGCCAGCTTGTAGCACAGTGTCATCATGCTGTCGTTCATATGGACGTTTTCCACGATGGTGTCCGGGTATTGCAGGGCAATATCATAGTGCCCGAAATTCCAGAAGGAACGCATGCCTAACCCGTAAAGCTGGCCTGCTACAGCCTCTACGCTTTCCTTGGGTACGCACAAGATCGCCATGGATGGGCGGTGCTCCTCATAAAAAGCGCCGATACTGGCAAAAGGGCGTATTTCCTGCCCGCCAATTTTCTGCCCGGTCAAATGGGGCGCGTTGTCGAAAACCCCAATCAGCTGGAAGCCCAGCTGATCAAAGGGCATGTGCCCCGCAATAGCCCGCCCCAAGTTGCCTGCCCCCACCAGGATGCACTTGTACTGCCTGTCCAGGCCCAAGATGTCCCCAATGGCCGCGCACAGCTGGGGTACGTTATAGCCGTAGCCCTGCTGGCCAAAGCCGCCAAAGCAGTTGAAGTCCTGGCGGATTTGGGAGGCGGTAAAGCCCATTTTCTCCGAAAGCTCTTTCGACGAGACCCGGGTCACGCCGCTTTTGGACAGCTCGGACAAAAACCGGTAATACCGGGGCAGGCGGCGTATCACCGACATAGACACAGGTTTTTGATTTTGCATGGCCACTCCTCCCAGGATGGTATTAAAGCTCGTAGCGGGTGCCGTGGGAAAGCAGCAGGCCGTCTGTCAAGCGGACCCGCAAAATAAGGGTGTTCTCGTCGGCAAGGTCCGTGTGGCCGTTGCCCAGCCAGGCGGAAAAGGCCTTTTCCAGCTTGCCCGCCAGCAAGCGGTTTTCTTCTTTTCCCCAAGGCCCCAGGCTTTCGCCAACCCCGCGGCCGGTGAACCATTCACCAGCTATCCCCACGGCCGGGTCTTTTTTTATGTGCTCCATTTTGTTGGACAACGCGTGGGTGACAATGTAAAAGGCCCCATCCTCATAGTAGGCGTTTACGTACCGCACATACGGCTTCCCGCCATACACCGTAGCCAGGGCCATTACAGAGTCCTGGCCAAAGCGCTGGGCCATCATTTCTTCAAATGCAAGCTTTGTGCCTGCCATAAGGCTCCTCACCATCCCCCTAGATTTTCCCGGCTTCCCGCTCCAGCATATCCCAACAGCCCCACAGGTACATAATGCCCAGGGCCCGGTCAAAGAGCCCGTAGCCGGGGCGGCACTTTTCGCCCCAGATGTGCCGCCCGTGGTCCGGGCGTATGTAGCCCTCATAGCCGCAGTCGTGGTAAGCGCGCATGATCTCCAAAATGCCGGTATCCCCGTCGCAGTCCCGGTGGGAGGCCTCTGTGAAATCCCCATTGGGGAAGTGCTTTACATTGCGCACATGGGCAAAGGCAATGCGGCTGCAATAGATGCGGATGATGTCGGCTACGTCGTTGTCCGGGTTGGCCCCCAGGGAGCCCGAGCACAGGCACAGGCAGTTATAGGGGTCGTCTACCATAGAGAGGAAATGGCCGATAGACGCCTTGTCCACCAAAAGCCGGGGCAGGCCGAAAATGTCCCAGGGCGGGTCGTCCTGGTGGATAGCCATTTTAATGCCGGTTTCGTGGCAGGTGGGCATAATAGTCTCTAGGAAATAGCGCAGGTTGTCCCACAGCATCTCCTTTGTCACCGGGCGGTAGGCTTCAAAAAGCTCGTCCAGTTTGGCCATGCGCTCCGGCTCCCAGCCCGGGAAGGTGAGGCCGTTAAGGTTATTCAGGATGTAATCGGCCATCCCCTTATAATCCTCCTGGATACGGGCTTTTTCATAAAAGAGCGCCGTTGACCCATCGCCCATAGGGTGGAAAAGGTCGGTGCGGGTCCAGTCAAAAATCGGCATGAAATTATAGGTGACAACCTTTACTCCGAATTTCCCCAGGTTCCGCAGGGTCTGTTTATAATTTTCAATGTACTTATCCCGGCTGGGCAGGCCGATCTTGATATCGTCGTGGACATTGACGCTTTCTACCACGTCCATGTTAAAGCCGTGCCCCTCAATCTGGCGGCGGGCCTCCTCGATTTCTTCAACCTCCCAGACCTCGCCTGCGGCCTTGTTGTGCAGGGCCCACACCAGGCCTGTCACGCCGGGTATCTGCTTAATCTGTTCCTGGGTGATGCTGTCGTTGCCTTCACCGTACCAGCGGAAAGTCATCTGCATAAAAATCCCTCCTAATCTAAAACGCGGCCCGTTTTGCACGGCGCGATTCTTGCTGCTACCGCAATTATACCAAAAAAAGCGGGGGGAGTAAAGGCCTTCTTGACATTAGAGACAGCCTTTCTTTGGGTTTGTGTAAAGGGAATTGCCTTTATGACAATAAAAATTTGCCTATAGGCCCAAAACATGGTATACTTAAAAACAGAAAAAGCGGGCCCGCCCCGCACGCAGAAAAAAGGAGTTGCATACATATGGAGAGCCTGCGCATTGCGCTGGAAATCGTGCTGCCGCTGTTTTTGCTGCTGGCAGTCGGCTATGTCATCCGATTGACAGGGCTGATGAACGAAACCTCTGTCCGGCAAGTCAACGGGGTCATTTTTAAGATTTTCCTGCCCCTCCTCGTGTTCCTAAACATCTACAACACCGACCTGGCCAGCAGCTTTGATTCAAAGCTACTGCTGTTTACCGTGGCCGGGGTGGTGCTGCAATTCGTCATTTCCTTGTGCCTTGTCATCCTGCTGGAGCACGAGAACGCCCGACGGGGCGTCATGCTGCAAGGCATGTTCCGCAGCAACTTTGTGCTTTTCGGCATCCCCATCAGCACCGCCCTTTTTGGGGACAGCGCCGCGGGCCTGGCTGCTATCCTGATTGCCGTAATCATCCCCCTGTATAACGGCCTGGCCGTGGTTTCTTTGGAGTCCTTTAACGGGAAAAAGCCCAGCTTCTTGAAAATCCTCATAGGCATCATCACAAACCCGCTGATTATCTCCTCGGCCATCGGCCTCCTTTTCGTGGCTTTCCATATCACCCTGCCCAGCGTGATTTATAAGACGGTCTCCGACCTGGGCTCCATTGCCACGCCCCTGGCCTTTGTGGTGCTGGGCGCGTCCTTCAGCTTTGGCGAAATCGGTTCCCGTGCCCGGCCCCTATGCTTGACGCTGGGTGTAAAGCTCTTCGCCTATCCCATCCTGTTCCTGGGCCTGGCCATCCTGTTGGGCTTTAGGGGCGCCCCCCTGGCGGTGCTTTTGACGGTGTTCGGCTCGCCCATTGCTGTGTCCTCCTTTACCATGGCCCAGCAGATGGGCGGCGACGACAAGCTGGCCGGACAGCTTGTGGTGTTTAGCTCCCTGTTGTCGGTGCTCACCATATTCCTGTTTATTTTCGCTTTAAAGGAGTTGGCATTTTTCTAACATGGAGAAGCCGGAAATGCTTTTATTCGACTTTGGGGACACCTTGATCCGCGAACCAGCCCCTGATTTCTTATCCGGCTGGCAGGCGGTCTTTCAGCACATAAGCAAGAATCCCGACAACGTATCGCCAAAAGACGCCGAGCGGCTTTCCGCTGAGCTGTGGGAACGGTTTTCCATTAGCCGCCGGTCAAATTCCTGCCGCGCTGGTGTAGAAGTACACGAATGGCAGATGCTTCGGACAATTTTCGATTCCCTGGGGCTGGCGTTTTCGCTTCCTTTAAAGGAGATAGAACGGCTGCTTTGGGAAAACACTGTCACCAGCGTGCCAACCCCTCACGTAGAACGTCTGCTGCATTTTTTGTCTGAAAATGGTATACGTATAGGGGTCATCAGCAATATAGGCTGGTCGGGGCATGCCCTGCGCTGGCGGTTGAACTCCCTATTCCCGGGCGTCCCTTTTGAAATCGTCCTGGCTTCCAGTGAATACGGGATCCGCAAGCCAGACCCTTTACTGTTTCAAATTGCGTTGAAAAAGGCTTCCCTGCCAGCCGGCTCGGTTTGGTTCTGCGGGGACAATGTTGAAAAGGATGTCTGCGCTTCCCACAAGGCTGGGCTGTTCCCCGTTTGGTACTGTGCAGGGCAGGCAGAGGATAGGGTAGAGGGGCCCCTTTCTTTCCCGCACCTGGTTATCCCCGATTGGCTTGTTCTGCTTGCATTTTTGCAGGGAAAGGGGTGGGGAAATCAATAAACCAGGGTAGTTTTTGCATTTTTATTTCTTTTATCTTGCAAAATTGTCCATCCTGCCATTGACACCGGCTGTGTTTTAAGGGATAATAGAACCAATCAAAATACCGGGTATAGCCCGGATGGATATAGATCATCATTTTGTAAAGGCGAGCTGCTTTACAGCTTGCAAGGAAGGAGAAAATCATATGGGCAGCACCATCGCACAAAAGATCATCCGGCAGCACCTTGTCAGCGGGGACATGGTGGTTGGCGAGGACGTGGGCCTGAGAATCGACCAGACCTTGACCCAGGACGCCACCGGCACCATGGCTTACCTGGAGTTTGAGGCCATGGGTGTGCCCCGGGTAAAAACCGAGCGCAGCGTGGCCTATATCGACCACAACACCCTGCAAAGCGGCTTTGAAAACGCAGACGACCACCGGTTTATCCAGTCCATTGCCAAAAAGCACGGCATCTATTTTTCCCGGCCCGGCAACGGCATCTGCCACCAGCTGCACTTAGAGCGCTTCGGCATCCCCGGCAAGACCCTCATTGGCTCGGACAGCCACACCCCCACCGGCGGCGGTATCGGCATGCTGGCTTTTGGGGCGGGCGGCCTGGACGTAGCCGTGGCCATGGGTGGCGGCGAGTACCACATCAACATGCCGAAAATGACGAAAATCAACCTGGTGGGCAGGCTGTCCCCCTGGGTCTCGGCCAAAGATGTGATTTTGGCGGTGCTGCAAAAAATGAGCGTTAAGGGCGGCGTAGGCAAAATCATTGAGTACGGCGGCGAGGGCATTATGACCCTAACCGTGCCGGAGCGGGCTACCATCACCAACATGGGCACAGAACTGGGGGCCACCACCTCCATTTTCCCCTCCGATGAGATCACCAAAGCCTTTTTAGAAGCCCAGGGCCGCGGCGATCAATGGGCCGAGCTGAAATCCGACCCTGATGCCGTCTACGACGAAGAGTTTACTATCGACCTCTCAGCCCTGGTACCCTTGGCTGCCTGCCCCCACAGCCCGGACGCTGTAAAGCCTGTAGAGGATTTGAAAGACATCAAGGTGGACCAGGTGTGCATTGGCTCCTGCACCAACTCCTCTTATTTGGACATGATGCGCGTGGCCGCCATCTTAAAAGGCAAGACCGTGCACCCGGACGTAAGCCTCACCATTGGCTGCGGCTCGAAGCAGGTATACAACATGCTGGCTTTAAATGGCGCTTTGGCCGATATCATCGCTGCGGGGGCCCGTGTTTTAGAGTGCGCCTGCGGGCCCTGCATTGGCATGGGCCAGTCGCCCAATTCCGGCGGCGTGTCCCTGCGTACCTTTAACCGCAACTTCGAAGGGCGCAGCGGCACAGCGGACGGGCAGGTCTACCTGGTAAGCCCCGAAACCGCGGCTGCCTCGGCCCTTACCGGCATGTTTACCGACCCCCGCGCCTTGGGGGATTGGGTAAAGATCGACATGCCCGAAGCGTTCCTTATTAACGACAACATGATCGTGCCCCCCATTGAGGAGGCTTTGATGGAGACTGTAGAGATCCAGCGCGGCCCCAATATCAAGCCATTCCCCATCTCAAAGCCTATGGAGGCTTCCATTGAGAAGAAAGCCGTCTTGAAGGTGGGGGACAACATCACCACCGACCACATTATGCCCGCCGGCTCGAAAATACTCCCTTACCGATCCAACATCCCTTACCTCTCCCAGTTCTGCTTTGGGGTGTGCGACAAGGATTTCCCCCGGCGCTGCAAGGAGGAAGGCGGCGGCATTATCCTGGCAGGCTCCAACTACGGTCAGGGCTCTTCCCGTGAGCATGCGGCGCTGGTGCCCCTGTACTTGGGCGTAAAGGCGGTCGTGGCAAAGTCTTATGCCCGCATCCATTGCGCGAACCTGGCAAACGCCGGCATTATTCCCCTGGAGTTTACGGACGAGGGCGATTACGATAAGATCGACCAGATGGACGAGCTGTGCCTGCCCCATATTAAAGAGGAACTCCAGAAGGGCTGCGACGTTACCATGAAGAACCTGTCAAAAGGCTTGGAATTCAAGCTTACCGCCGTGTTGACCCAGCGCCAGCGGCAGATGGTGCTGGCCGGCGGACTGCTGCAATACACCAAGGCCTCTAAGGAGGCATGAGGGCTTATGAACGGGTAAAATTCCGGGAACAGGCAGCTAAATAAATTTTATACCCCTTATAAGGAGGCTATTATGGCATTTGAAAAGATACAGATGAAAACGCCTTTGGTGGAGATGGACGGCGACGAAATGACCCGCATCATCTGGCAGATGATCAAGGACATCCTGCTTACGCCTTACATCGACTTGAACACAGAGTATTACGACCTGGGGCTGGAAAACCGGGACAAAACCGGCGACCAAGTGACCGTGGATTCCGCCCTGGCCACCAAGAAGTACGGCGTGGCGGTAAAGTGTGCCACCATCACCCCCAACGCCGCCCGTATGACAGAATATAACCTCCACGAGATGTGGAAATCCCCCAACGGCACCATCCGCGCCATCCTGGACGGCACGGTGTTCCGGGCCCCCATTTTAGTAAAGGGCATTACTCCCTATATCCCCACCTGGCGCAAGCCCATCACCATTGCCCGCCATGCCTACGGCGATGTATACCGCAACACCGAGGCCCTTGTTGAAAAGGGCTCAAAAGCCGAAGTGCTCATCACAAAGCCCGACGGCAGCCAGGAAAAGCACCTGATCCACGATTATAAGGACAGCGCCGGCGTGGTGCAGGGTATGCACAACCTGGACAGCAGCATCGAGAGCTTTGCCCGCTCCTGCTTCAATTACGCTTTGGATACCCGGCAGGATTTGTGGTTCGCCACAAAGGATACCATCTCCAAGCAGTATGACCACCGTTTTAAAGACATCTTCCAGGAAATCTACGACAAGGAATACACCCGGAAGTTTGCGGAAGCTGGCATCGAGTATTTCTATACCCTTATTGACGACGCGGTAGCCCGTGTGGTGCGCAGCGAGGGTGGGTACATCTGGGCCTGCAAAAACTACGACGGCGACGTTATGAGCGACATGGTGGCCACCGCCTTTGGCAGCCTGGCCATGATGACCTCTGTGCTGGTGGCCCCAGACGGCACCTGCGAATACGAAGCCGCCCACGGCACGGTGCAGCGCCATTACTATAAGCACCTGAAGGGCGAGCCTACCTCCACAAACTCCGTAGCCACCCTTTTCGCCTGGACGGGGGCGCTGCGCAAGCGGGGCGAATTGGACGGCAACAGCCGCCTGACCGATTTTGCGGACAAGCTGGAAAAAGCCGCCATTGATACCATAGAGGCCGGTACCATGACTGGCGACCTGGCCGCCATGTCCACCTTGCCCCATATTGAAAAGGTAGGCACCCAGGAGTTCTTGGAGGCTATCCGGGTAAAGCTGGAAAATTCCCTGTAAAATCAAGCGCAAAAATATATAAAAAGGGTCGCCTTACCTTGGGGTAGGGGGGCCCTTTTGGGCTTTAAGCACCTTTTAAACGCCGGGGCATATACTGGAAATGGCCCCTGTCTCCTTTGGGAAGCCAGGGGCACTTTATCCCAGGAGGTAACTTTAGGCGTGAATATGAATCGGTATTCAGGCTCCCAAGCCTCTGGCGGGCCAGAAGGGCTCTGCGGCTGCGGGGGATGCCCCCCTGTACCGCCGCCCTGCTGCCCTCCGCCGCCCTGGCCGCCCCGGCCTACAGGTGGCGGCCCCACGGGTCCCACAGGCCCTACGGGTGCGACTGGGCCTACCGGCCCTACAGGCCCCAACGGCGCTACCGGGCTGCGGGGGCCCACCGGGCCTACCGGAGCTAATGGCATTACCGGCCCCACTGGGCCCACCGGCGCCAACGGCATTACAGGCCCCACCGGCCCCCGCGGCGCGACTGGCGCGGACGGTGCGCCAGGTGTAACCGGCCCCATGGGGCCTACGGGCCCTGCTGGCATTACCGGCGCTACCGGTGCCGCCGGCAGCCCTGGCCCAACGGGTGCAACGGGTGCTGACGGTACAGTAGGCCCCGCAGGTCCCACAGGCGCTACCGGCGCAGATGGTGCCGCAGGCCCCACCGGCCCCGCAGGTGCAACCGGCGCAGACGGTGCCACAGGCCCCGTTGGCCCCACAGGCGCTACTGGCGCAGATGGTGCCACAGGCCCCACCGGCCCCGCAGGTGCAACCGGCGCAGACGGTGCCACAGGCCCCGTTGGCCCCACAGGCGCTACTGGCGCAGATGGTGCCACAGGCCCCACCGGCCCCGCAGGTGCAACCGGCGCAGACGGTGCCACAGGCCCCGTTGGCCCCACAGGTGCAACCGGCGCGGACGGTGCCACTGGCCCTACCGGCCCCGCAGGCGCGGCTGGTCTTGCCCCAATCTTAACAATTGGTACGGTGACCACTGGCGCACCGGGCAGCGCAGCTTCGGCCACGATTACAGGTACAGCACCCAACTTTGTGCTGAACCTGACCATTCCGCAAGGCCCCACTGGCCCGAGCGGCGCTACAGGCCCAACAGGCCCGACTGGCCCAACAGGCCCGACTGGCCCAACAGGCCCGACTGGTCCCACAGGCCCGACTGGTCCCACCGGCTCGACTGGTCCCACCGGCCCGACTGGTCCCACTGGCCCGAGCGGTCCCACTGGCCCAACCGGCCCAGACGCGTAACGGTACGCAAACCAAGGGAAGTCCCCCATGCCCTGGGCGTGGGGGCTTTCCCTTTCCCGCAAGGAGGGAGACTATGGCCAGCATCAGCTTATGTATGATCGTCCGGGACGAAGAAGACGTGCTGGGACGCTGCCTGGATTCGGTAAAAGGCCTGGTAGATGAGATCATCGTGGTGGATACAGGTTCCCAAGACCGCACAAAGGCAATCGCGGCCAGGTATACCGACCGGCTTTTCGACTTCCCCTGGATCGACGACTTTGCCGCCGCCCGGAACTTCTCTTTTGAAAAAGCCTCCTGCGACTACTGCATGTGGCTGGACGCAGACGACGTGTTCACCGAACCCGCCCGGGAAAAATTCCAGGAGCTGAAAGCGTCCCTAATGCCCGGCACAAATGTGGTCATGATGCCCTACCACGTGGGCTTTGACGAAAATGGGCGTGTGACCTTTTCCTACTACCGGGAACGCATTGTGAAAAACCACCAGGGCATGCGGTGGAAGGGGCCTGTGCACGAAGTCCTGGAAACCCACGGCACTTGCCTTTACGCAGACTGCCCGGTGACCCACTGGAAGCTGCACCCATCCGACCCAGACCGGAACCTGCGCATCTTTGAAGGCCTGCTGAAAAAGGGGGAGGCCCTGGAGCCCCGCCAGCAGTTTTACTATGGCCGGGAGCTCTACTACCACCGGCGGTATGGGGAAGCCCTGAAGGTGCTGGGGAATTTTCTGGCAGAGGGGAGGGGGTGGCTGGAAAACCAGATCGACGCCTGCCGCCACTGCGCCTACTGCCTGTATGGCCTGGGCCGGGAGGGGGAAGCCCTGGAAGCCCTCTTCAAAACCTTTTGCCTGGATTTGCCCCGGGCCGAGGTGTGCTGCGACATCGGCCAGCATTTTGTAGACCGCCAAAGGTGGCGGCAGGCCGCCTATTGGTATAAGCGGGCCCTGGCCTGCCAGCGCCGCGACGACCGCGGCGGTTTTGTGCTGCCGGACGCCTACGGCTACCTGCCCTATATACAGCTGTGCGTGTGCGCAAGCCGCCTGGGGGATCAAAAGCAGGCAAAGGCCTATCTTGAAAAAGCCGCCGCCTATAAGCCGGACGCCCCGGAAATCGCCCACAACCACGCTTATTTCGAGGCCTTAGAACAGGCACCCTAAACATATTTACCCAAAAAGCAAAACGGCAGGGGCCGCCCCCAAAAGGCAGCCCCTGCCGTCATATTTTCCCAGCGTTTTCAAAAGCCGCCCGCATGGTGCCGCCCCGCAGGGCCAAGCGGTTAGCCGAGATAATCTGGTCGATCTCCCCATGGGTGCGCTCTACCTCTTCCCGCAAATCCTGCGCGGAAAGCCGCAAAGCCCCATGGCCCAAAATAATCAGCTGTTCGGCAAAGTCGGCCGTAGCCACCCGTACCCGCTGGTTGTCCCGGGAAAGCTCATAGCTGGCCTTTTCAATGTAGGCGTCCGCCGTCTCCGCCTCCTTGGTATAGACCACATGGATATTATGATAGCGCTGCACAGAGCCCGTGCCCCCAGGTACCTTGTAAGCGTCAAAGACCAAAATCACCCGGTTTTGCTTAAAGCCCTGGTAATTGCTTAAAATGTCCATCAGCATCCAGCGGGCGGCGTCCAGGTTTTCCTTGGCCACCTGGTTCAGGTCTTTCCAGGCAAAGATCATATTGTACCCGTCCACCAGCAGGTATTCCGGCCGGGGATCCGGCGCAGGCACCTGGACTTTTGGCCCGCCTCCCTCTGCAGGCTTGGGCGGCGGCTGGAACGCCCTGGGCTTTACCGCGCCGTAAGTCTTTTCAAAAATCGCCTGCAATTCATGGTCCAGTTCCAGCCCCCGGGCCGCCGTTTCTTCCTCCCGCGGCGGCTCGGGCAAATCGAAAGGGGGGAGGTGCATATGGTTTTCCACCTCATACCAAGGTACCTGGTACCCTGCCCCGTGGGCGCAAAACACCGATCCCGGCGGGTCGTCCACGTCCATTTCCGGGTCATAGCCTATTTCCGCTATGATTTTTTCCGCCTCCCCGCATGGCCGGTATCCCCCCAGCGTACAGGATACCCGCCCATGCCCCTTGGTGTAAGCGGCAACCTCCAGCGCGTAATCCCCAAAAGCCGCCACAGGCGCCCGGGCCGTAAGTACTACCTCATCGCCTATAGTTTCCGGCGGGTCGTTTTCACCGCCCATGCGCTGCAAATCCGCCAGGGCCCGGCCTAAGCTGGAGGCCGGCAGTTCCAGCCGCAGGGTATACCAGGGTTCTAACAAAACGCTTTGGGCTTTCATCAGCCCATGGCGCACGGCCCGGTAAGTGGCTTGGCGGAAATCCCCGCCCTCTGTGTGCTTTTCGTGGGCGCGGCCCGCCACCAGGGTAATCTTCATGTCCGTTATGGCCGAGCCCGTCAACACGCCCTTATAAACCTTTTCCCCCAAGTGGGTGAGCACCAGCCTTTGCCAGTTGCGGTCCAGCCGGTCTTCCGAGCAGGCGGTATCCAGCACCAAGCCGCTGCCCTGGGGCAAAGGCTCCAACAGCAGGTGCACCTCTGCGTAATGCCGCAGGGGTTCAAAATGACCTACGCCCTCTACAGCCGGGCCGGCAATGGTCTCCCGGTACACCACGTGGCCAGGGCCGAAATCCACCGAAAGCCCAAAACGGCTCAGCACTACCCGCTTTAAGACCTCTGCCTGCACCCGCCCCATAAGCCGCAGATGGATAGCCCCCAAAGCCTCGTTCCACTCCAAATGGAGCTGGGGGTCTTCCTCTTCCAGCTGCCGCAGCTGGGGCAGCACCATGTGGGGGTCGGCCCCTTCCGGCAGGATAAGCTGGTAGGTAAGGGCCGGTTCCAGCGCCGGGGCGGCCCAGGGGCCCTCTTGCCCCAAAGGCTGGCCGGGGTAGGTTGAAGCAAGCCCTACAGCCGCGCAGACTGTACCGGCCCCCACCACATTTGCCGCGGTAAACTTTGCCCCCGAGTAAATACGCAGCTGGTCAATCTTTTCCTGGCCCCCCGGCAGGGCCAGGGTAGACTTTACCGGCAGTTCCCCGCCGGTCACCTTTAAGTGGGTAAGCCGTGTGCCCTGGGCGTCCCGGGAGATTTTAAAGACCCGGGCAGAAAACTCCGCCCCATAGGGGGGCCTGGGGGCAAACCGGCTCAACGCGTCCAAAAGCTCCTGTACGCCCTGTGTCTTTAAGGCCGCTCCAAAAAAGCAGGGGAAGCACCGCCGGCTACCCACCAATCGGCGCAAAGTCCCATCCGCCAAGGCGCCCTTTTCCAAATATTCCTGTAAGGCCAGCTCGTCCCCGAGGGCGGCATCCTCCCAAAAGCTGTCCTGGCCGTAGGCGGTAAAATCCAATAGGGCAGGGGAGAGGCTCCGTTTCAGCTTCTCCAACAGGGCGGGCCGGTCTACCGGCTGGTCCATTTTGTTAAGGAAAAGGAACACCGGGATACCATGCTTTTCCAGCAGCCGCCACAAGGTAAGGGTATGGCCCTGGGGGCCGTCCGGGGCCGAGACCACCAAGATCGCGCAGTCCAGCACTTGAAGGGTGCGTTCGACCTCGGCGGCAAAATCCACATGGCCGGGGGTGTCTAAAAGGGTAATTTCCACATCCGGCAGCGAAAGCACCGCCTGCTTCGAAAAAATCGTGATGCCCCGTTCCCGTTCCAGCTCATGGGTATCTAAAAAGGCGTCGGCATGGTCTACCCGGCCCAGGGTGCGCAAAGCCCCGCCCAAATAGAGCATGGCTTCCGATAAAGTCGTTTTTCCCGCGTCAACATGTGCCAGTATACCGGCGGTAAGCTTGCGCATAAAGGGCCCCTTTTCCTGATAAAATAATTAAGATAAAGTATACCACAGCTTGGGCAAAACCGCAACAAGCGGGGACGTAAAATCCCATAAGCGCCCGCTGGGAAAATTTACCCAACTTCCCACTTGACTTAAAGTACGCTTCAAGGTATATAGTATAAACAGGTTTACGCCCCTAAGGAAAGAAGGCCCCAGGAAGGGGCCAGGGCTTTTGGGCAGGCCGTAGATTTCCCAATCGTTTGCAGGAAGCAGGGCAAATCCGGGGGGCCGCCGAAGCGGCGCCGGGTTTGTTCCTTTTGCTTTTTTTGAAAATCAGGAGGCAAAAATGGACCTACAGAATTTTTTCGCCCAAGAGCCCAAAGCGGCCCTGGGCTTTTCCGGCGGCACAGATTCCGCCTATCTGCTGTATGAAGCCCACCGGCTGGGGGCCCAGGTGCAGCCCTATTACGTCAAGACAGCCTTCCAGCCCGCCTTTGAGCTGCGGGACGCCCAGCGGCTTTGTAAACAGCTGGGTATTGGCCTGAAAATAATAGAGGTGGATATCCTATCCGTAAAGCCGGTGCAGGCAAACCTGCCAGACCGCTGCTACCACTGCAAAGCGGCCCTCTTTGGGGCCTTGCAGGCCCAAGCCGCCGCAGACGGCTACACGCTGCTTATAGACGGCACAAACGCCTCCGACGACGCCGGCGACCGCCCCGGCATGCGGGCCCTGCGGGAGCTGTCCGTCCGGTCGCCCCTGCGTGAGTGCGGGATTACCAAAAGCCAGGTGCGCCAGCTTTCCAGGGAAGCAGGGCTGTTCACCTGGGATAAGCCCGCCTACGCGTGCCTGGCCACCCGGGTGCCCACAGGGCAGGCCCTAGAACCACAAGTGCTAAAACAAGTAGAACAGGCAGAAGAAGCGCTGTCCACCCTGGGTTTTACCGATTTCCGTGTGCGGGTGTTCCATGGGGCGGCCAGGCTGCAATTCCCTGGGGGGCAGGTGGAAGAAGCCCTGCGCCGCAGGGAGGAAGTCCAAAAGGCCATAAAGCCTTACTTCCAGCCCGTCCTGCTGGATATGCAGGAACGGTAAAATTAGCAAAAAGAATTCTTTTGTATAATTAGGAGGGGGAAATGGATCAACAGGACGTGCGTGGGATTTTAGAAAGGGTGCAAAGCGGGGCCTGCTCCATAGAGCAAGCCGTACTTGAGCTGAAAATGGAGCCTTTCCGGGACATGGGCTTTGCCAAGATCGACCGCCACCGGGGGCTGCGGCAGGGGGCGGCTGAAGTTATCTACGGGGCCGGCAAAACGCCAGAACAGATCCGGGATATCGCAGCCTCCATGCGGGCAGACGGGGAAAAGGCCGTGCTGATCACCCGCATGTCCCCAGATGCCGCCCAGCTGGTGGGGCAAAGCCTGCCCCTGCAATACCACGAAATGGGGCGTGTGGGCCTGGTAGGGGACATGCCTGCCTCTACAGGCGCAGGGAAGATCGTAGTAGCCACCGGCGGCACCAGCGACATGCCCGTAGCCGAAGAAGCCGCCCTAACCGCCCAGGTGCTGGGCAATGAGGTTATACGCCTTTACGACGTAGGGGTGGCCGGCCTGCACCGCACCCTCTCCCATTTGGAAGAGATTATGAGCGCCCGGGTGATTGTGGCAATTGCCGGCATGGAAGGGGCCCTGGCCAGCGTAATCGGCGGCTTGGCCGACTGCCCGGTCATTGCCGTGCCCACCAGCGTAGGGTATGGCGCAGCCTTTGGCGGCCTGGCAGCGCTGTTGTCCATGCTGAACTCCTGCGCCAGCGGCGTCAGCGTGGTCAATATTGATAACGGCTTTGGGGCCGGGTATTTGGCCAGCATGATCAACCACCTGCCCGCTTGACCTCCGCCAAACCAATCAAAAGAAAGGGATTTTTTATGAAAACTTTATACTTAGAATGTAACATGGGCGCTGCCGGCGACATGCTTACCGCCGCGCTGCTGGAACTGCACCCAGACCCGGCAGGCTTCTTAACACGCCTAAACAGCTTAGGCCTGCCCGGGGTGCAGGTCACCGCCGCGCCCTCTGTAAAATGCGGCATCACCGGCACCCATGTAACCGTAACGGTAAACGGCCAGGAAGAAGAAAGCCTGGACGCAGCCCACGCCCATATGCATGGCCACGAGCATCCACACAGCCATGACCACCACCACGAACATGACCACACCCACGAGCATGGCCATAGCCACGAGCACTCCCATCATCACCACGCGGGCCCGCACGACATCGCCCACATCCTGTCCCATCTAGACCTACCGGAAAAGGTCCGCTCCGACGCCCTGGCCGTTTACGGCCAAATTGCCCAGGCCGAAAGCCATGCCCACGGGGTGCCGGTCTCCGAAATCCACTTCCACGAAGTCGGCACCCTGGACGCCGTAGCGGACGTGGTAGCTGTATGCATGCTCATGGCCGACCTGGCCCCAGACCAGGTGGTGTGTTCCCCCGTGCACGTAGGCAGCGGGCATGTGCACTGTGCCCACGGGGTTTTGCCGGTACCCGCCCCGGCCACCGCCCATATCCTGCAAGGAGTGCCCACCTACGGCGGCCAGGTGCAAGGGGAGTTGTGCACCCCCACCGGCGCAGCCCTGCTGAAACACTTTGCAGGCTCTTTCGGCCCCTGCCCGGTGATGCAGGTGGGGAAAATCGGCTATGGCATGGGCAAAAAAGATTTCCCATCCATGAACGGCCTGCGGGCCATGCTGGGCGAAACCCCAGACACCCAGGACAGCGTAGCCGAGCTGCGCTGCAACCTGGACGACATGACCCCCGAGGCCGTCGGCTTTGCCATGGAACGCCTGCTGGATGCCGGCGCGCTGGACGTATACACCCTGCCCGCAGGCATGAAAAAGAACCGCCCGGGCATCCTGCTGGCTTGCCTGTGCCGCATGGATGACCGGGAGAAAATGGCCAAGCTTCTGTTTACCCACACGACCACACTGGGCGTACGGGAATCCCTGTGCAGCCGCTACACCTTAGAGCGCGCCCAGGAAACCGTAGAAACACCCTACGGGCCTGTGCAGGTAAAAAAGTCCTCTGGCTGGGGCGTACAGCGCCAAAAGCCCGAATATGACGACATGGCCGCCCTGGCCCAAAAGCACGGCATCAGCTTGGAAGACGTGCGTTCGGCTGTCTGGCAAAGCATACACAAAACCCTCTAACCATAAAAGAAAAAGGGCCTTCCCGCTGATAAAGGGGACAGGCCCTTTTCCTTTTCTTATTCTGGATCTTCCTCACCATCACCGCTGTCCTTCTTGGCCTTGATTGTAACATGTGCCAAAGGGTTTGACTGTATCGCGCTTTCCATCTGGCTGCTGGACGTATGGGTGTAAATCTCCGTGGTTCCCAAGTTCGCATGGCCCAAAATATCCTGCAACACGCGGATATCCACATCGCCATAACGGTACATCAGGGTAGCCGCCGTATGCCGCAGCTTGTGTACGGAATACCCCGGGCCCGTAAGCCCAATTTTGTCCAAGTACTTCTTGACCATAGCTTGCACTGTCTTCGGGCTAATGCGTGTTTTCCGGTTGCTAAGGAATAAAGCGCTCCGATCCACCACGCCATCCTTAGGCCGCACCTCCAAATAGCGGTTGATAGAATCCAAGCAAGCCTGGTTGAGATAGACAATGCGTTCCTTGTTGCCCTTGCCCAAAATGCGGAGGGTCGCGTTATTATAGAGCACATCCGATATATTGATCGAAACAAGCTCAGCCAGCCGCATGCCGCAGTTAAGGAACAAAGTCAAAATACAGCGGTCCCGGGCCGCGTCCGGGCCGTCCACAGCCTGTAACAGTTCGATACTTTGTTCGAGCGAAAGAAAATGGGGGAGCGCCTTCTTTTTTTTCGGCGGCGACAGGTTTTCCGTCGGGTTTTCTTCCAGCAGGTTTTCATGCACCGTCAGGTACTTGAAAAAGGATTTCAGCGAGGAAGACTTCCGCTGCCGGGTAGAGCTCATGTTGTTGCGCTCGTCCGCCACAAAGTTCATAAACTCAAACAAATCATAGGTTTTGACCTTGCGGATAAACTCCAAATCCACGTCCAGCACTGGGATTTCTTCCAAAGGTACGCCGGGCCCAACCAAGCCCCAATTCCGTTTTAAAAAGCGGAACAGCGTGCGCAAATCCATGCAATACTCGTCCACCGTTTTAGCAGACAAGCCCTTGATGTTGCGCAAATACATGGCGTACTGCTGCACCAAATCCGACATTTCCAGTTTGATAGAAAAACTCATGGCAATCCCATTTCCTTTCTATAAGGACGCTTTTACGGCTTACTGGCCGATTTTCCCTGAAACCAAGTCTTTCCCGTGATTTCCCCTCCCCTAAATTATACAAAATATCAATTTTGTATAATCATGCTTTTTTATTTTACCCTCTCTTTTCCGGGGATTTTACACCCCACCCAGCCTCCGCAGGATAACCTAAACAAGCCGCAGAATCCCCCCAACATCCGTCAGCGCCATATCCGTCATTTCCCATACAGAAACCCCGCAGCTTTCCACAAAGCCTTTCATCCGTTTCCCGTCCGGGTGGCTGTCCAGCCTGCCCGAAACCGCCAACATGTCCGGCGCCAGCTTTGCGCAGCACCCGCCAATAAAACCGGTATCGTACCCAGGCAGCGAAATAAACCCCGGCCGTATGCGCAGCACCCGGAAGCCAGCCCTTTCCAAACACTTCGCCATACCCAGGTCAGCGGTAATAGCCGCATTCCCATCTACCCGGGCAACCGAACAGCCCGCATATCCCTGCCGCACTCGCAGCATCCCCAAGCCCAACGCCCGAGCCGCTTCCAAAATCCCCAAATCCAGCGTCCTCGGATTCGCCACCAGCCACGGCCCCCATACAAAGCCATTGCACAGCACGTCGCCAGGATACCGCTTTTGCGGCTGCTTTTCGGTCTCCCTTACCGATAACCCATAACCCGCCAGCTTGGCCTTCAAAGGGCTGTCTCTCAGCACAAATATTTCCCGGCCCATCACGCATGCCTGCATGTCCGGGTGGTAAGCCACTGGGCCCGGCAATCGAAAATCGAACAAAGTTTCAACAGGGGTAAAGCCCCATTTCGCAAGAACCTCCGCCAAAGCCGGGTATTCCCCTGAAACCAACACCACCCCTGCCGAATCCCCCACAGCAGGCGTGCTCATGCAGATGCCGCCTGGAAAGCCTCCCGGATGTTCTTGGCCCCAATAATTTCCAGCCCCTCAAACTTGCCCACCGAAAGCCCCTTTAAGCCATGGTAAGGCAAAATGCACCGGGTAAAGCCTAGGCGGGCTACCTCGGCCATGCGCAGCTCTATATGGCTTACGCTCCGCAGCTCCCCCGCCAGGCCGATTTCCCCAAACACCACCGTGTCCTCCCGTATGGGCGTATCCTTCAAGCTGGACACCAGCGCCATAGCCACCGCCAGGTCCACCGAGGGCTGGTCCAGCCGCAGCCCGCCCACCACGTTCAGGTACGTATCCAAATTAGAAAAATAAAACCCCGCCCGTTTTTCCAGCACCGCCAAAATCAAGGCCATGCGGTTGTAATCAAACCCTGTGGCCATGCGCCGCGGCGTGCCAAAGCCCGAAGTGGTGGCCAGCCCCTGTATCTCTGCCAGCAAAGGCCGCGAACCCTCCATTACAGCCGTCACGCAGGTACCAGAGACATCCTTAGGCCGGCCGGAAAGCATGGCCAAAGAAGGGTTTTCCACCTGCTGCAAGCCCTTTTCCCCCATGTCAAACACGCCAATCTCGTTGGTAGACCCATACCGGTTCTTTACCGCCCGCAAGATGCGGTAAGTCATCTGCCGGTCGCCTTCAAAAAGCAGCACCGCATCCACAATATGCTCCAAGACCTTCGGCCCGGCCACCGCCCCATCCTTGTTCACGTGCCCCACCACAATTACCGGCACGTCCAAAGCCTTAGCGCAGCGCATCATCACATTGGTGCACTCCCGCACTTGGGTGACGCTGCCCGGCGAAGAGGAAAGCTCCGTGTAGTTCATAGTCTGCACCGAATCCACCATCACCAGATCCGGCTTTTCCGTGCGTATCTGCTCCACCACATACTGGATGTCCGTCTCCGTAAGGATCATCAGGTTTGGGCTCTGCACCCCCAGCCGGGAGGCCCGCAGCTTGATCTGCCGGGCTGATTCTTCTCCCGAAACGTAAAGCACCCGCAAATCCCGCCCCAAATACTCGCAGATTTGCAGCAAAATCGTTGACTTCCCAATCCCCGGGTCGCCGCTGATCAAAACCAGCGACCCCTTGACAATGCCGCCCCCCAGCACCCGGTCCAGCTCCGAAAGGCCCGTATGGTACCGGTGCTCGTCTGTGGTGCTGATCTCCCCAATAGGCACAGCCCGGGAGATACTGCCGCCCCCCCGGCTGGCCGCAGCCCGCTGCAGGCTCTCCGGCTCCTTTACCGTTTCCAGCAGGGTGTTCCATTCCCCGCAGGAAGGGCACTTCCCCGCCCACTTTGGGGACTCAAACCCACATTGGGTGCACTGATAGATCACTTTGCTTTTTCCTGCCATATATCTTCCCATCCCTTGGGCGGCGCTTTCCGTGCCCAGCTTTCGCCGGTGCAGGCGCGTTTCTGCCATTATTATATAAACCCTACCCGGAGTTCCCGGTACCCCTGCGCAGCAGGGGTCGAGCGCTTCGCGCGAGAGGGATACTCCTAAGTGTTCGCTAGAACACATTATACCACATCCCTACGGTTTTGCCAATCTGGAAAAAACGCTTTTGCTGGCAGGCTCTCCTTTCTTCGGGCTGACTTGCAGATAGTCCACCAAGCCGTTATAAATAGCCGCCGCCATGTCCTTCTGATAAGAAGCCTGGCCCAGCCTTTCCGCCTCCTGGGGATTGGAAAGGAACCCGCACTCCACCAAAACGGCGGGTACCTGGCAGTTATACAGTAGGTAGATGTTCTTTTCCGCCTGCTTGTTCTCCCGCTTGTTTTCCGGCTGCAAAGACCCCACAATGCTTTGCCGTATACATTCTGCCAGCAAAGCGCTTTCCTCCCGGTTGCCCGAATAAAACACCTGGGCCCCGCTATACTGGCTCTGGGAAAAATGGTTCTGGTGTATGCTGATTAAAATACACTCCCCGGTTTCCTCCACCGTGCGCAGCCGGTTCTTTGTGTCGGACCGCTTGCGCTGGGCAATGGTACCCAAGCTCTGGTCCCCCACCGCGCTGTCCGTGTCCCGAATCATCACCACGTCAAAATTGTTCTGCTTCAAATATTTTTCCAATTCCAGCGCAATCGCCAGGTTGATGTCCTTTTCCATACTGCCGTCCGCGGCCACCGCGCCGCCGTCCTCGCCGCCGTGCCCGGCATCCAGTACAATGGTGCTCTTCTTCTCGAAAAAATCTGCGTGGAACGACACCACGCCAAACGCCTCCATCGTCTGCGCCGCAAAAAGCGCCAGCGCCCCGCAGAACAGCAGCCAAAACCCCAGCTTCCGTTTTTTCATAGCCTCTCCCCCTTGCTTTTGCTTGGACGCTTTGCGCCTGCCCTTACAAGCTATGCCGGGAAGATTTTGCCTATTCATCCTTTTCCAAGAAGAGAAGCCCCCAAGGGCCCACAATCAAACCAAAAAAGAAAGCGCCAGGTGCATCCCCCAGCGCTTTGCCTCCCGCCCCGCCGCCAGGGCTGCACAAAATCAATACCACTCTTCCGGCACGGGTTTCGCGTCTATAAAAAGGTTCGGTTCCTTTTGCAGCAGCGCCGAGGCGGCCTCCGCCATTTTCTGGGCGCTGCCTATCACACACTTGGCATCCCCCAAGACGCCATACCGGATAGCCCCATGCTTTAAAAAGGGCTTTTCCAGCTTGTCGTAATTTTCCGACACATCCCCATAAGAGCACCTGTGGAAGTGCATGTTCGTATGGTATTCCTCCCCTTGCGGCCCCAGTATGGTAAGCGGGTAAGCCTCCACCGAAACACGGTTCGGGATGCCGTTCCACTCCTCCACCCCATGTATAAAGGTGTTCGAGCGCAGCGTACACCCCAAAAAGAGGATGGTGGCATCCAAGTCCACCAGCTTGCCCCAACAGCCCTCCCGGGGCGCCGGGCTGTGCCGCTGTTCCTCCCCCGCCGTGTAAGCGGCAGCCCCTTTCCCCAGCGCCGCCACCGAGTGGGTGGGGTGCAGCGAACGGACAACCCCCTCCCTTTGCCGGAAAAGCTCCGGCAAAATACCCACACAGGCAGGCAGTGTGCGCGAATCAAAAACCGACTGTTCTTTCCCATCGCCTATATACTTCCAGGTATGCGTGGGGAAAATCAGCAGCCCATCCCCCATGTACTGGCTCCAAGCATCCAATACCGTGTCCGCCCGGCCCTCCACCGGGCCTATAGCCTTCATAGACGAATGGATGAGCAGCGCCCCCTTAGGGTCTATGCCCATCTTCTCAATATCCGCCAATAAATCGCTTTTCGTATACATTTTCATCACCATGCGATACAGGGTTCATACAAAAGAACCGTATCGCCCCTTTCTCACGATTTTTCACACCATCTGATTCCTTTCCAAGAAGCCCTCCCTGCGCAGCCACTCCACCGAATCCCCCAGGGCCCGCATCGTTTTAACCTCCAGCACCGCCCGGCAGTTCCCCTCAGCGGCAAGGGCCAGGTGCCCAGGCAAATCGATTTCCCCTGTACCCAGGGGCAGATGGTTCTTTCCACCAACCGCGTCATGTATGTGGAAATGCCGCAGCTTGTCTTTATGTGACAGGAAAAAGGGCCTGTCCACATCCCCGGCGCTGTGGTTATGGCCAATGTCAAAGGTCAGCCCAAACAGCGGGCTCTGCAAGAATAGCTCTAAAGCCTCCTGAAGAAAGGGTTTGTCAAAGTTCCCGGTATTTTCCAGGCAGATAGATACCGCCCCTTCCGCAGCTTCCTCACACCGGGCAATGGCCTCAGTGAGCCGCCCCAAAAAATGTTCCCGGTACATCTCATAAAGATATGCCTTTTTCCCAGGCAGGGTAAAGTGTACGCCTTCCGACAGGTGCATATTTAAGACAGGAACCTGCAGCCTACGGGCAAAGGATATCGTTTCCAGCAGGGTATCCAGGTATGCCTGGGCCACAAGGGGGTTAAAATCGCACAAATCCAGCTTTTCATCCAGGTGTACGGTAAAATAGACCTGGTACCTGTCTGCCACGCTTTGCAGCAGGGGGGCATCCCACCTCTGGTACTGGGGCAGGTTCATGTTCAGCTCGATAAAGCCAAAACCCAACTGGCGGCACAGCGCCGCCGCGCCCTCCGGGTCTGGGGCTTCCAGCAGGGTAGGTATCCCCCATTCCTTTACCGGCATTGCCCCCACTCCTCCCGGGTGATGCCGTAAACCTTTGTGATGGTGTTTACCTCGTCCTCAAACTCTTCCAACAAACGCATGCCGTTCGCCGCAGCAGTCGAGCATGACCCCACGTTAGTGTACTTCATGTAAGAAAAAATCATATTAAAAGGGGTGTTTTCAAAAGCCCAATCCCGGCAGGCCCGGGCGGCTTCTTTGGCGTAGCCCTTTCTCTGCTGATCCCTGCGGATATGGTAGCCGATCTCAGGCTTGATCTTGCCGCCAATATTCTGCATCGTCAAGCCGCAGTCGCCGATCATCTCCCCAGTCTCCTTCAAAACAACAGCCCACAGGCCAAAGCCGAAAATCTCATACCGCTCGATATTCCGATCTATCCAATCCCGTACCCGTTTTTCATCAAAGGTATAGGGGTAGTGCCGCATAATGTCTGCATCCCCCAAGACTTTATACAGGGCTTCAAAATCCCCGGGCACCATCTCCCGCAAAATCAAGCGCTGTGTTTCTAACTGCATATGGCCCGCACACTCCTTTCGCAAAACAACAATTCCTATTTCCGGTTGGGCTTTCTTTTGACTGCCAACACCCGCACATAGTCCGGCAGGCTGGCCGTATCCTGGGGCTCAAACATGACCCACTTCCCATCGTGGTAGGTGGTAGCGTTTTCATAGGCCGTCCGTATGGCCTCGGGGAAATCCCCCTGGGCCGCCTCAAACTTTTCCCGCTCGGCCCTGCCAAAAATGACCATAAAGCCCACGCACCCCTCCCGGGCATACAAAGCGCAAAGCGTCTTCCCGCCCCTGCGGTATTTATATTCATACCGCCACTCCTTGCCGCCCTTGTTCCACATGGTTTCCATCTCATACTTTTCTTCAATCGCCCCACAGAGCCCGGCCCACACCCCATACAGCTTTGGGCCCAGCAGCCCCGTCAATTCTTCCCCATTCGGCACTTTTTCCAGCATAAAACCTAACCTCCTTCTAAAAAATAAAAACGCCATGGATATAAAATCCACAGCGCTTTTGGAGGTGACACCCGGATTTGAACCGGGGAATGAAGGTTTTGCAGACCTTTGCCTTACCACTTGGCTATGTCACCGTGTTTAGGAAAAGACGCCCCGAAAGAAGCGTCTTTTCACATCGTGGAGCGGACGACGAGGCTCGAACTCGCTACCTCCACCTTGGCAAGGTGGCGCTCTACCAGATGAGCTACGCCCGCAAATGGTGCCTCCGATCGGAATCGAACCAATGACACGGGGATTTTCAGTCCCCTGCTCTACCAACTGAGCTACAGAGGCAAATTTGGCGACCCGGAACGGGCTCGAACCGTCGACCTCTAGCGTGACAGGCTAGCGTTCTAACCAGCTGAACTACCGGGCCAAATTGCAATGTACATATCAAATTTTATGTGTCTGGTGGGGACAATAGGACTCGAACCTATGACCCCCTGCTTGTAAGGCAGGTGCTCTAACCAGCTGAGCTATGCCCCCGTCCCTTAACACATCTACGCTGCCTTGCAGCGCCTTGCGCTGTCTACCAGCGACGCTCTATATATTACAGGATTTTCCGCCAAATGTCAAGGGGTTTTTCAAAATTTATTTTTCTTTTTTTAAGCCCTCCGCCGCCTGCCCTGCCAAAGCTTCTAAATCCGCCCTGGTAAAGTAGTATTTCCGGCTGCAATACTGGCACACAGCCTCGGCCCGGCCCTGCCCGTCCAAAGGCAGCGACAAAATCTCCCTGGGCCCCAGCGTCAAAAGCCCCCTGGCAAAGCGTTCCTTGCTGCAATTGCACACATAATGTATCGCCGATTCGTCCAAAACCTCCATAGCAAAGCCATCCAAAGCCCGGCGGCACATGTCCTCTACAGAAAGCCCCTTGGCCAGCATCGTTGTCACCGAATCCAGCCTGCCGATGTTTTCCTCCAGCTGCCTCACCGCGGCCTCATCCGCTCCCGGCAGCACCTGTATCAGCAGCCCGCCGGAAAGCAGCGCCTGCCCTTTCTCCTTGTCTGTCAGCACGCCCAAAGCGCACACCGTAGGCGCCTGCTCGCTGGCCGCGTAATACTGGGTAATATCTTCGGCGATCTCCCCGCTAACCAGCTCGACCTGGCCGATATAAGGGTCGCCCTCCCCCAAATCCCGTATTACCGCCAGACGGCCCTGGTTCCCCACGCCGCCGCCCACATCGATCTTGCCATCCCGGCGAATAGGCAGCTCTGCCCCGGGGTTATCCACATACCCCCGCACGTTTCCATGGCTGTCCGAAAGGGCCACCAGCGTCCCTAAAGGCCCCCCGCCGTTGATTTTCAAGGTAAGCCCCGCTTCCTCCTTTTTCAGCATGTTGCCCATCAGGGAAGCCGCCGTCAGCAGCCTGCCCAAAGCCGCGCAGGCTGTTTTGGAAAGCCCATGCAGCTGCTGGGCCGTATATACAATCTCCGTAGAGTCAATGGCAGCGGCCATCAAGCTCCCGTCCGAGGTTATGGTGCGGATGATCCTGTCCATATGCGTCACACACGGCTCCTTATCTCAATTTTTGCGCGGCAAACACCAGCCGCTGGCTGTCCTCCCTGGGCGGGTCAAAGGTCATCTCTTCATAGACCTGCACACCAGCAAACCCAGCCTTCCCCAGCATCTCCAAAACGTCCTCCACCGGGCAGGCAAATTCCGAAAAATGCTCTCGGCTGCGGCGGTAAAGCCGGCCTTCCCGTTCAAAAAAATCCAGCTGGATGTCCACCCGGCCCGTGCCCTGCACACATCGGTTCTGCCATACGCAGTAAACCGGCCCCACGTCATAAACAAACGTATGGTTGCCCAGCACCTTTTCGTGCTTATACACGGTATTAAGGTCAAACAGGAAATACCCGCCCGGGTCCATGAAAAAGGCGACCTTCTCCAACACCCGCTGCATCTCTTCCCGTCCGTCCAGATGGTTCAGGCTGTCCAGCGAGCACACCACCGTGTCCACCGTCCCATATAAGTCCAAGGACTGCATCTTCTGGCACAAAAACAAAATGTCCGCCCCAGCCTCCGCGCACTTCATGCGGGCCTCCGAAAGCATCTCCACCGAGCTGTCCACGCCATACACATCCAGCCCCCGGCGGAAAAGCTCCAAGGTAAGCGACCCCGTCCCACAAGCCAAATCCAGGGTAAGGCCCGGGGGATGCCCCAGCCTTTCCAGCAGGGTCAAGAAATACTCCGCCCGCTGGCCATAGCCCACATTGGCTGTAAGGGCGTCATAATACTGGGCAAAAACAGCATAATTCCCCATATCAGCCCTGCTCTTCCCTTTTTTCCAGCCGGTCAAACACCAGCTCATACCCTTCGCTGCCGTAATTGAGTGAGCGGTTCACCCGGCTGATAGTAGCGGTAGAAGCCCCTGTCTTGGCCACAATGTCGCTGTACACCTGCTTGTCCCGGAGCATCTTAGCCACGGCCAGCCGCTGCGACATAGACTTCAATTCCGGCACTGTGCACAGGTCGTCAAAAAAGCGGTAGCACTCTTCCAGGGTTTCCAAAGACAGCACTGTTTGGAAAAGGAAATCTATATTGCTGTCCTGCAATTTCACGTTCATATCCGAGCCGTCCTTTCTGCGGGGATTATTCCTTATTGATTTATCATTTTAACACAGAAAAGACAAAAAGTAAATATATAATCTCAAACCTAACCAGAATTTAGCCGCAAACAGCCTCCAAATCCTTTATACTCTTTATGACAAAATCCACCCGGTCCCCCTCGCCGGCTTCTTTCCCCTTGGGGTTATACCAGCAGGTAGGCATCCCCACCGACTTAGCGCCCTTTATGTCGTTAGAAAGGGAGTCCCCCACCATCAGGCAGTCTTTTGGCCCGCAGCCCAAATCCGCCAGCATTTTCTGAAAAAACGCCTCCCCTGGCTTAATGCAGCCCATTTCCTCCGAAATAAACACCGCCTCCGTATAAGGCAGCAATTCCCGCACCCGGGGCCGCTGTACCTGGCTGATTCCATTGGTCGCCAGCACCAGCTTATGCGCCCCGGCCAGCTGCCGGAAGACTTCCAGCGTATCCGGCTCCATCCATTCCCGGGATTCCGCTACGCTTTCCAAATAGCACGCCACCAGTTCCTCCACGTCCCGGCTCATGCCCAGCGCTTCCAGCAAATACGTAAAATGCCGCCGCAGGTAATCGTAATAAACCGAATGGTAATGGGCCTGTATGTACGCCGACCCCGTATCCTCCAGCCCCGATTCCCTCCAGCCCTTCCAGCTCAGTTTTTCATCCAGGGCCACATATTCCGGCGTGTACGACACGCCAAGCTTTTCTGCCACCGCCTTTTGGGCGCGGCAATAAGCGTGCCCAAAATTCAAAAGCGTCCCATCTACATCAAAAATCAAATACCTATAGCCCATCATGCTCCCCTATACATCGTTGCGCACAAGGTCCTCATACGTCTCCCCCTTAATAACCACACGGGATTCGCCCCCCGCCACCATCACGCAAGGCGGCTTCAAGTTCCGGTTATAGTTAGAGGCCATAGAGTAATTATACGCCCCTGTGGTAAGCACCGCCAGAATATCCCCTTCCTGCGGCCGCTGTATGGGCGTGTGCTCCTGGATCAAATCGCCGCTCTCACAGCACTTGCCCGCCACCGTAGCGGTGTAATCCGCGGGCTTATCCGCCTTGTTGGCCAGCAGGCAGGTGTATTCCGCCTGATAAAGCGCGTAACGGGGATTCTCAAACATGCCCCCATCAATAGAAACATAATTGCGCACCCCCGGTATCTCCTTAATCGAGCCTACCGTATACAGCGTGACCCCAGCCTCTGCCACCACAGAGCGCCCCGGCTCCAAAAAGATTTCCGGCAAAGTCAAGCCCAGTTCCTCGCACTTGGCATGTACCCTGGCGGAAACCGCCGCCATGTAATCCTCATAAGGCGCCGCGTCGTCCCGCTGGGTGTAATGCACCCCAAAGCCGCCGCCCAGGTTCAGGTGCCCCAGCTCAACCCCCAGCTGGTTTTTTATCTCGCTAAACAGCTCCAGCATCACCTCAGCCGCGTGCACAAAGGGCTCTACCTCCAAAATCTGGGAACCAATATGGCAATGCAGCCCCTTCAGCTGCACATGCTCCAAATCAAGGCCCAGCCGCACCGCCTCCATAGCCTCGCCGCTGACCAAATCAATGCCAAACTTCGAATCGATCTGCCCCGTGCGGATAAAATCGTGGGTATGGGCGTCTATGCCGGGCTTAATGCGCAGCGAAACCGGGGCGGCCATCTGGCGCTCCCCCGCTATGCGCTCTATCAAGCGGAGTTCCCAAAGGCTGTCCACCACTATGTCCCCCACCCCATTTTCAAGGGCAAAGGCAATCTCCTGTGCGGACTTGTTATTCCCCTGGAAATGGATGCGCCCAGCCTGCACACCCGCCTGTAAAGCCGTGTACAATTCGCCCCCCGAGACCACCTCCACATCCATCCCCTCACTGGTAACGATGCGGCAGATCTCCTTGCAGCAAAAAGCCTTGCTGGCATAAATGGGCCGGCCATGCCCCCCATAAAATCTTTGAAACGACTGCACATAACTTTTGCAAACCCGGCGGATTTCATCTTCACTCATCACATAAAGGGGCGTACCATACTGCCCGGCCAAATCTACGGCGTCGCAACCGCTGATAGCCAGGTGCCCCTTCTCATTCACAGCCAGGCAAGGGGAAAGCATAACCATCATCCTTTCTTCATTCCATTTTCTTCTTTTCTCTTTCCATTATCCAGCTAAAAACCCACCAACCGCCTCTTCGATCCGTCCCCGCACCTCCTGCAAGCCATCCCCCTTTACAGCAGAAAAAGGGTAAAACGGTATCCCCGCCGGGCCAAGCAGGCCCTCAAAAAGCCCCATTTGCGCCGCGGTCTCCGTCTTGTTCAGCTTGTCCGACTTGGTGCATACCACCGCAAAAGGCGCCCCTATCCCCAAAAGGAAGTCGATCATCTGCATATCATTGGCCGAGGGCTTGTGGCGCATGTCTATCAGTTGGATCACCAGGGCTACCTGCCTGTCCTGGGCAAAATACCCCTCTACCAAAGAGGCCCAGCGGTCCTTCTCGCTTTTCGAAACCTTCGCGTATCCATAGCCAGGCAGGTCCACAAACCGGCAGCCAGGCAAACGGTAAAAATTGATGGTGGCCGTCTTGCCCGGCGTAGCGCTTACCCGGGCCAAAGCTTTGCGGTTTACCAGGCGGTTCAAAAGGGAAGATTTCCCAACATTAGACCGGCCCGAAAACACGATCTCCGGCAAATCCGAAGCGGGCAATTGATCCTTACGCCCAGCCGCAAACTCAAATTCGACTTTTTGAAAATCCACAGGCAAGCTCCTTTGCTTTACACCGGCGACGGCTCTACGTACAGCTCCGCCGGGGCCTTGTGCAAGGGCATATCCCCGCCAGACCCCAGCACCGGGCTCTCCGCCGGCATAGGCCGGGGCATGTACTGTAAAGCGTTTTCCAACACCGTGTCGATCCGTTTCACCGGGATAAACCGGATATTTTTCTTCACCACTTCATCCATCTCCGCCAAATCCGGCACGTTTTCCACCGGGATCAGCACCGTTTTAACGCCGTTTTTATAAGCCGCCATAGACTTTTCCTTCAAGCCCCCAATAGGCAGCACCCGGCCCTGTAAAGTAATTTCCCCTGTCATAGCCACGTCGTGCCGCACCGGTATCGAGGTCAGCGCCGAAGTAATCGCCGTGGCCATAGCAATGCCCGCCGAAGGCCCATCCTTAGGCACAGCCCCCTCCGGCGCGTGGATATGGATGTCGTACTTCTCATAAAATTTCGGCGGGATGCCCAGGGCCGCCGCCCGTGTGCGGATGCAGGTAATAGCCGCGTTGGCCGATTCCTTCATCACATCCCCCAACGAGCCCGTAAGCTGTATCTTACCCGTGCCCTCCATTACCGCCACTTCCAGGGGCAGCAGCTCGCCGCCTACGCTGGTCCAGGCCAGCCCGTTTACCAGGCCCACTATGTCTTCCTTAGGCATGTTGTCCTTGCTGTATTTCCGGGGGCCCAGCAGCCCCTCCAAGTCATCCGGTTTTACCGAAAAGCTGGTAAACTCCGGGTCCAATACGATCTTCTTAGCCGTCTTCCGGCACACCGAAGCAATGGTGCGCTCTAAAGTGCGCACCCCCGCTTCCCGGGTATACCCTTCAATCATTTCCCGCAAAGCCGGCTTTGTAAATTTCAGCTGTTTTGTCTTGATGCCATGCTTCCCCAGCTGCTTTTTCACCAAATGCTTGGTGGCAATATTCAGTTTTTCTTCCAGGGTATAGCTGCCCAGTTCAATCATGTCCATACGGTCGTACAGCGGCCCCGGTATGCGGGAAGCGTCGTTGGCCGTGGTAATAAAGAGCACATGGCTCAAATCAAAGGGCAGGTCAATGTAGTGGTCGGTAAATTCCGCGTTCTGTTCCGGGTCCAAAACCTCCAGCAGCGCCGAAGCCGGGTCGCCCTTGAAATTCGTGCCCAGCTTGTCGATCTCATCCAGCAAGATCAACGGGTTGTTCACCCCCGCCTGCTTCACCGCGTTGATAATACGCCCCGGCATAGACCCCACATAGGTCTTCCGGTGGCCCATAATCTCCGCCTCATCGCTAACGCCGCCCAAAGACACCCGCACATACTTGCGCCCCGTAGCCCGCGCAATAGACCGCGCAATAGAGGTCTTGCCCACGCCGGGAGGGCCCACCAGGCAGATAATCTGCCCATTCTGCGCAGGCGCCAGGCTTTTTACCGCTAAAATCTCAATAAAGCGTTCCTTCACCTTGTCCAGCCCATAATGGTCCTGGTCCAAGATGCGCTGGGCCCGGTTCAAATCCAGCTTTTCCTTAGAAGACTTCCGCCAGGGCAGCTCCAAACAGGTGTCCAAATACAGCCGTATGACGCTGGCCTCGTGGGAGCCGGAGGGCATGTGGTACAGCTTGTTGCACTCCTTCAAAAGCTTTTCCTCACAGACTTTGGCAAGCTGCAAGGCCTTTACCTTTTTCCGCAGGTCGTCCGCCTCCTGCTGGGGGTCGTCGTCCTCCCCAAGCTCGCTGGCAATGGCCCGCATCTGTTCCTTCAAGAAATATTCCCGCTGGTTTTCATCGATCTGCGCCTGGGCCTTCTGGTTGATCTCATTCTCCACCGCCAAGATCTGGATCTCCTCGGTAAGCACGTCAATCAGCTTCTGCATACGCCGCAAAGGCCGCAGCTCATCCAAAATATACTGCTTGCGCTCAAAATCAATGGAGATGTTAGAGGCTATGTAATCCGCCAGCCGGCCGCAGTCCTTCTCCTGCAGCACGCCCAGCAGCACATCCGGCGGCACATGCTTAAACAGGTGCAGGTATTCGTCAAAGCGCTCGTGGATAATGCGGATGAGGGCCTCCGACTTATACGACTTCTTATACGTCAAAATCGGGCACTTGACGATATTCCCCAGCAGGTACGGCTCCTCCTGCACAAAAGAGGCGATCTCCCCCCGGCAAAGCCCTTCCACATGCAGCTTTGCCCCTTCCTCCGAGTGGTGCACCACCTGCTTAATGCGGGCAATAACGCCCACCCGGTACAGGTCGTCCCCTACCGGCTCGCCGTCCTCCATGTGCACCTGCGACACTAAAAAGATCAGCCTGTCGTTGATGATGGATTCCGACGCCGCCAGCACCGACTTCTTCCGCGAGATGTCAAACTGCAGCATCATGCCCGGGAAAAAGACCAGGCCCCGCACAGCCAACACCGGCAATACCAGGTTATTTTCTATCTTGGTGTTTTCATCTGTAAAATTTTGCATGATGATCTCCTAAAACCAGCGAAAGACCGCGGCCGGGAAACACCGGCAACAGCCTTTTTCGCTTACTTGTTTATGATACCGAGTCCCGGCGGTCCCGCCGTTTGGGCTGCGTAATCTTGATCTTAACGGGCTTGCGGTCCTTGTTGTACACAATTTCCGGTTCCCCCTCGCCCTCCACCATTTTCCGGGTGATCTTCACCTTTTCAATGGTGTAGTCGCTGGGTGCCTTATACATAATAGGCATCAGCACCCCTTCCAAAATCGAGCGCAGGCCACGGGCCCCTGTCTTGCGTTCCAGGGTCTTCTTGGCCACGGCCCGCAGGGCCTCGTCTGTAAATTCCAAATCCACTTTGTCCAGGTCAAACAGCCTCTGGTACTGCTTGAGCAAAGAGTTCTTCGGCTCCCGTAAAATGCGTATCAAAGACGCCTCGTCCAGCCCCTCCAAAGAGGTAATAACCGGGATACGCCCTACCAATTCCGGTATCAGCCCGTACTTTACCAGGTCATGGGGCGTCACGTCCTTCATCCAGTCAATGGAGTCCAGCTCCTTCTTCCCGTGGACCTCCCCCCCAAACCCCAGGGTATTCGAGGCCGAACGCTTCTGCACAACCTTTTCCAGCCCGTCAAAAGCGCCGCCGCAGATAAACAAGATGTTGGAGGTATCGATGTTAATGGCCTCCTGCTGGGGATGCTTGCGCCCGCCCTTAGGCGGCACGCTGGCCGTGGTGCCCTCCAAAATCTTCAATAAGGCCTGCTGTACGCCCTCGCCGCTGACGTCCCGGGTAATAGAGGTGTTCTCCGACTTGCGGGAGATTTTGTCGATCTCATCGATATAGATAATGCCCCGCTCTGCCTTGAAAATATCGTAGTCCGCCGCCTGTATCAGCCGCAGCAGGATGTTTTCCACGTCTTCGCCCACATAGCCGGCCTCTGTCAGCGTAGTGGCGTCGGCAATGGCAAAGGGCACGTCTAAAAGCTTTGCCAGGGTCTGGGCCAAATAGGTCTTGCCCACGCCGGTGGGCCCTAAAAGCAATACATTGCTTTTAGACAGCTCCACATCGTCGCTGGAAAAATAGATGCGCTTGTAATGGTTATACACCGCCACCGACAGCGCGATCTTCGCGGCCTCCTGCCCCACCACGTACTCATCCAGCTTCCGCTTGATCTCCTGGGGCTTGGGCAGCAAAAGGCCCATTTCCTTCTCGTCGCTGCGGCCCTTTTTCAGCCGGTCCTCGTCCTCAATAATGGACATGCAAAGCCGCACGCAGGCGTCGCAGATATAAACCCCAGAACCCGCGATCAGCCTGGTGGCCACGGCCTGCGGCTTGCCGCAAAAGGAACAGCATATCTCGTTTTCGTTGATTCCCGCCATCGGTCCACACCCCTTCTTTTATCGTGATTCGATCACCTTATCGATCAGGCCATATTCCAAAGCCTGCTGGGCGGTCATAAAGTTATCGCGTTCTGTGTCCCGCTCAATGACCTCAATGGGCTGGCCCGTGCGCTGGGACAGTATGGTGTTCAGCCTCTTCTTGGTGCGCAGGATATGGTCTGCGTGGATGCTGATATCCGTAGCCTGGCCCTGTGCGCCGCCGCTGGGCTGGTGGATCATGATCTCGCTGTTGGGCAGGGCAAAGCGTTTGCCCTTGGCCCCCGCGGCCAGCAGGAAGGAGCCCATGCTGGCTGCCATGCCAATGCAGATAGTAGAAACATCGCACTTAATATACTGCATAGTATCGTAAATCGCCATGCCGTCGGTAATCACGCCGCCAGGGCTGTTGATATACAGGGAGATATCCTTCTCCGGGTCCTGCCCCTCCAAATACAGCAGTTGGGCAACAATAACGCCAGCCGAGGCATTGTTCACGTCCTCGTTTAGCATAACGATACGGTCGTTGAGCAGCCGGGAAAAAATATCGTAAGAGCGTTCGCCCCGGTTGGTCTGTTCTACTACATATGGCACCAAACTCATATTGATTAGCTCCTTTCTCAGCCTAGGTTAGTATGAAAGCAAGCAATAAGATTTATTCCAAACCCGGGAAATTATGCCGCCCCAAAAGCCATTTCGGGGCGGTTCCCCCATTATTCGGCTTTTTCACCCTCGCCATCCTCGGGCAGCTTAATGTTGGCGTTGGCCTTTACAAACTCAACAGCCTTCTGGTTGGCCAGGTCGGCACGTACCACGTCCACATTTACCAAAGCCTTTACGTTGTCCAGGGGCATGCCATAGGCTTCCGCCAAACGGCCCATCTCCGCTTCGCACTCTTCCTCGCTGGGCTCAATGCCTTCCATCTCTGCAATCTTTTCCAGGCCCAAACGCACCTTTACCTGGCGGTCGGCCTGGGGCTTATACTGGGTCCGCAGGTCGTCGGTGGTCATGTTGGTATACTGCAAATAGGTCTCCAGCTTCAGCCCCTGGGACTGCAGCCGCTGGGCAAAAGCGTTGATAATCTCGTCCACCTCGTTCTCCACCATCTCGTCGGGAATCTCCGCCTGCACCTTCTCAATAATGGCGTCGATCAGCTGGTTCTCCACATCGGCGTCAGCGGCCTTTTCCCGGCGGTCCAGCAGGGTCTTTTCAATGTCCTTCTTGTACTCTTCCAGGGTGTCAAACTCGCTGACATCCTTAACAAACTCATCATCCACCTCAGGCAGCTCTTTTGCCTTCAGCTCATGAAGCCTGATCTTGAAAACCGCGTCCTTCCCCTTCAATTCCTCTGCGTGGTAATCCTCCGGGAACTTCACGTTCACATCAAAGTCCTCGCCGGTATTGTGGCCCACAATCTGCTCCTCAAAGCCCGGGATGAACTGCCCGGCGCCCAAGGTCAGCTCATAATTTTCCGCCTTGCCGCCGTCAAACTGCTTGCCGTCCACATAGCCGTCAAAATCGATCACCGCGATATCGCCGTCCTGGGCCGCCCGGCCCTCCACGGTAATCACACGGGAGTTGCGCTCCCGCACCCGCTGGATCTCGTTGTCAATGTCGCCGTCGGTCACCACCACCGGCTCGCGGGTGACTTCAATACCCTTATACCCCTCAATGGCAGCCTCAGGCTTGGTAACCACTGTCAAGGTGCATTGGATGCCCTTGTCCTTGCCGATTTCATCGACCTTAAAATCCACCACGCTCACCACTTCCAGCTTAGACTGGTCAATGGCCTCCATTACAATAGAGCGGTACAGCCGGTCCACCGCCGCCTCATAAAAGACTTCCTCGCCGTAATACTTTTCCACAAAAGCCCTGGGGGCCTTGCCCTTGCGGAAGCCGGGGATGTTAAGCTTTTTGCTCTCCGACTTGTAGACCGCGTCCACGGTCTTATTGAACTCTTCGGGGGTCACTTCCAGCTGCAGCTGGTATTTGTTGATTTCCACATTGTTCGTTGCTTTTAAATTCATGTTTCTTGTTCCTCTCAAATAGACTTAAAGAAGTTAACTCTTGACATTATACCATAGCCGGGCCCAAGAATCTATATCCCGTCTGCAAATTCTTGCAGGAAAATCGTGAAAAATTCGTTTTTTTCCCATAAAAAAATCCATTTATGGGACAAGTACCGGGGTAAAGTTTACATAATCGCAGGATATCAAATGCATCCCCACGCCCTTATAGCTGCCCACCAGGGCCTTCTTCGCGGCATACTGCCCATGTATATGCCCAAAATAGCACTGGCCCACCCCTTCTTCCCACAGAATTTCCAGCAGCTCCCGGCACTCCATGTTGTCGTACACCGGCGGGTAATGGAGGAAAGCCACAAGCTCGCCCCCCAAAGCCTTTGCCTGGCTGATAGAGGACAAAAGCCGCCCCGCCTCCCGGCTGACAATCTTCCGGTCCTCCTCGGTCTCCGAGTTATACAGCCATCCCCGGGTGCCGCACACAGCCTTGTCCCCCACCCGGTAAGCACAGTTGTGCAGGACATGCAGGGAGTCCCAGCCATTTTCCTCAAAAAACTTATCGATCTTGCTGCGGGTAGACCACCAATAATCGTGGTTGCCCTTCATCAGCAGCTTCTGTCCGGGCAGGGAGTGGATAAACGCAAAATCCTTCCCCGTGTCTTCCAGCTTCATAGCCCAGGAAATATCCCCGGCAATTACCACCGTATCCCCGTCCCCCACCAGGGCCCGCCATTTTTCCTCCAAACGCTGCACATGGTCCTGCCACCCCTTAAAAACGTCCATAGGCTTGTGGGCCCCTAAAGAGAGGTGCAGGTCCGCAATCACAAACAGGGCCATGGTTATGCCAGCCCCAGCGCCCGGCGTACATAGCCCGCCGTCTGCCCTTTCCCAACCACCTCGGTAAAGCGGGGCTCTTTGCCCTGCAAGGAGACCAGCTGCTGGGGCGCGCATGTATGGGTCAAAGCTTCCAGGCGGTGCAGGTCCGCAAATTCGTCCTCCCCATGGCCCGGCTCCAAAGCCCCCAGCACATGGCCCACAAACTTGTAAGGGCTAGCCGTCGAGGCGATCAGGGCAGGGGTGCCCCCATCCCCGGTATCCGCCACATACTGGCGGTATACGTCCAGCGCCACAGCCGTATGGGTGTCGCAAAGGTACCCGTCCTGTTCCCAAGAGCGCCGCAGCGCCTGGGCAGTAGCCTCATCATCGCAAAAGCCCCCATAAAACAGTGCCTGCACCTTTTCCCGGACCTCAGGCCCCACATCATACACGCCCTTCTCCGACAAATCCTTCATCCAGCCCGACAAAACCTGGCTGTCCTCCCCGCTCAGGGCGTACAACAGCCGTTCCAGGTTGCTGGAAATCAAAATGTCCATAGAAGGCGAAGAGGTGGCATAAAACTCCCGCCTGCGGTCGTACACGCCGGTGCGGATAAAATCCGTCAGCACCTTGTTGCGGTTAGAGGCGCAGATAAATTTTTTCACCGGCAGCCCCATGCAGCTGGCATAGTAAGCCGCCAAAATATTGCCGAAATTCCCCGTTGGCACCACAATGTTGACCGCATCCCCCAAAGAAATGCGCCCCATACGGCACAGCTCCAAATATGAATAAAAATAATACACGATCTGGGGCAGCAGCCGGCCCCAGTTAATAGAGTTGGCGCTGGAAAACATCATACCCTTTTCAGCCAGGGCCCGCTTCATAGCCGGGTCGGTAAAAATAGATTTTACCGCCGTCTGGGCATCGTCAAAGTTGCCCTCTATGGCGCAGACCCCCACGTTCCGCCCTTCCTGGGTGGCCATCTGCCGTTTCTGCATGGGGCTCACGCCGTCCCGGGGGTAGAACACCAAAATCCTCGTCCCCGGCACATCCTGAAAGCCCGCCAGCGCGGCCTTGCCCGTGTCGCCTGAAGTGGCCACCAAAATAACCGCCTCCTGGCCCTCCGCCGACTTCCGCAGGGATTCCGTCAGGAAATGGGGCAAAATCTGCAAAGCCATGTCTTTAAAAGCACAGGTAGGGCCGTGCCACAGCTCCACCAGGTACTTGTTCCCATCCTCTTTTGGCAAGGGGGATAACTTTACGGGCTCGCCGCCCCCAAACTTATCCGGGGCATAAGCGTTCTCCACGCACCGGCTGATTTCTTCCGGGGAAAAATCCGTCAAAAACTCCCCAAAGACCACCTTAGCCAGTGCCCGGTAATCCATCCCCTGCCACGCGGGGAGCTTCTCCGCTACCCTTGGCAGATTTTCCGGCACAAACAGCCCGCCTTCCTCCGAAATGCCCTGGGCTATCACTTGCGACGCCCGCAGCCGGAGCCCAGGGTCCCTTGTACTTTTATAGTGCATCCACATCACCCACACTTATTTTAAATTCCCGGCCCGCAGGCCCGGTGTATTTTACCCGCCAATACTATACCGCAAAATTCCCATTCTGTCAAAGCAAATTCTGCCCCTGGAAAAAACGGGCGGCATTGCCATAAAAGATTTTTTCCAACAAGCTTTCCGGGTAATTGTGCCGCAAAAACATCTCATACAGTTCCGGCACAACCCCCAGGCCCTCCGCCATATCCTCCGGCAAAGCGGCCCCGTCCCAGTCGCCGCCCATGGCCAGCACGTCTTCGCCCCCCAGGGCCAAAAAATGCTCGGCATGGCGCAAAACGTCTGCCATAGACGCTTCCTCTGGCCGGTCATGAAGGAACCCTTTGTAAAAGTTAAGCCCCACCAGCCCGCCAGAATTTTTTATAACCGTAAACTGTCCATCCGCCAAGTTCCGGGGGTGCCCGCACACAGCCTTAGCGTTAGAGTGGGAGGCCACCAGCGGCTTCCCGGCCATGGCCGCCACGTCATCAAAAAGCTCAGGGCTTGCATGGGAAAGATCGATCACAATACCGGCTTCCTCAAACCCCCGCACCGCCTGCCGACCAAACTCCGTAAGCCCCGCAGAGCCCCCGGCCATCACGCCCCGGCCCAACTCGTTTTCCCCATTCCATGTCAAGGTGCACATCTTTACACCCCGTTCCCGGAATACCTGTATGTTTTCCAGCCGTCCGCCCAGAGCCGCACCGTTTTCCACCGTCAATACCGCGCCGCACTTCTTTTGCTTCCGGGCCTCCGTCAAATCGCCCGGGCCCCGGCAAACCGCCATGTCCTTTTCATTTTCCGCCGCCTCCATCCCCAGCCGGTCCGCAATCCCGCAAAACCGCTGATAGGCAGCCTCCCCCCGCAAATCGTCCGGTATCCACGCGGCAAAGCACTGGCCATAAGCCTCCAAAGCCCGGGCTTTTTCCAGGCTAACATGAAGGTTGTTTTCCCGCAGCTTCTTACCGTGCAGGAAACATTCTGTCATGGTATCGCAATGCAGGTCAAAATAGCGCAAAATCCCTACCTCCTCTTACGCTGTAAAAGCATTTTCCAGATACTCCATCTTTACGGCCCTCCCCGCCTGCATATACACAGCCGCCACATCAAACCGGGGTTGTAATGGGCCCGGGTTCTCCGCCAAGTACTGCCCGGCCGTCAGCAGGATTTTCCTCTGCTTCCCCGGCGTCACCGCCTCAAAAGGCGAAACAAGGCTTCCCCCTTTACGGGCCTTGACCTCCACAAGCAAAAGCAGCCCATCCCGCCGGGCAATAATATCGATCTCCCCAAACCGGGAGTGGTAATTCCGCGCCAAAACCTCGCAGCCCATTTCGCACAAACGCTGGGCCACAAACTCTTCCGCCAACCGTCCCAGGCCGGCCGCATTTTTTTCCATAAGGATTTTAAAGGCCGCCAGCAACGCCGCGCCCATCCCCCTTTTATTTCTCCAAAAGATTTTTCAGAAAGCTCCGCCGGTGCACCGGCAGCACACCATACCGCTTGATCGCCTCATAATGGGCCTTTGTCCCATACCCCTTATGCTGGGCAAACCCATACTGGGGGTACTCCTTGTCCAACTCCCGCAGCAGCCGGTCCCGGCTCACCTTTGCCAAAACCGAAGCCGCCGCAATGCTGGCCGATTTCCCGTCCCCCTTTACCACCGTTTCCCCCGGCACCGGCAGCGGCGGCATGCGGTTGCCGTCAACCATGGCCCAGTCCGGCGGCACCGGCAGCGCCTCTACTGCCCGTCCCATAGCCAAAAAAGTCGCCTGCAAAATGTTATGCCGGTCAATCTCCCCTTGGTCCGCCCAGCCAATGCCATAAGCCAGCGCTTTTTCCTTTATCACGTCAAAAAGCTGTTCCCGCTTTTTTTCCGTCAGCTTTTTCGAGTCATCCAGCCCCAAAATCTCACACCCCAAAGGCAAAATGACCGCCGCCGCGCATACCGGCCCCGCCAAGGGCCCGCGACCAGCCTCGTCTATGCCGCATACCGCCCGGTAGCCCCTGTCCGCGGCCTGCCGCTCATAGGCATAAAAATCCACCATATCCCTCCTTAGGGCCTGCCCACATGTTCCAGTGTCAAGGCCCCCAGCTTGCCGCCCCGGTATTCGTCCAGCAGCGTAATCGCCGCCCTCTCTGTGTTGACTTCCCCCCCAGAGACCAGCATCCCCCGGTTGCGGCCCAGCTTTTCCAACAGCTCATACCCCGGCTGGGGCGATTGGGGATCCACCTGCAGCTTATACCGCCCCTGCAAGCTTTCCGGGTACAATTCCTGCAAAAGCTCCAGCAGCCGGCAGGCAAGCCCCTCCAAATCCAAAATCTCATCCTTCACCGCCCCGGTAAAGGCCAAATGCTCCCCCACCAAGGGGTCTTCAAACTTCGGCCACAGCACCCCCGGGGTGTCCAGCAGCTCAAAGCCCTTGCCCACTGTAAACCAGCGGTTTTGCCGGGTGACGCCGGGCATGTCCCGCACCTCGGCCTTGCCTCCGCCGCCCTTTACCATAATCCGATTGATAAAAGAGGATTTCCCCACGTTAGGCACCCCCAGCACCATCACCCGTATAGGACGGCCCACCATGCCCTTGCGCTCCCAGGCGGCAATCTGTTCCCGCAGCACCTGCCGGGCCGCGTTATAAAAGGCCGGTATCCCCTTGCCCGTCTTGCTCTCCACCGGAATAGCCATCAGCCCTTCTTCCCGGAAACAAGCTACCCACTTAGCCGTCTCTTTTGGGTCTGCCATATCGCTTTTATTCAGCAGCACCACCCGGGGCTTAGCCCGTATAATATCCCGCAAGACCGGGTTTGCGCTGCTCTTCGGGATTCGCGCGTCCAAAATTTCCGCCACGATATCCACCAGCTTCAAATCCTCCGCAATCTTCCGCCTGGTCTTCGCCATATGCCCCGGAAACCATTGCACCGGCATAACTTCACCCATTTTCCCCCTCCTTTTCCGCTATAACCATAAAGCCAAGATCCTTTACATATTATCCCAAAGCCAGCCTCATCACGAAGGCCGGCCCATTTTAGCAAATGGGTACAGGTTAAACACCACTTTCCCCAGTATGTTCCGGTGGTCCACCATCCCCACCGAAAGGAACCGGCTGTCCGTCGAGTTCCCCCGGTTGTCCCCCAGCACAAAGACACAGTTTTCCGGCACGGTCTGAGGGAATTCCAGCAGCTGCCCCGACACCTCCGGCAGATAGGTGATGCCGTTTTCCAGTCCAAAAACCTCGCCCTTTACCGGCTCGCCGTCCACCACAATCTCCCCAGCCTCCCGGTCAAAGTCCACTACCTGCCCTTCCGTGGCCACTACCCGCTTGATAATGGGCTCCTGCAAGGCATGTACAATAATCACCACGTCCCCGCGGCCCACATCCCCGGCAAAGCCCGAAACCAGCACACGATCGCCATGATGGTAAGTGGGCTCCATCGAGCGCCCGTCCACAGTGATCACCCGCGCCGCAAAGGTAAACACCACCGACACAAACAAAATAGCAAACACAATGGTCTCCACCCATTCCAGCACCGAGCTGTTAAAAGATTTTTCCTGCCGCGCCTCTTCCAAAGCCACTCACCCTTTCTAAAAATACAGCCTAAAAAGCCCCGCTACACCAAGCCCCCGCGCCAAAGGGGGAACACATGGAAAACCGCCTTCCCCAACACGTCCCGCTGGTCTATCATGCCAATGATCTGGTACCGGCTGTCCTCTGAGACCGCCCGGTTGTCCCCCAGCACAAAAAGGCAGCCCTCTGGCACGGTCTGGGGGAATTCCACCAGCTCAAAAGAGGTATACGGGTACTCTGTAACGCCATTTTCCAGGCCAAAAGCCGTTTCATCCACCGGTACGCCGTCTACCAGCACCATTTTGGCTTCATAGTCAAAATCCACCGTCTGCCCTTCGGTAGCCATCACCCGCTTGATGATCGGCTCCTCCAACACATTGACAATGACCACCACGTCCCCCTGCTTGGGGGCCGAAAAGGGGTTGACCACCAAAATCCGGTCCCCGTCCTGGTACTGGGGCGCCATAGACGTGCCAGACACCGTGATCACCCGGAAACAGAACGTAAAGACCACCGCCAGGATGCAAAGGGCCATGGCCAGCTCTTCCACCCAATCCAGAAAAACGCTGGCTGTTATTTTCTTTTTGCCAGGCTGCCGCCTGTTTCCCATTATTCCCCTCATACCTCGCTCCTAACGCCCCCGTGATAGCAAAAAAGGGACATGAAGTCCCTTTTTGTCGCCTATATGGTTTTCTTACTTCAGCTGCTCCTTGACCTTAGCGGCCTTGCCCACGCGGTTGCGCAGGTAATAGAGCTTCGCACGGCGTACACGGCCGTGGCGCACCACCTTCACAGCCTTTACATTGGGGGAATGAAGGGGGAACACCCTCTCCACGCCTACGCCGTAGGAAACGCGGCGAACCGTAAAGGTCTCGCTGATGCCGCTGCCTTTGCGGGCAATAACCGTGCCTTCAAACTGCTGGATCCTCTCGCGCTCGCCTTCACGGATGTTCACATCCACCCGTACCGTGTCGCCAATGTTAAACTGGGGTACTTCTTCCCGCAAAGAACTCTGGGAAATGATCTTCAGTGCGTCCATTTGATATTCCTCCAATAAAATAAATTCAGACATTCATGCCGTTTCACGGCAGCGGACTGTCCGCTTCCTGCGCGTAACCGCGCCCAGAACCCCACGGGCAAGCCTTTGAGGACGCCCGCAGAACTCAAATGCTTAAACATTTTACCATATGCCCCCGGATTTTGCAAGGTATTTTTTACGAGATTTCGGAAAAATCTTCCAGCAAAAGCATTTCCCGGGTGATTTCCCCGCAAGGCTCCAGCCCTTCATAGCTTTTCAGCGCCTCCAAAAGCAGCCCAGGGTTCACCCCGCCCGACACGCTGCAGGGCAGGCGCACCGTCAAAGCCAGGCACCCCGCCCCCAGCTCCTCCATCCCCATACCGGAAAAATAAGGTGTAATGTCAAACTCCTTGTCACCCTTTTTCCCATGCTTCATCACCGTCACCGGCCCCCGCGCAAACAGCCCTTGGATTTTGTCCTTTAGCAAGGCGCTGCCCTCTGTTTCCAGCCTTATCCCATAGCGGGCAAAAGCAATGGCGTCCAGCTTGTTTGCCGGCTCAGTAACCCCCCACACCACAACATCCTTTGGCAAATGGGCGTTGATTTTTTCCGCTACCCCTTCCAGCGGCGCGCCATCCTCTGTAAAGCGTATGTCCATACACTCCCGCAGGCCGCTGGTCCCCAGGGATAAAGGCATGGCAAACGTCATATAGATGCGGGGGTTAAACCCCTGGGTGTACCACACCGGCAAGCCAGAAAGCTTCAACGCCCGGGCCATGCAATGGGTCAAGTCCAAGTGGGAGATGTACCTGGCCGCCCCCACTTTTTTAAACCATATCCTCACGTTTTTCAACGCACAGCCCCCCTTTGTAGCATAAAGCCCCGCAATTGGCGCATTTTTCCCGGCAGTTGGGCGTGGTCAACCCTTTGTAGGCCCGCTCATACTCTGCCTTTAAAAATTCCTTTGTCACACCATAGTCCAGGTGGTCCCAAGGGAACACCTCGTCCAGCCCCCGTGTGCGGTTGGCGTAAAAAGCCGGGTCGATCCCGCAGGCCTCAAAAGCCTCCATCCACTTGTCAAAGTCAAACTGGTCGTCCCAGCCGTCAAAGTGCAGGCCCATTTCCACGGCCTTCTCCATTACCGCGCAGAGCCTCCGGTCGCCCCGGGCAAACACCGCTTCCAAAAAGCTGGTCTTGGCCCCATGGTAGCTAACGCTTATTCGCCTGGACCTCACGTTCCCCGTCAATTCCCGCTGCTTTTCCCGCAGCACCTCCATGGTGTCCTGCCCAAACCACTGGAAAGGCGTAAAAGGCTTGGGCACAAAAGCCGCGGCGCTCAGCGCCACCTCCACCGCTTTCCCCTTGGGCTTTTCCTTGTTCCCATAAAAAGCGTCCACCACTTTTTTCCCCAGCTCCAAAATTGCCAGCACGTCTTCCTTAGTTTCCGTAGGCAGGCCGATCATAAAATACAGCTTAATGCGCGTCCACCCCTCGGTAAAGGCCACGTCCACCGTGTGCAGCAGCTCTTCTTCTGTGACATTCTTGTTGATCACATCCCGCATCCGCTGGGACCCCGCCTCCGGCGCAAAGGTCAGCCCGCTTTTGCGCACCGAGTGTATACGCTCCATCAGTTCAGGCGAAAAGCCGTCCACCCGCAGAGAGGGCAGGGATAGGCTCACCTTGTCCTTTTCCGTCCACTGGTGCAGGCGGTCTATCAGCTCGTTAAGCCGGCTGTAGTCGCTGGTGCTCAAAGAGGAAAGGGATATCTCGTCATACCCTGTAGAGGCGCACAGCGCCCGGCACTGGGCGTCGATCACATCGATGCTCTTCTCCCGGAAGGGCCGGTACAAAAACCCCGCCTGGCAGAACCGGCACCCCCGTATACATCCCCGCAGCACCTCTTCGGCTATGCGGCTATGTACCACCTCGATCATAGGCACCGGGAAAGCTTCCGGATAATAGGCGCTGTCCATGTCCAGCACCACCCGCTTCTTCACCACTGCTGGCGCGCCCTCCCGCGGGGTATAAGACCGCACCGTCCCGTCCGGGTTATACGCCACGTCGTAAAGGGCCGGCACATATACCCCCTCGATCTGCGCGGCCATACGCAAAAATTCCTCTTTCCCCTTCTCTTCCTTCTTGCACTGGCGGTACAGCTCCATAACCTCCAAATCTACTTCTTCCCCATCCCCCAGAAAGAAAATGTCAAAAAAGTCCGCCAGGGGCTCCGGGTTGCAGGCGCAGGGCCCGCCTCCCACCACAATGTTGTGCAGATCCTTCCGGTCGGCGGCCCGCAGGGGGATCCCCGCAAGCTCCAGCATCCGCAGCACGTTGGTATAGCTCAGCTCATATTGCAGCGTAAACCCGATAAAATCAAACTCCCCCACCGGGTCGCCGCTTTCCAGGGCGTACAAGGGGATGTTATGCTCCACCATCTGCCGCTCCATGTCCACCCAGGGGGCAAACACCCGCTCGCACCAGAAGTAAGGCACCTGGTTAAAAGCACCGTACAAAATTTTTATGCCCAGGTGGGACATACCGATCTCATACACATCCGGAAAACAGAATGCGAACCGGACTTCCACTTTGGAGGGGTCTTTCATGACCGCATTTACCTCGCCGCCCACATAACGGCCAGGTTTCTCCACACTCATTAGAATTTTGTGGCTTAATGCTAATTTTCTTTCATTTTTATCGGAATTATCGTGCAGATCGCATGATAATTCCGATGTTTTTTTGTCTTGTAAATCCACGATATTCTCCTCTCTGGCACTGGTTTTTTCATGATTTCATCATGACTTTATAAACAGGAAAAGCTCTGTTTTTTCTCGTTACACGACTAACGGCCACAATTTGTGTTTTCCGACCATGAAAGCTTGCCTAATACATAATCATGTCAAGCAAAACTACTTAACACGAAACTCATGTCGGCAATAGCTCAGAAACTTATAGAATCGGTAGCAAGAGTTTCTGTGATGTCGGAGGGAAGTACTTCCTCCAAAAACGGTTGTATGGCAGAGAGTCCGTCAGCAATGATCTGCTGAGGGTTCGTATAGGCGTCAGCGGTAAAAATTTCTTTGCTGTGCCCCATAGCAGATGCGATAGCCTTTAAACTCAAATTGTTTTCTGAAAGAATTGTAGCATATGTATGACGTAAATCATGCCAATGCATGTCCGGAAATCCGCATTCTGCCAACAATCGCTTAAATGGCTTTTTATAACTCCCCCGATTAAAGGGGCTTCCGTTCTCCTTGCACCAAATGTATCCATAGTCCTGAAAATCAATCACTTTCCCTTTTCGCAGCTCATACTTCTCACGCTCCAGAATAATCTCGTCTATAACAAACTGTGGAACGGGAGTTATGCGGTCCCCTGAATACGTTTTTGGCGATAGTTCCTGCTTAATCAACATCCCTTCTTGTACAGAAGAGACATCCTCATCGACCCTTCTTCCTAGCTGTCTTTGAATGTGGGCTTCATTAGTGCCAAAATCAATATCCGTATACTTTAGGGCAATTATTTCACTGATACGCATTCCCATAGTTATCGCAAAGAAAAGTGGAAGCAAGATTCCTGGCTCTTTTTCCTTACATTCAAGCATGAACTTAATAGCTTGTTCAAGAGTGAGCGATGGTCGCGGTTCTCGACAACTGGCCTTTTAGCTTTGGCTTCTTTGTAAGTTCTGGTAATCCCAATAGCTGGATTGATTCCAATGAAATTCTTTCCTTTAGCATAGTTGAAGGCCCCCCAGATAACGCCTAACATCTGTTTTTCAATAGAAGGGCTATCAATAGTTTTTAGGAGCTTAGCAAGCATACCTCTATTCACACTGCTCAATCTGGACTTGCCCATATACGGAACCAAATAATTGTAAATGATGTTTCTGTATGCCGTATAGGTCCCGTAAGCAATCTTTTTTTGCTTTATCATTACGACATACAGCCAAAAATCTAAGTATTCTTTTAAGTAGCTTTCGGGAAAGCGACGTACTCATGATTATGGAGCTGCGCAATTACGCGCTCCCTTTCCTTCAAACATTCTGACTTCTTTGAAAATCCCCCAACTTGCCTAGGTTCCTCTGTTCCATCAGCAAAAGTTAGGCTGAATCGAAAGCAGTATTTTCCTTTCGCAGGGGTAATTGAGGGATTGAACTTCCAATCAATGATTTCACCATGGGTAAATGCTGGATTTATTTCGGGTGTTTCAAGGGGTTTTCTGTTCATACATCTACCTCCTCTAAAGAGTAGGCAGATTTTCCTGGGTCAAAAGCCTCATCAACAAAATCCCTTATGTCGTTTTTCCCTTCCATTACACCACAATATATTTCAAAAGTAGTATGAATGGACTGATGGCCAAGTAGACGTGAGATCTTTAATAGTGTTAACCCCTGCTCTATTAATATTGTTGCGAACATATGCCGCAGGCCATGCACGGTAATATGCGGCAACCCGTTTCGCACACAAATAGCAGATAAAGCAGCATTAATCGTATCACTTGACTTGATTTTGCCAAGACCGCTTACCATCACGAATTCATCGTTTGTATGGTCATAACGGCATCCATTTTTTTGCTTCCAGAAATCAATGAGCTGGACACGCTTATCCAATTCATCAAATATAACGGCAGGAACCTCTTTGATTACGCGATTGCTGTTCCTACTTTTTGGGGGTTTGACTGACTGATCGGATGTAAAATGAAAATCCTGATTGTCAAAAGTTACGGTATAGTTGCGAGTAATTTGCCTTGATATGTGTATAAAACGTTCTTCGCGATTAAAGTCCGTAAACTTCAAACCAAGTATTTCGCCCTTTCGCAATCCACAAAAAAGAGCAAGCAATACTTCTAAATAGAGCGTCTGATTACAAGAAGCAGCCGCCAATAACGTCTTTATTTGTTCTTTGGTCAGAATCTGAATCTTTGGAATCGTCGCATAATACCTCTTTGCAGATGCCATCGGGTTTGTTTTGATGTATCCGTCATTCATAGCATCTTTAAAGGCAATTCTTAAAAATTTCTGCGTTTGTACCCCGGCACTTTCTGAATGCTTAGAGCATCTCTCAAGCAGCACGTCAATATACTCAGTTGTCACCATTGTCAACAGCACGTCATTTGTGATATTGGGTTGTATAATATGATACAAGACATAGGAAAATCCAATTTTAATTGAACTTTCGACCCGAGCCAAGAAGACATTATGAAACCAATACGTAAGATATCCAGCAAAAGAGAACTGAGTATTTTGCTTCTGCCGATATTGAGATATCTCTTTATCAAAACGTTCTCTCTCTTCCCAATAGTGATCTTCTGCTTCTTCTGCTGTTTGAAATCCACCCTTTTTCCCATATTTTATTGTAAAATCATCATTGATTGTCTTGGTTCTGTGGTACCATGCCCCCCTTTCAAAAAAGACAACCTCTTTGCCTTTTGTCGATTTCTTTTGCATTGTTAACGCACCTCCTTTGATAAAAGGAAGTGGCAATCAATTTGCGTATAGACCAATTTATTATACCACATTCTCCGAAGGCTTTCAAATATCAATTTGAAAACCCACATAAGATATAGAAGTTATTCTTGGCTATGCTTGTTTTTTGTCAAAATGATTACCCGCTTCCATTAAGCCATTTGTCAAACGCAGACCTGGGTATTCTGTATTGCTTTCCGATTTTAATCACTCGAAATGGGCTCTGATTTTGATAAACCTCTTCCAAAAAATCATATATCTTATTTCTCCCAATACCCAGCAAGGTCTGCAAATCTTCTGCATCATAAACCTGTTTTTCGATTTTCTCACTCATTGCGTTTCACTCCTTCCTATTGAAATATGGATTCTCCCAATAGGAATATGGTGGAACTTCCCTTACCTATTTGTGGCGAGGATTGAAGTCCACCGCATAGCCCAGCTTCCGCATGACGGCGCAGAACATCTTGTCGTTGGTGCTCATGGTGAGGGCTTTGTCGATGGCCTCCCGCATGAGGTTGTGGCGGGTGGGCTCGCTGTTTTTCTCAGCAAAATAGAGCTTGCGCGGAGTCTTGCCGGAGGGATTTTGGATGACCGAAAGCCCAAGTAGAGAAAAGTCTCGACGAGACGAAAAGGACTGTACCCCACCGCCGATAAAATCGGCAGCAGGGCACAGATGCAGTAGAAATAGAATTCGGGAGCCTTTAGGCTTTGCCAGTAAGAGCCCCTTATAGGGGCAGTGCAAGCCACCCGTTATACGGGTGGTCTTGACTACAGTAAAGTCGGAATTACCCCACATAATCCCGCAAAAATCCGTTGTAGATTTTGTCGAAGTGTGGTATAATATATTCTGGTAAATTGTATACGGAGAAAGGATGGCTCTTTCTGATGGATAACAATCTCGAACGCTGGGTCTCCATGAAGGAGATTACGGAGTATCTGGGTGTCAGTCGTGACACTGTACTTGACTGGATCGACCGGCGCAGTATGCCGGCAGCGAAGATTGGGCGGCTCTGGAAGTTTAAGATCAGCGAAGTCGATGCCTGGATGAAATCCGGCGTGGCAGCTGAGCAATGATAGGTGAGTTCTATGGATGAAAAAAGACTGGAAGCACTTGAGAAAATGCTGAAAACCATCCTTTTGCAATATGACTCAGCGGGGGAAAAGATGGCGAAGCTCAAGGCGGAAGGCAAAGAGAAAACTGTTACTTACCGTCAGCTTTTTGCAAACAAGCTGGAATATCAAACCATACTGTCCTACTATCGGACATACGGACTTTTAGAGGATGATAAATAGCAGATGGTTTTTGAAAACAAATTGGGACTGGATAGTCCTGCAGCCTTAGCTCTCGCAGAAGAACGCATCAGCAAGAAGAGGGCGCTTGATTTGTTTGATTGGGGTATGAGGGACAGGCTCGAAGCTGGTACGGCTGCTTCTCTAAAGGCAATTCACCGATATTTGTTTGATGATATCTACGATTTCGCCGGCGAGCTGCGTACCGTCAATATTGCAAAGGGCAACTTTCACTTTGCGCCGGTGATGTATTTGTCGGTAGCGCTTGAGAACATCGATAAGATGCCACAATCCACCTTTGACGAGATCATCGAGAAGTATGTAGAAATGAATATCGCCCACCCCTTCAGAGAAGGAAATGGGCGCAGCACTCGTATATGGCTGGATTTAATTCTGAAAGCCGAGCTCCACAAAGTTGTCGACTGGAGCAATGTGGATAAAGAGGATTACCTGCTGGCGATGGAGCGCAGTCCAATCAAGGATATTGAGATTAAGCATCTTCTGAAAGCTGCACTGACCGATGAAATAAACAGCCGTGAGGTCTATATGAAGGGGATTGATCACAGTTACTACTACGAAGGGTATGTGACCTTTAAGGCTGAGGATCTGTGAAAACCTTTCTATTTTATTAGCTAGCTTTGTAGACATTAGGAGGAAATGATAAATTGAACTGCTTTTATTGCGATTGTTCATCTGAAGATGAACGGTTTTCGAAATTGATTGATTTTATAAAAAAAGCGTTTGAACAAACGCATACAGTATCTCTCGCTATGCAAAAGTATCAGAGTGCTGAAAAACTGATCAGTACTGGTGATAAAAAAAGAAATTTGGGATGTGTTACAAGTATATTTGCGGCAAAATGCCTCATTTATAAATCAGTTTACTTGGCTAACAAATCTTGAAGTACATATTGTTTCCCCAGATTATTATGATTGTATTTCTGTTGAGGAATTGATTGCCCAATTACAGATCGCATTTCGTCTTTCGATATTAAGGGATGCTATTAATGCTCGAACGAAATCTGCTTTTAAAGATAAACTGAAGAAAATGTTGTTGGATAGCGGGTTATTCACAAAATCGGAACTGAGTCTGTTTATATAAGCAAGCAGAGCTAACAGGAGGGAACAGGTATGAGTAAGCTGGAAGTTCAAGAAAAAGACGGGAGAATATTTTGCCCGCTTATAAATAAATGGCTTGTAGCCAAACCGGAAGAAAAGGTTAGGCAGCGTTACATTTGTGTTCTTGTAAACGAATATGGCTACTCATTAGACCAAATGGCACAGGAACTCAAAGTGACAAATTCTCGGCGCGGACAAGGGAAAGCTCGTGCAGATATTGTTATCTGGAAAAGCAAAAAAGATAAGGATGATAAAAAAGCGGCATTTATTGTAGTTGAATGTAAGGCCGAAAATGTTAAGATCCGAGTGGAGGACTTTTATCAGGGCTACAACTATGCTTCTTGGGCACATGCGGAATTTTTCGTTACAACCAACGAAAAAGAAACAAAATTTTTCAATGTTGATCCTGCATATCTTCCGCAGCGGTTGGAAGAAGTGGTCGCAATCCCCACCGCTATGGATGTCGACAATGCCAAAAAAATTGAACAAATCAAAAATCAGACTAAGACCTTTACCCGAGAAGAATTTACAAAAACCTTGCAGGCTTGCCATAACATTATTCGCAACAATGATAAACTGTCCCCGGAAGCTGCTTTTGATGAAATCAGCAAACTGTTATTCATGAAAATTCGGTACGAGCGACAGCAAAGAGGTACAAAAGTATTTACAAAAGCAGAGTATGAATCCCAGGCACAGAATTATGAAAAGAATGTGCGTCCAGGCCTTAAGGCAAAAGGCATAGACCAGCCATATATGCAGAATCTATTTGATACAACAAAAGTCGAGTTTCGGGATGACCATCTTTTCGAGGATAATGATGAAATAAAGATTAGAGAGAATAGCTTTACCCAAATCTTGGAGAAACTTGAGAATTATAATCTGTCCGATACGCAGGATGATGTGAAAGGTATTGCATTTGAGCAGTTTTTGGGCACAACTTTCCGCGGTGAATTGGGACAATTCTTTACACCGAGAACAATCGTGGACTTTATGACCGAAATCCTTGATCCACAGGAGGGCGAGGTCATTTGTGATCCCACATGCGGCTCTGGAGGATTTCTAATCAAGGCGTTTGAGTATATCCGAGATAAGATCGAAGCTGATGTGCGTGAGCAAAAAGACAAATTGAGGGCCTCCCTGGAAGGAGACAATTTTGACAGCCTATCTGAAGATGAGCAAATCAAAATCAATGAGCAGATTAAAGAGATGCAGGCAGCTTTGAACACAGAGCTTGATACGGGCGTTGAAGGAAGCCGGATGTATCAACTTTCCCGGAATTGCATTTTTGGCACTGATGCCAACCCGCGCATGGCTCGCACATCTAAGATGAATATGATCATGCACGGTGATGGTCACGGCGGTGTGCATCACCACGATGGGTTGCTCAATATAAATGGGATTTTTGAGGAGAGGTTTGATGTAATCCTTACCAATCCTCCGTTTGGACAAAATGTGGATAAAACTCAGCTCATCTCGGAAGTCGACCGTTTTACTGATGAGGCAGCAAAAGAAAAATACCGAGCAAAATACGGAGAGGCATATGATGAAGCACTGAAACAAGTTGATGATCATATCGGAGAAACGCTACTGTCTCGTTATGATTTGGGTAGCACTAGTACCCTCACGGAAGTACTCTTTATGGAACGCTGCCTGCGGCTTCTCAAAAAAGGTGGCCGTATGGGGATGGTCCTTCCGGAAGGAGTGCTAAATAACAAAAACCTTGCGACCGTTAGAGAGTATTTTGAAGGCAAGGCAAAACTGATTCTTATATGCTCGATTCCCCAAGATGTGTTTATTGCCGCTGGCGCGACTGTAAAACCCAGCCTTGTATTCATGCGCAAATTCACTGCCGAAGATGAAGCCGAATACGCAAAATGCAAGAGAGAGGCAATTGATGAAGTCACTGCTGTTCATCAGCTTGAAATTGATTCTCTGAATGCCGCCATTGCAGATTGTAATGAGATAACGGAATCTCTTAAAGTTGAACTTAAAAACGCGCGTGATAAGTTAAAACAGCTTAAAAAGGATAAAAAGGACCTCAGCGATGTTGAAGCCAAAATTGAAAGCCTTCTGCAAAAACAAAGTACTAACAAGATTAACAAGAAAAACGCTGAACGCGACTTGAAAGAATTACATAAGCAGATTGAAAACGAAGCAAAGCCAGTTATCAAGAAAAAGTTTGATTATGATATTCCTGTTGCTAAGGTTGAGGATGCTGGAATCACTACTACCGGTGCGGCTTCTGAAGGTAACCAATTGCCGGGATTGGTGGAGGAATATCATAACTACAGTAAAGAATATGGCCTGTGGGTTTCCATTGAAAAAAACTATTCATATGGACTAACTGAAGATGGAGTGTATTGTCGTTTTGTTGACGGAGAGGAGGTGCGCCTATTATGATCCTGACAGCAAAGAAATTCTCCCTTTTTAAAGATTGGAATATTGATATGATCCTTTTCTCCAGAGAATTGTGTAGCTGCTATCCTCTAGTCAATCTTGGGATAATCCTGACACCTCGAAAAGAGAAATTCAAACCCAAAGACATCCCCCAAAACAGAAGGATTGTATCAAAAATACGATTTTCAGATGGAAAGGTGTTCTTTAAAGACCGTGTCGTAAAGAACGATATGACCAAATCCTGTCAAAATGATTTGTTGGTATCAAATATTAATTTTGAAAAAGGTGCTTTTTCTGTCAACAAGTGGGGAGATGTATATGCATCGACTGATTATACCTCGTACATCATTGATACAACACAGATAATCCCGGAATATCTGTGTTGTGCATTGCGATGCGATATTTTCATGAGCTATGTGTCCTCTGTGAAGCCAAAGGGTATGAAGACGCGCGCAAGATATGACTTCATAAAAAATTTTGAAATTCCGGTTCCTCCTATACCCATACAAGAGGAACTCCTAAAATCGTATCACAACACTTTCGGTGAAGCCGATACTCATGTCATGAAGGGTGATAGCTTCAGTAATGGGCTGCTATATGGCATCCAATCCAAGGTTTCGGGTTTAAAAAAGCCCGAGCAGAAAGAAAACACCTCATCTTCTATTATGCAGATCATACCATTTACATCCACACGCCGTTGGGAAGTTGATTATATTCTTAAGGAAGGGAGATTGGAAAGCATTCATAACAGCTTTAAATGTCCTGTTTCTTCTATTTCAGATATTACGATAGAATCACTTTTTGGACTTTCTATCAAGGCCTCTTTGGTGCAAAAAAAGGATACGATTCCCATGCTTCGAATGGCTAATATTGTAAACGGAGAGATCGACTGTAATGGACTAAAATATTTACCACGCAAATGCGCCATTACAGATAAAGAACCAGATAAATGGTTGCTTCGCAAGGGTGATTTTCTGATTAATAGAACGAACAGTAAAGAACTCGTTGGAAAATCTGCAGTATTCAATCTTGACGGAGAATATACTTATGCCTCATATGTTATAAGGTACAGATTTGATACAACAAAAGTCCTGCCGGAATATGTTAATATTTTATTTATGCTCCCTATTGTTAGAATTCAGATTGATACTTTGAGCAGACAGACTGCTGGACAATGCAATATAAACAGCGACGAAATTGGTGCAATAAAAATCCCTGTTCCGTCAATACCCGAACAGGAAGCATTAATTAAGAAATATTACTCCACAAAAGATGGTGCAAATGCTTACTATAAAAAAGCCAGTGAACTAAGAGCCAAAGCTTCATCTGATTTTGAGAGAGCTATTTTTGTCTAAGTGGCTAAGGACTAAATTTCACATGAAAATATTATAGGCTGCTTTCTTATATGATGGAGGATAGACCATGAATGAAGCTAAACTTCAATCGGCAATTACCGCTTTTTTCAAAGGCAAAAAGTCTGACGCTGCCTACTATGAAAATAATTGGGCAGAACGCAAAGAGCGCAAAGATTACTATCAGTCATTCACCAAGGACAGACTTCTTGCTATGACCGAGGACGAGTTCTTGGAGTATATCAGCAAGCTTTGGTCGATGCTCATTTGGGGCAACAAAAAATATGTTGTCGACAAACTGATTGCCGACAACGGTTTTGTTGCACTCAAAAAGCAGTTGGCAGAATTGCTTTATGGGACAAGCTCTATCGAAAAGCGATGGGATACATTTCTGAAATTTGTAAAAGGCCTGGGGCCTGCTACAATCAGCGAACTTCTTATATATGCAGATCCAGACAAGTATATTATCTTCAATAAAACAACAATACTTTGCTATACCTATCTCGATATTCCAAATATGCCAAAGTACAATTATCAGTACACTGGAAAAAAGTATATTGAAGTGTGTATGATTGCCAAAGATATTGCCACAGCACTCAAAGCTTCAGGTGCAGAGGACTGCGATCTGCTGTCGGTTGACTATTTTCTGTGGGACGAAATCCTACCACTGGTTGAAAAGAAAGTCCCTGCTGAACAGCAGGCTGCCACCGTTACTCCCAAAACTGCAAGTGATTCTAAGTCGCTACATGATGAGATCAAGGAAAAGTTAGTCGCTATCGGCGAATTGCTCGGCTTTGAAAGTCGTTCAGAAGTAAAAATAACTACCGGGGCGGTCGTTGATGCTGTGTGGGAAGCAAAAATCGGCAACATGGGTAAGGCGATCTATGTATTTGAAGTTCAGTCCAAGGGCTCTATTGATAGCCTTATTCTGAATCTCAAGAAAGCGCAGAGCAATGCCGCGGTTCAGGCTGTTGTTGCAGTTGCTGACGAAGAACAGCTTGCAAAAATTATCCGTGAAAGTTCAGGCGTTATTGACGAAAAGTCTTTGCGCACATGGGATTCTGATGATGTTTTAGCTGTCTATGATTCCCTTGTTAGAGCACACGAATCGGTCAATAAGTTAGCTCTTGTGCCGGAGAGTTTCTAAAAATAATATTTAAATACAATTTAGGAGTTGCACAATGGGACGTTTGTTCATTGCTGGAAACGGATTTAATGTAGCCCAGAAGAATACGATCATTTGGAAAGCAGAGAATGACATTCCTGAAAAACTTACTACTCGGATAAAAGATGCCATAGATTAAAACTTTATTTTAAGGTGTGAGATTGATTAATCAAAAGGAGGTTTGGTCAATGAATTCTCAGGAGCGTGAGGTGTTTTGGGAAACACTGTGTTCTTTGCCGGGAAACGATATGAAAGCGGAAAGCCAGACGCTGATGAAAACTATTAAGCTGCCAAAGTTCCTATTTCGATATCGCCCGGTAAATTTAAAGAGTTTAGAAGCGCTCAGAACCAATAGACTCTATTTCTCTACTGCGAATTACTACGATGATCCTTTTGACACTTTTTTAAATATTGACATCGACACAATTAGAAATGTATTTTCAAGTGCTTTTCAAACCCCAGAGAGTACTGTTGCCGTTGTAAATGTAGTCAAATCATTGTCTGACGGTATCCTTACAGAAGAACAAAAAGAGCAAATAACTGTAGATAACGTGACGCAAGCAGTTTCACAGGGGTTGATCGAAAGGTTTTTAAATTTCGTGCTTGTGCTGCGAAATGAAGTTAAGAAGGATATTTGGTCAGTTTGCTTTTCCGAGAATGGCTTTAACGAGGTACTGTGGCTGAAATATGCTGATCAGTACAAAGGCTTTGTTCAAATCTATGACCTTGAAAATGATGAGAACTTTTTGTGCGGGAAGCAGGAAAAATGTGCAACCTGTGGAATAAAGAATTTTGGAACCCCTCTCTATCCAATTTACTACTCAGACACCCCATATGACGCTACTAATTTTGCAAAGATAGTCATGCTTAATAAAATGCAGAAACAGGCTGAAAAGCCCATGCCACCACAATTGTACGAAGGAATTGGATCTGGTCTCTGGGAACAGGAAAGGACGACACTAATAAAAAAGGAATGTCATAGGTATGACGAAGAATGGAGAATGATAACCGGTTGCCGTATGAAACCACCAGTTATGATGGAATGGATACCCAGCGGTATAATACTCGGTCTGCGAATGGATAGCGCAGAAGAAAACCTAGTTATCAGCATGGCTAAAGAGGCAGGAATAAAGAATATTTACAAGTCTTATATCAATTCTCACAACATACTGGATGCATTTCCTATCCCCACTTAAGTGCTTTTATAAACTTCATATACGAAATCAAATTTAGTGGGTAAACCAATTGGAACAAAAATGATTAATCTTAACCACAACATTTAAAGCATGCCCCTTCCGCCCCTTGTCGAGCAGAAACGCATCTTCTTCAAATTGGACGAGCTGTTTGAGTGTTTGAAATGAGATAAATCATTACAAACAAATTCCAGTTTGTAAGTAATTTTTAATTAGTTAGGAGGTTATATTATGGCTTCATTGCTTTCAAAACTAAGCGGAGCGAAAAAGGCTGCTCCTATTGAACCTAGAGAGATATTTATGACATTACCTCAAAAGGATAAAAGATATGAGTATCCTAGAGACGTACAATCAGATGTTTGGAAAAAATGGTTTGATGTTAGAGATAAAAAAAACAATATAATAAAAATGAATACCGGAAGCGGCAAAACGGTTGTTGGCTTGATGATTTTACAAAGCTGTTTAAATGAAGGAAAAGGTCCAGCGATATATGTGGTACCTGATAAATATCTTGTAGCACAAGTTTGTGACGAGGCAAAAAAGCTCGGCATATTGGCCGTAACAGATAAGGATGATTATTCATATACAGAAAACAAAGCTATCCTTGTTACCAATATATTCTCTCTAGTAAACGGCCGCAGTGTATATGGAATGAGACAAACCAACAACTATCCAATCGGTAGTATTTTGATGGATGATGTTCATGCTTGTCTGGATACAATTGCCACACAGTTTTCGATTAAAATCCCTTCTAATCACAAGTTATACACTCAATTAGTCCAGTTATTTGCAGATTCGTGGAAAAATTATAATAGCAATTCTTATATTAATATCATTGAAAATCATGATCCGGCCAAAAGTGCCGTTATTCCTTTCTGGACGTGGCAAGAGAAACAATCCGAGATATATTCATTGCTGACAAAATATAATACAGATGATGAGGCTAATCATTGCGTGTACTTTAGTCTTCCGTTACTTGATGAATGTTTATCAACATGCGATTGTTTCATTACTGCAAGGGGTATTGAGATTATTCCGGAAGGCATCTCAATTTCGAAGATAAGAAGTTTTGTCGATGCTCAAAGGCGAATCTTTATGAGCGCAACTCTATCTGATGATAGCGTTCTCGTATCTGCCATAGGACTTCATGAAGACGATGTCGATAGTATCATAACACCTGACAGTGCAAATGACATCGGCGATAGGCTTATTCTATTCCCAAGGCACATCAATAGCGAAATATCAAATGATGATATAAAAAATAAGATTTTTTCAATTGCTCAAAACCATAATGTTGTTGTAATTGTTCCTTCGTTTGAAAGGGCAAAATATTGGGACGAAAACAGTTCCAGAACTATTAATAAGGATAACATTGAAAAAGCAGTATCTATTTTGAAAACAAAGCACATCGGGGTTGTTGTTCTTGTAAATAGATACGATGGTATTGATTTGCCTGATGATGCTTGCCGGGTTCTGGTAATTGATGGCTTGCCGCCATTAAAGAATGAACGAGATAAATACATCCAAAGCATTGACCCTTCCAGTAGTATCCTTAGACGTGAACAAATACAAAGAATTGAGCAAGGAATGGGGAGAGGAGTAAGATCGAACAGCGATTCCTGTTGTATTGTGTTGATGGGAGATAACTTGGCCGATGTATTACTACGTAACAATGGTATTTCTTATTTTAGTAATGCTACTCGGGAGCAATACGACTTATCAAGAGATTTATGGAACTTGTTAATACAAGAAAATCCAAAACCAACAATTGATGACGTTTTCGATCTTGCTGACTTTTCACTCAATAGAGAAGTGGAGTGGATACAACAAAGCAAAGAAAGGTTATCAGCTGTTGCATACACCTCTGGACCTCAATTTGATAAGAATGCTCTTGCCCTACGTAACGCATATGATTTTTCCATGGCTATGCAATGGCAAAAAGCAATTGAAACAATCGATGAAGCCATCAATTCAGAAACACAAAATAGCACAAAAGGTTATTTGCTGCAAATAAAGGCAAAATTCACAAATTATATCGATCGATCAAAGGCGCAACAAATCTTACTATCCGGCAGAAATCTAAATATAAGCATTCTTGCTCCAATAAATGGTATTCGATATGATAAGGCAATTAATAATATGGAACAATCCAAGGGGATTTGCGAATATATAAGGAATAAACATTTAACGCAAAACGATTATGTTATTCATGTCAATGCTGTAACTGCTGCCCTTGCATTTTCGCCCGATTCCGAAGAATTCGAAAATTCATTAGAACAAATTGGAAAAATACTAGGTTTTGTATCCACAAGACCAGACAAAGAAACTTGTGGCCAAGGCCCTGATAATCTTTGGGCTTTGGGGAGTGCAAAATATCTTGTTATTGAGTGCAAGAGTGCCGCTGTTTCCGAAACTATCTCTAAAGAATATTGTAATCAACTTGGCGGATCTACGCGTTGGTTTGAGTCTGAATACGGAAATGGTTATTCTGGGGTTCCTATTATGGTGCATAAATCTGTAATTTTAGATCGAGCAGCAACAGCCGTACCAGATATGCGAATCATAAATAGTGAAAAACTCGAACAATTCAAAAACAATGTAAATGCTTTTGCAATTGCAGCATCACAAAATGATAATTGGCAAGATGAAAGTAAGATCAATAATCTCTTGCAGCAATACAAGCTGCGCAATTGTGATATTTGTGAAAAGTACACACTTCCCTACAGAAGTTAATGATAGGTTTTACTCTACTTGCGATTCAAATATTTGATATGGATCTTAGTGTTTTCATTTTGTAGCTTTTAAGTCTAAAGACAGGCACAAGGGCTATTTATCCCTTGTGCCTGTAACGCTTATTGCTGGTATTTCCATGTATTTTAGGGTATTTTCACTATGAAAAAATCACCTCATAATTAACGATTTTCCGAATTCTTTCTCGGATATTGTTCATCTTCCGCACCCATGCCATAGAGTCATCTGCTTTAATTTGCTCCGTTAAGCCCTCTCGCTCAGTGTACTGCTCCACCAGCCGGAGAAATAGAGCCTGGGCTTGTTCCTCGGTGTCGGCAAGGTGGGCGTGCAGCTTGCCGGAGGTAAGCAGGTTATAATACAGAACCTTACGGTGCTGCTTCAGGTATCGCACCCGCCGCTGCTCCCAAACGCCGATGGGGCGTTCATCTTCTGCGGGTAACAGCAAGTCCGGCAGAAGGTAATCGCCCTGCATGGTGTAGGTGCCACCCATCTGTTCAAATAATGATTTCATAGAAAAGCCCTCCTTTGTACTGCCATTGTACAAAGGAGGGCTCGTTATGTCGAAGGTGCATTTTTCAAAATCGCACTTTCTTTTTTGATTTGACTTTTTAATTCCGAGGTTGGAACAGTAAAAACACGCCTACCGAGTAAAACACTTGATAAGTGTATTCCTTTTACCAATCTTCCTCTTCGCGCCGTCGCCCTTCCCCTTCCTCGCGGCGGTAATCACTGTCATCCCAATTATAGACATATTCGCCTCTTGTGAAGCTGAAGCCGTCCCGATCAATGTCTTCATACTCGCCGGAATCGTAATTGAAACACCATTTTGACATCGCTTATTCCTCCTCGTCCAATACATATTTGAGCATTTCAAAAGCCGCAGTTTTTTTAGCATCCTTTTTTGAGGACGACTCTGCCCAAAAAGAAGTATCGTATTCCGCTATATTGCACTCGCATTTCCAAATCGGATTGCCATCCTTATCATAACTCTGTTCAAAGTCGTAGGTGGGAATTGAAAAGTACCCCCGTCGTGCAAGGATTTCTAATTGATTGATTGCATCAATCTTGTTGGGATTTTCTATTTCATCGCGGATAGAGAATAGGCGGTTATGTTCCTCAAGATAATGATAAGCTCCCTCACAAACAAGTTGCCGAGCTTCATTTTTTGAGCGCCCTTCGCTTATAAATACTTTATCAATATCTTTAAGAATCAATTCGCATCTGAAATGTGTTTTGTTGTACTCTGCCACATTGATAACGCACATGCCTGTCGGACGATTAATATAGCGTATTTCGTTAGAGCGAATAAGTCCGCTATGATCACGCATATAATCCGCATTCTCAACATTAATCCGAGGTAATTCTCCGTATTCCTTAAGTGACCATTCTTGAATCAATTTTACATAGTTATCCTCATCTTCGTTTAAGAATTCTCTCGGCTGAAGCATATATTCCACAACGCTTTGGATTTCTTTCCAGTTCCAATCAGAGTCAAGAGCAACCGCTCCGATGATTGCTTCAAATAAATCTTCTTTGACTGATTCTTCCCGTTCGATATGATTGCGTTGATCGCCTTTTCCCATAATCAAATAGTCTGCAAACCTAAGTTGTTCCATGCAGCCCGCTAGCATCTTTTTCCCCACAAGCCGCTGTTTAACATCAGTCAGCTTACCTTCTGAATATTCACAACAGAACTCGTCAAAATCCTCCTTTTCATCGTAGTCGTCGCACTCGCTGGTGAAAAAACCAAACTCTTCCACAAGAATCTTAACGACTATGATGTCTAATGCCTTATCGCCAATAAACTCCAGGACTTCGTTATCTTCCCCGCCGTTTTCTTTAGCATAGGATCGTCTCACAAATGCCTGTTGGAGCAGGTCGAGATTTTTAAAATGATAGCCTATCCGATCTTGAATCTCCTGTAAATCCTTGTTGTCCATAATAAAAAACACCTTTCAGTAAAACAGTTACTAAAAGGCATAATGAACGCCTGACAAAAACACTTTCTGCGTAACACAAGAAAGCCCCGTCAGGCGAAACAGATTAAATTCAATTCTTTATTTTCACTTGTTTACTCAGGTTCACTTGCATGAATGGGAATAAACACTCAGAAACAATGTCTCGAATTTAATTCATCACGCCTCAAAGCAATTACATTTTACCAACAGAGACGAAATAAGTCAAGCCTCCTCCGGCGCACTTTGTCCGAAGGAGGCTCTTTTCCGCTTAATCATTCAAAAAGCTCTCAAACGGTGCGTCATCACTGCAAAAGACATCAAACAGCATTTTGGCACCAAGGCGGAAACCGACGATGAAGGAGTCAAGCGTTGCCTCACCCATTAGCTCGCTGTTAGCATTGCAGAAGTCCAGGAAGAGGTCTTTGTCCTCACCCTGCAATCGCTCGGTCAGCTTTTCCTCGATATCGCTGATGTTGCCCGATATCTTGACAGCGCGGTGCCCCTTGCGGTAACTTCTTGCTTGCGGATCAATATTCCCATAAAACAGCTCTTCAATAAAATTAGCCATCAGATAGCACCTCCTGATTTGCTGCTCCGGCAAAACTGATTCCGTCGGGCAAACTCTTTCAGGGTTTGGACATGCCACCTTGATTTACGGACGATGGAGCGAAAATAGGTCGAGCAGAAAAACTCGATAAGATACTGCTTTGGAACATGATTGATACCCTTATTCTTAAAGGATAGCAGGCGTCCCTTGTGGCACCAATTATTGACGGCAGTTCTGCCGTAGCCGGTGAGCTTTGCCACCTCGGATGCCCTGATCACATCCGGATATTTGGCAAGCAGCTGCGTGTAATACTTCCGTAGCTCATCCAGCACCACCGCCGGGACTTGGGCCTGCATCTTTATCGTATAGCGTCCGCTGTACCAGCCTCTCGGCGCGGAATAGCTCTCCGGAAACACTTTGCGGTTTTCCAGATAGTCGATCACATCCTGCTTATGTATCTTGTAGCACCGGGTCTGCTTGCCGGTGTACTCACAGGGGATTTTACCGCTTTGAAGCAGGTAGCGCGCGGTAGACTTGCTGATGTGACAAATCTTGTAAAGCGTGTCCGCTGAAATGACTTCGGGAATCTTGTCCCAATTGATGGGTTCGTTTTTCATTGCAATACACCTCAAATTGTCGTATTATCGGTGCAAAGCCGTGTATTGCCAGTCTGTCTGAGTTCTGCCCTAATCTGCCCTCAGTTCTGTCCTAAATCCCGATTTTTGCCCATTGGAGCCCATTTTTCGCTTGCCTTGAAGCGGCGCGGTTTTTTGCCCCATGAGTACCCCTCAAAGCCAGTCGCCGCAAGGCTTTCCGCGAGGACAAGGCTGACAGAACCGGACACCAAAAAATCTGTAAAGCGGTCAGAGGAGAAAAGACTCGAAATCAGTTGTACCTCACGGTACCGTGGGTTCGAATCCCACCGTCTCCGCCATCCTGTGGATATAAAAAAGATATTCACGCAAAAAACCGCGCGGTTGCGCGGTTTTTTGATGCTCAAAAGCCTGGATTTCAAAAGTCAAAAACGTAGATGAAAGTAAGCGTAAAATAGATATGAACCCTCACAGCATGAAGAAAACAATAGCGATTCTCAAAAAGGGAACCGCTCTTTGAACTATTAAGCAAAATGAACCGTCAAGCTACCTGTACAAAGCCTGAGCTGCCTGCCCCCAGGGCAGGCAGGTTTCAATGGGAGCACTCAGCTGCTCAAGCAGGAATTGGAAATATCGGAAAGGCCGCAGGCCGTTGGCTTTGGCGGTCTCCACAATCGAGTAGGCAGCCGCACTGGCACTAGCGCCTTTGGGTGTGTTGGAAAACAGCCAGTTTTTTCTGCCCACCGCAAAGGGCCGCACCGCCCGTTCAGCGCGATTGTTGGAAAGCTCCAAGCGCCCGTCCAGGAACACATTCATTAACCAGCCTCTCTGCTTCACAGCATAGGTCAGCGCCGCGCCATAGGCAGATTTTGGCACGGGGTTATGGTCGTATTCATTTTTTGCCCAAGAGAAAAACTCCTCCGCTATGGGCGCGGAACGCTCTTTCCTCTCCAAAAACCGCTCCGGGAAAGAGAGTTTTTTCTCCGCATACCCGGCCTCCAGTTCAAACAATTTGTTGCAATAACGCAAACCTGTCTGCGCCGGATGTTTCTCTCTTGCCTCTTTTAGCAGGGCCTTGAGGGTATCCGTGAATTTTCTCCTCATGTGGGCCCAGCAGCCGACCGCAGTGATTGTATCCGGCAGTTTACAATGGTACGCCTCATACCCATCGGTGTGGAGGAACCCGGAAAAGCCAGTGAGAAAGTCCTTAGCGTGCTCCCCCGCCCGGCTGGGCTGGTAGTCATACAGCACCACAGGCCTTTCGCTGTCCCCGGAGGTCCTGTACACCCACACATAGCTTTTCTGTGTGGCCTTCCTGCCGTCCTCCCGCAGCACGGTCAGAGTGGTCTCATCGGCATGAAGTATCTCGTTGGAGAGCAGTTCTTCCCGCAAACGCCGGAACAGCTCCCCGAACCACCTCTCATGGGCGGCAATCACCCAGTTTGCCATGGTCTGCCTGGATATGGGCACGCCCAACCGCTGGAACTCCTGCTCCTGCCGGTACAACGGCAGCGCCAACGTATATTTGCTATTCAAAATGTGTGCAAGCAGACTGGGCGAAACGATCCCGCTGCCGGGGATCAGCCCCGCCGGGACTTCGCTCTTTTTCATGGGCGTGGCTAACGCGTTCTTTTCGCAATTCCGGCAACTATAGGCTGTCTGGACGTGTTCCACCACTTTATACTGCGCCGGGACATACCGAAGTTCCCGCCGAACCACATCATGCCCGCAAGCATGCATCTCACTGCCGCATACCGGGCAGACCTGCTCCTCCTCCGGCAGTTCATGGACGACCTGCTCTGTGGGCAGCTTGGAGAAATCCAGATCCCGCTTTCCAGACTGCTTTTTCCTCTTGTATACGATCTGCTCCAAGTCGGGCTCCACAGCCTTGGGGTCTGCGAACAGCTCCGGTTCATTGAACAGCGAAAGCTGCTCTTCC
>QZEE01000019.1 GCA_009917445.1 bacterium D16-76 | reverse complement strand
TATTTGTTTATTCATGTGTCTATTATATCACTATCTCTTCCTCGGTGTCTATTGTTTTGTGCGGTGGTGCCTAAAATATACTACACCAGTGAAAAGTAGGAGGGGGAATGAAAATGGCTGGAGGAGAAAAGGCAAAAAGTTCAGGTGAATATGGTGAGAAAATAGTAAAAAATTTATTAGAACTTTTTGGTTGGAAGAATTGTAATAGTGGTGTAACAGTACCATGCGTTTATCAAGAAACCCATAAAAAGAAAGGTTCTGGAAAGTCGGAGAAACATGGAATAGATTATGTGTTTCAGTATAAGTCTCCACTTCGAGATGCAACAAAACATGATGTGCTTATTAGCGTAAAATGTCGTGATGGTTATCCTAAAACGGAGGATGGAATTAAAAGTAAATTTAAAGAATTTTTGGTAGATATTGCTTTTGCAAGTGAGTGTTATCCAGCTTGCGAAATATCGAAGCGAAAGATTGCTGCTACAAATAAGAAAATATATTCTTCATTGATATTTTGGATTGACAGAAATCGAAATGATGGACGAGAAAAAGAATCTGTAATTGATAAAATTGGAGGATTTTATCTTAGAGAAGAATGTCATTATGATACTGTAGCACTTATAGATAATAATCGTGCACAGTTTCTTTATACTTCAATTAAATTTGCAAAATCTAAATATGGGGAAGATAACTGTAAATTTTTTTATATTAATACTGGATTAAATAATGCTAATATAAATCGAAAGTATAGCGGAACAATTTTACCTTATGAATATTTAAATTCAGATGTCTTGCCTATGGCAATAAATCAGAATAATCAAAATATACTACTTTTACTTGTAAAAGATGAATTTTGTGAAGAGTATCTTAGACGTTTAATTGGATTAGCACAAGAAATTACATTTGACTGGGCGGCAAATATAATAATTGCTTTCCCAAATTATAATGAATTTGAAGATAGTGAAGCAGTAATATCTGCAAAATCAGAATTTGAAGATTCTAGTTTTACTGATAAAATTACAGTTTTAACTTATGATCCAGATTTTAGAGATGAGGTGTGAACGAATGAATGATAGCATCAATACAGATACTTTGTTGCCAGTAGGAGAACGCTTAAAGCCATTGTTAAATAAATCTTGTATCAGTGAGTCAGATATGAAGGCTCTTCTTGCCGAGAGAGGAGTGTATATTGGTGACAGCAATAAACGATTATCTATCCCGATTTTAACATTGTCAATATTAAGCCCAAAGGAATTTGAAAAATTGCAGGAACTGCAAAAAACAAAAGAGGACAGTCTTAAGACAAGAATTACAAAAACAAAATCTCAATCAGATAATAATTTAAACAATTTGATTCCACAGGATTTAATAAAAAAAGATGAATTACTTGATGAGTATGATTGTTTTGATTTTGATACTGATTTGAGCTTTAACATGGATACTCCAAATAAATTAGTATTGGATTATGCAATTATCAGGGAGGATGTTACTAAAGATTGGGCAAATAATAAGAGTAGATATACTGGAAGAGTGGAGGTTGAAAAAACATCAACTGATAGTATGATTTGTTTTAACAATGAATATACATCTTCGGAAACGGAAACTATCAATAAAAAAATAATCAAATCAGTGTCTAATCATTTATTAACAGAGGGAGAAATATCTAGTAGGGAAGACACGTTTGAAATAACATCCGATAAATTTAATAATAATCAAAGGTTTGCTTTTATGTTGCAACTTGCAAATGATAGTCCAAATGGATATTTATTCTTTCAAGCAGTAAAGAATATCGAAATTGGTCCAGATAAGACATTCACGATGCCTGATAATGCAAAATGGATGGAGGGGTCTGTTAAAAATATTATAATTAATAGTGAAAAAGGTGAAACTTTAGAGAATGTAGAATATATATCTGATAAACAATATCATGATTTTTTGATTTTAAGGCAAGTGCAATCGCAGTATCAATTTAATATTGGGGCGGCAAAAGGTAAGTGTATAGTAGAATATGGATTTCCACATTATTTTCGTAGTCATGCCAGAAATAATTTTTTTGAAGTGAGTGTGCGAAAAATATATTTTGCAAGAGATTCAAAAAGCGAAAATATAAGAAACGCATCAAGGGCTATATTAAAAGAATTTCAAGCTATGGTTCAGCAAAAATATGAAAGAGTTCTTGAGATTCAATCAGATGATACAGCATCTATATAAGATTTCCACTTACTATTTTTTGATAGTTTAAGCGAGTTGTATGAGAAAAAGGAAAAATCATTTATATATAGATAGCCAAGAACGGAGCATTTTACTACATAGCCTTGTAGAACTGAAAAACCAGCTCATACAGCAGGGCAGATATACAGACTGCGTTGACGAACTGATATTTAAGGTCGTAAACGCACCAGTAAAGAGAATGAAAATTGAATATGTCTAAGGCACATCACAGAGCCGCTTATTCTTATTGATTTTTTAAGAGTAAGCGGCTTTTTTGCGTTCTCTGGTACTCTTACATAGCCACCTTGACAAAGTGGCTAAATCTATGCGAAAGGAGGACGCACCCTATGTCAAATTGCAAAGTAATCGCTTTAACTAACCAGAAAGGCGGCGTTGGAAAGACCACCACGGCGGTCAATCTGGGCGTGGCTCTGGCACAGCAGGGCAAAAAGGTACTGCTGATTGATGCCGATGCACAGGCAAATTTAACCATGTCGCTCGGTTACAGCCGACCAGACGACTTGCCCGATACGCTTTCGACTATCATGCAGGACATTATTGACGACAAACCCGTCGATGTTTCCAGAAGCATCCTGCACCATGACGAGGGCGTTGACCTGCTCCCGTCCAACATTGAGCTGTCGGGGCTGGAAGTAAGGCTGATTAACGCCATAAGCCGTGAAAGCGTACTGAAAACCTGCATCAATGAAGTAAAAAAGAATTACGACACGGTTCTCGTGGATTGTATGCCGAGCTTGGGTATGCTGACCATCAATGCGCTTGCGGCTGCTGACAGCGTGGTTATCCCGACACAGCCCCATTATCTTTCCGCCAAAGGCTTAGAGCTGTTGCTTCGCTCCGTGTCTAAGGTCAAACGGCAAATCAACCCGCACCTGCGGATTGACGGCATCCTTATGACGATGGTAATGCCACGCACGAACATCTCTAAGGAAATCACGGCAACGGTAAAAAGTGCCTACGGGCAGAGGATTAAAGTATTCGACACACAGAAAGAACTGATTTTCAATTAGGAAATTCAGAACCAGAGCCGCAGTCGGACGGCGGCAGGCAGGAAGAAAAAACAGATAAGGAACAGACAATAAAGCCAGAAGGACAGACAGAAAAAGCCAGCATTGCCAATGAGGAAGAAGTTGCCGCCAATCTCCCGACCGTAGACGAACAGATTGAAATGATTGCTGAAGCAGAGGACGAAAAAGCCTCTGCTTTTGCCATTTCACAGGAGGACATTGATGCCGTCCTTATAAAAGGGAACAGCGTTGCGAACGGGAAATACCGCATTTACCACCAGTTCCAGAAGCAGGAAGATAAAAAGAAGAACATTGATTTTCTGAAAAGGGAATACGGCACGGGCGGTTTCTTTGTTAATTTTTCAGACGGCACGGAGGGGTATGTGTGGTGCAGCGGCAAGGGCATTTCCATTGACCGTGACGGCATTTCCACCGAACACGACCTTGTTTTGAGTTGGTCGAAAGCGGAAAAACGGCTGCGGGAGCTGGTTAAGGATAACCGCTACCTCAATCCCAAAGAGAAAGACCACTACGCCGACTATCTGGAAAGCGTGTCTGCCCCGCAGTATGAAATCGACACCCAGAGGAAACTGGCAAGGCAGCGTTTTATTGAGGAAAAAAGGGAGCTGCCCCCTGCGGATAAGCGGGACACGCTCGCCCTGCGGCTTTCTGATTTTATCCGTGACTTGGACGGCTATGAAAAATCCCTGCTTGAAAATGTAGGGCGTGGCGACCTTGCCGACGTGACCGAGGGGCAGATGGAACAGCTTTTCTCCGAGCCTGCCACCGTGCAGCAGCTCCTTGATTTCCTTAAACTGGTGCAGGGCAAGACAGGCGATGTTTACAGCCGCAGCAATGCGTGGCGGTTCTCGCAGGAGCTTACGGAGCTGTACCCTCTCCGCTATCTCTACCACGAGGGCGACGTGGTGTATATCGGGGCGGACAAATATGAGGTCACCGCCTTTGATGAGAACGCCGTGTCCCTGCGAAATGCGGAGTTCCCGTTGTTCGGAAAGGAGTTCAGCCGAGCCGACTTTGAAGAAAAGTTAAAGGAGAACCCTGCGAACGACCATCTGAAAACGGTCATCACCGAGAGCCAGAAAACAGAAACACTTGCCGAGGAAAAGCCCGACAGTATCACCCTATCTATCGGTTTCTCCGAGCATCCCGCCTTTTATGACAGGGAGCTGAACGACCGATTTACGGATTTGAGTTTCGCTCTTGGGAATATACTATATCACATATAAGAATTTGTACGCAAACAAGGGCGCAGGCACGAAAGGCGTGGATAGTAGCGACACTGCCGACGGGTTCAGCGAAGAAAAGGTTAATCGGATAATCGAGTGTTTGTCGGATGAATCTTATTCGCTCAAACCTGCCCGGCGTGTGCAAATTCCAAAGAAAAACAGTGTGAAAAAACGCCCCCTGGGCATACCCTCTTTTACGGATAAACTGGTATAGGAGGTCTTACGGATGATACTGGAGGCCATCTATGAGCCGGTATTTTCCAAGAACTCCCACGTCTTCCGTCCGGGAAGGAGCTGCCATACCGCGCTGAAATCCTTGAAAAAGGAATTTACCGGCGTTTCCTGGTTCGTGGAGGGCGATATTAAAGGCTGTTTTGACAACATCGACCACCGCGTTTTAGTAGATGCTATTCACACCAAAATTAAGGACGCCCGTCTTTTGAAACTCATTTGGAAGTTTCTGAAAGCCGGATATATGGAGGATTGGAAGTACCATCCCACCTATTCCGGTTGTCCGCAGGGCGGCATTATTTCACCGCTGCTTGCGAACATCTATCTGAATGAGTTGGATAAGTTTGCTGAGAAAATTGCCAGTGATTTCTACCAGCCTAGAAAGAGAGCATATACCCCAGAATATAGCAAGATTTCTGGTCAAATCAAGAAAGTGAAAAGGCGGCTCAAAACTGCGGTTGGCGAAGAAAAGTGCGAATTGTTAAAGCTGCAAAAGCAGTTAAAGAAAGAATTGCGGAAAGTGCCTTGTGCCTCGAAAACCGATAAAGTGATGAAATATATCCGCTATGCGGATGATTTTATCATTGGCATAAAAGGCGACAGGGCTGACTGCGAAACTATTAAAAAACAATTTGCAGAATTCATTGGCGGTACTCTGAAAATGGAACTTTCACAGGAAAAAACCTTGATTACCCATAGCAGCCAATTCGCCCGTTTCTTGGGCTATGATGTACGGGTAAGAAGGAACAATTCTGTGAAAAAGTGCGGTGAGAAATTGCGGCACACTTTGAATTACAAAGTGGAATTGTGTGTGCCCTTCAAGGACAAAATCATGCCATTCCTGTTCAGCAAATCCAGTATCCAGCAAACGAAGGACGGGAAAATCGAACCCATAGCCCGCAAATTTCTCTATATCTGCACGGACTTGGAAATCGTGTCCGCTTTCAATTCCGAACTGCGGGGGATATGTAATTATTACGCATTAGCCAGCAACTTCACAGGGCTGGGTTATTTCGCTTATCTTATGGAGTACAGCTGTTTGAAAACCCTTGCGGGAAAGCACAAAACCACTGTCCGGCAAATCCTTAAAAAATATAAGGAAGGGAAGAAATGGGGTGTGACTTACCAGACCGCAAAGGGTGAAAAGCGCTGCAAATTCGCCAATTATATGGACTGTAAGAAAGCGAATACTTTTGATGATGTGATAATTGATTATACCCTGCGGAGTGGCAGCTATAGAAATACTTTTGACAAGAGATTGTCGGCAAAGGTTTGTGAGCTATGCGGTAAGACCAATGTACCACTGGAAATTCATCATGTCAATAAAGTGAAGAACCTCAAAGGAAAAGAAAAATGGGAGAAAACCATGATTGCAAAACGGCGTAAGACCTTGGCCGTTTGCCGTGAATGTCACTACCATATCCATAACCCTTGAATCCCGATTTTGCAATAATGGGGAGCCGGATACATCGAGAGGTGTAAGTCCGGTTCCGAGAGAGGTCTGGGCAGACCTGCCGCAGTGATGCGGTAAGGCGGCTCTTTTCTACTCTACGGGCTTCTCCTGACCATCATGTCTTCGTTTGCCCAGGAGGAGAGCCGGAGCATTTCGCTCAACGTCACCTGGGGGCAGAGGAAGCGCTTCGCCGACGGCAAGGCTATGGTTCCCTTCGGGCGCTTCCTCGGCTACGACCGGGGCGAACATGGTGAGCTGGTCATCAACGAGGAGGAAGCCGACACGGTGCGGATTATCTACGCCGAGTTTCTTGCCGGACTGTCCTTCACCGCCATCGCTAAGAAGCTGACGGAGCTGGGCATGAAAAGCCCCGCCGGGAACGATGTCTGGAACAACAGCACAGTCAAATCCATTTTGACGAATGGTAGTGTTAAAATAGGACTAAATCAGAAAGCCCGTAACAGCAAGAGGGCACCGGTTTAGTCCTATTTCTATTTTACACAACATAATGTGGGAGGACAGCAAATGAGTACAAAATCAAAGATAATTGCAATCTGTAACCAAAAAGGCGGCGTGGGCAAAACTGTTACCACCGTAAACTTAGGCATCGGCCTTGCCCGCCAGGGCAAACGTGTGCTGCTGGTGGACGTGGACGCGCAAGGCTCACTGACCGCCAGCCTGGGCTACCAGCACCCGGACCAGTTAGATGAAACCCTCGCCACTGTGCTGGGCAAGGTCATAGAGGACAAGCCCCTTCTCCCTAGCGAGGGCATCCTCCACCAGGAGGAAGGTGTGGACCTCCTCCCCGCCAACATCGACCTTGCCGCAATGGAAGTCACGCTGGTGAACATCATGAGCAGGGAAACCATTCTGCGGGAATACCTGAACACGGTCCGCGACCAGTACGACATTATACTCCTGGACTGCTGCCCCTTGCTGGGGATGCTCACCATCAACGCTCTGTCTGCAGCAGATGAGGTTCTGATACCAATGCAGGCGCACTACCTTTCACTGAAAGGCATGGAACAGCTCATGAGGACCATTGCCAGAGTAAAGCGGCAAATTAACTCTAATCTTACCATCAGCGGTATTCTTATCACCATGGCAGATATGCGGACTACCTACTCACAGGAAATCGTGGAACTGCTCCGCAGTACATACGGCGACCGGCTAAGAATTTTCGACGCCATCATCCCCCGCTCCATCCGGGCCGCAGAAACCAGCGCTGAAGGGAAAAGCATTTTCCTGCACAACCCTTCCGGGAAAGTATCAGCGGCGTATGAAGCTCTGACCATGGAGGTAGCGTCATGAAAGGCAGCGCGGCGAAAATCCAGATGTCCAGCCTGGATGATTTGTTCGGCGGAGTGCCTGCGCAAGCCGCCAGCGGCCAGATTCAGGAAATCCCTCTGGCAGAGCTGCATCCAGATAAGGAGAGCAGAAATCGATGCGAAATTCAAGGCTATGCTATAGCTCTACCAGGTCAGCAATTTCCTTTTCATCGTCTGCAACCAGGATTTTTCAAGCATCCCCGCACCTCCCAACCCCGTTGTTTTACCGGATTCCCAAGCCCCACGCAATGCTTTTTCCTTAAGAAAAGCTTAAGGCTTCCTTATGGCGAGGTGGTCTTAGCGCATCTGCCATAAGGTGGGGGAGGGGGCTGCATTTCCCCACAAGCCGGCGGCACGCGCCCAAACCCCCATGGGTTTTCCGAAAAAAGCTAAGCCTAAAAAGATTGCCCCCCTTGACAAAGTGGGAGGAGTTTGTGTATAATAACAATCGTTACGTAACAGCGGTTATTTAAAAGGAGGAAATACCCATGCCGCCCAAAGCCGTTGTCAGCCAGGAGGATGTTATAGCCGCAGGCCTGGCCCTGGTTCGCGGGCAAGGCTTAGCCGGGGTAAACGCCCGCAGCTTAGCGGGGGCCCTGGGGTGCTCTACCCAGCCCATTTTCCGGGTATATAGCAGCATGGCTGGGGTCATGGACGCTCTGCGGGAGGCCATGGACGGGGTATATGCCCGGTTCATGGAGGAGCGGATGACAGAGGAAAACCGCCTGCTTAGCCAAAGCATCGCTTACGTGGCCTTTGCCCGGGCCGAGCGCCACATCTTTAACGCCTTGTTTATGAACCTAACTATGGCCGGGGCCACCCTGGAGGATATCCTCCGGGCCCCCTGGAACCAGGCTTCTATCGAAAACGCAGCCCAAACCACCGGCCTGTCGCGGGAACAAGCCCAGGCGCTTTTCTTAGACCAGTGGCTCTATTCCCACGGTATAGCCACCCAGATCGTCTCAAACCAAATCGACTTGCCCCAAGAGCAGGCCCAGCGGCTGCTTACCCGGTCGTTCTGGCGCTTTGCGGGGAAGAAGGAGGAAAAACCTTGCTGAAAAACCATAAGCGCACCGAAGAAGAAAAGGCTCAGTACCTGGCTGAACTGCGTGCCTGGATCGAAAGCCAGCGGGACGTGCCCGCCGAAGAAATGGCCAGCTTTTTTGCCGCCCGGCTGGATACTTATGAAGACGTGCACCTGGGCAACTGGGGCGACGTGTACGAAGCCATTGCCGATTATTTTGACGAGGGCCTTACATCCCTGCTGGACATTGGCTGTGGCACGGGGTTAGAGCTGCGGGCGATGTTCCGGCGTTTCCCCAATCTGCACGTGACGGGGGTAGACCTGAGCCCAGACATGTTGGGCAAGCTGCAGGAAGCCTACCAGGGGCGGGGCATAGAGCTCATCCAAGGGGACTATTTCCAGCTCCCACTGGGGGAGGCCCGCTTTGACGCTGTCCTTTCCTTTGAGACCCTGCATCATTTTAAATATGAAAAGAAGCTGGGGCTGTACCAAAAGCTATACAAGGCCCTGCGGCCCGGCGGATATTATGTAGAATGCGACTACATGGCCTGCTGCCCAGAGGAAGAGGCCATGTGCCGGGCCCACCTGGAAGAAAAGCGGAAAAAGAGCGGCCTGCCGGAAAGCCAGTTCATCCACATCGACACCCCCTTGACCCTGGCCCGCCAGATAGAGCTGCTGGAAAAAGCCGGTTTTGCCCAGGTGCGGGCGTTGTATGAGAACGGCGGCACCGTCATTTTGCGAGGGGAGAGGTAGGCTTAAAAAATTCCTGAGAAAAAAGTGAATTTTCTCGGAACAAGGGGTTGACAAACCCGGGCTCTTCGTGTATAATAATGCCTGTCGCTCGGGGTAGCCCGGGCGGGATGGCCCGGTAGTTCAGCTGGTTAGAACGCTAGCCTGTCACGCTAGAGGTCGACGGTTCGAGCCCGTTCCGGGTCGCCATCCAATAGCTCTTTGTATGAGAGCTATTGTGTGCTGCTATGGCTCAGTTGGTAGAGCGCATCCTTGGTAAGGATGAGGTCTCCAGTTCGAATCTGGATAGCAGCTCCACAAAAACCCCGTAAGACTGCGGTCTGCGGGGTTTTTGTTTTGTCCAATAGGCTTTCAAAATTGAGCTTGACCCACATCCTGACCCACACGCCGAAATAAACGGAAACGGCTGGATACTTTCGGACAGGAAGTTCCAGCCGTTCTGTTCTTTTTTGACCCACATTCACCTGACCTGCTGCATGAAGCTCCCCATCTTCTCTGCGGCCTGTTCTTGTTTTTGGCGGGTGGCGTGGGTGTAGGTTCTAAGGGTGAACCCGGCATCGTAGTGTCCAAGCATACTGCTGACAGTCTTTACATCTACACCATTTTGGAGTGCTGTCGTGGCGAATGTGTGACGCAACTCGTGAAATTTCAGATGACCCAATCCTGCACTTTTTAATATCTTCTTATGGAGGTTTACTATGGAGTCTGGATGGTACATCTCTCCTGTTTTCGGAGAGGGGAACATATAAGGGTTGGTAGGATGTTTACTGTGCTCCGCACACAGTAGGTCAACCGCTTCCTGTGGTATGGACACCAGCCGCACAGAATTTTCCGTCTTGGGCCTTGATAACGCCAACTCTCCGTTGGGGTTCCGCACATACTGCTTGCTCACCGAGATAGTCTTGTTCTCTGTATCCAGGTCTGACCAGAGGAGAGCAGTCAGTTCGCCCTTTCGCAAACCGCTGACCAGTTCCAGGAAGAACATCGGCAGGAGACCGCATTCATCCGCCGCCTTGAGGTAGGCGCTAATATCCTCCGGCTGCAAAATGTTCATTTCTACCTTACGGGCCTTTGGAGCGATACAGTCCTCTGTGGGGTTCCGCACGATCAGTCGTTCTTTCACTGCCCGGTCGAAGGCGCTGTGGAGCATCAGGTGCAGGCTGCGGACTGTGGTGCTGCTCAGGCCCTTGCCACCCTTTTTGGTGGGCCGCACCCGGCCGTTCTCCTGCAAGTCCTTGTAGAGCTTTTGTAGGTCATGGGCGGTCAGCTTTGCAAGTTTTATGCCGCCGATGCGCGGCACCGTGTAGATGTCCATCATCATTTTATACCGCTCTGCCGTGGCCAGGCGAATGTTGGGCTGGGCGTAGATTTCATACCACTCTGCAAGCCACGTCGCAACCGTGTAGTCATCCATGCGGGCCACGTCCAAATCTTTAGTGCTGTCTATCGCCAGGGCCAGCTTTTCTTTGACCTCAGCCTGGGTTTTTCCAAGCACGTTTTTGATGATGCGCTTACCGGTGGCGGGGTCGTAGCCTGCCGTGTAACGTCCTTCCCAGCGACCATCCTTGCGCTTGCGTATGTTTCCCTCACCGTTTGCTCTCTTTTTTGCCATATCTTGGCCCCCTTTCTGACTACCAACACTACCACATAGTACCTACCTATGTCCACTGACATTTTTCTTACTTTTTGCAGTTACGCCCAAAAGCGTCTTCTTTGTTTAGCGCCGCAAATTTTGAGAGCCTACATCCTCATTCCATAGCTCTCGTCATCCTCCATATCCTGCTGAACACTACGTTCTACTTTTAGCCCATGGGCAATCTTTTTCTGCTCAATTTTACTTCTGAGCTTACTGTCTATCTGAGTGTTGAGCCGAGCAATTTTCTTATCATAACTCTTGGAGATTATCTTGCACAGCGCGCCGACCACCGACTTCATCGCTGACCCTACATCATAATTTTGCGTAGGCTCAGCATCCATAATCCTCATAGCCAGCGCCGCACTTCTAACAATTACGTTCTTAATGCTGCGGAACTCAGGGTTACCTTCCAGAGGAATATCGGGCTTTTTCTTTTCATGATAGAGTGATAATTTCTCTCGGTTGACCTTATTCCACTCTGAGTTCAGCCTTGCTACGCTCTCGTCTTTTGCCAGCTCCACTACAATTTTGTTGACGGTATCCTTAACATCTTTCGGCAGATAACCATACTGCTTGCGCCCTTTGCAGGTCTTAAGCTGTGAAACCAGTTTCAAAAACAGCATTTCTATTTTGGAAGTAGGGGTATAAGAATCACGGATTTTAGCAATCAGCTTTTCAATTTCTTCTCGGCTCTCCTTCTTCAGCCGGTCACGAAGATCTGTTTCCATCGTGAACAGCTTGTACTGCTCCATCCGAAAGATGTCGTTACCCAGCGCACTTCGCAGTTCATCGATCCCTTTTTTCGTCAGCCAGCCCTGCTTTGCGTCCTTGGAATAGACCAGCAAGTGCATATGAGGGTGGTGTGCGGTGCTGTGAAATGCACCGTACCACTCCAGATTACTGATGTCGATTTTCTGAGCTTCGGCCAACTCAGTGACGTTTCGCCGCACCAATTCTCGCCATGCCTTGGCCTTGTTATAGCCCAATCGCTCCGCATCCTCGCGGTGCAAACTGATAACGTGCGTCCATATGATCCCCTTGTGCTGGCCTACTTCCTCGGCAACCGAATCCAAATCTATCTTGTCATCGCCCTGGCTGAACAGCCCATGCGGACCCAGTTTCTCCACTCCCGGGCGCTCCGCCATGTAGCTTACCAGCTTATCCAACTCCCCAATGCGGTCAGCGTTGCGCTCGATGAAAGCGTCTATGAACTAGCTGGCGTTGCTTTTTGTGGGAGAACTTTCGTAGTCATGATACTCGCCATAGTCCTTGACAGACGAGTCAAACTTGATGATGTCCTGCACCAACCTCTGCTGGCGGACGGTGGCCGGAGAGTTGTCGATGCCCTCGGCCACCCTCTCCACACCTTCACGAGTACCCATGTACTTCACAGCTTTGTCGCCGACCTCTTTGGCGAGTTCCGCATATATCTGCTGGTAATAATTATTTTCGCCATCGTCAGTCACCTCCGTTCTGCCACTCGTTAGCGTCCTCGAACGTTAAAATGCCATTCACCCTCGCTATTTCTTGAGCAACATTGCGCCGTATATTTTCTAAAGATTCATCTTCGATGTCGTTAACTGCCGCCGTAATATTGCTATTGATCCCCATCTCCACCGCCAGCTTGAACAGCATTTCGCACACATCTTTGCCGAGAGAACGCACCTCGCTCTTGATTGCTCCCGCCAACATTGGAGCCAAGTAATTGATGTTTTTCTGCTGCCGGATGTAGCCAATATAAAACGCAACCGCCTTGCGAACAAAGTCCGTTTTGGATGTGGCATTAGCTTCTGGCATCATTTTCGTAATTTCTGCTACCATGGATGGTGTCATCCAGTAAGCATATTTTTGCATTTTTTCGCTCAAAAACTCTCCTTTCTGACCGACCCTTGATTTCGGGGGCCGGTAATCCCTGATTTTTCCCTAACGACCGGCTCTGCCGGACGATGTAAGTTGCGCGGTAGACCCCGCGCTTTAACCTGCTTGTCTTTTTGGCCGTTTTCTGCGTCCTGTCTTGCCGGATAAACTTGCAACCCTTTGCATACTGGGGGACGGTTTCCACCCCACGGATACCGCCCTCACAAATCGCTACAAATGCCCTCACACGGCGTTCTGGGCCTGCTCTCGTCTTGTTCCTTGAGAGCGGCCTCGGTTCGCTTAACACGGCCTTCACAGGGATCACAAACGCCTACCTTGATGTCTGGCACTCGTTGTGGTACTTGACTGCTCCCTGGATGGAGAGAATCGTAAAAATCAAATTGCCGTTGCGAACCTGCCCATTCTCAGATTCATACTTTGTCGGCTCCGTCAGGATAAGCGTTTTGTACTCCAACTCCCGCACATATTTCCGCACCGTGTTCTCGCTCATACCCACCGCCCGGCCAATAGTTTTGTAGCTGGGCCAGCACTGGTGTGACTTCCTGTCCTCGCAATACATGAGATAAGCGTAGACAGCCAGCTCGCCAGCCGACAAACCTAAACTGAAAATTGCGTTTGGCAGAGGAAAGAAATTCTTTGCTCCGCTGCATGATGCTCTCAAGAAATTACTCATATCTCATTACCTCCTGTCTGACTCTCGACCCACGAGAGAAATTTCTCCTTGGGAACCACCAGGCGCGAACCGATTCTCAGCACAGGAAAGTCCTCCTGATGCAGCAACTCATAGGCCCCTGCAACTGAAATTCCCAAGACTTCTGCCACTGTTTTCGCATTGAGAAACAGTGGCAGTTCGTCATAACTTTTGAACTTTGATTGAACCACTCCGCACCTCCTAAAAAATATCTTGACTTTTCTGTCCGCTTGCTGTAGACTAATTCTTAAAGACAGTTTGATTTACCGGCCGTCATATGGTAACACATGGCAGCTCATTTGTCAAGGACAATTTCAAAAATATTTTTATCTTTTCAAAAGGAGTGCAACCAAGATGGCTGACTATCTGTTCTACACCTACTTTGAAGAGGGCCGCGAGTATTTTGTCTACAAAGATTTGACGTTCGAACGCTCACACAAAAAAGAAAAAGACTTCCCATTTCTGGAAAGTCTCTTGCGATTCACCTATTTGGACATCTGGCCGATGGAGAACCTGTTTAAGAAAATGGACAAGGCCCTGCTGAATTTTTACCGGGAACGGGATGCAGACTCAAGGGGAATAGTGATGAGCACTCTGGAGGAACTTGCTAAGAAACACATCTATTTCGAGTTTCTACGTTTTGACTGGCAGGCGCGGTTCCGCAATGCAGAGCAACATCCTGATGATGTTCAAGAGATTCTCCCCCACAAGCAGCTGCGGCACATCCCCAGCGACCTCGATACGCTCCAAAAACAAATCATGCGCCTGTTCCAAGATGTACTTGACATCGATGACGGCAAGAAGAGACCTGTTCATGAAAAGTTGCAAGCGTATCTGGACAAAGAGAAAAGAGAACCGCTCTATGCCTATCAGTTTAGGCCAATCTCTACCATCTATGAGCGAACCGGCAACGGTACTTTTGCCGAAGTGTTACACCCAACTTCTATCTCCGACCTGGTAGAGTTCTCCCTCCGGGAGTGTGTCAAGCGAGAACAGCGTATGCGTATCTGCTCGTACTGTGGCAAATATTTTGCCATCCCCCGGCGCAATACGGCAGAGTTCTGCAATTTGACCGTTGACGAGAACGGGCACACTTGCAGAGAGGTTGGCGCGGTAAAGCGCTGGGCGGAGAAGAAAAACTCGGACGAACTATTCAAGGAGTACCGCCGGGAGTATAAAAAGCGATTCAACTGGATTAAGGCGGGGAAGATCAGCCCCGGTGCGTTCTATGCTTGGAGCGCTGCGGCAAAGGGTAAGCGTGACGAATGCGCTGCCGGTAAAATGTCTTTTGATGAGTTTAAAGAGTGGCTGAGTGAATTCTAATTTCTGACCGACGTATTCTTTGTTTAGTGGCGCAAATTATTATGGGTTTTACCTGGATTTTACACAGAGCCCCTTTTGAGTTTTACAATGATCCCCTATCATTAAAGCATAAAACTGAAAGGGGAAATTCACATGAAGAAAATCACCACACTTGCACTGGCGGCCCTGACCGCCGCCACCATTCTCACCGGCTGCACCCAGAAAACCGCCGGTACTGTCTCCACAGACGGCTCCACCTCCATGGAGAAGGTCATCGGCGCGCTGGGAGAATCCTTCCAGGAGCAGAATGAAGGCGCCGCCTTCACCTACAACCCCACCGGCTCCGGCTCGGGCATCCAGGCCGTTATGGAGGGGCGTTGTGACATCGGCCTTTCCAGCCGGGAGCTGAAGGAGGAGGAAGCCTCCCAGGGCCTGACCGCCACGGTGCTGGCCTATGACGGTATTGCCGTTATCGTCAACCCGGAGAATCCTGTGGCAGACCTGGACACGGAGACTATTGCTAAGCTCTACACCGGGGAGATCGAGAACTGGAAGGACGCGGGCGGCAATGACGCGCCCGTGGTGCTCATCGGCCGTGAGGCGGGCAGCGGCACCCGGGACGGCTTTGAATCCATCACCGGCACCGAGGAGAAATGCCAGTACCGCCAGGAACTGACCTCTACCGGCGACGTGATCACCGCCGTGGCTCAGAACCCGGACGCCATCGGATACGCTTCCCTGGCCTCGGTGAAGGACAGTGTCCGGGCCATTACGGTAAACGGCGTGGCTCCCACAGAAGATACCGTGAAGGACGGCAGCTACGTTATCCAGCGCCCCTTTATTTTGGTGACGAAAACCGGGGAGGAGCTTTCCGAAACGGCCCAGGCCTTCTTCGACTTCGCCACCTCCGCCGACGCGGCCCCGCTGATTTCCGGCGCGGGCGCGGTCCCGGCCAACTGAGGGCCGCCCTATGGAAAACATACAGACCTCCCGCGCACAGCTTAGGCGGAGGCCCCGGGTCTGCCGGCAGTTTACAGAGCGGTTTTTCCACGGATTGTTCCTCATGCTTGGCCTTGTCACAGTAGGCTGTGTGCTACTCATCACCATCTTTCTGGTACTGTCCGGCATACCGGCCATCCGAGATATCGGCCTGTTCGACTTCCTGCTGGGAGACACCTGGGAGTCCACCGCCCAGGACCCTAAGTTCGGCATTTTACCCTTCATCCTCACCAGCATCTACGGCACGGCGGGGGCCATCCTGTTCGGTGTGCCGGTGGGCTTCTTCACGGCGGTATACTTAGCAAAATTGGCCCCGCCCAGGGTGAAATCCGTGGTGGGGTCGGCGGTCAGCCTGCTGGCGGGCATCCCCTCGGTGGTGTACGGCCTGGTGGGTATGCTGATTCTGGTGCCGGGAATCCGCACACTGTTCCATGTCCCGGACGGGGCAAGTCTGCTGGCGGCGATTATCGTGCTGGCGGTCATGATACTGCCTTCTATTATAAAGGTATCAGTGACAGCGCTTGAGGCTGTTCCCCACGAATATGAGGAGGCCTCCCTGGCCCTGGGTGCCACTCCTGTAGAAACATACTTTAAGGTAACGGCTCCCGCCGCCAAAAGCGGCATCGCGGCGGCGGTAGTGCTGGGGGTTGGCCGGGCCATCGGCGAGGCTATGGCCGTGATGATGGTCTCCGGCAACGTGCCCAACATGCCCTCCATCTTCGGGAGCGTGCGCTTTCTCACCACTGCAGTTGCCAGCGAGATGTCCTACTCCAGCCCAGGGAGCCTGCAAAGAGAGGCGCTGTTCTCCATCGCCCTGGTGCTGTACCTGTTCATCCTGCTGATAAACGCCGCGCTGAACTTTTTCCTCAAGCGGAGCAAGGAGGGCTGACATGAGACGAAAAGCATACTCCTTCGCCATGCGCGGCCTTATGGCCCTCTCCGTTGCCATAACTTGCGGCTTCGCACTGTTCATCATCCTCTATGTACTCTGCAAGGGCCTGCCCAACATCACCTGGCAGCTGCTCTCCACCAGCCCCAGCATACTGAACGACCGTATCGGTATCCTGCCGGACATCCTCAATACCCTCTACCTTATCTTAGCAGCCCTCGCCGTTGTGCTGCCCCTGGGGGTGGGAGCGGCTGTGTACCTGACCGAATACGCGTCCAGCAAAAGGCTGGTGTCCGTCATCGAGTACGCCGCCGAGACCCTCTCGGGCATACCTTCCATCATCTACGGCTTCGTGGGCATGATGCTTTTTGCCGGGACCTTCGGCACCTCCCTGCTGGCAGGGGCGCTGACTTTGGTCATCATGAACCTGCCCACTGTCATGCGCACGGCTCAGGAGAGCCTGAAGACCGTCCCACAAAGCTACCGCGAGGGGGCGTTCGGCCTGGGCGCGGGCAAGTGGCGGGTGGTGCGCACGGTGGTGCTGCCCGGGTGCGTGGACGGCGTGATTACCGGCTGCATACTGTCCGTGGGGCGTATTCTGGGCGAGTCGGCGGCGCTGCTCTTCACTGCCGGGTTTGCCCATGTACTCAACGGCTTCTTCACCGGGCTGGGCAGCTCCGGGGCCTCCCTGACGGTTGCCATGTACGTCTACGCCAAAGACCGGGGCGAGTTTGAAGCGGCCTTTGCCATCGCGGCAATTCTGCTGGTGCTGACCCTGCTGGTCAACCTCTGTGCCGCTCTGGCAGGCTGGTATTTCAAGAAAAGGAGGGCATGAGCCAATGGAGGAAATTATCACCGCAAAAGACCTCTGTTTATGGTATAGCAGCACCCAGGCGCTGAAAAATGTGAGCATTCCCATCTATGAGAACAGCATCACCGCCTTTATCGGCCCGTCCGGCTGTGGAAAGTCCACATTTCTCAAGACCTTGAACCGCATGAACGACCTGGTCCCCGGGGTGAAGATAACCGGCGAGCTGAGGTATGGGGGTAAAAATATCTATGGGCCCGACGTGGACGTAAACGGGCTCCGCCGGGAGATAGGCATGGTGTTCCAGAAACCGAACCCCTTCCCTATGAGCATTTACGACAACATCGCCTACGGCCCCCGCACCCACGGGGTCAAAAGCCGGGCCAAGCTGGACGATATCGTGGAGCGTTCCCTCCGGGGCGCGGCCATCTGGGACGAAGTGAAGGATAGGCTGAAAAAGAACGCCCTGGGCCTCTCCGGGGGCCAGCAGCAGAGGCTGTGCATCGCCCGGGCCCTGGCCGTGGAGCCAAAGGTGCTGCTCATGGACGAGCCCACCAGTGCCCTGGATCCCATCTCCACCGGGAAGATAGAGGAGCTTACAATGCAGCTCAGGGAGAAGTACACAATCGTCATGGTGACCCACAATATGCAGCAGGCGGTGCGGGTCTCAGACTACACGGCGTTCTTCCTGCTGGGGGAGCTGGTGGAGTTCGGCGGCACGGAGAAGCTTTTCTCCCGGCCGGAGCAGAAAAAGACGGAAGAATACATTACGGGGAGGTTTGGATAATGAGGAACCGGTTCGATGAACAGCTTGCCCGGATGAACAGGGAGCTGATACAGATGGGCGCGCTGTGTGAGGAGGCCATCTCCCTGGCTTCCAGGGCCTTGGACGAGGGAAGCCGGGAGCACGCGGAAAAGGTGGCCGCCATCGCCGCCGAGACGGACCAGATGGAGCGGGACATCGAGAGCCTGTGCTTAAAGCTCCTCTTACAACAGCAGCCGGTGGCGAGAGATTTGAGGCAGATATCCGCCGCGCTGAAGATTATCACGGATATGGAGCGCATCGGCGACCAAGCCGAGGACATTGCCGAGATCGTCCTCATCCTGATAGACGAGGGCCACGCCCCGGAGCGCATGGAGCATATCCACGAGATGACCCGCTCGGCGGTGAAAATGGTGACCGACAGCGTAGACGCCTATGTGTCAAGGGACACGGCCCTTGCGGCATCTGTCATTGCCGGCGACGACCTGCTGGACGATTACTTCAAACGGGTCAGGCGCTCGCTGATCAAGCGGATAGCCCGGGAGCCCTCGGAGGGGGAATACGCCCTGGACCTGATGATGATAGACAAGTACCTGGAGCGCATCGGCGACCATGCAGTGAACATTGCCCAGTGGGTGATATTCTCCGTGACAGGGGAGAAAGACCTGGCCCCGGCTTGCGAAGAGAAAAGGGGTGTGGTACAATAGACCGGCGAAGGAGGGGAGCATTATGATATACTGTGTGGAAGACGACGACGGCATAAGGGGGCTGATGAGCTATGCCCTTACAGCCGCCGGGTTTGAGGTCAGGGGCTTTCCCGACAGCGGCGGCCTGTTTAAGGCCATTCGGAGCGAGCCGCCCCAGCTGATCCTCCTGGACATCATGCTGCCCGGGGAGGACGGGCTGTCCATCCTGAAAAGGCTCCGCGCCCATACCGCCACCGCCGGGATTCCGGTTATCATGGCCACGGCAAAGGGTACGGAATACGACAAGGTCACGGGCCTTGATATGGGCGCGGACGACTATATTGCAAAGCCTTTCGGCATGACGGAGATGGTGTCGAGAGTGAAGGCCGTACTCCGGCGCTGCGCCCCCAAAGAGGAGAACATCGTCGAGGCGGGCGGCCTTCGGATGAATACCGGGGAGCGCACCGTAACGGCGGACGGCGGGCGGGTGGACCTGACCTATAAGGAGTTCGAGCTGCTGAGGCTGTTCCTGTCCCGACCCGGGATGGTGTTCACCCGGGAGCAGCTCCTTGCTGAGGTCTGGGACGTGGAGTACGCCGGGGAGACCCGGACGGTTGACATGCACATCAAGACCCTGCGGCAGAAGCTGGGAAAGTCCGGCTCCATGATAAAGACCGTGCGAAGCGTCGGCTACCGTCTGGAGGCGTCAGAATGACTAAGCGGATTTTTCACTCCATTTTGGCGGTGTCGGCGGCGGTGCTGCTGGCAAACATCATCATTGTGATGGGTTGCCTATACCAGTACTACCGGGACATTGAGGAAAGCCAGCTGGCGGACGAGCTGTACCTTGCGGCCCAGGGGGTTGAGAAAGGCGGAAGGGACTATCTTGAGGGCATAGACAGCAAAAGCTACCGCCTGACATGGGTCTCCCCGGATGGGACGGTGCTCTTCGACACGGCTGAGGACTATAGAAAGCTGGGCAATCACGGAAACCGGGAGGAAATACAGGAGGCGCTTCTGGGCGGCGAGGGCGAGAGCTCCCGCTTTTCCGGCACCATGACCGAGGAGACCTTCTACCGGGCCCGCAAGCTGAGCGACGGCACGGTGCTGAGGATTTCCGTCAGCCGGGCTACCATGTTCACCCTGGTGATGGCCATGCTCCAACCCATGACGATTGTGGGCATACTGGCTGTGGTGTTTTCGGCCCTGCTGGCCCATAGGCTTGCAAAGCGCATTGTCCGGCCGCTGAACCGGCTGGACCTGGACAGGCCACTTGAGAACGAGACCTATGAGGAGCTGGCCCCGCTGCTCAAAAAGATACACCGCCAGCGGCTGCAGATATCGGAGCAAATGCAGAGCCTGAAAAAGCGGGCCGATGAGTTCGTGCAGATAACCTCCCACATGAACGAGGGGCTGGTCCTGCTGGACAGGGACGGCAAAATCGTCAGCATGAACCCGGCGGCAAAGACTATTTTCCATACGGACAGCTCCTGCCTGGGGCAGGATTTCCTGCTTGTTGACCACAGCCATGCCATCAGCGCGGCGCTGGAAGAGGCTGCCGGGCAGGGGCACAGCGAGCTCAGAATGGAGCGGGACGGCAGGGAGTACCAGCTTGACCTGAGCCGCATACAAACTGACGGAGCGCCTGCCGGAACGGTCCTGCTGGCTTTCGATGTGACCGAGCAGGCGGAGGCTGAGCGGATGCGCCGGGAGTTCGCCGCAAATGTGTCCCACGAGCTGAAAACGCCCCTGCAGGTCATCACCGGCAGCGCGGAGATGCTGGAGGACGGCACGGTAAAGCCCCAGGACGCGCCGGAGTTTATCCATCTCATCCGCACCGAGTCGGCCCGAATGATGTCCCTGGTGGAGGATATCATCCACCTGTCCCGGCTGGACGAGGGAGCCCCCGCCGGTATGGAGCCGGTCGACCTGTACGAGACTGCCCGGGCGGCGGTCGCGGCGTTAGAGGGCAGGGCAAAGGAGAAGAATGTTGCTCTGTCTGTCAGCGGGGAGCCGGCCATCGTTATGGGGGTGCCGGGGTATCTCTATGAGATGGTCTATAATCTATGCGACAACGCTATCAAGTACAATGTGGACGGTGGCAGTGTGGAGATGAGCGTCACAAAAAATGGAGACAGCACAGTGCTGACCGTGAAGGATACAGGCATCGGCATACCGAAAGAGTATCAGGCGCGGGTGTTCGAGCGGTTCTTCCGGGTAGATAAGAGCCGGTCAAAGGCCTCGGGCGGCACAGGGCTGGGGCTGTCTATTGTGAAGCATATAGCGGGGATCCATGGGGCGGCGGTCAGGCTGTCCAGCGGGGTCGGGGAGGGGACTCTGGTTTCGATTGTGTTTTGAGCGCGAAAAACAGCTTTTCTTTGTTTTGCGGCGCAAATTTTGAGGGCGGTTCTATGTCTTTATGCCCGTGCCTTTGCTTTGAGTTTTGGCTCTTGACCCACACCCTGACCCACACGCGGAAAAACTGTGTGGAAACAGTGGGTGGAATACCGTTATAGACCACCCATATTGGTACAAAAAACGCCCAAACAGTGCCGGATAGCACCGCTTGGACACATCTCAGTGTGTTGGTAAGGATGAGGTCAGCAGTTCAAATCTGCTTAGCAGCTCCATAAAAAACCCCGTAAGACTGCGGTCTGCGGGGTTTTTGGTTTTCTGCCTATGTGGCCCTCTTGGGGCGGTTGGTTACGATTTGGTTACTACGTGGCCTTTTTCTGGTCACTGGACGGTTCTCCCAGCATATTTTCCAAGGCGTCGGCGGCTTTGCGGTCGCTTTCCTTGAGCGCATGGGCGTAGATGTTCATCGTCGTGGAAGTCTGCGCGTGGCCCAGCCGGGTCGATACGGTCTTAATGTCCTGCTGGCTGGCGATCAGCAGGGTAGCCGATGTGTGGCGGAGCCCGTGGAAAGGTATCAAGGGTAGCTGTTCCTCAGCAGGACGGCCCTTGTTGTAACGGTTGATGGTGTCTTGCAGCGCCTGATAGGGCGTGCTGTAGTTCATCATTCTGCCGTTGTCCTGGGTGAAAACCCAGTTGTCTCCCTGCCAATAGTCGCCAACCTTTGACTTGAAGGCATCTTGTGATTTGTGCATCTGTTCAAGCCGTTCGGACAGAAAATGGGGAATGGACACGGTGCGGGCAGATGTCTTTGTCTTGGGAGCCTTGCAGACCGGCTTGCCCCCTACCATCGTGACAGATTTGCGGACTTGAATAAGATCCTCATGACAATTTATGTCCTCCCACTGCAAGGCCAAAAGCTCCCCTTTGCGCAGGCCCGTGTAGATGGCCAGGTTAAACAGGATGCGGATCTGTTCGGGTATGGTCTTGGTGGCGGTATAGTCTCCCACAGTGTAGGGCTGCCCAGTATCGTCTACGCGCTTGTGCCCGCTGATATGTACGGTGTACGGTTTTTCAATATAAGATAGGAATACGGCTGTCTGCTCCGGCGTAAAGAATTTCACGGTTTCAGTCATGTCCATCGCTTGCAGGCGTACTTTATCGCAAGGGTTGCTGTCCATGATTTCCCATTCCGTTGCCGTGCGGAGGATGGAGGACAGGACGTTCCGTGTCTTCCGTATGCTGCCTTTGCTGTACCCTCCGGGCTTGCCGTCCTTTCGTGCGCCGTCCTGGGTAAGGGAAACAAAGAAACTGTTCACCCGGTGGGGCCGTAACTCGGACAATTTCAGGTGCCCCAAAGCGGGGAGTATTTTGTCGTTTAATTCCTGTCGGTATTTGGTGACGGTCCCCGGCTGCAAATTCACGTTGGCATACTCTGCCATCCAGCGCTCTGAGAACTCTTGTAGCGTGATTTTGCCGCCTGTCATAGCCAGGCCGCTTTTGACCTTAGCTTCAAATTCATGCGCAAAGTCCATGACGGCTTTCTCCTGTTTCTTTGGGGAAAGCGTGGGGTCTGGGGTGAAGGTAGTGGTTTCCGAAAGCTTTTTCCCGTAGATGTCATAACCACAAGATACGGTAATTCGGTAGTGCCCGTTGCGCTTTGTAATACCAGCCATAGTGATTCCTCCATAAATAAAATTGAGCCCCTGTCTGCATGTGCATAACAGGGGCCCTTCAAGTTTATCCTCCAAGGCGGAGGTCGGATTGCGGCGTCCCCGCAGAGACGGGCGCCAAGCCGTTGTTGAGGATTTCAAGCACTTTATCGAATGAGATCAGCGCCTTGCTACCCACGAACACGGCTGAAAGTCTCCCCGTTTTGACCCACTGGCGCAGGGCATATTCGCTGATGAGGAAGCCCTCATCGTGCAGGCGCTGGTGGATCTGCCGGATGGTTCCGACTTGGCAGGGCATGATGTCGCCTCCTTTGCTGAAATATAACAAACAGATATTTTCCATTATCACTCGCATTCTTTCAAGTGCACAAAAGCGAAGCAGCAGTGATAATTTGAATTAAAGAAGTTACTGCCCCAAACCCGTTCTGCCCCATACAGCTCCTTGGCGCAGTGTTCGAAAAGGTTTGCAAATTCTGTAAATGTTATGTACCCGTACTCTCTGATAAATCTGTCATAGAGCACCTCAGCATCTGTTCCCATTTCTTTATTTTGCTCACAACGGGTCTGCGCGAACTGGCGGACGGATTCCTCCTTATTGGTGCATACTTTCTCACAGGGAGGCAGCAAGGTGATAGAATTCACAGGGTAATGTCCAGAGTACCTGCCGTTTCTCTCGTATACGGTGGCATAATGATTAACAGCAATTGTTGCAATAGCATCACGCTCCTCTTTTATTGTCTCGAAGAAAGCGGGAGTACGCATTTCCTCGGGTATTTCCCCCGGGAGGGGGATGGCTACCAGGTTATCTAAGAGACCTTCAGCCTCTTTATTCGTGAGGAATGGATAACTAGTGGCGAGGATGTAGTTGCTGCAACTATTGGATTCCGCACTCATGTGGAGCACTTCATCCAGCTTGGCAACAGCTGCCGTCCGAATAGGCATTGGGCCTATTTCTGGCCAGATGCAAACTTGTTTGCCTGACCACTCGAACGCTTCGAAGCCACATTTCAAGCTGCTAGCGTCCATTATTTTTATATAATCTTCATCGAGTAAGATCGGTAAAAGTTTTAAGAGAATATCTTTTCCCGAGTGAGGCCCTCCTTGAAACAGGAATATGGTCTTCCTGTCCTTGTCGGCGGACAGTAACCTTCCAATACATTCCAAAACGCGATGGGAAAGATTTATTTGATCGCGTGTTGCAATTCGCAGGAAATCTACAAAATTCTGTGCATTCGGGAAACGTTCCTCGAGTATTTCGGCCTTTAAATGGTTCGAAATTACTGCCGGGTGAAATGAAAATTCGCTACAAGAGATAAGGCCCTGACCATCCTTATCAACTGCCGAAAAGGCAGTCGTACTGCTAGAATCGAACGGAGTTTTTACGGAATCAACTTTTTTCTCGTTAAACATAATTTTTCTCTCCTTTATAATTATGATTGTATGGTTTTGAGCCGCAGGCCGCATAAACAGCTGCGCGGCGTACCATCTTTTTCTTTGCGGGCCTTGCTCTTCTTGGCTCCCAACATGTCAACAGCCATGCTGCCAAACAGCCCGCCAAACTGGTTGAGGGGCATATACCCTCCCAGCCGCTCAAACATGGCGTGGGCATCGGCCATGAAAACAGCTTCCTCCTGGGGTGCTGGCTCAAAATTGGTAAGCAGAAAGTTCCTTATCAATGGTCGCATATCTATGTTTTCACGGGCAGGAGCTTCCAGCAGAAAGGTGCCGCTGTTCAGTTTATAGTCCCCGGAAAACGCATAGTGGCGCGCTTTAAGTGCCCAATAGTACCCAATGGCCTTGCTGACTATGGAATCTTTTTCAGGCAGAAGCCTTTGGGCAAATTGGGGATCCCATCTCTCCTTAGGTACTGAATAGGGGAACGGGATGGCCACCAGCCGGTCTTCAAAGGCATCATCTTCGCCTTTTATGCGAATCTGGTGGTTCGATACCAGGATGAATTTCCCGCCAAAGCGGAATTGACGGTTAGCCTGGTACTTCTTGGGGGCCGATATCAAGTCGTTCCCCAGCAATTTCTTGATGTTGGACACAACTTTGTTATTTAAGGGCTCATCCGGCATGTCACCAGACACACAGAGCATTTTTCCCTCCAACTCGGACGGGGCAAACTCCTTCGATAGCTGGTCTACATCCAGGCTGGACACAACCTCGTCGGGAAAGATTTCCTCCTCCAAGAAGTTGCACAAGAGGGATTTTCCGCTGTGCTTCCGTCCTTGCAGGACAAAGCCGGTCTTGCCCCCGATATCCGGGACCAGGCAATAGCCCAGCATCTCCCAGAGCCTTGCAACCATTTGCGCGTCTCCACCGCTTATCCCCCAAAGGAAACGGTCGAACTCAGGGCACGCGGTTTCGGCAGGATTGGGAATATAGCAGCATTTTAAGGCGTAGGTGGTGAAAACTCCCGGACTATGCGGCCAAAAAGCCCCTGTTTCTATGTCCAGGTTGCCGTTTTGAAACGTCAGGACCCGGTGGTTTTCTATCCGCTCGGTGTACTGGATCGTTGGTTCAGTCCGGATAAACCTGACAGTACCCGTAACCAAATCAAAGTATCCATTCTCGTACACCTCAGCATCGCAGATTTTCACAACAAGTCGTTGCAGGTCTGCATCGCTTTGCGCCTGGTAACACATCCCATCGTATTTGAAGACGATTTCGTCCTTTACGAGGAGCCTCAAGGCGCTTAAAACCTTGTTTTTCAGCATCGCCGGTGTGATTTTCGGCTTTTTGCCTCTGTCATACTTTACGATGCTGCCCAGCTGCTTACCGCTGAGAGCAGGCATGGGGGCGAGGGTTCTCCCAAGCGGAGGTGGCTGAACCACCAGAGCGCTCGGGGGCTGTACCTCGCTTGGGGTGACACGGTCTAATGTGCTACCGTCTTCAACCGCATTGCTTGGCTGCTTTACTCCAGAACTGCTGGAGCTCTCTGGAACTGGCAGGTCTTTAGCGGTTGTGGGGATTAGGCCGACGAGTTTTCCGGAGGCATCGACGTACCGGTACTGGCCTGTCATAGGATCAGAATACACTTTCAACCCTTTGCGCTCCGCATACTCCCAAATTTCTTGTCCGGTCCCGAACTTGATTGGACAATTCTCCTCCTGCTGCGGCCGGTAAGTTAGCACATCTTTCTTAGACGCTGGGGTTACACCCGCTGGTAGTCCATTCTCCATAATGAAGCGATATCGGCCTATGACATTATCGAAGCCAAATTGCCAGCCTTCCTTTGCGGCCGCAGCTGCAAAATCTTCCCATTTTTCTAAAAACTCTAAACCCGGATTGGTTCCTTCAGGTACATTTTTCTCATCCCATACCCGGGGAACGGTCTCCTGGGTGTCAGCTGTGGCATCGGATAACCCGGCTGCCTGTGCGCTTTCTATTGTATCTGTAGGCGGACGGTTCTGGGCGGACCCTCCTGGGCTGCCCGGTTGGCTGGACGCATTGCCCTGACCGAAGGGGTTGGGCTTTCCTAATTGATTAGGATCATTCAAGTGACATTACCTCCTTTTGAGAATTAGGGGGACTGTGGAGCCCGCCCTGTGACTCTATGGTACCACAGAGCCAATCTCAAAATATTGCATAAATAATAGCGGCCCTTTCCAGCTGGGGTTTCCCCAGGAAAGAAGCCGCTAATCTTTTGCTGAATGTCCACTTCGTGTGGATAACATAATATAATCATAAGATAATAAACACAATTTTAATATGCCATTTTGTTATATAGGCATATAATCTTAGGGCTTTCTGCGCTCATGCCTCTCTTTTCCATTTACTGACGGAGCTTTTGCTGCATCCAAGCTTCTTAGCAATCTCCCGGACGCTTTTCCCCTTCTTGAGCATTTTCCTCGCCCTTGCTTTTGTCGATTTGGAATATGTCTTTTTCTTGGGGTTGGGAGTATAGGTTTCGCCACACTTTTCGCAGATATATCGTTGAGCACCAGCAGGCGTGAATCCATCTTTTGTGCGTTTAGTCCGCTTATGACATTTGGGACAGTTATCATACCCATCCTTTTTTGCAATTTCACATCGAACAAATCCAAAAAAGCCGTCAAAAAGCGGGTCGTAATATTCCCGGATATTCTCTACCACAGAATCAGACCACTTCATAGGGTCACCAAGTTGAAAAGATATATGGTTTTCAATAATGGGGTATTCGTTGCGCAGAAAGTCCTGTATCGCGACATAATCTTCGTCTGTCCATGTTGGATGGGAGACCTCAAAGAGCACGCTTCTAGCCTGGACATCACCTTCAAAAGGATTAAAATATTTCGCAGGATAATCTGTTTGATCGTCTAGATTGTTGCGCTGCTTAATTTCGTTTGATTTGAAATACGCTTTCAACATGTCATCCAGCAAAACCTTCTTTATGTAATGATTCTTGCTCAATGTTTCTGAATCTGACGAGGAGGAAAAGGATGCCCAGGCCGCTTTCATAAGGTTCACATAGTCGCCAGCTGTTTTGAAGTACAATTTGATTTTCATATTGGCTTTCTCATCAGCGTATTGAATATGAATAATTTCACAATTCCACCAAGGAAAAGTTGCCTTTCGCAAGGCTTCCATATTTGTATCGGACGGGAAATCTTCTCTGCATACAGACAAGCAAGCGGCTATCATGTGCTCAAAGATGGGTTCAAACTGTTGGAGGAGGAATGCACCGAGAACGTATTCCTTAGGGTCACTCGTTTCTTTTAATTGCTTTATAGCTTGAAAATAATCTGCATACGCTTTTTTCAATTTTTTGAAGCACTTATTACTGTGACGCTTCCGAAAATCTATATTATAAAACAATAAATCCAAAAATTGAAACTTTCTATCGTCCATCCACTTTAGCAATTCGAATGACACAGGAGTCATCCAAGCGGTTTTATACAAGTCAGAGGATGGTTTCTCCGATGGAGTGTATTCTACTAACTTTTTAGAAACACTTCTTAATGAATATATTAAATCATAATATGGGAATCCATCTATTTCCTCCTTCAGCTTCATAGCTGAAATTACCGCAAGATATTTTTCCCTTAGAGAGTATAATCTTTGTTTGTCACTTTCTACAGCCACCCCTTCATATCCCGCCTTTGCCTTACCAGAGTAACTTTCAATGTACTGGATGAGATTTTTTCTAGAAGCCAAGTCATAACATAACCATGCGTTCAAATAGTACGCCGTAGCGCAATTAACCATTTCTTCTTTCCAAACCTGAGGGGACAATTGTATTCTTTCACAATTTGCGCCAGATGAGTTTTCGAGGATCTCATCATATTTCAAATAATAGACTCCATCTGTCAAGTGGTCATAAATCATTCCGAAGTTATCCTTAACTATCTCGACAATATTTTCCTTCAAAACAATCGCGTCCTTCCTACATATCCAGAAATCAAGTACGTTGTTCCAATGTGCCGGTGTTCCAGCCATTTTCAAAAATATTTTACCACATATACCCCTAAAATGCACGAAAAAACTTTAAAAATCTGCCGGAACACTGGAACTCGGAACGAAAACACGGCAAATCTGGAAGCCCATATAAAAAAGCCCCCATAGGGCTGCACGGGGATGGCCCTATGGGGATGTCTCTTTTACACACGATGCACTAACAGGTACTTTCAGAATTGTCTATGTGAAGCCCATATACATCATCCACATAATACCTGCCCACAAACGGATTATAAATTGCCGTACACCTGACGCCGTTATACTCGGCCAAGTACAGATTATCCCCGATTTTCCGAATGATTTCAGCCTCACCAAGCACACTGCGGTCATGTTCCCGGTCCTTTAAGCTATGGATATATGCCTGCACTTTCACGTTTCATCACCCCTCGTGTTTTGAATTCCCACCAGCCACAGACTGTCCTCCAGAATCAAGCTATGTTCCCATGTAAGTTTCAGGTGCCGCGCAAGCAATTTCTCCGACAGCGCCATGCCTAAACTGGCGACCGTAGTGCCGCCCTCGTCAGGTAGGGAATCTTCCCAATCGCCCAGCGAAGCCCCTACACCTTGCAAAAGCAGGCAAAGCTTAGGCAAAGGTAACCGGCAGCCGCCAAAGGTGATTTCCCAGTATTCAAGCTCTATGGGCTGGGCTTTGCAAATAACCTCCACGCCAATCAGGCCCCTTATTTCAGCCGACACCATTTCGCATACGTCCTGCCAACCCAGCTTGATAGCACGCTTCTCGACTATTGCCATGCCACCACCCCCTCGCCTTTGCTTGCCATAGCCTCAAATTCCTGCTCCGACAAGATAGGAATTCCCAGGGCTTTCGCCTTGCCCAGCTTGCTGCCGGACTTCGCACCTACCAGTAGATAGTCTGTCTTCCGGTTCACAGCAGAAGCGGGGTAGGCACCCAACTCCAACAGTCGGGACTGGATGCCGGTTCTGGTGTAATTTTCGAGTTTGCCTGTGATGGCAACGGTCTTGCCATAAAATGAGTTTTTGTATTGCATAAGTCATTGCTCCATTTCATAAAAAATAGCCCGGCATCTACCTACAGATGCCAGGCTGATTTCTATACATTTTCCCTATTGAGATGCCGTTCCAGCATCGTGCAGTATCCATGTATCCGGTCGATGGGCAGCTCCACCCACTCGCCGCAAGCAGTCTGGTCTCCGCTTACAGGCTGTAAATGAATTTGCCCGCCTCTATGGAATTCATGAACCCGGATACAGGTATCCGCGAAGAAATAGCAGACTGTGCCGTCCCCCTGTTCTGCTCTGGTCAAATGGGGGATAGCCTCTGCATCCCGCATTTGTTCCAAAATGTAGCAATCCTCCACCTTCCAGCCGCCGGGATTTCCTTCCTCCGCCATGTACCAGTCCAGTCGGACGCCCTGATCGGCAGTCTTGTCCAAGCAGTACCCAAAGATAGAATAACCTCCCATGTTGGGCCAGAACGCCTTGTTGTCGCTGCTGACACGGTAAGTGCGGCTCAACAGTGGATATATCTTGGCAAAACTATCTTTTGTGAAGGTGATGTGCGCCGTCAGGTCTTCCTTTGGAGAAGCGCGCTTTAGCTCTTGGAAAATCCGTTTTACTTCACTATAGGTCATGTTTAGCTTGCCTCCGCCAAATCCGGCACCAGTTCAGCGGCGTTGACCAACTCTACAAACTGCTGGCCGAAGGTCTTTGCCTGTGCCGCTTCTTCCGGGCTAAGAGCACTGATCGCCTCGAAGTTGAAAAGCGCATAGGGCTTCCCCTGCTTGCTGGTGGCCTTTTCCAGAGTGATTTTTGTTACCACGCTACTGATCGGAGTTAAAGTGCTCAACAGCCGGGTTGCGTATCGCAAGAACCGTGGCTTACTGGTAACAGGCACCCGCACCAGCAGAGGAATGATGTTGTCTGGCCGCAACAGGAATAGCAGCACAGATTCCTTGCAAGCTTTTGCATTGCTCTCGCCGTCTTTAGAGCCGAAGTCGTTGTACGGGCAGTGTGCGCAGGCTTTGCCATCATGGGAAATGATGCTGTTCTGGCTCAGACAGGTGGGTGGTGTGCCCTCCACTGGGTCAGGGGTATCCCAATAGGCTCTGGGCGTGGTGTAATCCAAGACAATGCCGACAAGCTCTTTTTCGGCCTCATTCCCGGATAACCCCGGCACCTCAAAGACAGTAGCGCCGCCAGAGGGGGATTTTACGATGTCGAACAGGTCAAAAGAGAGGGGTTGGCTTTTTAGATTGGCGCGAATGATCTCCAGAGTGTTATTTGTTAAAGCGATGTAGCTGGAACGAGGCAGAGCGAGAGCCGGAACAGCGCTTTCCGCTGGCTTCTGCAACTCCTGCACCTTGCCCTCTAAACGGCCTTTCAGCTTTGTTGTGTCCATGGTGTGCCTCCTTAAGCTGCCGGTTTGATGGAGAACCGGCGATATGATGTTTTATTGGCGTATTTTTTATATAAGATTGGATGTTCGGCCTTCAAGGTCTTGCTGTCCAGACGTTCCTGAGAGACGCTTTTCCAGGTAATAACTCGCTCGCCAGCCGTGCCAACCTCGTTGTCCCCCAGCATCTCCTTTAGAAGATTTTCGGCCTGCTGCTTCTGCTCGGTGATGGTTTCCAACTGCTCACAGGCTTCGTCGTACTGGGCCAGCAGGTCAGCAGCAGAATCAGGCAAAGCAATGTGGGAGGCAGGCTTGCTGCTGGGAAAGCGCTCGGCCAAAAATTTTGCCGATGCAGAGGAACCGTCCAGCGGCGGGGGAGTACCCTCCTGCACATGCTTCCAGAAATCCCCCTCAAGCTGGATGAGCATGGAAATCAGCTCCTCGTCACGCTTGACGAATTTCCAACGGAAAGTGTTGCCACCGATAAGCACAGCGATATAGGCCCCAGCGTAACCCGCAACAGCCATATAGTGCTGAATTTGCAGCTGGTACTCATCGGGAATGGCATCTTCCCACTCGCCTGCCTTGTAAGCGGAGGCCGTCTTGGCTTCAAAAATACAGGTGCCATGGTCAGGGGATTCGCAGACGCCATCCAGGTTTGCCAGCATGAAGGGATGCTCCTCGCTTTGCAAAAGCTGGTGGGGCTCGGATACTATTATATTGGTGCGCTTGCTGAACTCTGCCCGCACCAGGCATTCCAGTTGTGTACCCCAGTAGGCGGCCTCCCCTGCCTCCTGGCTGAGAAGCTGGTTGGTCTTTTCCATCCACAATTCTACTGGAGACTTGTAGCGGCTAATACCGCAAACTACCGAAGCATCGGAGCCGCCGATGCCCTGCTTACGGTATTCCAGCCATTCTTCATAGGGCATATTTTCTGTAGACGCTAATACTTTATATGACATTGCTTGCCTCCTTTACGCTGCTGCTAACACCATCTTATAGGCTTTGTCAATCATAGGGTTGCCCTCAACAGTGCGCAGGAACAGGTTTTCGTTATAGTTCTTGGTTTTGCGGATGGGGTCGGCATGGGTGGCAAAGTCGCTGGCGGCGTTGATAAAGCGATAGCCGTTGCGGCCTACCTGCGCTAAATCAGGAGCGTCCCAATAGCGGCGCTTCAAATCGTCCAGCAGGCGGAGATTGTTCTTCTTTTGCACGTCGTTCATGTCCTCGGTGACGGGGAAAAACTCTTGCATAAACTCCATAACCTTCTTGTCGGTCAGCCGAATTTTGGACAGGGCATCAATGCCTTTGCCCAACTCGCTCATGTATGTTTCCGCTAACTCCAAAGTTTCCCTGGCCTCATACACTCGGCTCATGACGTTCTCGGTGTGCTTTGCAGTCCAGACGCGCTTGGCGCTGCCCAGGGCCAGGTTCAAAGTATTCTGGCACACCACCCGAACCGGGGTCATAGCAATTTTAATTCCGGAGCTGCCGTCATGCGAGTTCATCACTACCAGATACGGAGCAATCTCGTCCCCAGCAATGATGTAGCGGTGAGGCATCCGCGCCAGCATCCAGACCTTGCGACCGCCTTGCAGGGAACCGGCAGTTTCGTAAGTTACGCCAGCACCCAACAGGTCATCGGTAAACTGGAATGCGTCTTCGTTCTGCACCACCTTGTAGCGGTCGGAGACGATACCCAGAGCGGCATTATCCATGCTGCGGGTGTTCACCTTGTAGCCAGGGATCCGTGTGCCGTCTTCGGTGTAGACATCTTGCTGCATAACCTGCCAGTCCAGGCCAGCCCAAATCAAAGCGTCAATAGAAGCAGGTGCCTCCTCCACCCGGGTGCCAAGGCCGTGCCAGGGTTTTTCGCGAACGTAAAACATGGTTTCAACATTTGCAGACATAACTTTTCCTCCTTGTTTTTTTACTTGTCGTCCATTACGGCATCGACTACGGCGTAGAGAATCGTTGCCGCTGCCGTGATTACGACCGACCAAAAGCTTTTGCCTAGAAAAAAGCCCATTGCAGTGTGTTCACCTTCTTTCTAATAAAATTTGAAAGCCTGACTGGAATACCAATCAGGCCTCATAGCTATGATATATAATTGAAAATGGGGAGTTTTACGGGCTGCCTGCTTTCAAGAGCGCCAAACTCCCTGTTGACTTTTCTTTGTAAAATGTAGTACAATAGTCATACAAGGAGGCGGTTATATGGCTATGGATGCAACCGTTCAGATTCGCATTGATAAAGAGTTAAAAGGCCAGGTAGAGGAGCTTTACCGCAAGTTGGGCACGTCTTTTGCGGAGGCTGTGCGTATTTTCGCCCAGCAAAGCCTGCGGGAAGGTGGTATGCCATTTCGCCCAACGCTGAAAGCCTGGGATGAGTTGAGCAGCGGCGAGGTCTCGCTAAAATTGGCCCGGAGCGAAGCGGACATGACGGCTGGCCGGGTGCGGTCGCAAGAAGAACTGGACGCTCATATGCGGGAGCGGTTCCACCATTGGTGATATCTAACGGTATAGGGGTTTTATTATGGTTTCTATCCTCTTTGCTTGATTTGCTATATATTTCTTTATGTTTGGTAGTTTTTGATTTATTAAAATTCTGTAAAAACTTATCAACACGGGAAAACCTTCAATTTGAGCAGATTACTGCTGAAAATCAACAAGCAATAGAGTTATAAGTCATGTGCTTATCCAATGCTATTTCATCTTGGGTACACTCTAACAATGTAACATTATCATTAAAAGTTACAAAAGGAGCGTGATCACGATGTTAGATGAATATGGCGAACTCATAACTATTGATGAATTGTGCGAACTGCTCATGATAGGGAAAAACATGGCGTATCAGATTTTGAATTCAGGACAAGTAAAAGCTTTTCGGATAGGCCGGTGCTGGAAGATACCAAAAAAGTCGGTGCAGGCTTTGCTTGAATTGATTCCATCTTCCCGATAGGGCAAAAATGAATCCACTGGGGATGTTGCTCCCAGTGGATTTGCGTTTTTATCTTTATATCAAAGCAAGTGGTCATGCAGAAAATTATAAAGCTGTATTTCAAATCATTCCCGATTTATCTTGCCGTTCTTAGAGCATAATAACAGGACGTTCAATAATGCTCTGTATGAACTTCTTAAAGCCATAGTAATCCTGTTTTTTCCCGGCATATCTATGCCCATCAACGAAAGAAATCTGGTTCATCACAAAATGTATGTGTACCTCGTCCGTGTTGTTATGAACAGCATAAACAATTTGAAATTCGTCCGCATAATACTCTTTGATTCCTAAAGCATAATTGTTCGCAATGCCAGGCGTCACCCTTTCTTCCTTCGAAAAGGAAAGCATAGAGTGACGGAGGCGTTTCCCTCTATTTTTGTTGAAGTAATTCGCAATGTACAACATTTCATCTGCTGCTGTTTCGGCCGAATGAGTGCTGCCGCCTATGCTTGTGGCGTGGCTGAAGATATAGTTGATAACGGAATGATATGAGTTTTCGTCAAAATATTTCTTGTGTTCACCTACGCCAATCACTTTATATATAGCCATTTCAAATCCCCCTTTAAATACATTGTGGACATTGACAAATCTTTAAGATTTATATTTGTTATTTCTGATTCCTTAAGCTTATTATTTGATTTTCCTTTTTAACATGGTAACCTCCACTTCGTTATTTCTCGCAAGGGGAAGAAAAATCTTCCCCAGGGGCCCCGTTATTTTTATGTTATTAGATAATCAATTTTAATTTTGAGAGGGGATAGAAGTGATTACAAAAGGAAAAGCCCGGCCCAGCGTTGCCGGGTCAGGCTTTGTAACTTTGCGATGTGATTGGATAATATCAATTATCGGGGAAACTATGCTATGATTGGCTTGCATTTCTCAATTAAAAGTTGCTGAACCTTTTCTGAAATCTCTCTTTGATGTAAGTTTTCTCCAAAACTATATAGAATGCACACTACTCCGACACCTACGGACACAACGACACCTGCGACCCCGCCAAAGAGACCCTGCACGGCCAAGGACAGCGCCAGTACAGACAGAGAAAAGAGTGCTTGCGTGGCAACCTGTCGGAAGGCATCTCGAGTGGAAACACCTTTGATTTTCAGCTTTGCAAATTGGTAAACAGAAAACACAGCTATCATCATTGTACCCATTGTGCCCATCTGGCAGATTTTTGAAAGGTTCTCTGTCATTTGGACACCTAGATTCTGCAAGACTCCCGTGGTGGCGGCAACAGCAGTTTCGCCGATAGTACGGCCAAGGCCATAGCCAATGATGGAGAGGGTGCCCGATTCCATCCCGCCTTTTGCCCCGGCAACCATAGCCGCCTTCATACCATCTGGGCTAACGCCGCTCTGGGCAAGCGTGACAGCAAAGCCAATGGTAAAGCCTATTCCCGCACCGATAGCGGCGGCCATACCCAGGCCATGGAGTTCCTTTCTGAAAATAGCATCTTTTGTTTTCTTTGTAATGCCAGTTTCGTCCATAACCTCATTGAATTTTTTCTGATCCACAACAACAGCGTCATCTACCTGTTTTGTTGAATTTGCAAGTTTTATAGACTGCTCTTTGGTGAGGGGAGTGGAACTGACACCATTTTTCGTGCGTATCCTATCCGTGAGCTTTTCCAAAGTATCTTGATGTATTTTAGCGGCAGGTAAACGTCCTTTTGCTATATCTTTGGCACGTAGCTCTGCTAAGGCGGTTTTTCCTTCTTCTAATTGATCTGAAGGTATAATGCGCACCTGATCCCCATAATCAGGGTTTGTCTGATTTTTTACACTTGAAACAGCGTCTTTATAATATTTTAAGCTGGCTTCCTGAATCGTGTTTCCCCGCTTACTTAGGACAACGACATCCGGCGAAGCAGCATCATGGCTCTCTGGAACATAAGCCCATGTATTCCCACTCTCTCCCTTTATGACAGCATCCAGATTATAGGAATCTGCCACAAAGTTTTCTGCCATAAAGCCGCCTTTTGAGGCGGCGCTATTGTTTACGTACTGCATGCCGCGTGCAAGAACACTCTCTTGCAAATTAGCAAAGGCTTGATTGACATTAGACGTATATGTCCGTGTTATCAGTCCCGTCTGAGCCACAGGAGCCGCCGCGATTCCACCTGCATATGAAGTGGAAAATGTGTTTCGGCTGGCGACAGTGGTGGGCTGATAGAACGTGAGGCTTTTATTATTCTTTAGAGTGTGTAGCATATCAATTCCTCAGCTTTCTCTCGCAATCGACCGATAGACCTGTAAGTGCCAGTTTCCCGTCATCATCCAGCTTGTTGAAGATATAGGAATAAACGTGGTTATAATATATGAGTGTCTCATTGAATAGACGGGATGCCTCAAATGCAAAAAGGGTTTCAGACGCCAGTCTGGAAAGCCGGGCCCAATTTTTGCACAAGCTTTCATCGTCTTTGAAAGCTTTGTACGCTTTTGCGTAGGCTTCAATAGCTGTTTTGTTATATCTCTTATTGCTCTTGTACTCAAGTTCCTGCATCTTCCGACTGATGGCCTCTGTGCATTCTTTTGTCAGCCGATCATAGGAACCGGCCTGCTTCCCAGAAAGCATATCCTTGTCGATACTGTGGTCAACTTCACTTAGCTGTACAAGCAACTGGTCAAACTCCTCTTGCGTATCGGTTTTAAGCAAATCTCCCTTTATTTTACGGATTTTTATGATTTGTTGGTCATTACTTGCGCGTATTTTCTCCAGGTGCGCGTTGCTGTTGGCCTGTTCCTCGGACACAACCGCATTATGGACCGCATCAAGACGCTCCTGGTACGCGTGAAGTGCAGATACAGCTTCTTCGCTGAGTTCCACATTTTCCGTGAAAAAAGCCAAGGCTACATCTGCCTGCTCCATGAAGGATTTCCGTTCTGAAAGCAGTGGGAGGTTTTCTGCGAGAGAACACAGCAGATCAAAATACGCATGAAAGACTTCTTGATTACCGGGATTGCGGTTAAAAAGGTTGCGCCCGACCAGGATGGCGTCGGTAATACGGTTGGAATTCTTATATTGATAAAAAAGCTCAAGCATAATACTATTCCTCCATAAAGTCTTGCCCGTTGAAAAGACGAATGAACCAACCCCTTACAACGGGATATTTTCGAAAAAAAGAATCAGATTCTTCAAAGACAGAAGGCGTTCCTCCAATGCATGTACATCGTTCTCGTCTACAGACTTGCGAAGCCCATCAACATAGGTTTCCCATTCCTTATCCAGTGATTCAGCAGCACTTTCGAACGCCTTTTTTGTCTCTGCCCAATACGTCTTGATAGATTTGCTGTACATGTCCTGGATTCCATTTTCTTCAAAAGCGCTTACAATCTTTTTTGCAACACTTTTTTGCCAGCCACCTGTAAATAGCTTCACAATACCTAGCACCCCACTGACGGCTAGCCCCCCGACCAGACCCACCGGCCCCAGAAGAGCTGCTACCGCTGCTGCTGTCCCTGCAGCTCCCGCGAAAACGGACGCTGGCATGAGTATAGCAGCGGCCCACCCGGCCACCCCGGCACCCAAGCCACCCCAAATGCCAAAGGAACTGATTGCGGAAGTGAACGCCCACCCCGCATCAAAATCCACAGAAAGAGATTGCGCCTCATAAGCCTCACTGATGGAAACAGAAAAGCTATCAATATATTCTTTGGTAACCTCAGCCACCTCTTTTGAGTTTTCTGAAAGCAGCTTTTCTACCTGTTGCCGTAACATGCTTTGAAGACGGCTGGAGAATTGCTCAATTTCCCCCTTCTTATTTTTGACCTTTTGGTCATGGAGCATCTGCTTAATGGCCTCAACATTGATTTTACGGCTGCAATAGGCGCTGAATTCAGTAAGGCAATCTTGCTGGATTTCTTCAATTTTATTCAAGACCTTGGCTTTACGCCTGTCGTTATCCTCTAAACGCTCTACCTCATGGCTGTCAATCTCCTGAAGCAGAGAGATATACCGCTGCCGCTCAGCACAAATGCCCTCATACTTTTCTATCTCTGCCTGCAAAGACGGCTTTCGTCCCTTAATATAAGTCTTTATTGCATCTCTTGCCCGCTCGTCAATGATACCGGGCAATGCTTCCAACAGCATTTTCAAGTCATCAATGAAATCCTTGCACAGAGTAGGAATATCTGTGGTATACGTGAAGAAGCGTTTGCGAAGGGCCTCTTTATAATCAGTCTCCGAAAAACCGGAAAGGGAACATTTGCCGTCCCAATAGTGCTCGGCCAAGGTATTTGAAAGTGTTTCGTAGCCATTATCCAAAATGGTGCGAAGCTCATAGGGGTTGCCCGCATTGACAGTGTGCGCCTGACTGGCTACGATAAAGAGATTAGAGAGGGGCCGCAAATTGTTCTTGGCACGGTTTTCCCAAACAGGCAGGCCGCTGATGTTTTCTTTTAAGTAGATAAAATCTTCTTCGCGCATAAATCCATTAGCTTGGGATAGGTATAGGATTACGTCTGCGCTTTGGGTGGTTTTCAGCGTAAGTATATCATCGCTTTCTTTGTCCGTCCCGAAACCGGGTACATCAATGATATCACAATTCTGGAGGATTGGCGCATCCACAAACACAACGGCCGCACCCGCTTCAAAAGCGTGTTCCTTACCTTGGCGGGTGGCATAGGTTTTCAAAACGTCAGCATCTCCAGCGGCAATTTTCCATTTACGGCAGTATTCCTCATCGTAAAGGCGGCGCACATCCCAAAGGGTCTCCTCTCCACAGCGGTTAGCAAAGACCCAGGCATTTTCATTTTCCGGCATGAAAGCTGGTTTTTCATCCATGTGCTTAATGTACACGGCGATGGCCGTGGTAGGCGTCCAGGATGTGGGCATTTTTTCTGCCCCCAGCAGCGCGTTGATGAGCGTACTCTTCCCCGTGTCAGAGCGACCGACAATCGTAATTTTAGGCTTGACAAGATAAGCCGCCAGACACTGTTCAAGGCCGTCTATGTAGTTCTTCCGCTGGGTTTCTTCTAAATGAAACTTTTCTGTCTCATCGGAAATATACTGCACCAGGCTTTTTTTGGTGAACTCTGCCTTTTCCCAGGTGTTTGCAGGAGTTACAGCTTGTGGGGTGGGTTTCTCATAACCTGCAATTGTATTGAGATCGGCACCGGTTTTTTGCGCAATCTTTTGCAGCGCATCTAGATTACAATTTCCTTCTTCCCAACGCTTTACGGTTTCTTCTGTTTCACCCATAAAGTCGGCAAACTGCGCACGCGTTTGCTTAAGTTTATATTCTCTGAATTCTTTTAGACCCATAAGCTAACCCTTCCTTCATGTATTGGTGCATCAGAAATTTCTTTTGCTCTGCTGGCCTTTTATAGCAGTATACCAAAAACCCCGAGGAAAGTCAACGCTTATAGACAGGATTCAACTCTAATAGATTGTGTATTCCCTCCCGCCCGGAATCTATACTAATAAGCAAGTAGCCCTACTCATAGGAGGTGCGCAGTTGGAGCTTAACTCGATTGGGAAGAACATACGGAAATACCGGCTGGCAAGGAATCTTCGGCAGGAAGACCTGGCGGAATTGGCGGGACTGAGCACAAACTACGTCGGCGCGGTGGAGCGCGGCGAGAAGCTGCCTGCCCTGGAGACGTTCATCGAAATCGTGAACACCCTGGGGGTGTCGGCGGATATGGTTTTGTCCGAGGTTGTGGAGGCTGGGTACAAGGTAAGGGCCACCCAGCTGTCAGAGCAGCTTGAGAAGCTTTCCGATTCCGACCGGAGAAAGGTTTGCGCAGTGGTTGAAGCTTTGATAAAATGCAGTACATAACAAAAAATGGTAGACACAAAAGTGTCTGCCGTTTTTTCTGTTTTACGATCTTATTTTTTATCGTTCATCCTTTTTAAGTTTATCCAAATAAACCTTTTTCTTATTCACTCTGTGTACCCTCGCCCTGGGCACATACTTCCCGCAATGCTGGCAGTACCCGCCGTGCTCGGCCCTGCGGCCTTTCTGGCACTGCTGGTAGGCGATGTAATATTTGCATGGCATCTCCCTATAGGTGGCCATAGTTACCTCCTGTCCCCGGCTTTGAAGTTGTAGACCGGTCTTATAATCTTATCAATTTTAACTGTTTCCGAAACCGCACCGGCTATTTCTTCCAGGCTGCGGTACGCAAAGGGTGCTTCGTCCAGGGTATCCGCAGAAATACTCATGCTGTGGACACCCTTCATTGCCATTTTATACTCTGACATGGTGTGTTTTTGCCGCACGTCCTCCCGCTTGAGGATACGCCCTGCGCCGTGGGGAGCCGAGCAGTTCCACTCTATGTTGCCCAGTCCAGTGCCGAGAATCACGCCGTCCCGCATATGGATGGGGATTATGACCCGCTCACCCTGCATGGCGGCGATAGCACCTTTTCGTAGTATAGGCGCTCCAAAAATTTCCATAGACCGCGGGTCTGCCGCAATGTAGTTGTGCGGGCAGGAGCACATCTCATCGGCTTTCCATTTCATACCCTTGAGGATTTCGGCAATCATGATCTGGCGGTTTAGCTCTGCATATTCTTGCAGCACAGCGGCATCGTGCAGATAAGCTTGCAGCAGTGCGCCATCCAGCCAGGTCAGCTCATAGGGGATTTTAATTCCTATGGCTTTCAATTCGATTTGGCCCTTGGCAACGTAGTGTTCGGTGACTTCCTTCCCCAAAATCCGACTGCCAGAGTGGATAAACAGGTATAGGCTATCGCCATCCGTACCCACCTCTATAAAGTGGTTGCCAGAACCCAGGGTGCCCAGCGCCAGAGCTGCCCTCTGCGACCGGATGTGTTTGGCGCAGTACAGGCGGGAAAAGTCAAAGTCCGTGGCCTTGGCGTGGGGCTTCTGCCGTGAGGCAAACCCAGCCGGGACGCTGCTTTTGATGACGCTGTCCAGCCTGTCCCATTCGCGCTTGCCTTTGCGGATACGCGCCATTGTCACACCGCAGCCGATGTCTATGCCAGTCAGGAATGGCATCAGGCGTTCGCCTACGGTCATAGTCAGACCAATGGTGCCCACTTTCCCCGGGTGCACGTCCGGCATGACTCGGATTCGGCTGCCTGCCAGACACTCGTTGTCGCAGAGCATTTGTAACTGTGCACGGGCGTATGATTCCAATTCGCCAGATGTATAAACTTTTGCTTCTGTATATTTTCCTGTGATGATTTCCATATTTTCCCTTTCTGCCGGAGTGCTGATATCCCCGAAAAATGGGCGCAAAAAAGCACCCCGGCTATGCGGAGGTGCAGGAATCCTGGCTATTGGCAGAGGGCGGAATTACTCTACTCTGCTAAAAAGGATGGCCTGCGGGGTTATTCGGTTGGCTCGGGTGTCGATAGTCTGCGTCATGTGGGTCATCCTTTCTTTCGTTTATTTGGGAACCGTATAGTGTATCGGCGGGATTGGGGGAAAGATAAGGGAATACTTGAATTTTGTTGCTTTTTTTGCTGCCCCAGGGTATAATAGCAATAGAAAGAGGGTGGCTGCCATGAAAAGAGATGTAACGGGCCTTTCCATTGCCAATGACTTTATCTTCTGTGAGATTATGCGCCAGCCAGAGAACGTAAAGCCTCTGTTGGAAGCGGTCTTGGAGAAAAAAATTGCGGAAATCACTTACATCGAGAAGCAGCAAGACATCAAGGACGGTTTTGAGCTGCATGGCATCCGCTTGGACATCTCGCTGGAGGATGAGGAGAAAACACAATATGCGGTGGAAATGCAGACCGGCGCCGCCTATGATTTGGAGAGGCGGATTCGGTATTACCAGAGCTCACTGGACCGCCGGACGCTGGAGGTTTCCGAGCATTATCGCGACTTGAAATCCAGCTATGTAATTTTCATTTGCACCGACGATTATTATGGGCGTGGGCTGGCACTCTATAAACGCAAATCGGTGATCGAGGGAGCAGAAGATATTGTATATGACGATGGTTCTTATGCTTACATCCTGAACGCACAGTTTACAAAGCCGAATCTCAACCCGGCAGCCCTTGAGTTTTTGCGCTATATCAACGCGAAGAGGAGCAAGCAGTCTTTTGATGTTTCTGGTTCTGAATATTTAAGCCGGATTGACCAGGCCGTGGAGGATATAAAGGCCGATGACAGAAAGGTGGAGAGATTTATGACGCTGGCAGCGAAGCTAGAAGATGTGCGGTTTATAGCACTCAAAGAGGGGGAAGAAAAGGGTTTTGCCACAGGTCGCACGGAGGGCGAACGCGATGCTAAAACCGGTGTTGTCAAACGCCTCTTGGAACGGGGATTTTCTATGGAGGAAACCGCTGACGTTTGCAGTCTGGATTTGGACGAAGTGAAAAAGATTGCGGAAACGGAGTAGGCTTTTGAGGTTCTGGGAGTGCTACGCCACCTTTCAGTGCAATAAAATAACTCCCCTGGAGGCTATGAAACCTTCAGGGGTTTGCTTTTTGAGCATACTAAAATAAAAAGTTACCGAGGCGCTTTCATCAGGGGGAGGGCAACCATCACCCCTACTCTATCTCCGCAAAAACAACATCAATCACCTTTGCAAGCAAATCCCCAGGCAGCGGCTCCACCACCTGGTATGGCTGTGCGTTTATGTCGAGCGTTTTTACATGCTCGCATAAAATGACGCCGGTAGTCCGGGTGCGGTCGTCCAGCGGAATATGCAGCGGGAAAGCACGCCGGGTGTTGGTGATGGGGCAGACGATCACCAGGTTCGTCTTCTGGTTAAAAAAGTCATTGCTTATCACTAGGGCGGGCCGGTAGCCTGCCTGTTCATGTCCGGCCTGAGGCGTAAAATTTATCTTTATAATATCGCCTTGCTTTACCATATTTCTTCCCCCGCCGGTTCGCCCCATTCCACTTCGCAGTGTTCATAATCTCCCTGGAAACCCTCGAAAAGCTCCTGGATGCGCTTATGCTCCTGAGCCTTTGTCAATATCAGCCGCCCTTCTTCCGCTTGTATCACGATTTCTTCATCTTCCCCCCAGTGCACCGTATCCAAAAGAATCTTCGGTATACGGATTCCCTGACTATTCCCCCATTTTTGTATCGTGGTTGTCATGACGGATACCTCCTCATCGTATATACATAGTATATACTACTTTTGTTGCAAAAATCAACCTCTATCCTTATTTTCCAGTGCAGGAAAACCAAAGAGGCTCTGGAACCCTGTTGCCCCTTCCAGCCTTTTGCGCTATAATAATAGCAAAATCAGCACAAGGCGGTGATAACCATGGCACAAGACCCTCCTTTTGAAATAACGCCTGAAATTCTTACAGATATCGCGGAAATAGCGGAACTGGTGGGGAAAATCAGCTCTGCCAATGCCCTTTCGTCCAGCCCTACCCTGCGCCGGGCCAACCGCATCCGGACGATACACGGCTCACTGGCCATTGAGCAGAATACTTTAAGCATCGAGCAGGTCACGGCTGTGCTGAGTGGCAAAACCGTGCTGGCGCCGCCCAAAGACATTGCGGAGGTGCAAAATGCTTATGAAATTTATGAGCATATGGACACCCTCGACCCCTACTCCATAGAAGCCCTCCTGTCCGCCCACGGCGTTATGATGCGCGGCTTGGTGGAGGAGGTGGGGTGCTTTCGCTCGAAGCCGGTAGGAGTAGTGAACCAGCAGGGCGAAATTTTGCACTTTGGCACTCTGCCCGACTACGTGCCGGAACTGGTTGCCCAGTTGCTGGACTGGACAAGAGACAGCAGCCTGCCTATGCTGCTGAAAAGCTGCGTGTTCCATTACGAGTTTGAGCTGATCCATCCCTTTGCCGACGGAAACGGGCGGGTTGGCCGACTCTGGCACACGCTGCTGCTGTCGAAATGGAACCTGCTCTTTGCCTGGTTGCCGGTGGAATCCATCGTTCACGACCGTCAACAGGCGTATTACAATGCGATAAACGCCTCCAACAGCGAGGGGAAGTCCACCAAGTTTATTCTGTTTATGCTGTCAGCTATCAAGTCATCCATCAGCGAAGTGATTGGTATGAGCGATGAAGTGATGGATGATAAGCAAGCTCACAGTTGGAAAGTGGTTCGAGATTATTTGGAGAGCCATGGCCTGATTCAAAACGCCGATGTGTGTCGCTTATTGGGCGTTTCCTCCGCTACGGCGAACCGCCTGCTGCGGGGGTGGGTGCGGGAAGAAAAACTGGAGAGGTGCAGGAAGGGGAAGGTTTGGGCCTATAGGGAGAATCTTTCAGAAATACATGATTATCAGGAAAGCGAATCGAACAAAGGAGAGCGATAATATGGCATCAAGCACACTGGATGAATTAAAATACTATTGTGAGCAAGAGAACCCCGCCGGGGCATTGATGCTTACAGGTGAATGGGGATCCGGTAAAACTTATTTAGTCGATTCTATTCTATCAAAAGCATTAGAGGAAACTCACATCATTATCCGGATATCCTTATTTGGTATTTCTTCCATAGAAGCTGCTTTTGCTGCTGTGAAACAAGCCTGGCTGGAGGCGTGCTTAGAAAATGCCGGTAAAATAGGAGCGGCACTCCCAAAGATATTAAAGGCAAAAGACGATATAGCCAATATGGCCAAGACATTAGACAGTACCGCAGGCGCTGTGTTATCTGTTGACATCACAAAATTCATTTCTATGTCTAAGCGCATTGGCGATAAAAAGATTGTCTTGGTATTTGATGATCTTGAGAGGTGCAGGGTTGACCCAGTCGATTTGCTGGGAGTAATAAACGAGTATTGTGAAAATCAGGGTTTACATACGATTATTATTTCTAATGAAAAACATCTGCTACAAAGGGAGAGTGGAACCGGTAGTGCAGACAAAGACGATAATGTGGATTCAGGCACAAAACAAAGCAAGGCTATCCGATACGACGAAATTAAGGAAAAAGTCGTCTGCCGGACGATAGAAATTGTATCAGACTATGATTCTGCTGTCGAATCCATCATTGAGAAATATGCAACAGAGGACAATGCGTATAAGCAGTTCTTGAAAGGGCACATAACGGAATTGCAAAACTTGTTCTCTGATGGTATTCCCATGACAAACGATGAATTTGGTGAAGCTTCCTTGGACAACGAAAAGTTAGCGGAAATACGGGCTGCACATAATCCGCATAACCTCAGAAGTTTTCGCTGCGCGATACAGGATTTTCACAGAGTGTATTGCCTTTTGAACTCTCAAAGGATAGAGGAGCCTCTGGAAGAATGGCTTTACGCCTTCGTTATGTTTACTATGGCTGCAAAGGCGGGAATCATTGTAGATAGCGAAAGATATGGAACTTTCTTTTCGGACGTAGAGGTTTCCCGGATATATCCTGCTTTCTATAAAGACAAATATATGCTTAACTTTGAAAAGGCATGGGTTTTTCATGGCAGGTGGGATGAAAGCAAGGCAATCGCCCAGATACAAAATTATAAAGAAAAGAAAAAGGCAGCCACGCCGTACGACATTGTCAGAACCTATTCATTATGGAATATAAATGATGAAGATCTAATTGAAGGCTTTCCAAAAGTTTTAGATGGTGCATATGGTGGAGAATTGTCGTTAGATGATTACATTTTACTAATTGAAAATATCGCTTCCGCTCGGATTCATAAGATTGAACTTCCGTTATGCGTAGACTGGGAGAAAATGCAAGCAGGCGTTGAGAAACAAATCGAATTTCTGGAGCAAAGCGGAGAAGATGCTTTCGGCCACCGGCTTACCGGCGAAAACAATATGGAACGTTTATTGCCTGAAGAGCGGGAAGTCTATATGCTAATCCATGAATTCAGAAATAAAGACAGGCTTATGTATGCCAAAAATCGGAAGGACTTTCTTGACTTGCTGGAAAAAGATTGTGAATTAGCTTTTGTAAAATGTCAAAACAAGCGCTTCCGTTGTTTTGATTCTCAAATGGCGGACGCGGTTGCGCGAGGTTTTTCTGCTTGCAAAAATGCAGAAAAAGTAACTCTATTGTCAGACTTTAAGAAAATGTGGGGGAACAGGGCACAATCCCCTGATACCGATTTGGAAAAAACATTGGAGGGATTCCGTGCCCTTAAATCCATTTTATCCCAATCTAAAAATGACATAGCCGAAGCAAAGCAGATAGCGTTGTCCCTTTTTAACGAATTCATCGCTATAATGGACAAACTAATTTCAGAGGTCGAAGACAGAATTCAAACTGGCAATGCCAGTAGCTCTATGGTATAATTAAAGGCAGGAGAATTCTTTTGTAAAGGACGGCTGGGAAGCTATATGACAGGTGCTATTCTGCCTAAACATAATGGAAGGAGTGAATCTCATGAGCAGCCCTATACTTGCGGAGAACGAAAAATATACTTTTGCCGACTATCTGGGTTGGGACGGCCCGCAGCGTTACGAGCTGATAAACGGCGAGGCTTACCTCCTTGCCTCGCCTTCTTTTATCCATCAGGAAATCAGCGCTGCCATACACCGCCAGCTATTGAATTTCCTCGAGGGCAAAAAGTGCAGGGCCATAGCCGCGCCGTTTGATGTGCGCCTGTTTGAGCAAATAGATGAAAAGCCTGAAAACGTGGATACAATCGTCCAGCCGGATATCTCCATCATCTGCGATAAGTCCCGGGTGGATGACAGAGGATACCGTGGCGTGCCAGAAATGATTATTGAAATCCTTTCCCCATCGTCTGCACGCCATGACAAGCTTGTGAAGTTCAATCTTTACCAGCAGGCCGGTCTAAAGGAGTATTGGATTGTAGACCCGATGAACCGTGCGGTCAGTGTTTTCCTGCGGGACGATGCCGGACGGCTGGTGCCCTATGAGGAGTATGGATTCACAGATGTGGCGAAGGTCAATGCGCTGGACGGCTGCTTTATTGAACTGAACAAGGTGTTCCCCGACGTTTAGCCCTCATTCATGTATAGCCATTGTGGTTACGATTTGGTTACTAAACCTGCAAAGTCTAGCTTCATACGGCGGAAGGATATGGTACAAAAAGTACCGTCAAACGCAGTATATTGCCGGTTTTTCCTTATGGTTTGAAGGAATTTCACAGGCCCGGTACCATTGGTAAGGATGAGGTCAGCAGTTCAAATCTGCTTAGCAGCTCCATAAAAAACCTCGTAAGACTGCGGTCTGCGGGGTTTTTCTTTTTTATCACTGTATCTGACCTTACGCTAAAAGGACATACAAAAGGACATACAAAAGGACATACGCCCTCAAAATATCGAATACTTTACCGTATAGAAAAAGCCGGGGATTTGCCCCGGCTTTTGGCTTTTATCTGCTATTTGATAAGGTACAATAAGTTGCGCAAATAAAAAAGACAAGGTTTGCAGCCCTCTGGTAGAATGAAGCAGCGACACACCATTCTGAGAGGAGACAATAAACCATGTCAGAGAAGATTGTACAGCTAAATGAAGAAGTAATCAAGGGTCAACTTAAGGAGCTGGTACGCTGGCTGGTGTCTCAGTGCGCAGAGTAGAGGACATCACGGAGGCGCTGTGGGGAAGCAAAGTGTCCCCAGCGACCATCAGCGAGCGGAACAAAAAAGCGTATGTCCACATTGAGGATTGGCGCAGCCGGCCTTTACAGGGCGGACGCTATCCGTAAGGTGTTCCGCCTGCCCTGCCGGGCCGGTTGCCGTCAGCCTAAACCGACGATGGCCTGAATGAGCTTGTTTTCCAGGTGGTGCTTCATCCACTCGTCCAGGCAGACATAGGGATTGCCGTACTCGTCATACAGCGTCCGGGTGCAGAGTTTGTTTATGTAGCCCTCGTAGTACCGCAAGACCTGTTCCACGGCTTCGGCGTCCCCGGCGCGGGCGGCTTCGATCACCGGCATGGGGAGAAGCGCCCGGCCCTTGTAGCTGGGGTTCATCATCCGCGCTCAACCTCCCTTTGGCATCAACGCCGTCAATTTGTTCCGCAGTTCATCCAGCGTTTTCTTCCTGTGCCGCTGGACGGCGCTGCGGGACATACCCACAAGACTGCCGATCTCGGCGTCGCCCAAATCCAGCACGAAACGCAAAATCAAAATGCTTTGCGTCTGTGCGGATAGGCTGGCAAAGGCATCGGCCACAAGCTCGTTGTTGATGTGCAGGTCATATCCATGCGACGAGAAAGTGTAACTGTCGCTGGGGTAGTGATCTACCGTAGAGAGCTTGTCCATATCTGCCTGCGACAAGGCGCTGATTGACACCTGCCGGTCACGCTGGCGCTTTAAGCCGCGCCGGTAGTTATGGGCCTCGTTCCGCAGTACCGACTTGCAAAAGGCGTCAAACCGGCACTCGTCATAGCTGCGGGGGATAGCATCCATCTTCTCACCCCCTTTCCTCGGGGATGGTGGTGGTTCTCTCCCTTTCCGCTAACATGACACCGGCAACGTCGTCTGCTACCCGCTAAAAGCCCCCTTTGCGAAAATAATTTTTTCTGATCGGCACAGACCGTAGGAAACGACAAAAATCGCCCGGCAGGTCGCAGACCTACCGGGCGGAGAACGGGAATATGATTGCACTTTATGGCTGTGTATAGTTCATACTCATGGCCGGAATATTCCAAGGCGGGGGACGGGCTTTTTTTGACGGTTCAAACTCTGTCAAATCGTGTCGAACGGTTATGTACTTCATGGCGGCTGCCTCCTATCAGCCGCCGTATCTGTCAGCGTTACCGCGTCACTCTAAAAGAACGGCGGCTTAGATTTGTAAGCCGTCGTTCGCAAATGGGCGTGATTATAGACTGCTGCACGACGGCTTTTTTTCTTTTGCCGTCGTGCGGCAGTTTTTCAAATATTGGCTATATGGCAGTTTCCCGATCTGTTATTACTGCAAGAAGTTGAGAACCAGGGCAAGGGCGACAATCCCCAGCATCATCAGCACCAGCGCAACGCTGATTACTGTGGACATGATGTTGACGGCGCTCCGGCTTTCCTCGCTTTTCACGCAGATCACGGAGAGCAGAAGGCCCGACAGTACAAGGACAATGTTGCAGACCGCCCAAACTGTGCGTACACCATCCGGCAGGGTGATTTTCAGAAACACCGGGACAAGGGTTGCCAGCGGCAGCAGACTGACAATCAGCGCCGCCAGACTGAGCTTTTGAAGTTTTTTTGTGACTTCCATACGATTACCTCATTTCCTTTTTTCCAAATTGTGTAATTGACAGGGCAAGCAGGACAGCAAATACAGCGATTGCACAGGGCAGAAACGGCATCAATGCAAATGCGGTATCAGAGGTTTCCGCCGTAAAATCGTGCAGAGAACAGGACACCAAATAGCCGCTGTAACAGTAGGGATAAGCAATCCAGAGCGGCGTGTTGGCGACCAGAATACCGGGGATAACCAGCAGCAGGTTTAGCCCCACGGAAAGCAGAGGTTTTTCAAATAACACCGTGATTGCCCACATCGCCGCCAAACATGGGAGCATTGTCAGAAACAGCCCCGCGCACCATTTCAGAAGATAGAGAACGGGCAATGTTTCCGTAATACCCATTGTGGAAGTAGCCAGCATACCGGCAACTACGAACACCGCCAGAAAGACAACCATTTCCATGAACAGATAAAACATCAGGACACAAAACTTTGCCAGGGAAAGAGCTTTCCGGCTCACCGGCAGGGCCAGCATTTTCAGGATGCCATTGTTCTGTGTTTCCCGCCCCGCAATCATCACGCATACCACGATCATGCTGAACGGCAGAAGATAGTAAGCGTAGACCAGGGCGCTTTGAATGAACATAGCGGGCCATGCGTTGGTGTACTCCGGCGTGAAGTACCGGCTTAACGCCGCCACCCCGGAGGCCACTACCAGCAGCGGGGCAATAAAAATCAGCGGAACGATCTTTGAGCGTTTCACTTTCATAAACTCAATGCCGAGCAAATCTAAAAAGTTCATGCGGCTCCTCCTTTACTCATAGCGCAGATTTTTTGCCATCCACAGCCCAAGGCCAAGGAAAAGGAGCGTTTCGACCAGAGCAAACAGCACCACCAGCATATCGGGTTGTGCGCTCATAGCCACCGCAGGCTTGAACATCACAATGAATGGATGCACCATCAAGACCGCCGCGGCCGACGATGCCAGGGCCATCCCGCTTAAAAAACCGGCAACTCCCACACCAAGAGGAACCCACATATTTTCAAAGCGGGAGGAGATCAGCACCATAAAGGACAGCACTGGCATGGATGTGATGAATGAATAGGCCGTAAAGCGGAGCAGCGTTCCCATTTCAAATGTCCCCTGGGGCAGATCGCTCATTCCGATTTTCATGAGCGCCAGATTTTCCAGAGCTACCGCCACAAAGAGCATGACGGTCAAGATCAGGAATTTGCAGAGATACATCCCCGGTACGCTCATGGGGAGCATATACATCTTCTTGATTGCGCTGCCCTTAAACTCCATGTTGTAGACCATACAGGCCGCGACAACGATACCGAACAGGTTCAGTATCATAATCATACCGTAAAGCTGGGTCAGCAGTACGTCCATCGGGGCCAGCGGAAGACCCAGCAGCGTATCTTTTCGGACAAGGAAGTTGACAAAGGCATAGGCCGCGCCTAAAATACCGACAGCCAGCAGCACCGGGATCACCCCTGTCCGCTTCTCTTTCCGCAGTTCGATCACAAGCGCCCTCATAGCTTTGCCCTCTGCTTTCTGGCGGCGTTGTCCTGCTCCACGATGGAGAGGAACACATCTTCCAGGTTATCGGCGGACAGTCCCGCCTGCCTTGCGCTGTGCCGCAGATCATCCAAGCTGCCCTCAAACAGCAGCCGTCCATGATTGAGGATGCCGATGTCGTCCGCCATCAGCTCAATTTCCGACAGCATATGAGAGGAAATGAGGATGGTGCAATCGTACAGATCAGGCAGGGATTTTACCAGATTGCGAATTTCATGGATGCCAGAGGGGTCAAGGCCGTTGGTCGGTTCATCCAGAATGAGGATAGGCGGACGGCCCAGCAGCGCCCCGGCGAGGCCAAGCCGCTGTTTCATACCCAGGGAATACTTCTTGGCCAGACGATCTCCAAATTCGGACAGCCCCACCAGCTCCAAGGCGTCCTCTACGGTATTTTGACCCAGGCCCAAGATCCGGCGTATCACATCCAGATTTTCCCGGCCTGTCAGGTTGGCATAGAACGAGGGGGCCTCAATGAAAGAGCCGATCTCCCGCAGGATTTTCAACCGGTCATTTGGAAAGTGTTTTCCATCAATGGTGAAGCTGCCCTTTGTGGGGGCAGTCAGCCCCAAGAGCATTTTCATGGTGGTGGATTTGCCCGCTCCGTTGGGGCCAAGAAAGCCGTAAATACTGCCCCTGCGGACGTGGATAGAAACATTGTTGACGGAGGTAAAATTTTTGTATTTCTTCGTCAACTGCTCTGTGGCGATGATATAGTCCATAGACACATCTCCTTTCTGCCCCTATGGTACAGCATCAACCTGACTTCTACATTCTCTCGTCCTTACTTTTACCTTACTTTTTCAACGGGCTATCCATAAAGTTGAATGAGTATGTTATAATGGGGGCGGACAGGAGGTGTCACGATGGACAATTCATTTTTACACAACAAAAAACTCCTGCTGGTCGATGACGAGCCGGAGCTTTTGAAAATGGTATCAGCTATTTTAGCGGACGAGGGCTTTGGGCGCCTTGTGACCGCCTCCAACATGAAAGAGGGAATTGCCGCCGCCAAGGCGGAAAAGCCTGATCTGGCGATTTTGGATGTGATGCTCCCGGACGGCAACGGCTTTGCTCTGATGGAGCAGATACGCACATGGACGGATATTCCCGTGATTTTTCTGACGGCCCGTGACGAGGCGGCGGACAAGCTGGCAGGGCTGGGCCTTGGAGCGGACGATTATATCGCAAAGCCCTTTCTGCCCCAGGAATTTCTGCTGCGGGTTTACGCCGTTCTGCGCCGGTGCTACAAAGAGGACGCAACCGTTTTGAAGCTGGATAGCTGTACGGTGGATTTCAGCCGGGCCGAAGTGGATAAGGGCGGTGAGATGCTTCCCTTGACAGCGATGGAGCATAGGCTGCTGGAAACTCTGGCGAAGAATGAGGGCCGCATTGTGACCGTGGACACGCTTTGCGAGGCTCTATGGGGCGACAATCCTTTTGGCTATGAAAACAGCTTGAACGCCCATGTGCGGCGCATCCGGGAGAAAATCGAGGCAGACCCGTCCAAGCCAGTCTCCCTGCTGACAGTCAAAGGGCTGGGCTATAAGCTGCTGGCAAGGAAATAATGCGTGGGAGATAAACAAGGGCCATGAAAAAAGCCATTTCAAAACACATTTGCTTTTCTATGTCCTGATAACAATGCTGCTTGCCTTGATCGTATGGACGATTTGGGGAAATACAGCGTTAATGGCAAATTCAATTACTCTTTCCGGCAATCAGATACCCTCGGAGTTTTCCGGGTTTAGAATTGCACAGATTTCTGATCTGCATAACGCTGAATTTGGAGAAGGAAACTCGCATTTATTAAACAGCCTTTCCGAGAGCAAGCCGGATATGATTGCAATAACGGGCGATCTGATAGATGCACAGCATACGAACATAGATGTTGCTCTTTCTTTTGCTGAAAAGGCGGTTCAAATTGCGCCAGTCTATTATGTGACGGGCAATCACGAAGCCAGCCTGTCACAGTACAGTGAGCTTAAAACAGGACTTGAAGCCGCTGGCGTGATCGTTCTTGAGGACAATGCAATACAGCTTGAACACAACGGCGGTATTGTCACTTTGATGGGACTTTCAGACCCTAATTTTACAATCAAAAGTAATATCTTCGATGAAGTCCCCGCTATGATAAGTACCAAGTTGAATGACCTGATGGAAAATAAGGTTGGCTATACGATTTTGCTTTCACACAGGCCGGAATTGTTTGATACCTATGTAAGCTTTGGTGTTGATTTAGTTTTAAGCGGTCATGCACACGGCGGTCAATTTCGGTTGCCGCTGATTGGCGGGCTGGTTGCTCCCAATCAGGGATTTTTCCCAAAGTACGATGCTGGCCTATATACAAACGGAGGCACAAATATGGTTGTCAGCCGTGGCCTTGGAAACAGTATCATACCGCTCCGCTTCAATAATCGGCCTGAAATCGTATTAGTGGAGCTTACGGCAGATTGACAAGCAAAGGGGTGAAATAACCGATGAAAGCATTTGGCAAATATATCTCAAAATATCTTCTCTCCTTTTTTGCCTTTGCGCTGGTTCTCCTGCTTATCAATATTCTTGCGTTTGCCTTGACGTTCGGGGGTATCGTATTCAGGGAATACGGTTCGGCATCACCGGCAAATATGTTAGAGGCCGTGGCCGCTGATCTGTCAGCATCCGACATATCAGAAGAAAGGCTGCAAGAGTTAAACCGCAATCAGATTTGGGCTATGCTATTGGATGCAAGCGGGCGTTGTATTTGGGAAGTGTCTTTACCAGAGGAAATACCGACACAGTACACCATTCAGGATGTGGCTGTGTTCTCAAAAGGCTATCTGCAAGACTATCCTGTTTTTGTGCGGAACACAGATAATGGCCTGCTGGTGTTGGGCTACCCAAAAGACAGCTTTATGAAGCTGACAGGAAACTATTTCCCAATACGGGCGATTAGGATTTTCCCACTCTTTATAACCGGCATTTTGGCAATAGACATCGTGCTTCTGTTTTTGGTCTACTACCTATCAAAACGAAAAATTGCAAAAAATACGGAGCCGATCATGGCCTCTATCAAAACACTGTCCACAGGTAAACCTGTTGATTTGTCCATTCAAGGCGAGTTGTCGGAAATTGCGGATAGTGTCAATCAGGCATCCCAGGTGTTGAGCAGACAGAACCAGGCCCGTGCCAACTGGATTAGCGGCGTTTCTCACGACATCCGCACACCACTCTCTATGATTATGGGATATGCCCAACGGATTGCCGGAGATCATGGAGCCAGTGAGAATATTCAGCAGGAGGCAGAAATCATCCGGGCGCAGAGCGCGAAAATCAAAGACTTAGTGCAGGACTTGAATTTGGTATCGCAGTTAGAATATGAAATGCAGCCGCTCCATAAAGAGCCGGTGCGCCTGTCCAAGCTGCTGCGCTCCTATGCGGCGGATTTGCTCAACGCTGGTATTGGTGAGAAGCATTCCGTCGAGATTGAAATTTCTCCCGAAGCGGAAACCGCAGTGATAGAGTGTGATGCCCGGTTGATTTCGCGGGCGATCGGTAACTTGGTGCAGAACAGCATCAACCACAATCCGCAGGGGTGCGATATTTCTTTGTCCCTTGGCTGTTCATCGGAAGATGTTTCAATCACGGTTGCGGACAATGGCGTTGGTATGTCCGCTGAAAAATTGCGGGAGCTGGAAGAAAAACCGCACTATATGGAAAGCACCGATGAACGGCTGGACTTGCGGCATGGGCTGGGGCTTTTGCTTGTAAGGCAGATTGTGGAGGCGCATGGTGGGGTGATGAAAATTGAAAGTGTGCCGCAAAGCGAATATAAAACGATTTTGATATTCCAAAGGCCGCGCTCTTAAAAATACCTATGTTAAGATGAACTATAAACCGTGACAAAACGCATATCATATCATTCCAATGGACACACTATGAACTATATGTTATAGGGTGATGTGATATGGCGAAAATCAAGGATTGTCCCGGCTTTGAAACCTTTGGCGAGGATGTGCGGGCCGCAAGAGAGGCGTTGGGGCTTACGATCAAGGCGCTGGCAGAGCAGGTGTATGTTGACCCACGGTATCTTTCGGAAATCGAATTGAAGCCGACCATTCCAAGCATCCCTGTCATGCTGCGGTTGGTGCGGATTTGCCGTCTGCCGATAGAACGCTATTTTAGCACTGATCTTATTGGGGAGGACAGCGCCGAGCGTCAGCGTGTCAGTCACAAATTGAAGCTATGCCCGGAAAAGTATCTGCCCATCGTCGAGGCTACCATTGACGGAGCAATCAAACTGGAAGAATAGGGGCCGTTTTGCGAGAGCGAAGCGGCTCCTGCTTTTTTTGCACTCTTTTCTGAAAATGCCTGCCGCTGGCGGGCATTTTTGCTTCTTCCAGGTGTCTTGTTAGTGCGGAGGACGGGGGAAGCGGAACGGGGGGAGGGTTAACGTAGCAAGCATATGATTGCGTTTTATTAGGAAAACACACTGTCAAAAGGATTTCATGCTTTGGCGGGGGTCAGCCCGCCTCGGCGGTGTCAGTGGTATTGATTTCAATGTACTCGGCAATCCGGCGGAACTCGTCCGCAAACTTAAAATGAACGCTGATATTGCCGTTTTCGTAAACCTTGATATGGTCTACCAGTTCAATCAGGATTTCGCGGGTCAGCTTTTCGATGTTCTGATATTTTGCAAAAGCTACCAGCGCGGGATGCTGCTGGTCAACGCCGTTTGAAAGCTGTTTCCGTTCAGCCGTCAGCCGGGCCAGCAAATCCGAGAGCCCGGCGGCCTGCCGTTCATAATCGGCTTTCATTTCCCGGTATTCCTGCTGGGAGATTTCCCCGTCTTTCCAGTCTTGATACAGTGACTGCTTGTAGCGGGTGATTTTCGTCAATTCCTTATCCTTTGCGGCAATCTGGTCGTTAAGGCGGTGGGATTGACTTTTTTTCAGTGGAGCCGCATTGATATGGGCTACTATTTCCGAATAGGAAACGGCGGTACTCACTTGATACTGGATAGCGAACAGAACGGCGGCCTCTAAACGGTTGTGCTTGATAGAGTGCATGGAGCAGGCTGTCCGGGAGCGTTTCTTGTAAGTGGAGCAGGAATAATATACATTCTTCCCGCTCTGGCTCCGGGTCACAGCCTTGCCGCAGTCAGCGCACCTCAGAAAACCGCTGAATAAATGGAGCTCCCGCTTTTTAGGGGCCGTCCGGGTGTCACGTTTCAGAAGTTCCTGCACCCGTTCAAAGGTTTCGTGGGTGATGATTGCCTCGTGGGTATCGGGGACGCGCACCCATTCATCCTCCGGCACAGCCTCAATCTGGTGTACCTTGTAGCTTTTCACCCGGCGGCGGCCTTGTACTAAATCCCCGGTGTAAATAGGATTTCTGAGAATATCCGTTATAATCTTGTTCCCCCACATGGGAGCGTCCGATATAGCCGGGGAGTAGGGCAGGCCCTTTAGCTTTCGGTAAGCTGTGGGGCTGGGTATGCCGTGGTCGTTCAGATACATCACGATTTGAAGTTTAGCCATACCTTGCAGGCACAGCTCGTAAATCTTCTTGACGATTTCAGCGGCCTCCGGGTCAACGATTAGCTGGTGTTTGTCTTTGGGGTCTTTTATGTAGCCGTAGGGAGCAAAAGAGCCTATGTACTGGCCGTTGCGCCGCTTATAATCGAAAACCTGCCGGATTTTCTTTGAGGTCTGATAACAATACTGGTCGTTGAACAAAAGTATCGCCTGTCTGATTTTCCCGCCCGGAAAGCCCTGTAAATCAAGGGAGTTTATATGCCTACTGCGTAACAGGGGCGCGTCTTTTCCTCATGCGCTCGGCGGCTTGTCGGCGGGTGATACGCTTCCGGCAGACGGGGCAGTATTTGACACTGTTAGAGGTTGACGCAAAGAACGCGCCGCACTCGGTACACTTCTTCTTGTCCCCTGTCTGGTAAAGCTCCGCATAGAGCAGCCTGTCGGCGGGAAGCACCGCAACCCGGAACCACTTGCAGAGAAGCGAATAGGAAAAGTGTAGCTTCCCCTGTCCCCCGGCGGTCTGCCATGCTGTCACTGTTGCGGGATAAGCCCCCGGCGCGTGACATACTCCGTTGCAAAACGGCGGTGTTCCGCTTCCTTTTCCCGCCAATACTCCCATAATGCAGCGTCGGCGGCTTCCGCAACATTTGTCCCGCAGGTGGTAGTTGGACATCACCGTGTACCCCTTGTTCCTCTCCACGCGGAATACTGGCATGGTTCTCCACTCCTTTCGGTGTCTGGACATGAAAAAACGCCGCAGACTTTTTTCAAAATCTGCGGCGTTTGCCTGTCCCTACTCTATTCAGTTTTTGTGTTCCCACACTCCATATCAATGACGACTGAAACGGTGATATAGTCCTCAATGCGCTTATTGCGGAGTTTATCGCCCTCGGCGTCAAACACCACATGACGGGCAAAGTATTGGAAACACAGGATTTCTACGAGTTTTCTCTTTGTAGCAACACAATAGTCTCAACATGTTCACCGTTGTCCAAACCTATACTTAAATCATTTTCAATAATCGGCAGCTTAAACCGAATTGATTTAAGCCACTGACCATTGGGTTTACGTTCCTCATAAATCTGTATTTCTGCAATCAACGCTTCAATAAGCTGTCGCCGTTCCACATCGTTCATAGCGAAATACAGCTTGTCAAAACAAATCAATACCTTGTAAATATTATCCCCTGTGATTTTCTCGGCTTCGATGGATGTCTTTTTCGCTCTTGCATCAATCAACTGTGATTCCAGTTCCTCTATCTTGTCATACATCCGATAAAGCCTGTCATCAAGGTCTGACTTTCTTCTAATATAATGTCTGTCATCGGGATTGAGGTTATCAATTTCCTCAATCAGCTTCGATTTAATGGCGTAATCTTGACGGAGCTGTTTTTCATAATTTGTTATTTCTTGGTCTATGGCGGTCGTATCAACTTTCATGTTGATTTTTTCCTGCATCATTGCCGCAAAATGGGGATTGCTGACCAGTTTTACTATCACTTCGGCTACGGCATCGTCCAAAAGTTCTTCCCGTATCTGCTTTCTATAATCGCATTTATGCCCCCGCTGCATACCACGGTGTTTACACCCATAATAAAAGAAATCTTTGTATTTTGTACCGTCTTTTTTATATTTGATGCTTTTATTCCCATACATCCCTGCACCGCATATGGGACATTTTACAATCCCAGAAAGCAGATGCGTCCGTTCATTTTTCCCTTTATTAACGTGTTCATATTTCTTCGCCTGTGCAATCAGTTTTGCCTGTGCCGCATTCCAGACATCCTCTGGAATAATAGCCTCATGCAGTCCGTCTACCAAAAGAAAATTTTCCTGCTCCACAAGATGGTATTCATTTCGTGTTCCGTGAACTTTTTCTGTTTTCCTACGTCCATAAGCAATAGAAGTAAGCAACTCCCTATATAACGAATTTACATTTTGAGCAAGCTGCCCGATTTCATCTTTTGATGTCACAGGACAGATAATCGTGCGTTCCAACTTCTTCATACGACTGGTTGCATTTGATATTTCTGTGATTGGCTTTGTCATCCGTCTGGAATACCACAAAGCAACAATAACAGAAATCAGTACACAAATTATCAGGGTAAACGGAAGTATTTCAAGAACAACGCCTTTAACTTCGCCAACCGGCTGTAAAGTCATTACAATCTGTAAACTACATTCTTTATCATAAGCATCCATAAATGTCGAGGTCTTTTTTACAAATTGTGTGGAAAGGAATGGTGTTAATCCCTCTATGCCTTGGTTTGTAATTTGAGGAAATGTATTAGAACTTTCCAGTTTACCATCAGGAGATGCCTGAAACGAATAATTCTTCCCGTTCCCATTCAGTACATCCTCAATATAAAAAGCCCCAAAAACATATTGCTCTCCTTCATAGGAAAGGGAGATACATGACTTGCTTTTCTTTGCGTATTGCTCAACCAGTTCTTGAGGTGTTTTGGACTCAGATTCCTGTAATTTTCGCACGATTTCATTACTGATTTCTATTGCCTGCTTTTCCTTTTGATTGGTGTAAATTGTGGGAATGAGAAGGTAAATCAGGCAATGCTCCAACAAGGTAATCAACACCATAATGGAAAGCGTATATAAAAAGTTTTTTTGAAATAATTTCATCGCTTCACCTCAAATTTATATCCCACACCTTTTATCGTTTGAATACAGTCCAAATCCAACTTTTTCCGCAAGCGTCCTACGTAAGTGTCAATTGTTCTATCATTTAGCGGAATATCTATACCCCAAATATAGTTTAATATCTGTTCTCTCGTCAAAACAACACCTGGATGCTCCACCAACATTTTCAGCAACAATACTTCCTTCGGTGAAATATCAACCGATATTCCTGCTTTTTCTGCCGAAAAACCAGAAAAATCAACCATTACATCTCCTTGCTGCCATATCTTTTCGGGTTCAGTTTTCCCGACACGGCGGAGCAAAGCTGTCACTCTTTTACCAAGAAGAACAATGGAAAATGGTTTTATTACATAATCGTCAGCCAAACCATCAAAACTCATAATCTGTGTATCTGTATCGTCCATAGCTGTCAACATAATCACGGGAATAGAACTACTTTTTCTGATTTGCTTCAGGACGTTCAATCCACTCATTTTCGGTAGCATAATATCCAGTATTACAAGGTCGATTTTATCTGTATTAAATGATTCAACTGCCGTTTCTCCATCAAAGACTGAAACGACAGTATGCTCCATATCACGAAAATATTCGCTGACTGTTTCATTTGTCAGTTCATCATCTTCAACTACCAAAATTTTTGCCATACCATTTCACCTCCGCCCTTATTGTGGCATTCCTATTTGTCATCTGTATGAATTTCTTCTAATTTGTTTTCTTTTCTTCGGGCATCCGCAGGTTTTTTAGCTATTCGAGGTATTAACCATATTCGGCTCAAACGAACTACTCCATCAATCCGATTGGTCTCACATAATTTCTGTACCTGTCGTTCAGATAATTTCCAAAGCTTTGCGGCTTCCTGCACCGTCATATACTCAAACATAATTAGCCTCCCAAATGTATTGCATCCATTATAAGCGGTCAAACGAATAATATCAACTGTGTAAACACGAACTTCTATATCTCAATACAGGCTATTAAATATCTTATACCAAGAGATTTCACAGCGTTTAATCAGAAGCCACATCTCTGTAAAATATAAGGGTAAGAATTTCAGAGTATAGGTGGTGAACTTATGGACGAGAGAAACAACGATTTTGACTTTGATTTTACACCCATAGGACAAGCAATTAAGAAAGCTCGAAAAGCCAAAGGCATGACCAGAGAACAGCTTGCCCGTATTGTTGACTACAACCCCAGACATCTCCAAGCAATTGAAAATGAGGGACAATATCCAAGCATTGAGTTGTTTTTTCAACTTATTATGATATTTGACATTTCGGTTGACGAGTACATACATTCGGACAAGACGGCAGTTAAAAGTTCTGTCCGCAGGCATTTGGACACTTTGCTTGACCGATTGAATGACAAGGAGCTGTCCGTCATAGAAGCAACCGTAAACGGGCTATGTAAGGCAAAAGAGCCAGAGGAATAAAAACCTCTGGTTTTTCTTTCGCCCTATTTTAGTAAACTGGCAAGCCGTAACCATAAATAACGCTACTACCGACGATGTATGCTGTAAGCGATGTATTTCAAATGCATCAAATACAACGTACAGTCAGCTCATTTGCGGCAGAATGATATGACTGGTGAAAGGAATGAGGGAAATGGCTGAATTGACTTATACGAGAGTTGGAGACTACTACATCCCCAATCTGCTACTTGACCCCGAACCAGAAGCAGAGAAATTCTATGGCAAGTACGGCGATCTGCGCCGAGAGTACATCCGGGAGCATCGGACCGCGCTGTGGGCATCCCTGGTGAACAGCGGCAGACTAGACGATCACCTGACCACAATCGAGCGGCTGGCGGAAATTAGGATGGACAAGATGCTGCCGCAGATGATGGAGGTCGCTGGTGCAACTGAGGAACTGAAAGCCCGCGACCAGATGGCGTGGTTAGGGTTGGTAAATAATTGCAGGGCCAGGGCCGAAGAAATTATTTTCACAGAACTGATATATATTTGAAATCCTCTGAATTTACAATTTTAACAATAAAAGGTCGTTGCTTATTTTGAGTAGCGACCTCTTATTGTCTGCGCTAAATGAGTCATTTTGATTTCACAGGTATTTCAATCTGCACGAGAGAGTCCTCAATCTGGTCGATTACGTTTATATTGATAACGGCTTCATAAGAGAATCCTGATAAAACAAGACCATGTTCTTTAACATAATCAAATATCCTTTGGTAACACAGCTCAGGGCTTTCCGCCGCGTCTCTATAAAACGCCCGCACATAATTCCCGGCTGGTTGGATGTGTAATTCATCGCTTTTTGTGGGAGACGGAATTTCAACAAAAAGTTTAGAATAATCCTCGAATCTTCCATTTTTCAGGCTATCTACCGTAATCATTGTCCCATAAGAAAAATCATGCAAGTTGCATAATTGGTACTTTTTCCTTTCGGCTGAAATTATCTCCACTTGTTTATCGAACGTAGTGTTTCGATTGATGTCCACGGTAACTAAACTGCGCGCCTTTTTCTGCACAATACCGATTTTCGATAAATCCATTGTCAATAATGTCTGCATATTCTGGCAATGGTAGGACAACGTTTTCCGCAGTGCCTTTAGATGGGCTATATTGCGGTCTATATCTTCAATTTTCTCTTGCATAAGCTGCTCCATGCTGGAGGCGCAACGGTTTTTCATAAAATCCTGAATTTCGCTAATTGGCAAATTCAGCTCCCGTAGCAGCAGAATTGTTTCCAAAACAGGACTTTGCTCGTAGCTATAATACCTGTATCCATTTTGGGGATGGATAAACGCTGGATGGAAAAGGCCAATTTCATCATACCACATCAGAGTTTTTTTGTTTATGCTATGCAGGGACGCAAATTGACCGATTGTGAGCAATTTTTTATTTTTCTCCATTTTTCAAAATACCTCTTGACTGTACAGTTACTGTACGGGTTATTATATCGCATATGCCGGAGAAACACAAGAAAAAAGGAGAAAAATAATGGAAAATGAAAACGCCTATAACAAGCCGGTTACGTTGGGGAACATCCTCAAATTCGCAGTCCCCACCATTGCAATGGCTGTCTTTATGTCTTTTTACACTATGGTTGACGGCCTGTTTGTATCAAATCTGATCGGTACAACCGCACTGTCTGCAATCAATCTGACAGCCCCTGTGATTCAAGTGATTACAGCAATTTCCACTATGCTGGCAACTGGCGGAAGTGCGGTCATCATGAAAAAGATGGGGGAGCAAAAGCAAAAAGAGGCAAGGGAAGATTTCACGTTCTTGATTTTAGTGAATGTGGTTGTTGGCCTGGTCATGACGGTGCTTGGGTACTCTCTGATGGAAACTATTTTTGGGAGCATGGGGCTGTCCCCGGAGGTCGCAGGCTATTGTACCTCGTATCTCAGCCGCTATCTTCTCTTTACAATCCCAATCCTGCTGATGAACAATTTTGCTCTGTATATGATCGCCTCTGAAAAAGCAACCCTGTCCCTGATTTGTTCCGTGACAGGTGGCGTACTGAACATCGTGCTTGACTATGTATTTATCGGCCTTTTGGACATGGGAATCGGCGGTGCGGCCATCGCCACGGGCCTGGGCTACTCTGTGACTGCCGTTGTAGGTCTGGTTGTGTCCGGAAACAAACAAAGCCTCCTTCACTTTACAAGGCCCGCTTTCCGATTAAGGGTTCTTGCAAGTGCAGCTACAAACGGATGCTCAGAAATGGCGACCACTTTGGTCATGGGAATCATTACAATGATGATCAATGGGGCCATGCTCTATTATGTTGGTGAAGATGGAGTTGCCGCCGTGACCATCATCACATATATACTGGTATTCGCAAGTTCCCTTTACACGGGGTATTCCTATGGCATCGCTCCTATGCTCAGTTACTACTATGGTGAGGAGAACTACGGGAAGCTAAAAAAGCTGGTTTCCACCAGTCTGAAAGTGATTGCTGTCATTTCTCTTGTGACAGTGGCAGCGTCCTTTGCCGCAACAAAGCCCCTGGTATCTATTTTTGCCCGACCGGATAATCCAGTCTACGATCTGGCTATCACTGGAAATCGAATCTGTACCCTGGCGTTGTTCTTTATCGGTTTTAATATCTTTGCCAGCGGGATGTTTACCGCATTGTCCAACGGTATTGTCTCCGCAATCCTCGCCTTCTCTCGCTCCTTTGTATTCATGCTGATTACCATGCTGATTCTTCCCGCAGTTTTGGGTGTAACTGGCATCTGGCTGGCTACACCAGTAGCAGAGACGATGGCGATGGTATTATCGGTGTTAATGCTCGTGAAATATCGGAAGCGGTATCAATACTAAGGGGGTACCGTCTTGAACGCAGAAAACCGCAACTTAAATATAAGCGAGAAGCACAAAAGTTTATCCGTCGCTTTTCTGTAGCTATCCTAAAGGAGATTTGAATGGAGTACAGTGTATTGACTATCGGAATACCCGATGAGTTATTTTCTAATTTGAAAAAGCTGATAGTCCAATACCGTCTGCGCTTTATTATGTCCCCCACAGTTCATGCGGCAGGCCAGATGTTAAGTCACCAGCCTTTTCATTTGCTGATGGTTAACCTGGAATATCTACGAAGCATCCAGCAAACGGACTGGTTGATAGGAATACGGCGTATCAGTTTTGTGCCAGTCATTATCATCTCGGACACACCAGAAAAAGATATGAAGGGAATGATAGAACTTGGAGCGGATATGTGTGTTTCTGGAAAATGGCCCTACTCCATGATAGCAGATTTAGCTTACGCTCAGCTGCGGCGTTACACAGAATATAATCATTACAGAGATCCCGGTGGAGCTGAAATATCTCCCTTCCAAGTAGGTGATATTTTCATAGACCCAGCACGACGCATTGTAATGGTTCAAGGACGATCTGTAGATCTCCGTCCCCGCGAATTTTCTTTGTTGCTATACTTTATGCAAAACCCCAAAATCGTGCTGACCGCAGAGCAGATATGTGAACACGCATGGGAAATGGAGGGCAGCTATAACCGGGGTGTTTCTGGCCCGATTGCTCTTTTACGAAAGGGCATTGAACCAGACATATCGAATCCTTGTTACATCGAAACGATTCCCCGTATTGGTTACCGCTTTACTGCGTATCGTGACGAAACTTGCGATGATTGTAGTAGTTCTGTAGGACTTTTGTAGGAGTTCTGTAGGGCTTGTATTGTAGAATACTTCCATCATACAGGAAAGGAGTATTCACATGAGGACACCGCCTCCAATTTTGAACAAGCAGCGAATGACCGCTATCCCAAGAAACGGGATAGCGGTCATTTTTTGTTCGACATGAAAGTCACTGTTGCCTGATTAAATCCTGTTTTCCACTTTTTCTCTCAAATCAATTTTACAGAAATGGAGCAATGTCAATGGATAAAAAAGAATCCCTGTTGAAGCAACGTGACGAAGCAAAAAAGGAAGCCGCCCAATACGAGAACCAGGTAAAGATTTTGCTGAACAAGCAGAGGGATGCAGAACGCCACGCTCGGAACCACCGCCTGATTGTGCATGGCGCGATCATGGAGGGCGTGTTTCCCTTCACCGCCAGCATGGACGGCGAATCGCTCAAGGCGTTTCTGATTGACCTTTCCCGTCTGCCGGGAGCAGAGGAAACGGCGGAAAAGGCGCAAAAAATCGCCCCCACAAACTAAAGTCCGTTCTTAACGGCGCACTTATACACCGTTCCGGTGCTGTGCGCCCTGCCGGGGGCTGTTGCGTCCTTGCGGACGCGATGGGGAAGTACCTTCCCCAAACCCCTTGTGCGCCAGCAGAAACGGAACACCCGCTTCGCGTCTGTTCTGTTTCCGCTGGCCTATATCCCCCGCCACCGACTGCGGAGAAAGGAGGAAAATCACATAGCGATTTTTCACTGTCCCATTCAAATCATCAGGCGGAGCGTGGGCCGTTCGGCTATTGCCGCTGCCGCCTACCGGAGCGGCGAAAAACTGACCAGCGAATGGGACGGCCTGACCCGTGATTACACGCATAAACCCGGTGTTGTCCATTCGGAAATCATGCTGCCCGCCCACGCCCCGCCAGAGTTTGCAGACCGCTCCACCCTCTGGAACTCCGTGGAGCAAATCGAAAAATCCAGCGACGCCCAGCTTGCCCGCGAAATCGAAGTTGCCCTTCCCGTGGAACTGTCCAGAGCGGCGCAGTTGGCCCTTGTCCGGTCATTCGTCAAAGACAATTTTGTGGCAGAGGGAATGTGCGCCGATTTTGCGCTCCACGACAAGGGCGATGGCAACCCCCACGCCCATATTATGCTGACAATACGACCACTCCGGGAAGATGGAAAATGGGGAGCGAAGTGCCGCAAGGTTTACGATCTGGACAGCCAGGGCAACCGTATCCCGGACGGCAAAGGCGGATGGAAGAATCATCGGGAGGATACCACCGACTGGAACAACCGCGAGAACGCCGAAAAGTGGCGGGCGGCGTGGGCCGCTTACGCCAACCGAGCGTTGGAGGCCGCTGGCAGGCCGGAGCGTATCGACCACCGCAGCTATGAGCGGCAGGGCATTGAAAAAATCCCCTCTGTCCACATGGGGCCTGCCGCCAGTCAGATGGAACGGCGGGGCATCCGAACAGAGAAAGGCGATCTCAATCGGCAGATTGCCGATGACAACAAACTGCTGAAGGAACTCAAGGCCAGAATCACCCGGATTTACAACTGGTCGAAGGAGCAGGCTGGGGCTGAACAGCCTAAAGACGGTGGTAGTCTTGTGGCCCGTCTTTATGAAGCCCAGGCCAAAGTCAATCAGGATAAGGCCCGTTCCCGTTCCGGCAAGATTAGGGCGCTTCAAGATAATGCAAAGCTGCTTGCCTTTTTGCAATCTAACGGCATCAATTCTATGCAGGAACTTTATGAGAAAGTTGCCGCCATGAACAAAGGTTACTATGATTTGCGCGGCAAAATTGTCAAAGCGGAACGCCGGCTCGCCGTCCTGGATAAACGGCTGGAAATGTGGGCGCAGTATGAGCAATACAAGCCCATCCGCCAAAAGCTGGATAAGGTGAAACCAGGCAAACGGGAGAAGTACCAGCAGGAGCATAGAGACGGGTTAGCGTTATTCGATGCTGCCGCCGTTTTTCTGAAATCGCTGAAAGAATCCGGCGAAGCGATCACGCCCAAGGCGTGGTGGGCCGAAGCCGCAAAATTGACCATGCAGAAAGACGCAGACTATCAGAAAATGCGGGCTATGCGGGATGAAATCAAAGCTGTTGAATCACTCCGCAAGGCCGCTGACCGTCTGGCCCATGAGGGCCAGCGCCAGCAGAGGGAAACCGAACGATAACACTACGATTTTTACGAAAGGATTTTGCAATTATGGATATGACCCCATGGGAACGCCGCCAGAAGATTTTGGAGACGCTGTGTCTCCGGCGGCAGGATACTTACAGAAACCTGTCACATGAATTTAACGTCAGCACCGGCACGATTCGCCGGGACATTGTGGTGCTGACCTGCTCCTATCCCCTCGAAACGGTGAGGGGCAATCACGGCGGGGTCAGAGTGGCAGAGTGGTTCCACCTTGACCGCAGGGCGTTGAACTCTGCGGAGATCACTTTCCTCCGCAGGCTGGCGGAATCGCTGGACGGCTCCGACCGTGAAATGCTCAACCGCATTATTACCGTATTTTCGCATTGAGGACAATTACCATGCAAATGAAAATCAGCGAAATCAAAATCAACCCAGGGCGGCGGGACACCCAGCAGAGGAACGTGGAGGAACTGGCCCGGAGCATTGCCGCCGTGGGTCTGATGAATCCCATCACCGTCACCCAGGACAACACGCTTATTGCGGGCCTGCACCGATTGGAGGCTGCGAAGCTGCTGGGCTGGACGGAGATTGAGTGTACCGTCAGCGATGCGGACGGCCTGCAAGCGGAGTTGGCAGAAATTGACGAGAACTTTGTTCGGGCGGGGCTGTCCCACCGGGAGTTGGGCGACTTGCTTCTGCGCCGGAAAGAACTCTATGAAGCCATCCACCCGGAGACACGCCAGGGCCAGCGCAACGGCCAGACAGCTAAAAACGACAATTTGACGGTTTTAGCGGCAAAGCCCTTTTCGGAGGATACCGCCGATAAGCTGGGAATCAGCAAACGCACCGTGGAGCGGCTTGTCCAGACCGCCGCCAATCTGACCCCGGAGGCCAAGAAAACCATCCGGGACGCTGGCGATAAAATCACCAAAGGGGATGCGCTGAAAATTTCCAGACTGCCCCCTGACCAGCAGGCGGAGGCCGCTGCCGTTCTGACCATAGCCCCGCCAACACCGAAGCGGCAGAGGATGGCGGACGGTGAAGATGCGCTGCGCGAGTTTAAGCTCCTATGCTCCCGCTATGTTTCCGACATCAAAGCCCTTCATCACCGGGCAGATGTTTTCGCCAGAATGTCAATGTCTCAATTTGACGAACTGGGCAATAGCGCATATTCCATCACGGAAGCAATCAAGGAACTTTTTGAGGAAGTACATGAAATCCGACACGAAATGGAGAAGGAACATGAAAACTGACTATATTACCAGCGGCTCCACCCTGCCGCCCTACATGGCGTATCCCCGGTTCCTGTTGGGCATGAATATCCGGCTGACGGCGAAAGAGGTCTACGCGATCATGCTGGATATGACGTTCAATTCGGATATGGTTCAGACCGACCGGCGCGGGCGGCGGTATCTGGCGTTCTACAACAAGACCATTGCGGCGATCATCGACCGCACTCCCAGCACTGTGGCACAGTCCCTGCGGGAGTTGGAGGACGTTGGGCTGGTGGAGAAGGAACTGATCGCCCTCCACACTCCCTATCACATTTACATCAAGTTACCCGCAGGAGAAAACGTGCCGTGATTGTCCACATGAACTATCAGCAGTACTGCACCGCCCGCAGACTGGTACATAGCTGCTGCAACTATGATTGTGGGAATTGTCTGCTTCTGGACGGTGGCGAGGAATGTATCTGCCCACAGAGTATTACCTACTCGCTGATCTGCAAATGGTTCCGCGCCGCCGTCCTGCCCCTGGACGCTGGCTTGTGCGCCGCCCTGCTCCACCGGGCAGACCGGAGGAAATGTGTACTCTGTGGCGGTTACTATCTGCCGAAATCCAACCGGGCGAAATACTGTCCTGATTGCGCTGTTACTGCCCGTAGAAGGAAAGAAGCGGAACGCCAGCGCAAACGTTACTACGATTCTACGCATTTAGGCCCTAAAAAACCATGATTTTTCAAGGTTTTCCGGGGTGCTGTCAATAGGGGCCTGATACATTCCCTATCTGACACCCCGGAAGGCCCTCAGAGAGCCTACAACGGCGATTCTACAAAGGAGTTTTTACCCTATGGCTGAAAACAGGAGATTTTACTATCTCAAACTGAAAGAAAACTTCTACAACAGCGAGACAATGGTTGTCCTGGAAAGTATGCCGGACGGCCTGTTGTACTCGAATCTGCTGCTGAAAATGTACCTTATGTCACTGAAAAGCGGCGGAATCCTCATGCTCAACGAGCATCTTCCCCACACCGTCCAGACCATCGCCACCTTCACCCGGCACCAGATCGGCAGCGTGGAGAGGGCAATCAAGGTGTTCATGGAATTTGGCCTTGTGGAAGTCCTGACAGACGGCGCTTTCTACATGGCCGACATTCAACTGCTAATTGGTCAGTCCTCCACCGAGGGGGAGCGGAAGAAGCGGGAACGGAGCCGGTTGCAGCGTCAAAAACTGCTGCCCTCCGGCAAAGTGGACATTTGTCCACCCATAGACCCGGTGGACAAATGTCCCCCTATATTAGAGATTAGAGATAAAGAGTATAGAGATAAGAGTATAGAGAATAGAGAGGGGGAACGCGCCCGCACGTTGGGCCGTTACCAAAATGTTTTTCTGTCTGCTGGTGAACTGTCCGAACTGCAAGCCGACTTTCCTACCGTCTGGCAGGAGTACATCGAAAGATTGTCCGAGTACATGGCATCCACGGGCAAACAGTACCGGAGCCATGCCGCCACCATTCGCCGTTGGATAGCGGATGACCGCCGCAAGGCCGCCCCCCCTGCCCGTGACCGGGATTATAGCGTCAGCGAGGAGGACACCGTATGATGGAACTGACCGAGGAAATCCGAGCCGTCATCGACAAGACCACTGCTGCCATGAAACTGGGAGAGGGCGAGTACATAGCCCCGGCTGATGGGCTTGTCCATTGCCGGAAGTGCGGCGCACCCCGGCAGACTGTCATTCGCTCCCCCTTTGGCGGCTATATCGCTCCCCGGTGTGTCTGCCCTTGCCAGCAGGAGAAAGAACGCCGCCGCAGAGAAGCCGAGGAACGCCGCCAGCGCATGGAACGCATCAGACGGCGCAAGGCTCAAGGCCTCCAAGACCGCTATCTCTATGGCTACACATTCGCCCATGACAACGGCGAGAATCCGGTCATGGCGAAAGCCCACGCCTACGTTGACCACTGGCCGGAGGCGTTCAAGAAGAACATCGGCCTGCTGCTGTTCGGTGATGTTGGGACGGGCAAATCCTTCCTGGCCGGGTGCATCGCAAACGCCTTACTCGACCAGGACGTACCCGTACTCATGACCAACTTTCCGAGTATTCTCAGCCGCCTGTGCGGGACGTTCGGAGAGGACAGAACGGCGTTTCTGGACAGCCTGGGGGACTATGACCTGTTAATCATAGACGATTTAGGCGCGGAGCGCAACACCGAGTATGCCCTTGAGCAGATGTTCAGCATCATCGACAGCCGCTATCGCTGTAACAAGCCGCTGATCGTGACTACCAACCTGAAGCTGGACGAGCTGAAGCATCCGCCCGACCTCGCCCACGCTCGCATCTATGACCGGATTTTAGAACGCTGCGCCCCTATCCTCTTTGCCGGAAAGAACTTCAGGGAGGATAATGCCGCCAGCACCAAGGCAGCGGCGCGGCGCATTGTATCACCTGATAATCAAAAAAATTGAAAGGAGCCGCCTATGGCAAAAACGAAAGCAGTCACCCCTACCACATCCACCCCGCAGACCAAGCGGACATTGGAGAAGCGCATCGGCCACACCACCTATGAGGTGCATATCTGCTTCAATGAGCAGAGCAAGGAGAGCATGAATGATAAAATCTGCCGCCTTATCAAGAATCAAATTGCGGATAGCCAGTAAAAATTGCAAAAGGCAGTTGGCATCACGCAGATTTTGTGATATATTGGTGTTGCCGCAAATGAGCTGGCTGTCTCGAAAGGATGGCGCATTATGACAAGACAGCCAGAAAAGGACACCGCAATCTACACCAGATTATCGCGCGACGATGAATTACAAGGTGACAGTAACTCCATTATTCATCAAAAGGAACTGATTTCCAAGTATGCTGCTGACCATGGTTTTCGGAATATCCGCTTTTTTGTAGATGACGGATTCTCTGGAACAAATTTCCAGCGTCCGGGTTTCCAGGAAATGCTGTCCGAGATTGAAGCCGGGAAAATCGGAACCGTCATTGTCAAGGATATGTCCCGGCTGGGCCGTGATTATCTGAAAGTGGGATTTTATACAGAAATTTTCTTCCCTCAGAAGGGTGTCCGCTTTATCGCCGTTAATAACGGAATCGACAGTGAAAACCAGCAGGAAACGGATTTTACCCCGTTTTTGAACATCATGAACGAGTGGTTCGCAAGAGACACCAGCAAGAAAGTCCGGGCTATCAAACGCGCCCAGGGCATGGCTGGCAAGCACACCACCGTTCACCCGCTCTACGGCTACAAGAAAGACCCGGATGACCCGGAGAAGTGGGTCATTGACGATGAAGCCGCCGAGATCGTCCGGCGAATCTTCCGTATGACCATCAACGGCAAAGGCCCCTATGAGATCGCCACAATTCTGGAAAGAGAACACATCCTCTGCCCGTCCGCCTACCTTGCGGAGCGCGGCGCGGGGAACCGGCGCAACAGCGATTTTGCCGACCCCTGCCGCTGGTGGGGGACTACCGTTTCCTACATCCTCAACCGCATGGAATACATGGGCCATACCGTCAATTTTAAGACGGAAAAGACCAGCTTTCGGGATAAGCGGCGGCATCTCACCCCCAAGGATAGCTGGGTGATTTTTGAGAACACCCAAGCACCGATCATTGACGAGGAAACTTTTCAGACGGCGCAAAAGCTACGCAAAACCGGACGCCGCCCTACCAGCCTGGGAGAAGCCAATCCGCTGACTGGACTTCTCTACTGCGCCGATTGCGGAGCGAGACTGTATAACGAGCGTGGGGACAATGGCAAGGGGCATTTCAGAGATTCCTATGCCTGTTCCAGCTATCGCAAACGTACCAGCGATTGCACCATGCACTTTATCCGCACCGAGGTTGTGCGGGACTTGATTCTGTCGGCTCTGCGCTCTATTTCAGAGTATGCCAAAGCCAATCGAGAAGCCTTTGAACGGTTGGTAATGGACACGACCTCTGACCGCCAGACACAGCAAATGAAGGAGAGCCGGAAAGCCCTGACAGACGGGCAACGGCGATATGATGAACTGGATGTGCTAATTCAGCGCACCTATGAGGATCACGTTGCGGGTAAGCTGACAGACAAGCGATTTCTGAAACTTTCCCAGCAGTATGAAGCGGAACAGGAGCAGCTTGAAAGCGAGTTGAAGCGGCTGGCCGCTGAAATGGAAACGATGCAGGAGCAGACTGGCAGGGTGGACAAGTTTATGGCCCTGGTTGACCGCTACACCAGCTTTGACGAGTTGACCACGCCCATGCTCAATGAGTTTGTGGAGAAGGTCGTTGTCCATGAGCGTGTGAGTGTAGGCCGATACAAGCGTAAGCAGAGGGTTGATGTTTATTTCAACTTCATCGGGCTGGTGGAACTGCCCACCGAGCCGGAGGACGAAGCCCCCGCTGCCGCAGAACCGCCCCAGGAGCGGTATGTGGCCGTGAATACCAGCTTTGCCCCGCTGGGCGAGTACCTTTCCCAGCAGACGGAGGACAGCGTTACCCTCTCTTTTGCAGACGTTGAGCGAGTGATCGGAAAGCCCCTCTGCAAATCGGCGTTCAAATTCTACTCCTATTGGTATCCAGGCGGCAACCGCCCGATTTCCAATGTCATTTACAACGCTGGCTTTGATGTTGATCGGGTTGACTTAAAAAATCAACTGTTATACCTGATTCGGGCCGTGTAACTGAACATTTTATAGCGCAACCGGACACAGTGAACTATTCGCTGTGTCCGGTTTTTGCGTTTATTTGAAAAACATACTTGACAAAACGCACTGGACAGCGTATTGTTTTTGCTTGCAGACATCGCCAGAGTTGCCCTCCACGGTATAAACAACACCATTCTCGCTTTTCTCTACAATACCCACATGGTCGATTGTTCCATCTCCATCCCAATCAAAAAAGATAATATTTCCTGCCGTTGGCTCATAGCTTCGGTCTTGCCATTGTCCTTTGCCCTTAAACCAGCGAGAGCCAGACGCAGTAGAGCGTATCTCTACCTATGCGCAGAGCCAGTGCCTTGATTTTCAAATCAAGTCCACTGGCTCTTTTTCTATTTGTGCTTATAAATGGCACTGAGCAGCGCTTTAACCAGCTGCTTATCCCGTTCGCTGCAGTTTTCATACAACCGCATAACTTGCTGGGCATCTGTGTCATTTTCTAAGTCAGGATAGAAAATCTGATCGGCAGAAATCCCCAAGCAGCAGATGATATCTCGCAGGGTTTCGTACTTGGGCCGCTTCTCGCCGTTTTCTATGGCCGATAGAAAACGCTTTGTGATCCCCACCTGCTCTGCGACTTCATCCCGCTTATACCCTTTTGCACAGCGTGCATCGTGCAGAATTCGGCCCAGCTCCAGCAAGGCAGGTTCTCTATTCTCAGACACTGTTAGTTCACCTCCTGCCAACAGTGTACTCCTTATGGGTAGAATCCGTCACCACCAGCCGGCCGCTCACCAGGCCTTTCTCCACGCACTGACGCACCACTTCC
>QZEE01000018.1 GCA_009917445.1 bacterium D16-76 | reverse complement strand
TCCGAGTCCTCCCATACTGTGTGACACCATAGGTCTAACCAGGCGTCGGCTTCTTCAAATTTGTAATGCTGTTGGACTAATCTTTCTGTTATATTCCGGGGCACGCACAGGAAGCCGTACCCATCGGTCGTGTATGCGGCACCTTTCATGCAGGCTGCGCCGGAGCATCTCACCACCCAGTCTGTAATCTGGTAGGTTAGCTTCTTTGTTTCTCTGTCTAAGTCATAAGTCAGGTATCCGAGCTGGGCCAGCTTATCAAGAGTTTCCAGGGCCTTGGAGCGGCTTCTTACGACCAGGATACTCTTTAGCCCTACAACTCCCCCGGCCCACATACCGGGCTCCACAGGGTTATTATGGCCACAGTAGGAGGCTATTCCCTTACGGAAGGCTACACGGGAGGCAAGCTTCATCCATGCGCCCATGATGCCTTTGCCTTGCGGCAGGGACTTGCGGGGCAGCTTGACCCAGTGGTATTTTTGCAGGCATTTCATGGTGATGCCTCCTTTCCAAAAGATAATTTCTTTATAACGGAAAAGGCTGGATACCTTTGTACCCAGCCTCATAACATAGTATTCTTTTTTCAGCTACATCAAATCTCCTTTCCCACAAAAATAGATTTTTCAATTCATGGTCAGTGAATCGACAAACTCCGGAAACCCCAGAAAAATCTAGCTTTTCCCGTGTTGTCCCTATTATGACACACTCACATGCCCTGCACAATCCCCCCCGTAGCCTCCAGCAGCCGCGGGTCTGTCACCCGCAGCACCAGGTTCTTCGTGGGCTGTTCCCGGTTGGCCACCGATTCTATCTGCGCTTCATAAAGCCGCGGCCCCTTCTCGTCTATGCTCAGCAAAAGCTTCACCGCCCCCTCGTGTACCTCTTCCCTGGGCATCACCGAGGTAGGGCTGCCGCCAGGCGCCGCGTCCAAAGTCCCATACACGCCCGTTTCATTATTTGCTAAAAGCGTCCCCATAGATTCATCCGACGCAAAATACCCCCGCAGCTGGCCAGGGCTGTCCGGCAGCCCCTTTGTCACGCCGCACAGGGTGATGGGCGCGGGCTCGCCGCTTTTCAGGGCCATCACGCCCCCGGCGTCCATGTCGCATATGCCGTGGCCCAGCCCGGCGAACATCCCGCTTTGCGGGTCGTAAAAGGTCAGGGTGCCCACGCCCGCGGCGCTGTCCCGCACCCATATGCCGGTTTTAAAGGCCCCTTCGCCATATACCGGCTCCACCGTGGCTTCAAATTCTTCCTGCCCCCGCTTCACCAAAAACGTGATGGGCTTCCCGCCGCTAACCCCAATATACTTGGCCAGCGCCGCGTTGCTCTGAATTTCCATCCCGTCCGCCTGCACCAGATAGTCCCCGGGCAGCAGCCCCGCTTCAGCCGCCGGGCACCGTATGCCGTTTTCCGTGTAGATGTCCGACAGCGACGCCACGATCACCCCGTCCGTAAACAGCTTAATGCCAAAGGCCGAACCCAAGGGTATCACCGACATCTCCCCCACGCTGGCCTCCACCGCCTGCACCGGCTCCGCCTGGGCCTGGGCCGCTTCCCCATCGTTAAAAGCCGAAGCCTCCAACGCCTGGGCCGCCCCCGGGCCCATCAGGCCCATGGCCCCCAGCATGCACACCGCCGTCAGCCCCACACTGAGGGAAAAGAACCTTACCCCCCGGCAAAAGGCCCTTATCCCCCGTTTTATTACCTGCATGGCTCTTCAACTCCCCTCCGGGGCGCTCTTGGAAAGCTCTCGAAAAAAATTTGCTTTCGGCCCCGTTTTTACCTTTTGCAAAAACAGGCCCATTTATTTTGGCAATTAAAAACGCCCCTGCACAACACATGCAAGGGCGAGAATTTTTGGTCTGCCGCAACTATCGGGCAAGGTACCCCAGGCTGGCTATTGCCACGCCTTTGCCCGATAGAAGGGACAGTAAGTTAAGGAAAAGTGATAAGGTGATATTTTATGTTTCCGATATATCCCGATTTTTCCGTTGCTTTCCGCATCACTTCCTTTCTTGATGATGACAGTATTGTAACCCATAATTATGAAAACTATTGCAAGATTATTTGAAGTTTTCGTAAGTAAATTGTGAACGCCATTTGAATGAATTATACATTTTGCCGAATATCCAGAAACTACCGGGTTTTTAGCCGTTTAAAGCGCCATTTTCTGTTGAATCGCCCGCCGATTTATGCTATTATTTATCCATGGCCTCTATATGAATTCAGTTTAAGAAAGGGGGTGCCCCATGGCTGCGCCCAAAAGCCCCATTACCATCCTCTGCGGCCATTACGGCTGCGGCAAAACCAACCTTACCCTAAACCTGGCCTTGCGGCAGGCCCGGGCCGGCCGGCCGGTCACCGTTGTAGATATGGACATCGTAAACCCCTATTTCCGCTCTTCCGAGTACCGCCCCCTGCTGGAAAAAGAGGGCGTCCGCCTCATAGCCCCGGTCTTTGCGGGCACCACCCTGGACACCCCCACCCTGCCCCCCGAGATCTCCTCCATCTTCCAAAAGGAAGCCGGCCAAGTCTTCTTAGACGCCGGCGGCGACGACGCCGGGGTAACGGCCCTGGGGGGCCTGCACGCCCAGCTGGAGGCCGCGGGCTATACCATGCTTTATGTGGTCAACGGTTACCGGGCCCTCTCCCAAACACCAGAGGAAGCCGCCCGGCTGCTGGAAGAGATACAAAAGGCCTGCCGCCTAAAAGCCACGGGCCTTGTCAACAACTCCCACCTGGGGCTGGAGACCACCCTTGCGGACGCGGCGGCCTCCCTGCCCTTTGCCCAAAAAACAGCGGCGCTCACCGGCCTCCCCCTTCTCTACTCCACCTTGCCGGACTTCGCCGCGGCCGGGGCCCAAATTCCCCAGGGTTTCCGCCCCATCCAGCGCTTAGTAAAATTCGCCTGGGAAACAGCCTAGCCGCTGTGCCCCTATATCCAAAATCAAAAACCCCCGCAAAGCCGTTTGCGCGCTAACCCTTTTTAAAAGGATTGCAGGGGTTTGGGGGCAACCGCCTTCCGGCGGCACAACCGGCCCCCAAGGTCTTCACGAAGGAGGGAAGAAAAACATGGCAAAAATCATCGTAGACGAAAATGTGTGCAAGGGCTGTTCCATGTGTGTGCATGCCTGCCCCTTGGGGCTCATAGCCCTGCTGGGGGATGTGCTCAACAGCAAGGGCTACCACCCCGCCAGGCTCATGCAGCCCGAAAAGTGCGTGGGCTGCGCCGCCTGCGCCACCATGTGCCCAGACACCGCCATCACCGTAGAAAAGTAAGAAGAATTCCACTGGGAAAGGAAGAAATGTGTATGAAGGTTTTGATGAAGGGCAACGAAGCTTTGGCCGAAGCTGCCATCCGGGCGGGGTGCCGCCATTTCTTTGGCTACCCCATCACGCCCCAGACCGAGCTGGCGGCGTACATGTCCAAGCGCATGCCGAAAATCGGCGGTACATACCTGCAAGCCGAAAGTGAGATCGCCGCTGTCAATATGGTCCTGGGGGCCTCCGCCGCCGGTGTGCGCGCCATGACCTCCTCCTCCTCCCCCGGCATCAGCTTAAAGGGCGAGGGCATCTCCTACATGGCCGGCTCCGACCTGCCCGCGCTGATTATCAACGTCCAGCGTGGCGGCCCGGGCCTGGGCGGCATCCAGCCCAGCCAGGCCGACTATTGGCAGGCCACCAAAGCCACCGGCCACGGCGATTTCCAAATCCTCGTGCTGGCCCCCTCCACCGTACAGGAAATGGTAGACCTGGTCTCCGACGCCTTTGACCTGGCCGACCAGTACCGCATGCCCGCCATGATTTTAGCCGACGGCATGCTGGGCCAGATGATGGAGCCCGTCTCCCTGCCCGAAGAGGCCGGGGCGGCCCCCGCCCAAAAGGATTGGGCGGCCTGCGGCCACGGCGGCAAGCGCCCCCACAACATTGTAAACTCTTTATATTTGACCCCCGACAAGCTGGAAGAGCTGGTAAAAGAGCGCTTCGCCCGGTACGAGCAGATCAAACAGCACGAGCAGCGCGCCGAAGAATACCTGGCAGACGACGCCGACGTGGTGGTAGTCGCCTACGGCGCTTCCTCCCGCGTAGCCCGGGGTGCCGTCAACAAGGCCCGCGAAATGGGCATTAAGGCAGGCTTGGTCCGCCCCATTACCCTGTGGCCCTTCCCCGCCGACGCCTTGAACCGCGCCGCCAGCCACGCCAAAAACCTCCTGGTCGTAGAGATGAGCATGGGCCAGATGATCGACGACGTCAAGCTGGCCATCAACTGCCAAAAGCCCGTCCACTTCTGCGGCCGCACCGGCGGCATGATCCCCACCCCCGCCCAGGTGCTGGAACAGATCCAGGCGCTGGCTTAGGGCCTCCGGCGGGCAAGGGCCCTGCCCTTGCATCCCGCTTAGGGGCCCCCGGCCCCTAAGGACCCCGCGCTTCGCTTCCCGCGCATGTACCTTGGTGCAGGCCGTTGATTTCGCGCCCGCGTTGTGGTTTTGAGGTGGACCTCTATGTTGGAGTTTTTGTTAGACTTTCTTGTGGATTTTTTTGGAGAAGTGCTCTCCATCGGCGTAGGCCGGCTTGTCCGCCGCCTGCGCCCAAAGGCAAAGAATAAACCAGAAAGGATGCTTTGATATATGCAAACCGTATTTCAAAAGCCGTCTGCCCTTACAGACGCGCCCATGCATTACTGCCCCGGCTGCACCCACGGCATCGTCCACCGCCTGGTGGCCCAGGCTTTAGAGGAACTGGGTGTAGAAGGCCGGGCTGTGGGCGTCGCTTCCGTCGGCTGTTCGGTCATGTGTTACGATTATTTTACCTGCGACATGGTGCAGGCCCCCCACGGCCGCGCCCAGGCTGTGGCCACCGGCTTAAAGCGTGCCAAGCCCGAGAATATCATCTTCACCTACCAGGGTGACGGCGACTTAGCCGCCATCGGCACCGCCGAGACCGTACACGCCGCCACCCGCGGCGAGAACATCACCGTTATTTTCATTAACAACGCCATTTACGGCATGACCGGCGGCCAAATGGCCCCCACCTCCCTGCCCGGCCAAATCACCCAGACCACCCCCTATGGCCGCGACACCAATTCCGCCGGCTACCCCGTAAAGGTCTGCGAAATGCTCTCCACCCTGGACGGTGTGGCCCTGGCCCAGCGCGTCACCGTAAACAACGTGAAAAATGTGAATATCGCCCGCAAAGCCATTAAAAAGGCTTTCCAAAACCAATTGGACGGCAAGGGCTATTCCATTGTCGAGGTCCTTTCCACCTGCCCCACCAACTGGGGCCTTTCACCCATCGAAGCCCTGGGCTGGCTGGAGGAAAACATGCTTCCCTACTATCCCCTGGGCGTGTATAAAGATGTAGAAGGGGGCGTCAAGAAATGAAAGATTTGAACATCCTCTTCGCCGGTTTCGGCGGCCAAGGCGTGCTCTTTGCCGGCAAAGTGGCGGCCTACGCGGGCCTCATCGAAAATAAAGAGATCTCCTGGCTGCCCTCCTACGGCCCCGAAATGCGCGGCGGCACCGCCAATTGCAGCGTCTGCATTTCCGATAACCCCATTGGCTCGCCCCTGGTCACAAACCCCAACGTGCTGGTGGTTATGAACCTGCCCTCCCTGGACAAATTCATCGACACCGTAGAGCCCGGCGGCACCGTCATCATCGACAGCGCCCTCATCCACAAAAAGGTAGAGCGCACCGACCTTAACGTCCACTACGTGCCCTCCTCCTCCCTGGCCGAAGAAAACGGCCTCAAGGGCCTCTCCAACATGATCCTGGTAGGTAAGCTCTTCCACGAAGTCTGCGCCGCTCCAGGCGACTACCAGTTCAGCACCCCCGAAACCTTAGACCAGGCCCTCCAAAAATGCATCCCCCCCCGCAAAGCCGGCATGCTGGACTTCAACCGCAAAGCCATCTCCCTCGGTGCCCAAGCATAAACCCAAACAAAAAACCGGCCCAGGCCATACCGCCTGAGCCGGTTTCATGGTTTTCGGGTCAATTTTCCCGAAGGGAAAATTTGCCCCTCTTCCCAAAAGGGGTTGCGGGGGTTTGGGGGGTGAGCGTCTGCCTGCGGCAAAACGTTTTGCGCAGTAATACGTTTACAAGCCGCGAACCGACTGAGCTGGGGAAGGTCCCCAGTGGGGACCGTTCTGACCCGACCGAGTCGGCAGACGAGACCAGGCGAGAACCGCGCCCCCAAGGCCTTACTTAACGTTCGCCTTCAGCCAAGCGCAGTCGTCGGCAATGCACTTGTCGTGCTCGTCATAGAAGCCCTCGCGCTCAATAACCCAGAAAGCCTCAAAGCTCTGCTCGTCCAAAGCGTCCTTAATGGCCTGCCAGTTCATGTTGGATTCCGGCGCGCCCATCTTGCACTGCACCGCAAAGCGCTGCTGGCGCTTGGGGTCGCTGTTCATGGCGTTAAAGTTGTCCAGCATCTTCTGGCGCTCTTCCAGGCTCATCTGGGCAGCTTTGGCAAAGGGGCTCTCCCCGGGGCCTTCCTTAGCCGACTTCGGCTGGGGCCCAGGCCCCAAAATCTTGCAGTTTTCCTTTACGTGTATGGCCACAATGCGGTCCTTAAACCGCCGTATCACACTGGGGGGATACGAACCGCCCACCGTAGCCCAGCCGCAGTCCAGCTGGAAGAAGAACTTGCTGGAATTGTTGGCCATGTGCTCGATCAAAGGCAGGCCCTCATCTACATAAAATTCCTTCTCGTGGTTGTGGTACCCCACCTTAATGCCATAGGGCTCGGCCATTTCCGCCATAGCGTCCAATTCCTTGGCCACAGCAATGGCCTCTTCCTTGTTGCAGAAATCGGTGCTGGCCCAAATGACCGCCTTGCCGCCCAAAGCCGCCATCTTCTTCACAATTTCCTCGCTGGGCTTGGCATGTACCGAAACAATCTCCACACCAGCCTCCTGGGCCCACTTCTTAATGTCCTCCACGTCGTTGTCCAGGTCTACCGGCAGCAGTTCCACCCCGTCAAAGCCCAAAGACTTAATGGTCTTGAACTTTTCCAGCAGCGTGGGCCCCAACCCCAAATAGCTGGCAATGCCGCCAAAGGAATATGTACCAATGTTAACTTTCATAATACGTTCCTCCTAAAACGAAAATTTTCTGTATATTATGATACCACCCTTTTTCCTGTTTGTCAATGCGCCCGGGGTGTGATATAATAAGAAGCAGATAAGCCCGGGGCCCCCCGCGGCCCCGGCTTTACCGGAATATTGGGGAGGTTTTTTTGCACATGTACCATTTTTTCGCCATGCTTTCGCGCATGAAGTATATCAACCGCTGGGGCCTCATGCACAACACCCGTTATGAAAACTTATGCGAGCACTCCATGGAGACCGCCCTCATTGCCCACGCCCTGGCCACCCTGGGCAACCGGCGCTTTGGCAAAACCTACAACGCCGAGCGCGCCGCCACCCTGGCCATCCTCCACGACGCCTCCGAGATCATCACCGGCGACCTGCCCACCCCGGTGAAGTACCACTCCGAAGAGATCCGCAAGGCCTACAGCGAGGTCGAGGAAATGGCCGTAGAGCATCTGGTCTCCATGCTGCCCGAGGACCTGCGCCCCGGCTACCGGGAGCTTATGACCATGGGCGAGCCCGGCGACCAGGAGCTCAAGTCCCTGGTAAAAGCCGCCGACCGCATTTCCGCCGCCATCAAGTGTATCGAGGAGCGCCGCAGCGGCAACCAGGATTTTTACAAGGCCGAACAGGGCATCCTAAAAGCCATACGGGACATGCGCCTGCCCGAAGCCAACTGCTTTTTAGACGAATTCCTCCCCTCCTACGGCCTCACCATCGAAGAGCAGGACTACACCCGGGAAGCCGGCCTGCAGTTCTCCCCCTCTTCCCAAATGGTCTTTTCCCAGGTCGTGCGCAAATAGACCCCCTAAAAGGAGTGAGCCCATGAAAATCGGCAATATCGAGATAACCGGCCGGGCGGCCCTGGCCCCTATGGCCGGTGTGACAGACGCCGCCTACCGCCAGGTCTGCGCCCGTTTTGGGGCGGCCTATACGGTCACCGAAATGGTCAGCGCCCGGGCCGTCACCTATGGCGACAAAAAAACCGCCGAAATCGCCGGCATAAGCCAAGACGCCCGCCCCGTGTTCATCCAGCTTTTCGGCGAAGACCCCCAGGTCATGGCCCAGGCCGCCCAAAAGCTCATGGCCCTGTCCCCAGACGGCTTTGACCTGAACATGGGCTGCCCCGTGCCCAAAGTGGCCTGCAACGGCGCCGGCAGCGCCTTAATGAAAGAGCCGGAAACCTGCGCCCAAATGGTCCGCGCGGTAAAAGAGGCCGTGCCCGTGCCCGTCACCGTAAAAATCCGCGCCGGGTGGGACCCCGCCCACAAAAACGCCGTACAGGTCGCCGCCCTCTGCCAGCAGGCCGGGGCCGCCGCCATCGCCGTCCACGGCCGCACCCGGGAGGAAATGTACCACGGCCGCGCCGATTGGGACATCATCCGCCAGGTAAAAGAGGCCGTCACCGTGCCCGTCATTGGCAACGGCGACGTAACCGGCGCCCAGTCCGCCCGCAACCTGCTTATGGAAACCGGCTGCGACATGGTCATGGTAGGCCGCGGGGCCCTGGGCAACCCCTGGGTCTTCCGGGAAATCAACGCCTACCTGACCGATTCCTGCACCATCCTGCCCCCGCCGGGCCTTGCCGAAAGGCTCCTGGCCATGCGCCGCCACATCGGCCTCATGGCAGGCCTAAAGGGCGAGCCCCGGGCCATGCGCGAAGCCCGCAAGCACGTGGGCTGGTACCTCCACGGCCTGCGCGGTGCGGCCGACTTCCGCCGCCGTGCCGGGCTCCTCTCCACCCTTTCCGACCTGGACAAACTGGTAGAAGACGTCTACCGGGCAAACTACCACCCCCAGCAGGAGGCAGACCTATGAAGCTATTAGTTTTAGACGGCAACAGCATCTTAAACCGGGCCTTTTACGGCATCAAGCTCCTCACCACCAAATCCGGCGATTACACCAACGGCATCTACGGCTTCCTCACCATGCTCCGCAAGCTTTTAGAGGAAACCGCCCCCGACGGCGTTGCCGCCGCCTTTGACATGCGGGCCCCCACCTTCCGCCACAAGCAGTACGCGGGCTATAAATCCAACCGCAAGGGCATGCCCGAAGAGCTTGCCCAGCAGCTGCCCGTGCTGCAGCAGCTTCTGCGGGACTTAGGCTACACCGTCGTCACCTGCGAGGGCTGGGAAGCCGACGACATCCTGGGCACCCTGGCCTTTGCCTGCGAGAAAGAAAACGCCCAGTGCCTCATCGCCACCGGCGACCGGGACAGCCTGCAGCTGGTTTCCGGCGCCACTACCGTGCGCCTGGCCACCACCAAATTCGGCCAGCCCCAGGTCACCCTCTACGACCAGGCCAAAATCCAGGAGGAATACGGCCTCACGCCCCCCCAAATGATCGACTTAAAAGCCATCCAGGGCGACACCTCCGACTGTATCCCCGGCGTAGCGGGCATCGGCCCCAAGGGTGCCGGCGAGCTCATCCGCCGCTTTGGCACCCTGCAGGAAGTCTACGCCCACTTAGACGACCCGGCCATTAAGCCCGCCATGCGCAAAAAGCTGGAAGCCTCCAAAGACAACGCCTTTTTAAGCTACGGCCTGGGCACCATCCGCCGCGACGCCCCCATCGACACCACCCTGTCCCACTACCAAATAACCCCCGGCGACCCCCAAAAAGCCGCCGCCACCATGGTAAAGCTAGAGCTTTTCTCCCTCTTAGAAAAGTTTGGCCTAGACGCCTCTGCCCCCGCCCCAGACGGCCCCCAGGCCGCCCCCGGCGAGGCCCTGCCCGTCACCCCTTTGGCCGACGGCGCCCCCATGCTGCCCCGCCTGGAGGACGAAGGCGCCGCCTACTTCCTCTGCCAGTGGGAAAAAGACGGTGCCCTCCAAAGCCTCACCTTCTGCCACCAGGGGGCCCTGTGGGCCGTCCAGCCAGACCCCGCCTTCCTGCGCGCCTTTTTCACCAACGCCCGCATCGGCAAATACACCCACGATTCCAAACCCCTCCACCGCCTGGCCCTGTCCCTGGGCTGCAAAATGGAGTCCGTCCAGCTGGACACCGCCCTGGCCGCCTACCTGCTAAACCCCTCCGCCACCGCCTACGATGTCCCCCGCCTCTGCGCCGAATACCACATCCCCCTGCCCGAAGCCGGGGACCCCGCCCTGTCCGCCGCCGGCGCCATGCCCGGCCTGTGCAAAGCCCTCAGCCGGCAGATCGACGAAAACGGCCAGCGCGAGCTTCTGGAAAACATCGAGATCCCCTTAGCCTTTGTGCTGGCCCAAATGGAGCACATCGGCTTCTACGTGGACCGCGCCTCCATCGAAGAATACGGCAAAGAGATGGAACAGCAGGTGCAATCCCTCCACGATTCCATCATCCAGCAGGTAGGGTACGATTTCAATATCAATTCCCCCAAGCAGCTGGGCGAAGCCCTCTTTGAAAAGCTGGGCCTGCCCCACGGCAAAAAGACCAAAACCGGCTGGTCCACCAATGTAGATGTACTAAACGACCTGCGCTGGCAGCACCCGGTAGTAGAGGAGATCCTCCGCTACCGCACCGTCGCCAAGCTCAAGTCCACCTACTGCGACGGCCTCTTAAAAGTCATCGGCCCCGACGGCCGCATCCATTCCAGCTTCAACCAGACCGAGACCCGCACCGGCCGCATTTCCAGCACCGAGCCTAATTTGCAGAACATCCCCGTGCGCACCCCCATTGGCCGCGAGCTGCGCAAGTTCTTCGCCGCCGGCCATGGCGTGCTGGTAGACGCCGACTACAGCCAAATCGAGCTCCGCGTGCTGGCCCACGTGGCAAACGACCCCGCCATGCAGGCCGATTTTAAAGAAGGCCGCGACATCCACACCGCCACCGCCGCCCGCGTCTTCGGCATGCCGCCAGAGCTTGTCACCGCTGACATGCGCCGCAAGGCCAAAGCTGTAAACTTCGGCATCGTCTACGGCATCGGGGCCTTTTCCCTGTCCAAAGATATTGGCGTCACCCGCGGCGAAGCCGAAGCCTATATCCAAGAGTACCTGCGCAACTACGCCGGGGTAGACGCTTACATGAAGCGTGTGGCCGAAGAAGCCCGGGAAAAAGGCTATGTAGAGACCATGTTCGGCCGCCGCCGCTACCTGCCAGAGCTGAAAAGCTCCAACTTCAACATGCGCGCCTTTGGCGAGCGGGTGGCCCGCAACATGCCCATCCAGGGCGCGGCGGCGGACATTATCAAAATCGCCATGATCCGCGTAAGCCGACGCCTGGAGGCCGAAGGCCTGAAAGCCCGCATGATCCTCCAGGTCCACGACGAGCTCATCGTCGAGTGCCCCGAAAGCGAGCAGGCCCAAGTCCAGGCCCTCTTAGCCGAAGAGATGGAGCAAGCCGTAAGCCTCTCCGTCCCCATGGTAGCCGACGCCTGCGCCGGCCGCACCTGGTACGACGCCAAAGGCTAACCCCAAAAAAAGCCCGGCCCCCTCAACAGGACGGCCGGGCTTTTTCTCTTTTCATCCACTCACAGCAAGACCTTGGGGCTTCCGCCCCAAACCCCCGCTAACGCTTTTAGAGCCTCCAGGCGCAAAGCCCGCGCCTTACGGCAAGACCTTGGGGCCCCGCCCCAATCCCCGCCAAAGGGCCACTGGTCTCGCCTCCCGGCTCGGTCGGTTGCTGGGCGCGTGCCACTGGCACGCAGCAACCCCTCTGGACTCCCTCCCGCCGCTTTCCACAGCGCTTGACTTAGCCAAACACCACCTGCGCCTCCGCCCCCGCTTCAAAGGGCCCCGCCAGCGGCGTCACCGCCCGGTGCGCGCCAAAGTAATCCCTATCCAGCACAAGCGCCGTACCATCCGGGTTCTCAAAAAGCTGTTCCGGCTCAAAAGCCATCCCCATCAGCTGGGTAGACACCACTGGCGTATTCCCCCTGGGCAAAAACTCATAGGCGTTGGTGCAAAAGCACATCTTGCCCTCCCGTTCTTCCAGCCCCCAGGTAATGGCATGCTCCGAATCCGCCGTAAAATTCACCTCGCTGTCACAGGGCTGCGCCCCGTTAAAGTAGGCGTTGCCCCCCGTGTACACCGGCAAATGGCTGTAATACTTGTCGTCCTTCCGGTCATGCACATTCTCCGTAAACCGGCTGAAATACTGCTGGGCCGTGGGGTACCCGTCATAGGGCAGGGTGCCGCAGGTCAGGTTCAGCATGTCCAGGGTATCCATGCCCATTTTCTCCGCCTCCCGCACCAAATCCTGCCTGGGCGGCTGCTGCACAAAGATATTGTTATAGAACCGGGCGTCCCCATGCAGGATCGTCATAAAGCCCGCCACCTCCGTGCGGTGGGGTACATGGTAAGGGGTGTACCGGGGGCTGGGCGTCTCAAAATCCCCGTTGTCCGTGCCCTTGCCCACCCAGGTAAAAGAGCCCGCAATAAAGTTATGGGCCAGCGCGATCCCCTGTGTGCTCAAGCGGCAGGCACAGGGCGACAGCAGCAGATTGTTGTCAATGAGCGTCGGCCCATGGGACACCTCCACAAAGATATCCTCCCCAATAGCCAGCCCATTGTCGATCTCCGTGTTCATAGGCGGCACATTGTCATGGAACAGGTTCTGGGTCACACGGGTCCCCTGGGCCTGCCAATCCAGCCAAAGCCCCCGCGTGCAGTGGTGTATATGGTTGCGGCGGTACACCACGTCAATAGCCGCGTGCATTTTAATGCCGCCAATTTCCGCCCCGCCCAAATCCTGCTTGTTGTTAATATGGTGGATATGGTTGTCCTCAATTAACGAGAACACCCCGCCCAAGTGCCCCACAATGCCCGTCTGGCCGCAGTGGTGTATGTTGCACCGGCGCACCACATGGTGCCCAATGTTCTCCTTGGTCCACCCCTCCCGCTGGGCCTGGCAGATGGCGTCCCGCTCGGTCTGGGTGCCGTCCTTCACCCATTTGGTGGTCCACTTGTTTTCGTTGTTGGGCTGCAGATATTTCCCCAGCGAAATGCCCGAGCATTTCGAGTCCGACACCTCGCAGTCCTCAATAACCCAGCCCTTAGCCCAGTGCGGGCCGATCATCCCCTCCTGATAAGCCGTAGGCGGGGCCCACTGGGTAGCGGCCTTGCACACCGTAAACCCAGACAGCGTCACATAGTCCACCCCTGTCTTCGAAGGGTAAAAGCAGTTGCGCCGCACATTGATCTCCACATTCTCCCGGTTCGGGTCCGCCCCCTGGAAGTTGGCGTAGATCGCCGTCTGCCCCTCTTCCTGGCAGGTATACCAGCGGTAAGTGGTAAACTCCGGCTCCCAAGAGCACTTGTACACCACCGGGTTCAGCACCCCTTCCAAGCTCTCCGCCTCATACATAGCGCGGCCGTTTAAGTAGACCTCCCCCGTATGGTAAGGCTTTTCCGAGAAATACCAGTCCCCCTTCACCAACGTGGTGTACGGGTTGTACCCGTCAAAAAGGCCATTGTGGATTCGCGCCACCCACACGTTCCCTTCAAAGGGCAGCCAGCCCTTCACCACCTCAGCCCCGGTAATAACCGCCCCGCCCTTTTCCACCGAGCGGTACGTAACCGGCCTCCCTTCCTCACCCCCATGCCTGGGGTCCACCCATTCCCGGTAGACCCCCGGGGCCACCAGCACCACATCCCCGGCCCTGGCAATCTCCGCCGCCTGCCCAATCGTCTGAAAAGGCGCCCCCTTCGATCCATCCCCCTGCCGTCCCGCATCTCCACGTACATAAATTTCCATACCAAACAACTCCTTTATCCGCCCCATCCGGGCTTACTTACCCCTAGTATACTCCCCTTTCCCTCCCCGCGCAAGAGAAGATTTCCCCATCTCTCCCCGCCTCGCCCCATGCCTCCGGCGGTTTAGGGGTTTCACCCCTAAAAACCCCACCACCTTTGAAAAGGTGGACGAAACTTTCCCGTTAAAACCTTTTCAATTTAATCGCCCCCACCCACCCCACAGCACCCCACAACCCTCTATCCCACATACGGTTCCCCCTCACAAACACGAAAAAAAGGCCAGCGGAAACCCCGCCAGCCTTTTCTTTATCCTAATCCGAATCCTCAGCCAATCGCTTCCCGAATCGACTCCTTCAAAATATCCAACCCTCTGCGCAGGTCAGCTTCCTCGATCAGCAGCTCTGGGAACACCTTCACAACCGTATTCCCCCGGCCAACCCGTTCCACGATCAGCCCGTTTTTAAAGCATGTATCCAGCACCTTTTTTGACATCGCGCCGTCCTTATCAAAGCGCCAGAAATCCACGCCCCACACAAACCCGATCCCCCGCGTCTTGATCTTATCCGGGGCCAAAGCCTGTATTTCTTCCATATATTGGGCCATAATTTTCTCCTGGCCCCGCACCTTTTCCTCCACATGCTCATCCAGCATGATTTCCAGCCCAGCCTTAGCCGCTACCATAGACAGCTGGTATCCCCGGAAAGTCCCATTGTGTTCGCCAGGCTCCCAAATATCCAGCTCCGGCTTGATCAGCACCAAAGCAAAAGGCATCCCATACCCGCCAATGGACTTAGACTGGGTAACAATGTCCGGCACAATGCCCGCCCGCTCAAAGGAGAAGAACCATCCCGTCCGGGCACACCCCACCTGTATGTCGTCTACCACCATTAAAATGTCGTGCCTGTCGCACAAATCCCGTACACCCTTCAGCCATTCCACGTCAAAGGGGTTAATGCCCCCATCGGCCTGTACGGTTTCCAAAATAATGGCGGCCGGCTTATCCACGCCCGAGTGGTCGTCCGTAAGCAGCGTCTCCATATACTGTACCGTGTCCAGCTCCGGGAACATATACGGCGCCGGAATATGGGTTACATGGGTCAAGGGCACCCCGGCACCGGCCCGGCTGGCGGCGTCCGTGGTCAGCGCAATAGACCCCAGCGTCATGCCGTGGAAGCCCCCCATCATCGCAAAGACGTTCTGCCGTTTCTTCACCTTCCGGGCCAATTTCAGCGCGGCCTCCACCGCATTGGTGCCCGTCGGCCCTGGGAACTGCAGCTTATACGGCAGCCCCCTGGGCTTCAAAATCTTCTCCTCATAAAACTCAATAAAATCCCGCTTCGGGGCCGTATACATGTCCAAAGCATGCATCACGCCGTCGCTCTCCAAATACTCTATGACCTTTTTCTTGATCGCATCCGGGTTATGGCCGTAATTGAGCCCCCCCGCGCCGCAAAAAAAATCGATGTACTCCCTGCCATCCTCATCATAAAGAAAAGGCCCCTTAGCGGTCGTAAACACCGCAGGGAAATTCCGGCAGTAAGAGCGCACCTGAGATTCGTAAGATTCAAAAGCTTGGGTATTCATGGTTTACCATCCTTTCTACCACGGGTCCCCCCGTGATTCAGCGATCTACGCCTGCCAAACGCAGCAGGCGGGGCTGTCCGCCCCCAAACCGGGGGCCAGCGGCAATCAAGCCAATAAAAAATTTTGGCCTACCCCCATTATACCACTCTTTCCCCAAAAAGCAACCCAAAGTTTTTTGAAGATTCTTAAGGGACTTTTTTCCAAAAAAGTCCCTTAAGCCGCCGGAGGCAAAGCCCGTCACCCCCGCAAAACCGCTTCCGCGCACCGCAGCCCGTCCACCGCGGCGGACACAATGCCCCCCGCATACCCGGCCCCCTCCCCGCAAGGGTAAAGCCCCAGCACCCCCGGCGACTGTAACCCTTCATCCCGCAGCACCCGCACCGGGGAAGAGCTCCGGGTCTCCGGCGCCGTCAATACCGCGTCCGGGTGGTCAAACCCCGGCAGCTTCCGTCCCAAAATAGGCAGCGCCGCCCGCAAGGCCCCTGCCACATACCCCGGCAGGCATCCGTCCAACTCCCCAAAGGCCACCCCCGGCCGGTAAGTGGGCTCCACCAGGCCAAAGCCCGCGCTTTTCACGCCCCGCAAAAAATCCCCCACCAGCTGGGCCGGGGCCCGGTAGCCGCCTCCCCCCGCCGAAAACGCCGCCTGTTCCACCTGCCGCTGCAAAGCCACCCCGGCCAAAGGCCCCTCCCCCGGGAAATCCGCCGGGGTGACCCCCACCAGCAAAGCACTGTTGCTGTTGGCCCCGTCCCGGGCCCAAGCGCTCATGCCATTGGTAACCACGCCCCCCTCCTCCGAGGCCGCCCCTACCACCGTCCCTCCCGGGCACATGCAGAAGGTGTACACTCCCCGGCCATCCGGCAAATGTACCGCAAGCTTGTAATCCGCCGCCCCCAGCGCCGGGTGCCCCGCAAAATCCCCATACTGGGCCCGGTCAATCCACTGGGCCCGGTGCTCAATGCGCACCCCCAGCGAAAAAGCCTTAGGCTCCATAGGGGCCCCCAGCCGGTGCAGCAGCTCAAACATATCCCGGGCGCTGTGCCCCACCGCCAAAATACATTGGCTGCAAGCCACCCTATGGGATTCCCCACCCTGTTCATAGCGCAGGCCCGCCAGCGCCCCGCCCCGCAGGTCAAACCCCGTCACCCGCGCGCCAAACCGCACGTCTCCCCCCAGCCTCAAAATTTCCCGCCGGATGTTCCTCACCACCCCCGGCAGCCGGTCTGTGCCAATATGGGGCTTTGCGTCCACCAAAATCTCTTCCGGGGCCCCGGCCCGGTGCAACTCTTCCAGCACCTTGCGTATCCGGCCATCCCCGGTGCCGGTGGTCAGCTTCCCATCCGAGAACGCCCCCGCCCCGCCCTCGCCAAACTGTACGTTCGATTCCCCATCCAGCACCCCCGCAGCCCAGAACTTCTCCACCAGCCGGCCCCGTTCCTCCACCGGCAGGCCCCGTTCCAAAACAACCGGCCGCTGGCCGCACTGGGCCAGCAGCAGCGCCGCAAACAGCCCCGCCGGGCCCAGCCCCACCACCACCGGCCTCTGGGCCAAAGGCGCGCACGCAGGCATCTCATAACAATAAGGCACCGCCTTCTGCACCCCATTGTCCCGGCACCGGGCCAGCACCCGCCCCTCGTTTTCCACCTGCACCTCAGCCGTGCACACAAAGTGCACCTGCCCCTTCTTCCTGGCGTCCACCGATTTTTTCACCAGCCGCACTTCCCCCACCGCCTTTTCCGGCAGCCGCAGCTTTTTGGCGGCGGCCCGGCGCAGGCCGTCCCCCGTAAACCCCAGCCCCATAGCAAGCCCGCTGACCCGCAGCATAAAAGCATCCCCTTTCTAACTAAAAAACCGGCCCCAGCCCGCCGGCAGCGCGCCCCGCCGCCAGCCCCGTGGCCCATGCCCAATGGAGGTTATACCCCCCGCAGTCCCCCTGTATGTCCAGCAGCTCCCCGGCCAAAAACAGCCCCTTTTGCCGCTTGGATTCCATCCTCCCCACGTCCACTTCCCCCAGCGGGACGCCCCCCACCGTTACCTGGGCGTCGTCCCAGCCCGTCCCGGCCTCCACCGGGAACCGCCAGCCCTTCACCTGCGCAGCCGCCCGCCGCAAATCCCCCAGGCCCAGGGACGAAACCGTCCCCTCCCCCACAAAGCCCAGGCCCTTTGCCAGCTGCTGCCCCAAGCGCAGGTTCAGCATCCCCGAAAAAATATCCCGGGCCAACAGCCCCGGCCGGGCCTCCCTCAGCCCCCGCAAATACGAGAAGACCTCCCCCTCCCCCATTTCCTCCGCCAAATCCAGGGCCGCTTCCCCGCTGCCCCGCAGGCGCAAAGACAAATCAAACATCACAATCCCCGAAAGCCGCCCATCCCCAAAAATCACCTCGCCGCTCTCGGCCCAAACCTCCCGCCCCTGCTGCCACAGGGTGACCCGTGCCCGGGCCCGCATGCCCTTCAAGGGGGCCGTGCGCTTTTTCGGGCAGGCCAAAGCCGTCAGCCCCGGCCGCAAGGCCGTCACCGAGTGCCCCAGCCCCCGGGCCAGCCCATATCCCCCAACCCCGCAGCCCTGCCGGGGGGTCGCCTTGCCGCCGCAGGCCAGCAGGCACTTTTCCGCCCACAGCCTTTGCCCCCCTTCCCCTTCCAGGCAAAACCCCCCATCCCGCGGCGCCACCCGCTTAACCGGGAAATCCCCATAAAACAGTACGCCCCGTTCCTGGCAGGCCCCCCACAAAGCCCCCAGCACCGCCGCGGCCTGCAAGCTCCGGGGGTATACCCGCCCCTGGGGGTCTGCCCAGGTACGCAGGCCCAGCGCCTCAAATTCCCCCAGCACCCGCTCTGCCGGGCAAGCCAAAAGCAGGGGCGCAGCCAAAGCCACGTCCCCGTGATAGCCCCCCGGTCCCACATGCAGGTTCGTCAAATTACAGCGCCCATTGCCCGTGGCCAGCAGCTTTTTCCCAGCCTTAGGGTTCCCCTCCACCAGCGCCACCCGCCCGGGCCCCAGGCACTTGGCCGCCTGTAAAGCCGCCATCAGCCCTGCGGCCCCAGCGCCCACCACAGCCAGGCCTATCCGTCCCATCAAATCACCAGACCCAGCAGCCCATAAGAGAGCACACACATCAAGATATCCGCCACCAGCGTCCCCCCCGCCACCGAAATCATAGCGGACTTAAAATCCATCTTCATCAGCGCCGCCGCCAGCGAGCCCGTCCACGCCCCGGTCCCCGGCAGGGGTATAGCCACAAACACCAGCAGCCCCAAGGTCTTGTACCGGTTGATTTTATCAAACTTGCTGCGCCCCTTTGCCTCCAGCCGGTCCACCAGCTTTACCAACCGGGTGTTGCGCATCCAGTCAAAAATCTTGTTGATAAACAGCAGGATAAAAGGCGTAGGCAAAATCGTCCCCACCAGGCAGATAAAAAAAGCGGGCAGCATGTCCAGCTGCAAAAGCTTCGCGGCCAAAATGCCCCCCCGCAGCTCGATAATCGGCATCAGCGACAGCAAAAAAACCGTCAGCTCCCCCGGTATGGTCTCACTAAAAAGCTCTACCAGACTTGTAACAATATGCTCCATATTTCCATCCTTTGCATTTCACCGGTTCCCGGAATTTATAACCTTATTATTATACGGAAATCCCCCCGGGATATATTTCTAAAAAGGAATTATTTGCCAAAAACCCTCATTTCACCCGCTTTAACTTCCCCCCGCACAGGCACCGGTACCGCCAGGGGTTTTTCACCACCTTGCACATGCGCACCCGGCCAATCTCCTTCCCGCAAGCCTCGCACCGCAGCACATACTTAACCGCCTCCCGGCGCAGCGGCCCTTGCTCCCCCTCTACCTTCACCGTGCGCTGAATCTCCATCCCCCACGCCTCGTTCACAACCCCCGCATACCCCTTCCACCTTTCCCCATGGTCCCGGCACCCCGGGCAGGTGTGCAGCAGCTCATGTACCAGCGTCTCCCGCAAAAGCCCCGGCTGCCCCAGCAGCCGCGCCGCCACCTCAATGGTATATTCCCCCCCACTGTAAAAGCAGCAGCCCAGCCGCCTCTTCGCCCGGCTATTCACCCGCACCCCCGGCCGCACCTTCTCCGAGACCGGCACCCCCAGCCCCCGCAGCTGCCGCCACAATTCCCCCAGCAGCCCGTCCAGCTCTTCCATCCCCATCAAATTCCCTTCCCCGCCTTTGGCGCAAAATAGTAAATATCCCTCTGGGCCGCCGGCTTAAACCGCCCCGTACGCGCCGTACAGTGGTCAATGTCCATCACCAGCACCTCAATCATTTCCGCAAACCCATGCTGGTACGGCGTCCCATAATGGTCGGTAATGGCCTTAATAGCCCGCTCCTTTTCCACCGGGTCGCCGCAAATGCGCACCGTCCCGTAAAACACCACGCTCTCATAAGGCAAATGGCAGCTGCGCACGCCCTTAGGCACGTCCTCACTGGTACCGTAAAGCATGTAACACCCATGGGGGTTCTTCCGTATCAACCCCAGCTTTTTCCCCTTCCGGCCGCAATGCATGTACAGCTTCCCATCCTCATAAGCGTGGTTGATGGGTATCGCATAAGGCCACTTCTCATCAAACAACGTCAAGCACCCCGTTTCATGCCGGCCGCAAATTTCCTCCACCTTTTCCCTGGCCGCCTCCCCGTGCACCGCGTGGTACTTGGTGGCAGGCCGCACCGCCAGCTTCTGGTAATCCGGGTCTTTTTCCACAATCCGCTCCACCCACTCCCATTCCTCCGGAATCAACAAGCACTCCATGCACCGCAAATCGTGCACATTGTCCGGAAACCGGAACGCATCCACCCCCGCAAACATCCGCCCCTCAATCTCAATGACCTCATATTCCTTCGGCACAATAGAAGCAATCGTGCGCACCTTGCCAATCTTTTCCATCCAACGTCCCTCCCAATCGAATACTTGTATGTCCATTCTACCACACTTTCCCTCCCCACGCAAGAGCCCAGCCCCTTTTCCCCACAACCATAAAGGCCCTGGGGCTTGTCCCGCCTGCCGGCTCGGTCGGTTCGCAGCTTGTAAACGTGTTGCTGCCCAAAACATTTTGCCACGCGGCAAACGCTCCCCCAAGCCCCGACTCGCTCCTATAAAACCTCCAGCGCAAAGACTGCGCCTACAACAAGACCTTGGGACTTCGCCCCAACCCCCACTCAGGGGCTTTGCCCCCGAGACCCCCGCAAGGGGCCAAACGTTCGCCTTGCGAACGTTTACGCCCCTTGACCGCGCAAGAAAGACCAAAGGGCCCGCCATCCAGCAGGCCCTTCCCTCACTTCCCAGACGCCCCGCGCCCCCTCTCCCGGCTTCGCCCCAAAGCATCATCATACCTTTTCCCCATAATCCGAAAATAAATCTCAAACACCGCACAAAACACCACAAACACCACAAAAAAGATAACCATAAACAACCCCCACGCCCCCCCGTTCTCCATAGGGAACCACCCAAAAACCCAAGCAAAGGCCGCGCAAACCGCAAACGTTGGCACACAAAACAATCCCATCCGCGCCGCATACCCCATCCTCTTCACCACCTGCCCCGAGAAAAACACATACTGCAAAACCGTTATAATACCGCACAGCGCCAGCATCTGGTACACCGTCACGCACTCCATCACCCCATCCCCCCAAATCGTATCTATAAACGCATTTACACACACAGCCCCCGTAAAACTCAAGCACCCCCACGTCTTAAGCTCCGCCACAAGCCGCAAAAACCTTTTCATAAAAAACTACCTCCCTATAATCCTAGCCGTTTTTTCAACCCCTGCGCATACTGCCGCGAGACATACACCGCTTCGCCATTGCGCAAAGTCAGCCGCAGCCTCCCGCCCAAATCCGGCCGTAAAGACTGTATCGCCCCAAAATTCACAACCGCCGACTTGCTGGCCCGGAAAAAATCATAAGGCCCCAACCGTTCCTCCAACTCATATAGCCGCAGCGGCGTCTCAAACACCCCCTCCGCCGTATACAAAAAGGTCTTCTTGTCCACCGTGTCCATATACAGCACCTCCTCTATCTCCAACAAATACGTCTGCCCATCCCTCTGCCCGGTAATTTTCTCATCCAACGTCCGCAGCAGCGCCAATAACTTCTGCACCTGCCCGTCAGCCCGCCCACAGCGTATGGTGACCTGCACCTCCCGCCGCCCCGGCTCCTCTTCCAACACAATCTGCATCAAACCCCTCCTTTCTCTCCAACGCCACCCCCAGTATACCCCCTCCCCCGCCCACTTTCAAGCCCCCATCCCCCCACCTGCGCCCCACCGCCCCCAACCCGCAAAAAAAGAGCACCGAAGCCACGCTCCGATGCTCTCCATCTCATTAAAACTATCCCCCACCCAAGCGTCGGGAGTCCAGAGAAGCTGCTGTGTGCCAGTAGCACGCGTCCAGCAGCCGGCCGAGTCCACAGACGAGACGGCCCCCTCTAGCGGGGTGCAGGGGCAGCGCCCCTGCGGGGGATTGGGGCGCCGCCCCAACCAAAATCAATAGCCACGCTTAACGTAGCTGGTGTGCAGGACCTCATGGGCCTTGTGGCTGCCGGGCTCGCCCAAGAATTCCTCATAGCACTTTTTCAGCACCGGGTTCTCATGGGACTTGCGCAGCGGCATAGCCTTGTCCTGGTCATACAAAGCCTTAGCGCGGACGGCCTTCACATCCGTAAAGCTCCGCTCTGTAGAAGACACCACAGGCTGGCCGCCGCCGTTCACGCAGCCGCCGGGGCAGCACATAATCTCCACAAAGTGGTAATCCGCCTCGCCCGCACGGATCTTCTCCAAAATCTTGTTGGCATTAGAAAGCCCGCTGGCCACGGCCACCTTCACGTCCATGCCAGCCACCTTGTACACCGCTTCCTTAATACCCTCGGTGCCCCGCACTTCCTGATAATCAATGGAATCCTGGGGCTCGCCGGTAAGCACATCCGCAGCCGTGCGCAAAGCCGCTTCCATCACGCCGCCGGTAGCGCCGAAAATCACAGCCGCGCCCGTAGAAACACCCATAGCGTCGTCAAACTTCTCATCCGGCAGGCGGTTAAAGTTCAGCTGCGCCTTCTTGATCATCTTGGCAAGCTCCCGGGTCGTCAGGCTGATATCCACATCGGGCAGCCCCGCCGCGTTCTCGTCGTCCCGCTTAATCTCAAACTTCTTAGCCGTGCAGGGCATCACCGACACCGACACGATCTTCGAAGGGTCAATACCCTCCTTCTGGGCATACCAGGTCTTGATCAAAGCCCCGGTCATATTCTGGGGCGACTTGCAGGTAGACAAATTATCCAGCAGATCCGGGTAATAATGCTCGCAGAACTTCACCCATCCCGGCGAGCAGGAAGTAATCATAGGCAGCGTGCCGCCCTCCTTCACCCGGTGGATAAACTCCGTAGCCTCTTCCATAATGGTCATGTCCGCGCCGAAATCGGTGTCAAACACCTTGTCAAAGCCCAGCCGGCGCAGGGCCGCCGCCATCTTGCCCTCCACGTTGGTGCCAATGGGCAGGCCAAATTCCTCACCCAAAGCCGCACGGACAGCCGGGGCCGTCTGCACAATCACGACCTTCTCCGGGTCGTTAATGGCATCAATAACCTCCTGGGTGTTGTCCTTCTCACGCAGGGCGCCCGTGGGGCAGCTGACAATACACTGGCCGCAAGCCACACAAGACACATCCGCCAGCTCCGCCTCAAAAGCGCAGCCAATCTGCGTGTCAAAGCCGCGGTTGTTAGCGCCAATCACCGATACATGCTGGTTCTGGCAGGCAGCCACGCAGCGGCGGCACAAAATGCACTTAGCGTTGTTGCGCTCCAAATACGGGGTCGAAACATCGGTAATATTGTTCGGCAGCGCGCCGGCAAAGCGCTCTTCCTCTTCAATGCCCATGTCGTTGCACAGTTTCTGCAATTCGCAGTTGCCGCTGCGGTCGCAGGTCAGGCACTTGCGCTCATGCACAGACAGCAGCAGCTCCAACGTCATCCGGCGGGACTGCTGTACCTTGGGGGAGTTGGTAAACACCTCCATGCCGTCGTTGACGGGGTACACACAGGCAGCCACCAGGCTGCGGGCGCCCTTAACCTCCACCATGCACATGCGGCACGCGCCAATCTGGTTGATGTCCTTCAAAAAGCAAAGGGTAGGGATATCGATACCGGCCGTGCGGGCAGCCTCCAAGACGGTAGAATCCTTGGGGACCTCATAGGACACGCCGTTGATCTTGATATTGACCATATCCATAAACTTATAATCAATCCTTTCTTACATTACGCGGCAGGCCCTCGCAGAACCGCGCAGGCGGCCCCAAACGGGGTCAAGGGGTCCGTGACCCCTTGCGGGGTGGAGGGGCGGCGCCCCTCCCGGGGTTTGGGGCAGCGCCCCAACACGCCCTGCAAAAAGCCCAAGCCACGCTGCTTATTTCTTCACAACAGCGCCAAACTTGCACTTCTCCATGCAGACGCCGCACTTGATGCACTTGTTGGTATCAATGACGTGCAGCTGCTTAACAGCGCCGGAAATGGCCCCCACAGGGCAGTTGCGGGCGCACAAGGTGCAGCCCTTGCACTTATCAGCCTCAATGGTAAAGTTGGTCAAAGCCTTGCAGGCGCCGGCGGGGCAGCGGTGCTCCACCACATGGGCCTCATACTCATCCCTGTAATACTTCAACGTAGAAAGCACCGGGTTCGGGGCCGTCTGGCCCAAGCCGCACAAGCTGTTCTCCTTAATGTAATAGCACAGCTCCTCCATCTTGTCGATATCCTCCAGGGTGCCGTTGCCGCTGGTGATCTTGTTCAAAATCTCCAGCAGCCGCTTGGTGCCCACCCGGCAGGGCGTGCACTTGCCGCAGGATTCGTCCACCGTAAACTCCAGGAAGAACTTGGCAATATCCACCATACAGGTGGTCTCGTCCATAACAATCAAGCCGCCAGAGCCCATCATAGAGCCAATAGCCAGCAGGTTGTCGTAATCAATAGGCGTGTCAATCAGCTTAGCCGGTATGCACCCGCCAGAGGGGCCGCCAGTCTGGGCCGCCTTAAAGGTATGGCCGCCGGGTACGCCGCCGCCAATGTCCTCCACAACTTCCCGCAAGGTGGTGCCCATAGGCACTTCCACCAGGCCGGTGTTGGTAATCTTGCCGCCCAAAGCAAACACCTTGGTGCCCGGGGACTTCTCGGTGCCAATGGACTTAAACCAATCCGCGCCCTTCAAAATAATCTGGGGGATGTTGGCATAGGTCTCCACGTTGTTCAGCACCGTGGGCTTTCCAAACAGGCCCTTCAAAGCCGGGAACGGCGGCCGCACACGGGGCTCGCCGCGCTTGCCTTCAATCGAGGTCATCAAAGCCGTCTCTTCGCCGCACACAAAAGCGCCGGCGCCCAAACGGATGTCAATATCAAAATCAAAGCCAGAATCAAAAATGTTCTTGCCCAAAAGGCCGTATTCCCTGGCCTGGTCAATGGCAATCTGCAGCCGCTTTACCGCAATGGGGTATTCCGCGCGGATGTAAATATAGCCCTGGCTTGCGCCGATGGCATAGCCCGCAATGGCCATAGCCTCCAGCACGCTGTGGGGGTCCCCCTCCAAAACCGAGCGGTCCATAAACGCGCCGGGGTCGCCTTCGTCGGCGTTGCAGCAGGCATACTTCTGGTCGGCCTGGTTGGCCGCCGCAAATTTCCACTTAAGCCCCGTGGGGAAGCCCGCGCCGCCGCGGCCCCGCAGGCCGGAAGCCAGCATCAGGTCAATAACCTCCTGGGGGGTCATCTCCGTCAGCACCTTGCCAAGGGCCGCATAGCCGTCCTGGGCAATATACTCGTCAATCAGCTCGGGGTTGATCACGCCGCAGTTGCGCAGCGCAATGCGCATCTGCTTCGAATAGAACTTGGTCTCGTTCAAAGACTTGGTGGTGTTGTCGTCCACCACGGTCTCCTGGTACAGCAGCCTCTTGACAATACGCCCCTTCAGGAGATGCTCGTCCACAATCTCCTTCACGTCGTCCGCTGTAACGCGGCTGTAAAAAGCCCCCTCCGGGTACACCACCATAATGGGCCCCAGCGCGCACAGGCCAAAGCAGCCGGTACGGATGACGTTCACTTCTTTCTCAAGGCCCACAGCCTTGATCTCTTCATTCAGCTTTTCAATGATCTGCTCGCTGTTGGAGGAGGTACAGCCCGTTCCTCCGCAGACCAGAACGTTTGACCGAAACATAGATTCTTCCTCCCTTAATTACTTCGCGCCAATGGCGTTGGCCCCAATGGTGTATTCGCTTACCACGTTGCCGTTTACCAGGTGGTCGTTCACCACACGCAGGGCCTTTTCAGCCGTCATTTTCACATAAGTGACCTTCTCCTGCCCCGGGGTAACCACCTCCACCACCGGCTCATACTGGCAAATGCCAATGCACCCGGTCTGGGTTACCATAATGCCCTGCAGGTTGCGCTTCGCCACTTCCTCCACAAAGGCGGTAAGCACCGGCCGCGCCCCGGCGGCAATGCCGCAGGTAGCCATGCCCACCAGCACCTTTGTCTCGGCGTCGGCGTTCTCACGGATGTTTACAGAAGCGCGGGCGCGCTCTTTTATTGCCTGCAGTTCCGCTAAAGATTTCATAGTTGTGACCATTCCTTTCTACAGAAAAAATGCCCTTACTCCTCCGCGGGCTCTTCACCCGTCAAGACGTAATGCGTCTGCTCTTCCAGGTAATCCTTCACCCACAGCACCACCTCCGGCGCGTTCAGGGCCACTTCGCCCCCCAGCACCTCCCGCAGCTCCCGGGTGTCCAGGGCAAAACCCCTTTCCCCGCCGTGGTCCTTATACCGGCGGCTATACAGGAAATCCCGTTCCGGGTTCCCCGTCACCAGCAGCTGCACCGTGCCGTTTATGTCCCCCAAAGGGATCATATCCACGCTGGACGGATGGAACACCGCTGTCAAATCCGTGCCCACCCCCACCGTGGAATCAATGGTAAAGTGCCCCCCCGTCATTTCCGCCTCCATCTTGAAAAGCGGCACCCCCAGCCCCACGTTGCGGGTGGTGCGGGTGGTGTAAAAGGGGTCGGTAACGTTCTGCACCTGCTCAGGCGTCATGCCCCGGCCGTTGTCCTTTACCGAAATGCGCAAAAGGTCCCGGGTCAAGTCCTCCTCCACCTCAAGGGTAATCAGCGACGCCCCCGCGGATATGGAATTCTGGGCTATGTCCATCACGTTTAAAGACAGCTCACGCATGGTTACTCCATGTACTTAGCCAAAATCCCGTCCACCTCTTCCGGCTCCAGCCGGCCGTACACGTCCTCGTTCACGGTCATAACCGGGGCCAGGCCGCAGGCGCCAATGCACCGGCAGGCGGTCAGGGAGAAAGCCCCGTCCTCGGTGCACTCCTCCGGGTTTATGCCCAGCTTCTGCTGGATGCGGTCCAGCACCTTGTCAGCCCCCTTTACATAACAGGCCGTGCCCAGGCACACCGAAATATGGTTGCGCCCCTTAGGCGTCAGGGAGAACTGGGAATAGAACGTGGATACGCCGTAGACTTCCTCCAAAGGCACATTAAGCCCCTTGGCAATCTTCTGCTGCACTTCCTTCGGCAGATAGCCGTAAATATCCTGTGCCTGATGGAGCGCGGGCATCACGGCCCCTTCCTGCCCTTTCAGGCCCGCGATCACTTCCTCGAGCTTCTGTGCCTGCTCGGGAGTGTCGTGGAACGGCAAATTGCTGATTCGCTTTTGCATAGGTCTTTCCTCCCAAAATAGTGTTTTGCTTTCACTTGGACAGCCGGTTGTGGCCATGTCCCGATATCCTACTAAATATATCAAAATCCCGGGTTATTATAATTCTTGTAAAGAAAAATGTCAAAAAGAACGACAATTTCCCGCAGGATTTTCCTGTACAAACCGTCAATTGTTACCAAAATATCGATATCAAATACGCGATTGCAGATTTCACCCCCGCCCCAGCACTTTTATGACCGCGCTTATGGTTTTTTCCGGCAGCTCCATCCCCCGCGCCTCCGATTCCGCCAACGTTTCCAGGTAATGGGCGTCCGAGTCCCGCACCACCCGCAGCCCCGCAAGCTCGGGGTTCGATTGGTACAGCGCCTCCATGTCGCAGCCCCTGGTGGCCTCAAAAGCCGTAAACCCCGCCTCTGGCGGCAGCTGCCCCAGCGCCGCTATCACGCTGTACGAGTCCCGGTCCACATGAGCTGGCAGCGCAACCCCCCCGTACTCCCGGGCCAGCGCCGCCACGTCGTCCACCCCTACAAACGAGGACACCAGCAGCAGGTTTTCTTCCATCCCCAAAAGCTCGTCCTGGGGCGAAAGCTTCCGCTGTTCCCCAAAGATTTCCGCCTTGTTGGGGATATGGGGCATGTTCTTATATATGTAGCGGTCAAAGGCCGTAGCACCTTCCAAGGTCTCAAAAAGGCACACCACGTGGGCCTCCTCCGCCGTGCACAGCTCCATGCCGGGTATCACCAGCACGCCGGCCTCTTCCCCCGCCGCCATAACAGCCCCCGCGTTCTGGCAGCTGTTGTGGTCGGTAATCCCCAGGATTTCCACCCCCATCAGCGCCGCCATGCCCACGATGTTCTGGGGCGTCATGTCGTTGTCGCCGCAGGGCGAAAGGCACGAGTGCACATGCAGGTCATACCGGTACTCAGCCATGGCCCTGCCCCAGCTGCTCCGCCACCTTCAGCGCCGTCTCATACAAGTTTTCCGGGCAGGAGTAAATCGGCATCCCCTGCATTTCCGCCCGGGTCTTGGCGGCTTCATCCAGGGCGGCATCCTCTGCCAGCACGACCCCCGCCACATCCGTAAGGGCCGCCACCGCCACCGCGTTGATGTTGCCCATCACCGTCAGCCACACATTGCCCGAAAGGGCCCTGGCCATTACCCAGCTCAGCAGGTCGCCAATGTAGCACCCGTCCACCTTTGCGTCCGTGCCCTCTTCCCCGGCCAGCAGCTTCCAGCCGCAGGCATCGGCCATTTCTTTTATTGTCATAACCGCATCCTCTTCCTTTCTTTATCTCCAGATTCGCCTCCCAGGCCCATCCACAAAAACCCCCGCACCCCAAAGCAAAACAGCGCCACCAGCCCCAAACCCCAGCGCCCAGGGCGGCCCCGCTCACGCTCTGGCCGCCTTGAGAGAACCCCTACAGTGGTCCTCTCAAACTCTCTCCGACAGGGTCTTTTGCTTCGCAAAATCCCCCCAGGGGAACACTTACTCTGGTTCCCCTACGGTCGGACGTGCCACTGGCACGTCTCTCCCTACCCTTCCAGCGTTTTCGCAAGGCTACAAGGTCCAGACCGTGGGACTCCGTCCCACACCCTGCAACCCCTTTTAAAAAAGGGGTTGACCCTAAAACTTACACAAGCCCGCGACTACGAGCCCGCGGGATTTTCCTGCGGCAGCACGCAAGGCGCGCTTTCCAGCGCCGACAAGGTACTGGCTACCTGCTGCAGCTGTTTGCGGTACACAAACACGCAATCCGTCTTCCGCGACCCGCCCTTCACCACATCTTCCGCAAAGGCCCGGCACGTTGGCGACCCACAGGCCCCGCAATCCAACCCCGGGAACTCCTGCTCAATCTCGTCAATCTGCACCATCATCATCATGGCTTCCTGCAAATTCTCCGAAAGGCTCATCACATTGGAAAATTCCAGCCCGCTTTCCCACTCCATCAGGCTGGGCACGGGCCCCCCCTGCAAATGGTTCTGCGACACCGGCAAATACTTCCTCAGCCGCTGTATCCGCGCCTTCGCCACATAAGGGTTCTCCACGCACAGCACGCCCCCCACGCAGCCACCCGCACAAGCGTTCAGCTCAATAAAATCAAGCTCGCCAATGCGTTCATCCTCAATCTCTTCCAGCACGCGTATCACATTCTCAATGCCATCCGCCGCCAAATATTTCTCATTCAGCAGCGCCGCCGATTCGCCCCCGCTGGTAGCCCACCCCACCCCAATAATACCCGAGTTGGCAATAGGCTCAACGCCCTCCAAATGGTCCATCTTATGGGAAAGCATGGGGAACACATCGCTGATAGCCAGCGCCCCGTCCACCATAGACTTTTCCAGCCCAATCGGCGCCTTCATGTCCGTCACCTTAGCCGGGCACGGTGTAATAAAGAAACACCCAATGTCCTCATACGGCAGCCCGGTTTCCTCATGAGCCTGCCGCTTGGCCATAGCCGCGGCCGTCTCCATGGGCGATTTCAAAGGCAGCACGTTGTCCACCAAATCCGGGAACCGTACCCGAATCAGCCGCACCACCGCCGGGCACGCCGAGCTGATTACCGGCCGTTTCAGCTTGCCCGCGTCCATCAGCTTGCGGGTAGCCTCGCTCACCAGCTCTGCCGCCCGCGAAACCTCAAAGACCATGTCAAACCCCATTTCCTTCAAGCCGGTCAGCACATAGTCAATGTCGTCCAGATTGTTAAACTGCCCATACAGGGTAGGGGCAGGCAGGGCAATGGTATATTTAAATTCCTGCATGCGGGCAAGCTGGGTATACCGGGCCCGCTTAGCGTGGTGGGGGCATATGCGTATGCACTCGCCGCAGTCAATGCACCTTTCCGGCGCAATAACCGCCTTGCCGCCCCGCACCCGTATAGCCTCGGTAGGGCAGCGCTTGATGCAGTTGGTGCACCCCACGCACTGTTCTTCGTGCAGGGTCACAGAATGGTAAAATTCAACCATATCACTCGCACACGGCAGGCAAAATCAAAAGTAAAAAGCCTGCCGCCCTTTCTTTTGTACTGTAAGGTTTCCGGCCAGCCAACCCAGCCGCACCTCCTAAAAAATCCTGGCAAACACTCGATTTCAGAGTCCCTATGAAATCGAGCCCACGTCAAAACAGAGTTCTCCCCCATCTCCTTAATAGAGCCCGATCCAGGTTCCCCGCAGGGGAACAAGCCGGTTTCGAGAGCCCGCCGCAGGGAGCTTGCTCACGGAGACGGGGGCTCGAAGCCAGCGCAGCCGCCGCAGGCGGCCACCGGGCGGCGTCACGCAGGGCCACGCGTTGGGGGTCGAGGGGGAATCATTCCCCCTCGCGGGGCTTGGGGCAGCGCCCCAAGGTCTTACCGGCAGCGCCCCAGGCCGCCTACTTCTGCCCGGGGTTCACCACCATATGTACCGTAGTGCCCACGCCCACTTCCGACTCAATCTCCATCACATCGGTATATTTTTTCATGTTGGGCAGGCCCATGCCTGCGCCAAACCCCAAAGAGCGCACGTTGTCCGGGGCGGTAGACCAGCCGGCCTGCATGGCCTTGGATACATCTGCAATACCGGGTCCGTGGTCTTGCAAAAGGATGTCCACCTTGTCGGGGTCGATGTCTACGGTGGCCTCGCCGCCGCCGGCGTGGATGACCATGTTGATTTCGCCCTCGTACATGGCGATGGCTACCCGGCGGATGGCGTCGGGCTCGTAGCCCAGGCGTTTGAGCTTATGTTTCACGTCGCCAGAGGCTTCGCCGGCCCGGGTAAAGTCGTCGCCGGGCACTACGTAGTGTAAATGCAGCATACTCATTGAATATCGCAACCTCCCCGCAACCCATTGGAATATAACAGCCCGCAGGCCGTAAACATACGATATGGCGTGGCCAGTACGGTGATATCCTTCTGGCGGGCCAGGTCGACCACGCTGGGGTTCACCTCTTTGCCCCGCACAAAGACGATGCAGTGCATATCCATCATCTCGGCGGTGCGCACCACCTGGGGGTTCATCAGGCCTGTAAGCAGCACGGACTGGTCTTTTACAAAGGCCAGCACGTCGCTCATCATGTCGCTGCCGCAGGCGGTTTTCACCTCTTCTTCCAGGCTGCCTTCGTTGAGCACCTGGCACTTCAGGATGTCGATAATGTCCTTTACCTTCATAGACTGGGTTTCCTCCCGAATTAAAAATTTTCTGGCTATTTTTAAGGGTCGGGCCTGCCCGCTGGGCGGGCAGACGGGGGGCGCGCTTTTCGCGGCGCGTCCGGTTGCTTATATTATATCATATAACAGGCGGTAAGTGCAAACATTTTATATAATTTGCCATTCCTTTTTCTGGGGGGCAGGGGCGGGAGGGCCGGGGGAAAGGACAATTTTGCATTTTTGCAACTTGTATCTTGCATTTTGCAGGCAAACGCGCTATAATGGGGCAATCAAAAGGGATTGGCGGATTTGCTTTTTCGCCCTATTTCAGCTTGATTTTCTTGGCTGTTTTGGACGGTTTGCACAATCGCCTATTGGTTACAAAAAGGTAAAAAGGCGCTGTTTTGCGGCAGAATCGACAAGAATGTGTTGTTTTGTAAACCGTTTGTAACCCTTGTCACCTATTTGTCATTTTTGCTTTGCTTACGCGGCTTTGGGCTTTGCCCGGGCCCTGTGGATTTTATTTTATAAGGAGGTCATGAACATGTCCCGTGTGTACAATTTCTCGGCCGGGCCTTCCATGCTGCCCGAGCCGGTCCTGCAAAAAGCAGCTGCCGAAATGATGGATTATGAGGGCAGCGGGCAGTCGGTGATGGAGATGTCCCACCGGTCTAAGGTATACGACGGCATCATACAGGGAGCCCAGGCCCTGCTGCGGGAGGTCATGGGGGTACCGGACAACTACAAGGTGCTGTTTTTGCAGGGGGGCGCGTCCTCCCAGTTTGCCGCGGTGCCCATGAATTTAATGGTGAAAAACCGCAAGGCCGACTATGTGTTATCCGGCCAGTTCTCTACCAAGGCTTTTCAAGAGGCCTGCCGCTATGGCGACGCAAAGGCCGTGGCCAGCAGCAAGGGGGATAATTTCTCCCATATACCGGAAATCGACAAAAGCCTGTGCCGGCCCGACGCGGACTACTTCCATATCTGCCTGAACAACACCATTTACGGCACCCTGTGGCACCAGCTGCCCGACACCGGCGGCGTGCCCCTGGTGGCGGATATTTCCTCCTGCATTTTAAGCGAGCCCCTGGACGTGAGCCGGTTTGGCCTGCTGTACGCGGGGGCCCAGAAGAACGTGGCCCCGGCTGGGCTGACCATCGTGATTGTGCGGGAGGACCTGATTGGCGAGGCCTTGGAGGGCACCCCCACCATGTTCCAGTATGACGTTATGGCTAAGAACGACTCTATGTACAACACGCCGCCCTGCTGGTCTATTTATATGTGCAAGCTGGTGCTGGAATGGATCAAAAACGACATAGGCGGGCTGGAAAAGATGGGCCAGCGCAACGCCGCTAAGGCCCAGCTGCTGTATGATTTTCTGGACCAGTCGAAGCTGTTTAAGCCCTGCGCCCGCAAGGACAGCCGGTCTATGATGAACGTGACCTTTGTGACCGGGGACGCGGATTTGGACGCCAAGTTTGTGAAGGAGGCCGCGTCGGCCGGGTTCGTGAACCTGAAGGGCCACCGCAGCGTGGGCGGCATGCGGGCTTCTATTTACAACGCCATGCCGGTTGAGGGCATTGAGAAGCTGGTGGCCTTTATGAAAGCCTTTGAAGGGGGAAACGGCTGATGGACGGGAAGGTGGCAAAGCTGCGGGGGGCGAATCTGGATATTGATTTCAGCAGCGCGGCTTTTGGCAGCTCCCGGTGCCCCTGGGAGGAGGCCGAGGGTGCCGGCGGGCACAAGTGCGCGGTAAAGGATGTGTCCATCTGCGATTACTTTTGCGGGGTGCAGTTTTTGGACAGCGTGCTGTGCAGCTACCCGCGCCCGGCCCTGGAAGTGCTGGGGCCTGGGGATATGGACCGGGACAGGAGCGAGATCGAACCTTAGAATTCTGTAGGAAAGGATGAGTCCATTGCATAAGATACTTTGCCTGAACAAGATAAGCCCAGTGGGCACCAAACGGTTTGGGGAGGCGTATACCTTCTCCCCGGAGATGCAGGAGCCCGAGGGGATTTTGGTGCGGTCGGCGGCCATGCACGACATGGAGCTGCCCGAAACGCTGCTGGCCATTGCCAGGGCTGGGGCGGGGGTCAACAACATCCCGGTGGAGAAATGCACGGAAAAGGGCATTGTGGTATTCAACACCCCGGGGGCCAACGCCAACGCCGTGAAAGAACTGGTGTTGTGCGCCCTGCTGCTGACGTCACGGAAGATACCCGCCGCTATAGACTGGGTAAAGGGCTTGAAAGGCCAGGGGGACGCGGTTGGCAAGCTGGTGGAAAAGGGCAAGTCCCAGTTTGCGGGGCCGGAGATTAAGGGGAAGGCCCTGGGCGTAGTGGGCCTGGGGGCCATTGGGATTTTAGTGGCCAACGCCGCGGAAGCTTTGGGCATGACGGTGTATGGGTATGACCCCTTCCTGTCTGTAGAGGCGGCCTGGCGGCTTTCCAGCTCGGTAAAGCGGTCTATGAGCCTAGATGAGATTTACGGGGCCTGCGACTACATCAGCCTGCACCTGCCGGCCACTAAGGACACCAAGGGCATGGTAAACGGCGAGACCATCGGCAAGATGAAGGACGGCGTGCGCCTGCTGAACTTTGCCCGGGGCGAGCTGTGTGACAGCGGCGCTTTGGCAGGGGCCCTTTCCTCTGGCAAGGTGGCGGCTTATGCTACGGACTTCCCGGCGGATTGCTTGATCGGCATGGAGAACGTGTGCGCCCTGCCCCACCTGGGGGCGTCTACGCCGGAAAGCGAGGACAACTGCGCGGAGATGGCGGTGGACCAGATGAAGGAATATTTGGAGCGGGGCAACATTGTAAACGCGGTGAACCTGCCCGCCCTTTCCATGGCCCGGGAGCCGGGCACCAAGCGGGTGTGCCTGATCCACAAGAACCTGCCCAACACCATTGCCGTTTTCGCGGCGGCCTGCGGCGAGGCGGGGATAAACATTGAGAACATGCAGAGCAAGTCTAAGGGCGAGTATGCCTACACCATTTTGGATGTTTCTGGGGAACTGCCGGAGGGGCTGTTTTCCAGCTTGGAGCATGTGGTTAAAGTGCGGGTGATTGCGTAAAATTTGGCTTTGGGGACATAATAAAAAACCGGCGGGGTGCGTGCCCGGCCGGTTTTCTTTTTATTCTTGGGGATTGGGAAGGCCTTGGGGGCTGTCTCGCCTGCCGGCTCGGTCGGTCGCTGGGCGCGTGCCACCGGACGCAGCGCCCCCTCTGGACTCCCTTTTGTTTGCCAGTCTATCGGGCGTAGGTTTTTTCTCCGCGTAGGTAACTGGTTTTTGGGTCCAGCCTTTTTTTCAAAAAGGGTGGCGGGGTTTGGGGCAGAGCCCCAAGGTCTTGCCGGAGGCTCACGCCCAGGGGCCCTGGGGGGGCGTGGGCTGGTTGGGGTAGGTGGGCTGTACGGGGGGGTACATCAGCAGGGTCATGCCGGAGCGGTACTTGCTGAGGATGATGGAGATGATGACCATAGTGGCCCCCGTTATGAGGCTGCCCAAGCCCATGGCCGGGCTGGTGAAAAGATTGGCCAGGCCCGCAAGCACCGAGCCTACGGCCATGATGTAATTCATCACGATCAAATAGTTGGGAATGCGGTTGTCTGGGGTGCCGGTGGTGGCTGTGGCCTTAATGCGGTTGATGGCCTTGACTACGCAGATTTCATAGATGATGAGCAAGGCAAAGACCGCCGCCGCAATGAGGAACAGCACGGTCACCACCGCCATGCCTGCCTGGGCCATGCCGTCGCCGTAATAGGCGTCGTAGGAAGACAGCTCGCTTACCCCGGCTATCATGAGCACCACCAGGCCCAGGGCCAGCGCCGCCGCGCCCAGGCACACAAACACCATCTGGATGATGGTGAGCACCTTGCAGATGGTAAGGCCGGCTGTGGAGACATTGCCGCTTTGGGCGTTGCGGCAGGAAGCGTAGGTCATCCACACGGCTACCGCTACCAGGATGGACGGGATACTGCCCAGGATGGCGCTGGGCAGGGAGATGCTGTCAATGGCGCTGAGCATGGGGTAGTAGATGCCGGGGTCTAAATCCAGCTGCATGAAAAGGTAGAGCATGTCGTAGAGGTTGCTGCCCATCATGGCGGCGCCCAGGATGGACATGACGGGCACCAGGGTGAACAGGATGCACAGCACCAGGAATAAGGGGCTGGAACCCAGGGTCTTTAAGGTGTTTACCGCCGGGTTGCTGGACAGCACCGGCTGGCCGAAGCTGCAGGGGCAGGTGCTCCCGTCGGGGATGTTCCTGCCGCATTTGGGACAAATCATGATAATACCCTCCTGTTTACATAAAGTATAGGATTACGGGATGAAAATCCTTATAGATACATATTACAGGAAACGGCGGAAAATTGCAACGAAATTTCGCGGGTTTTCCGGTAATTTTACCCAGTTTCCCCCTTTCCATAGACTTTTTACCAGAAAGATGGTACAATGTGTTCTAGCGGACAATGGGGAGTGGCCCTCTCCCGTGAAACGCCCGCCCCCTGCTGCGCAGGGGTACCGGGAACTCTGGGTTGGTTTTTGGGTACCATGTGTACCGATACGCGCAAGCGCTTTTGCGGGCGCTTGGTTTTGGCTTGTGCCCCGGATGGGGGGATTGGAGGTTTTTTATGCGCCGATATGTGTGGAAGAATGGGCTTTGCGCCCTGCTGTGCGCCCTTCTCGTTTTGTGGGCGGTACCGGCTGGGCCCGCTGTGGCAGTAGGGTTTTTCTATGACGTGCCCCCTACGGCCTGGTATGCGTCCGACGTGCTTGCTTTGGTGGACAAGGGGGTTATTCAGGGCACGGGGCAGAACCAGTTTTCGCCCAACGCCCCTTTGAGCCGGGGGGCTTTTGTTACGATGATCTGCAAGACCTTGCTTTCGCCCCAGGAGATGCAGGCTTATGCTTTCCAGGGCGGGTTTTCCGATGTGCCAGCCGCCCACTGGGCCAGCCCGGCGGTGAATTGGGCCGCGGAAAGCGGCGTGGTCAATGGCCGGGGGGACGGCACCTTTGCCCCGGACGCGCCGGTGAGCCGCCAGGACATGGCGGTGATGCTGATGAACCTGATACACAGCACCGGGCGGCAGCTGCCTGGGGTGAACCCGCCGGCAGAGTTTTCGGACGGGGCTTCTATCAGCGGGTACGCCAGGGGGAGTGTTTCGGCCTGCCAGCAGGCGGGGGTTATCAACGGCTATGCGGATGGGAGCTTTGGGCCCCACCAGACAGCCAGCCGGGCCGAGGCCGCCGCTATGTACGCGCGGTTTTTGGACCGGCACGTGCCCGGGCGGTATGAGGTGGTTTGCAAGCGGGTCAACGGCGTGGCGGTAAAGGCTGTGGAGTTTGACCCCCATGATTTTTCGGCCAGCATTGCCCTGGGGTATGGCACTTTGACCGGGCGGGAGAGCCCGGCGTCCTTTGTAAGCCGCACGGGGGCGGTGATTGCGGTGAACGCGGCTTTCTTTTTGATGGACAGCTATGTGCCGGTGGGCACTATGGTAAGCGACGGGCGGGTGCTGATTGTGGATAACCAGTTTGCCCCGGCCAAGTCGGCTTTTGTCCTTGACGGGAACGGGAACCCTTCCATACAGGGGTTTGCCACCCGGCACCAGGCCGTGCTGCGAGGGGCGGATGGGGGCGAATCGGTACTGGAGCACATGGTGGTGAACCAGCTGCCCGGCATGGCTTGGGATTCGACCCCGGTGATGTTTACCCGGGACTGGGGCGGCAGCTTGACCTTTGCCGCTTCGGACGCGGTGGTGGTGGGCTGGGACGGCGTGGTGCGGGAGGTACTGCACGACACGGACGCGGCCATACCGGCGGACGGGTATGTGATACAGCGCAGGGGGCGGCCCGGCGAGGGCGGCGGGGGCTTCTTTGAGCTGGCGCAGCCGGGGGACACGGTGGAGGTCAGGCGGTATTATGAAGGGGCTTCTACCCAGGATATACGGCTGAGCATCGGCCTGGGGCCACGCATTGTGAAAGATGGCGCGGTGTATGGCGATGCCGGCACTTATGCGGCGGAAGGTTTCCGGGACCCGGGGATTACGGTGTATGACGCCAGGCGGTCCTGCATTGGCATTAAGAAGGACGGCAAGGTGATGCTGCTAACGGCCAACACCAACCTGCGGGATTTAGGGAAGATACTGGTGGCCATGGGCTGCCAGGACGCGGTGAACTGCGACGGGGGCGGCTCGACCAACCTGTATGTGGACGGGCGGTGGCTGTATGGGCCCCAGACCAGGCCGCTGAACCAGATGCTGGTTTTTCAATAGGACAGGAAAAGGGACGCCTGGAGGCGTCCCTTTTGTTTGGTTATAGGCCCAGCGGCACTTGGTAGGCGCCGTCGATTAGGGTGTAGGGCAGGTTGTGGGCCTGGCAGCCGGCGAGCCAGGCGGCGTTGTCTTTTAGGGCCTGCCCCATAGTGAAGCCGCTGTCTTCCTGGCGGTGCTCGATGTCGCTGGCGTGGGCCTGCATGGCGGCGAAGTTTTGCCGGATGAAGGCCGCGCTGAGAACCAGGCAGCGCCAGCGTATCCCCTGCCGGTAGGGGGGCGGGAAGCTGTCCTGCCAGGTGAAGGGGATGTAGCAGCCCTCTACAATCAGGTTTTGGCGGTTTTCCAGGGCGGTCTTCACCATTTCCCGGGCAATGGGCCACAGGCAGGCGGTTAGGGCTTCGTCGTCCTGGGGGGTGAGGGTGGTTTGGCCGCTGCGGATAAGGCCCATTTTCAAGAGGTCCAGGGATAGGCAGGGATAGTGGGTCTTTTCTACCAGCCGCTGGGCCAGCAGGGTCTTGCCGCTGTGGGAGGCCCCGGCTATCAGCACCACCATTTATTTGACGGCTTCCAGGAGGGCGTCGATGCGGTCGGTGCGCTCCCAGGCTACGGCCAGGTCTTCGCGGCCCATGTGGCCGTAGGCGGCCAGGCGGCGGTAGATGGGGCGGCGCAGGTCCAGCTCTTTGATAATGGCGGTAGGGCGAAGGTCAAAGACCTTGCGCACGGCTTCGCCCAGGGCTTCGTCGCTGACGGTGCCGGTGCCGAAGGTATCTACCATGATGGACACGGGGCGGGCTACGCCGATGGCGTAGGCAAGCTCTACCTCGCACTTTTTGGCAAGGCCCGCGGCCACGATGTTCTTGGCCACCCAGCGGGCGGCGTAGGCCGCGGAGCGGTCTACCTTGGTGGGGTCTTTGCCGGAGAAGGCCCCGCCGCCGTGGCGGCCGTAGCCGCCGTAGGTGTCTACAATGATCTTGCGGCCGGTGAGGCCGCTGTCCCCTACAGGGCCGCCGATGACGAAGCGGCCGGTGGGGTTGATGTAGATGCGGGTCTGCTGGTCTACCAGGCCGGCGGGCACTACGGGCTTGATGACGTATTTGATCATGTCTTTTTTCAGCTTTTCCAGCTTTACGGCTTCGTCGTGCTGGGTGGAGATGACGATTGCGTCGATGCGCTTGACGGTGTCGCCGTCGTACTCTACAGTGACCTGGGTCTTGCCGTCGGGGCGCAGGTACTTCAGGGTGCCGTCTTTGCGCACGGCGGCAAGCTGCTTGGCCAGCTTGTGGGAGATGGAGATGGCCAGGGGCATATACTCGGGGGTTTCGTCGCAGGCGTAGCCAAACATCATGCCCTGGTCGCCGGCGCCGATGAGGCTGTTTTCGTCGGTTTCGCCGTTTTTGGCTTCCAGGGATTCGTTGACGCCCATGGCAATGTCTGGGGACTGGGCGTCAATGGAGGTCATGACGCCGCAGGTGTTGCCGTCAAAGCCGCAGGCAGGGTCGTCGTAGCCGATCTCCTTGACTACCTCCCGCACGACACTGGGGATATCCACGTAGCAGTTGGTGGCGATTTCGCCCATGACGTGGATGACGCCGGTGGTGGCGGTGGTCTCGCAGGCTACGTGGGCCTCGGGGTCCTTCTCCATGATGGCATCCAGAACGGCGTCGGAGATTTGGTCGCAGACCTTGTCGGGATGGCCTTCGGTTACGGATTCGGAAGTAAAGAGCTTCATTTGGATCATCCTTTCGGGTAAATTGGCAAGCTTACTAAACCTCGAATCAAGAAAAGGGCCCCACGAAAAACGAGGGCCCTTTTTACCGCCTCATCTTTCGGTTTTCACCGCAGGAATTGGCACCTTGCAGCTTGCGCCACAGGTTGCCGGGCATCACAGGGCCTGTCCCTCCGCCTCTCTTGATAAGGATTTATTCAGCTTTGTGTTTATTATAACACCGGCTTTGCGGGTTGTCAATGGACGGGGGCGGATTTTGTAAAAAACTCAGAGGCCGGCAAAGTGGGGGCGGACTAAATCGCAAAGGGCCTGGAAGACGGCGGGGCTGCCGGCCAGGACGGCGGTGGCTTTGTCGCAGCGCAGGGGGCCTTTTAGGGTGCTGATTTGCGCGCCGGCTTCCTGCAGGATGAGGGAGGCGGCGCAGAAATCCCAGGGGGACAGGATGGATTCGAAGAAGCCGTCGCAGCGGCCGGCGGCTACGTAGCACAGGTCCAGGGCCGCGGAGCCGGAACGGCGCACGTCGCCGCAATGGAGGAACACATCTTTTACGGCGGCAAAGGTGGCCTGGGCACGGTCCCGGTAATAGGGGGAGGTGCCAAAGGAGATGAGGGCGTTTTCCAGGGGGGCCTGGGAGGCGCGGATGGGCTGGCCGTTGCAGAAGGCGCCCCCGCCTTTTATGGCGGTGAAGAGCTCTTGGGCCCAGACGTCGTACACAAGGCCCAGGACGGCGGCGCCGTCTTTTACAAGGCCTACGGAGATGGCGCAGGGGCGGTAGCCGCGCATGAAGTTGGTGGTGCCGTCGATGGGGTCGATGACCCAGTTAAAGCCCGGGACCAGGTGGTTTTCTTTTTGCTCCTCGGCAAAAAAGTGGGCTTCTGGCAGCAGGGGGGCGAGGTTTTCCAGGAGGAATTTTTGGGAGGACAGGTCGGCTTCGGTGACGAAATTGGCGTGACCTTCTTTGGTGTAGACCTGGGGGTGCTTTAGGCTGTTGACCAGGGCGCCGGCCTGTCGGACGATGGCCTCGGCTTGGGGCAGGAGTGCTTGCAGTTGTTCCATGTTAGTCGCCATAGGGTATGGGGCTGTTTTGGGGCCCGGTACCCTTCCTTTCTTTTTGTTTTTCGGTTAGGTTTCTTCTTTTGGGGGCAGGGGGTGCCCGGCTTTCCAGGCTTTGATTTTTTCCAGGCGGTCTTTTACGCGGCTTTCCAGGCCCTGGGTGGTGGGGGTGTAATACTGCCTGTCCAGGAGCGAATCGGGCAGGCAGGGCATGCTGGTGAGCTTTTCTTCGGTGTCGTGGGCATACTGGTAGCCCTGGCCGTAGTGGAGGTCCTTCATGAGCTGGGTGGGGGCGTTGCGGATGGCTAAGGGTACGGGCTCGGCCAGCATTTTCTGGGCGTCTTTTTTGGCGGCCTCGTAAGCTTTGTAGAGGGAATTGGACTTGGGGGCCACGGACAGGTACACCACGGCTTGGGTCAGGTTTACGGTGCACTCGGGCATGCCGATGAAGTGGCTGGCCTGGTAGGCGGCGGTGCACAGCTCCAGGGCCCGGGGGTCTGCCAGGCCTACGTCCTCGCTGGCAAAGCGGATGAGGCGGCGGGCTACGTAGAGGGGGTCCTCGCCGGCTTCCAGCATGCGGGCCAGCCAGTAGACGGCGGCGTCGGGGTCGGAATTGCGCATGGATTTGTGCAGGGCGGAGATCAGGTTGTAGTGCTCTTCGCCGTTTTTGTCGTAGAGCAGGGATTTGCGGTTGATGCACTGTTCCAGGATATCCGGGGTGACGGTGGTGCGGCCGGAGTCGCTGGGGGCGTTGAGGACGACCATTTCCAGGGTGTTCAGGGCGGTGCGGGCGTCGCCGTTGGCAAAGTTGGCCAGGAGGGTGAGCATGTCCTCGGAGATTTCGATGGGCTGGCCGCCAAAGCCCCGGGGGTCGGTAAGGGCACGGCGCAGGAGGGCGGCCAGGTCCTGGGTGGAAAGGGCCTGCAGCACGAACACCCGGCACCGGGACAGGAGGGCGGCGTTGACCTCGAAGGAGGGGTTTTCGGTGGTGGCGCCGATGAGGACGATGCTGCCACGCTCCACAAAGGGCAGGAAGGCGTCTTGCTGGGCTTTGTTGAAGCGGTGGATCTCATCCACAAAAAGGAGGGTGCGCTCGCCTAAAAGGCGGCTGCGCTCGGCGCCGGCCATGACCTCCTTGATCTCTTTAATGCCGCTGGTGACGGCGCTGAAATTGACAAAATGGGACTGGGTGCGGCCGGCAATGATGCGGGCCAGGGTGGTTTTGCCTACGCCGGGGGGACCCCAGAAGATCATGGAGGCGGCGCGGTCTTCTTCGATGAGACGGCGCAGGATTTTGCCCGGGCCCAAAAGGTGCTGCTGGCCGCTGAACTGGGAAAGGGACTGGGGGCGCATGCGGGTGGCCAGGGGGGTGTCTTGGGGGCTGGGCTGGAAAAAGGTCTGCTGGGTCATGGGCGGGCCCCTTTCCGCAGGGCGTCTACAAGGGGCAGGAGGCCGGCGAGGCTGGCGACGGTGTAGGCGGGGCGGGCCTTCCCAGGGGTGCGGCCGTGGCGGTTTACCCAGCAGGCCGGGATGCCCGCGGCCTGGGGGCCGGTGACGTCGTTTAGGAGGGAATCGCCCACAAAGAGGGCTTCTTGGGGGCGGATGCCCAGGGCGGAGAGGATGGCGGTGTAGAACCGGGGGTCGGGCTTATAGCAGCGGAGGCTTTCGGAGGTGAAGGTTTTGGCAAAGTGGATGCCGGCCCGGGACAGGTCTTGGGACAGGGGGGCGTTATCGGTAATGGAGGCGGCGCAGAGGATGGCTTTGCCTTGCAGGGCAGGTAAGGCCTGCTTGGCTTCGGGGTAGGGGCGGCGGGTACCCAGGGTGGCCAGCATGATTTTCACGTCTTCCGCCGGGTCGCCGGGGAGATGGTACTCTTGGTATAGGGCGCGCAGGTCCGCATGGTAGATGGCTTCTTCGGTGCGGAAGGGGCTTTCGTCCATGTGCTGGCGGTGGAGCTGCTTCCAGCGGGCGTAAAAGCCAGCCGGGGCTATGGGGGGCTGGCCGTTTTGGCGCAGGATCTTGGTGCAGGCGTCTACGGAGCCGGTGCCGGTGTCCAGCAGGGTGCCGTAGATGTCGAAGAGGATGGCTTGCAGCATGGGGGGCCTCCTTTGGGTTGGGAGATTTACCTACATTATACCCCTTGGGGCGGGAAAATGCAAATGGGAAGGCCCCTGGCCTTGCGGGCCGGGGGCCTGGGCTTCAGCTGGTGCAGCAGGTGGGGAAGATGAAGCCGTAGGTGTTTTTCTTGTAGTTGGGGTGGGAGCTGCTGGCCTCGGCGTAGTTGCCGAAGAAGAAGACCTTCAGCTCGGCCATGCGGCGGCGCAGGAGCCCCACGTAGTGGGTGCCGCTGGCGGTGTGCCACTGGAGGAAGTTGTAGGCAAAGACCGTGGAATCTACGTAGTTCAAGTCGTAGATGGGGTTGCGGATATTCAGGCGGACGTAGCCCGCGGGCATCCAGCCGGTGGTGCCGTTATAGCTTACCTTATACCACATCTCTTGCTTGGACTCGCTGGAAATACGGTTGGTGCCGGTAACGGTGACGGTAGCGCCGTTGGGCACGGTGGTGTAGCGCTCGCTGTAGATGTCGGACGCGGCGTAGATAAAGGCCTCGCCTACGTTCAGGTAGCCGGTGCAGCCATTGGTGGCGATGTCTACCGGGGGCACGACAGCGTTCATAAGGGCGGCAAAGGTATAGTTTTTATCGGGGTTCAAGTGGGCGGGGCCCAGGTTGTAGGTGAAGCTTACCAGGGCGTCAAACTGGGCCTGGCTCATGCGCATGCCGTACTTCTTGCGGTAGTTCTCCACGGCGGTGGCGAAGCCTTTATTGTCTACGGTATCGATGAGCATGCCAAAGGCTTCTTCTTTGGTCAGGTTGTTGTAGAAGGTGTGGTTCACCGGCACCACGTAGCCGTGGCCCACGGTGGGGTTTTTGGCCGTGGCAAAGTCGTCCTCGATTTCGGAGACAAAGCCCTCGAAGCCCGCGATCATCTGGATGCAGCCGGCGCTGGCCCGGCGGGTATCGCCGGAAACGGTGGTGGCGCTGGCTACGTTGGTGACGCGCAGGGTGAACTCCTTGTAATCCGTGGAATAGCTGCCGGAGGCATCGGCGGAATAGGCCCGCAGGGTGTAGTCGCCGGCGGCGCTGAAGGCCACGTTGGCCCGGAAGACGCGCACGGTGTTGTCCGGCAGGCCCTGCTTGGAGGTTGAGGTACTGGTGGTGTATTCCGTGGCGGTATAGGAGCCCTGGGCCGGGCCGCTGACGATATCAAAACGGGCGGCGGTACGGCTGGGGTCTGTAACGGCGATGAGGTTAAAGTTGACGCCCGCGCCTACGGAGATGCCGTCGGAATAGGCGTAGCGGACGGCCTCGGGGCCGGAGACAGTGACGGTGCAGGAAACCGTGGTGGTGCCGGCACGGTCGGAAAAGGTGAGGGTGGTGGTGCCGGGGTTTTTGCCGTAGACCATGGCCCCCTGCTCGGTACCGTTATAGGGGACGGTGTAGCTTACCTCGGCTACGTCGGGGTTGCTGCTGGTCCAGACCATGGCGTCCATGCCGGAGGTGACGGAGGCATCCAGGCGGAAGGACTGGTACTGGTGCAGGGCCACCGAGCCGGTGGAAAGCTTGGCGCCGGAGCCGGTTACGGGCCCGTCACCGTTGCCGCCGTTGCCGGTGTACTTCTCCACGTAATCGGAATGGACATAGCCGGTACGGCCGGTGCTCAGGCGCACCTGGACCCAGGGCCACTTGGCGGTGCTGAGCACCGAAAGGAGCGCGCCTTCGGCCACGGCGGCGATGATGGCGCCGTTTGGCTCTTCCCGGACGTTCAAGCCGATATCGGCGGTAACGCGGACGGTGTCGCCGCTTTGGAAGGGATAGTTGTTATCCGGCGGGGGGGTCGGGGTGGGGGTGGGGGTTACGATGCCGCCTACGGGCTTGGCGGCCTCGGCTACCTCCAGGTAGGCCCAATGGGAGGTGGGGACATCGTGGAACTTCTGCTGGCCCCGGTCTTTGGCGAAATCGTCATCGCGGCGGCCCAGGGCGGAGTTCATGATGGTGACGGCCTGGCTGCGGGTGATCAGCTCGTCCGGGCCGAAGCGGCCGTCCCCAAAGCCTTTGATCCAGCCTTTTTTCACGGCGGAGGCAATATAGGGGTAGGCCCAGTGGCTTTCGGGGACGTCGGTGAACTCGACGCTGCCGGACTCGACGCCAAAGCAGTTGGAAAGGGCGGTGACAAACTCGGCGCGGGTGATGTTGGAAGAGGGCGCAAAGGTACCGTCGCCCTTGCCGTTAAAGGCCCCGGCCTCGGCCACGCTGTTGATGGCGGTATACCACCAGCTGTCCTCGGGCACATCGGTAAACTTGGGCTGGGTGACAGGGGGCTTGGCGGCCAGGAGGTTATACATCATGCTGGCTACCTCGCCGCGCAGCATATGGTTTTCGGGCTTGAAGTAAGCGCCCTCGTAGCCGGAAAGGTATGTATCGTGGCCGCCCACCACCAGCAGGGGCAGGGCGTCTACGCCGGGCTCCTTGTCGGGCTCCTCCTCGCCGGAGGAGGGGGGGCCTTCTTCCCCCTCCCCCCCATCTTCGGGGGGCTGGGTTGGGGCCGGGGTGGCCTCTGGCTGGCTGGGCGCGGAAGAGGTTGGGGGCGGGGTCGTGCCGCCCTCGATGGAAGAGGGGGCGTCCATGCCCTCTAAGGCTGAGGCGACGGCTGAGGCCTGGGATGACAGGCCCCCGGCCGCTGAGGCCGGCAGGGCCGGCACGGCTAAGAGAAAGGTAAGCAGCAACAGCAGGAGCTGTTTTCCGGTTTTCTTTATGGTGTTTTTCACGTTATCCTCCGTATACATATAGTTGCAAAAGAGTTGTTGATACAACCATTATATACGAATCATTACAAAAATGCAATCTTTTTGACGGGAATTTGTAAGATTTTCCGCCGGGGCCCACGGGAAAAAGCCGTTTTGCCGGGTTTTGGGCACATGCTTATTCATTTTTTCCGCACGAAAGCCTTTTTCGGCATGCTGCAGATGGGGCAGGTCCAGTCGCCGGGGAGCTCTTCGAAGCCGAAATTGGGGTCGTTGTAGACGTAGCCGCACACCGAGCAGATGAAGCCCTCGCCGCTTTTGCGGTCTTGCCACTGGGCCGGGGGCAGGTAGCCGGGGGCTTTTTTGGGGGCGGTGCCGCCCAGCTCTTTCAGGTAGTAGTCGTAGGTCATGGGGGTGCCTTCGGCTTCGTCGCTGCCGGCGATGATTTCGGCGATGAAGAGCTTTTGGCCGCCGGCGGGGATCATGTCTTTGACCCGGCACAGGAACCAGCAGCAGGTGTTTTCTTTGATGACGGGCACGCCTTCGTGGAGGACCCGGTGGCGGATGTTTTCCAGCTTATCGGTGCCCCGGCCGGACAGGTAGCCCAGGGCCCCGATGACGGCGGCGGGGGTGGCCTGGCTTAGGACCGAGATGCTGAAAACGCCGGTGGCTTCTACGCACTGGCAGCTGAAGCTGTCTTGGTTGAGGCTGAGGGCCACCAGGGGCGCGGCGGACGGGGTGGCTTTGGTGATCTGCATGAGGGAGCTGACGATGCAGGCGTTTGTGCGGGTGCCGTCCTGCACGCCAAGGGCGTACAGGCCATAGGAAAGGTTTCCCAATACCATCGGTTTCATGGTGCTTACCTCCATTTTCCCTTGTTTGTAATCTTTTCTTTAAAATATAATATAGCAAGCCTGGTAAGGTTATGCATGGCCTTTGGCGGAGACCTTGGGGCTGTCTCGCCTGCCGGCTCGGTCGGTTCGCAGCTTGTCTGCCCCTGGCAGACGCTCACCCCCAAACCCCACAAACCCTTTTGAAAAAGGGGTTGACCCTAAAACTACTAGAGGGCTGCGGGGCTAGCTATTTTTGATTTTATCCCAGTAGGCCTTGAAGCTTTGCTCGTTTTTGTTGTCGCCGTACTCATAGTATTTCGCGCCCGCCAGGGAATCGGGCAGGTACTGCTGGGGCAGCCAGTGGCGGGGGGCGTCGTGGGGGTACTGGTAGAACTGGCCTTTGCGGGCTACCTCGGCGCTGTCGTAGTGCTTGTTTTGCAGGTGCCGGGGGATGGCCCCGGTATGGCCGGCTTTTACGTCGGCCAGGGCGGCGGCGTAGGCGGTGTGGGCGGAGTTGGATTTGGGGGCGGTGCTGACCAGGACTACGGCGTCGGAAAGGGGCAGGCTGGCTTCGGGCAGGCCTACCATCATGGCGGCGTCTACAGCGGCCTTAACGATGGGGATGATTTGGGGCCAGGCCAGGCCTACGTCTTCGCAGGCGGTGACCATCAGGCGGCGGCACACGGAGGGCAGGTCGCCGGCTTCCAGCAGGCGGGCCAGGTAGTGCAGGGCCGCGTCCGGGTCGGAGCCGCGCATGGATTTTTGGAAGGCGGAAATGATGTCGTAGTGCTCGTCCCCGGAACGGTCGTAGCGCAGGGCGCTTTTTTGGGTGAGCTCGCGGGCGCTTTCCAGGGTCACCGTTATGCCGGGGCCGGGGCCGGAACAGGCCAGGGTGCACAGCTCGGCGGCGTTCATGGCTTTGCGCACGTCGCCACCGCAGGCTATGGAAATGTGGCGGGCGACGCCTTCCTCCAGGCGGATGGGCTGGCCTAATTCGTCGGACAGGAGGGCAAAGGCGCGGGCGGCGGCTTTCTCCACCTGGTCTTGGGGGACGGGCTTGAACTCGAAGACCGTGGAACGGCTGAGGATGGCGTTATATACATAAAAATAAGGGTTTTCGGTGGTGGAGGCAATGAGGGTCACACTGCCGTTTTCGATGCACTCCAGCAGGGTTTGCTGCTGTTTTTTGTTGAAATACTGGATTTCGTCCAGGTAAAGCAGCACACCGTTGATGCCCTCGAAGGTGCCGGTGCGGGCTACGGCGTCTTTGATATCGGCGGTGGAGGCGGTGGTGCCGTTGAGCTTTACCAGGTGGCGGTCTGTATTTTGGGCGATGATGGAGGCCACGGTGGTCTTGCCCACACCGGAGGGGCCGTAAAAGACCATATTGGGCACCTGGCCGGACTCGATGATGCGGCGCAGGGCTTTGCCCGGGGCCAGGATGTGGCGCTGGCCTACTACGTCGTCCAGGGTGGCGGGGCGTATGCGGTCGGCAAGGGGCGAACCCATTTTCTTCCCTCCTGTAGCTTTTGGACCCCGGCCCTGGTTGGGAGTGTGCCCATAAAGAAGAGTTTGTGACGGAATTTTGGCCTTCGGCGATTTAGGGGCGTTGGTCTCGCCTGCCGGCTCGGTCGGTTGCTGGACGCGTGCCACTGGCACGCAGCAACCCCTAAAAACCCCGAAGCAACGCCAACGCGCAGCGTTTGCGTTTGCCCACACTTTGAAAAGGTGGACGAAACTTTTACGATTTGTTCGCCGGAGCCTTGCTTTTAAATTCTTCGCTTTGGACACTCCCCTGGTTGGCGGGGGCTTTGTATTTTTAGGCGGCGGGGCGGGGCCTTTTGCCGCTTGGTTCCAACAAGGTGTTGCGGTTACTAGAACAGTATACCATATATGGAGGAAAAATGCAAAACATTTGTTTTTCGATAGGGCAAAATTTTACAAAATTTTTTAGGGGGATGGGGCGGGCGGATGTTGCTTTTTGCTGGGGGGTGTGCTAGAATAGCGGCAGCGCGGCAGGATACTGCCTAAAATTATGATGAATATTAAGGAGGGTCCTTTTTATGGATACCATCCCTACCAGCATCCCCAGGCCGGAACACCCGCGGCCGCAATTTTTCCGGGAAAACTGGCTGAGCCTAAATGGGCTTTGGCAGTTTGACTTTGACTACAGCGACTCGAAAAAGGCCCAAGGGTGGGCGGAAAAGGACAGCCTGCCCCTTTCGATTACGGTGCCGTTCTGCCCGGAAAGCGGGCTTTCGGGGCTGGGCATGACGGATTTTGTGGAGGCGGTGTGGTACCGGCGGGAAATCACCCTGACGGAAGAACAGCTGCAGGGCCGGGTACTGCTGCACTTTGGCGCGGTGGACTACCACTGTGAGGTGTTTGTAAACGGCCAGGCTGTGGGCAGCCACGACGGGGGGTATACCTCGTTCAGCTTTGACGTGACCGGGGCGGCTAAGGCCGGCGTGAACGCGGTGACGGTTTATGCCGCGGACCATTTGCGCAGCGGCAAGCAGCCCAGCGGCAAGCAGAGCCAGGAATTTGCCTCTTATGGGTGCTTGTACACCCGCACTACGGGCATTTGGCAGAGCGTGTGGGTGGAGTTTGTGCCCCGGACGTATCTGGCTTCGGTGGAGACGGTGCCGGACCCGGACAACGGGCGGGCCCATTTGAAGGTGTTTACCAACGTACCGGCTTCTGGGATGAAGGTAGCGGCAAAGGCCACCCTGGGCGGCAAGACCGTGGGCCAGGCGGAGGCGGTGTGCGGGGGGACCTGCACGGCGTTGGACCTGCCTTTGGATGAGGTGGCTTTGTGGGGGCCGGGCTCCCCTACCCTGTACGACTTGACGCTGACTTTGATGGGCGAAGACGGCGGGGCTGTGGACGTGGTGGAATCCTACTTTGGGCTGCGGAAGGTCGAGCTGGTGGACGGGGCTATCTGCTTGAACGGCAGGCCGGTCTTCCAGAGGCTGGTGCTGGACCAGGGGTTCTACCCGGACGGCATTTACACCGCGCCTACGGATGAGGCGCTGCAGCAGGACATAAGGCTCTCTATGGCGCTGGGCTTTAATGGGGCCCGGCTGCATGAGAAGGTCTTTGAAGAGAGGTTCTTGTACTGGGCTGACCGCATGGGGTACCTGGTGTGGGGGGAATTCCCCAACTGGGGGCTGGACATTACCGAGGCCGACGCCCTGTGCACGGTGCTGCCCCAATGGCTGGAGGAAGTGAAACGGGACTTTAACCACCCGGCTTTGGTGGGGTGGTGCCCCTTTAACGAGACATGGGATTATAAAGGCTGCCGGCAGGACGACCGGGTGCTGGCGGGGATCTACTACGCTACAAAGGCGGTTGACCCCACCCGGCCGGTTATTGACACCAGCGGCAACTTCCATGTGGTGACGGATATTTATGACGTGCATGACTATGAGCAAGACCCGGAGGTCTTTTACCAGCGGTATGCCGGGAACCCGAAGGCCTATGAAACACATCCGGAGCGGCAGCAGTACGGCGGTCAGCCTTACTTTGTGAGCGAATACGGCGGCACCTGGTGGAACGCCCAGGAAGCGGAAACCCAGAGAGTCCGGATGGAAAACGGCGAAGGGGGCTTGACGGGCTGGGGCTATGGCGCAAGGCCTTTGACCGAAGACGAAGTGGGCAAGCGCGTGGCCGGGCTGACAAAGGCCCTGCTGGACGACCCCAAAATGTGCGCTTACTGCTACACCCAGCTGACCGACGTGGAGCAGGAACAAAACGGCCTGTATACCTATGACCGGAAGCCTAAGTTCTCGGATGAGGTGTATAAGGTGATTCGGGACGGGTTTGCGGCGCCGGCGACCATTGAAAAGAAATAAGGCTGCTGGGAGATAAACCCCGCAAAATAGAAAATTAAAAAAACAGCCCTTGCCACCAAACGCGGTGACAGGGGCTGCTTTGCTTATGTTAGAAGCCGATCAATGGGGGACGCGGGGCGCGGTCAAGGGGCGGCTGGCCCCTTGCGGGGTCCAGGGGCAGGGCCCCTGGCCGCCGGAGGCTCGGGGGCAGGGCCCCTGGCGGCCGGAGGCTTAGGGGCAGACGACGACTTTGATGGAGCCGCTGCCCATTTGCTCGGCGATGGCTTCGGGCATTTGGGTGAGGGGGAAGCGATGGGTGATGATGGGGGCGAAATCCAGCTTGCCGGCGTTTAGGAGCTGGACGGCCCGGTAGTGGGTGTCGGGGTTTACGAAGGAGCCTTTGATGGTGAGCTCTTTCTTGTAAACGTCGAAGAGGGGGAGCGGGAAAGCGGCGTCTACTTTGGGGACACTGAAAAGCACCAGGGTGGCGCCTTTTTTGGCGAAGTCAAAGGCGCTTTGCACGGCGGGGGTGTTGCCTACGCACTCGATGACCACATCGGCCGCGCTGAGCATGGATTGGCGCTGCTGGGGGTCGGTGGGGTCGATGGCGCGGCTGGCGCCCAGCTGCAGGGCGGCTTCGCGGCGCTTGGCGTTGGGCTCGCTGACAAGGAGCTGGGCTGCGCCGGAAAGCTTCGACAGCTGGAGCATGATTAGGCCGATGGCCCCGCCGCCTACGATACAGACCGTGTCGCCGGGGCGGATGCCGGCTATGTCGATGCCGTGGAGGCAGCAGGCTACGGGCTCGGCCATAGCGCCCCACTCGTAGGGCAAATCGGGCGAAAGCTTGAAGGCCTGGCTGACCGGCACTACACTGTACTGGGCAAAGCCGCCGTCACGGGTGACGCCAATGGCCTGCATGGACTCGCACAGCTGCTTTTTGCCGTTTTGGCAGTATTCGCACTGGCCGCAGTAAATGTTGGGGTCTACGGTGACGTGGTCGCCTACCCGCAGGGCGGTGACGCCCTCCCCTACGGCGGTGACTTCGCCGGCGTACTCGTGGCCCAGGACTACGGGCGGGGTGACGTCGGCAGAGCCGGGCTCGCCGTGGTAGATGTGGACGTCGGTGCCGCAGACGCCGCAGGCCTTATTGGCGATGACTACTTCGCCGGGGCCGGGGGTGGGGATGGGGCACTCGCGTACCTCGAAGGTCTTATTGCCAAGGAAATAGGCTGCTTGCATAGGTTTTCCCTCCTGAAAAACGGCGCGCCCTTGGGGGAACGCGCCGCGTGGAATTTTCAATGGTTATTTCTTCATCATGCCAATGGCGGACGTGATGGTCTTTTCGTAGGCTTCTTTGCCGTATTTGTCTACGTCGGCTTTGTTCTTCTCGCCGTGAGTGAGGCAGCCCGCGCCGCCGATGCAGCCGCCTACGCAGGCCATGCCCTCGATAAAGTTGCCGGGCAGGAGGCCCTTGGAGGCTTTTAAGAGGGCTACGCGGCAGGCTTCGATGCCGTCGCAGGGGACGGCTTTCAGGTCGAACTCAATTTCCTGCTCTTTGAGGCCCTGGGCTACGGCGTCGCTGAGGCCGCCGCTGCGGGCGAAGATGCGGCCGTAGTAGCTGGCGTTGTCCAGTACGTCTTCGGGCAGGGACTTCAGGTCCAGGTCCCGGCTGTCGAAGAGGGCCTGGAGCTCTTCGAAGGTGATGGTGGAATCGATGATATCCTTTAGGCCTTCTTTCTGGAACTCCATCTTTTTCGCGGTGCAGGGGCCCATGAAGACGATTTTGGCGGTGGGGTCGGTCTCTTTGATGTACTGGGCGATGGTGGCCGCCGGGGACAGGTTGTGGGAGACATGCTCTTTCATTTGGGGGAAGGCTTTCTCCACGTAGTCTACAAAGGCCGGGCAGCAGGAGCTGGTGAGGAAGCCTTTCTCGGAAAGCTCCTTGGACTCGGCGTAGGCTACCATGTCGGCGCCCAGGGCGGCTTCTACGACGGTGAAGAAGCCCAGCTCTTTAATGCCGGAAATCACCTGGCCCAGCTTGGCGTAGCTGAACTGGCTGGAAATGGATGGGGCGATGACGGCGTAGAGCTTATATTTTTCGTTGTTCTGGCTTTCTTTGATGAGCTTGACTACGTCCAGGATAAAGGATTTATCCACAATGGCGCCAAAGGGGCACATGTAGGCGCAGGCCCCGCAGGAAATGCACTTGCTGTTGTCGATGGCGGCCTCCCCCCCTTCGGCCATGCTGATGGCTTTTACCTTGCAGGCTTTTTCGCAGGGGCGCTTTTCGTTGACAATGGCGCTGTAGGGGCACACCTGGGCGCAGCGGCCGCAGTCTACACATTTGGATTTATCGATGTGGGCCTTCTGGTGCTCGTCGAAGCTGATGGCCCCACGGGGGCACACATCGGCGCAGCGGTGGGCAAGGCACCCGCGGCAGGCGCTGCCCACGTTGTAGCCGCTTTTGGAACATTCGTCGCAGGCAATATCGATGACCTCGATTACATTGGGGTTTTCTTTATTGCCGCCCATGGCCAGGCGGATGCGCTCCTCTACAATGGCGCGCTCTTTGTAGATGCAGCACCGCATGGTGGGCTTATCTTTGACGATGAGCTTGGGTATCTCGGTGTAGGTGGCGAGCAGGCGGTCCTCAAAGGCGCACCGGGCCACCTCGCGCAGCACTTTGTATTTTATGTACTGCACTTTCGTATCAAATTTCCATTCCTCTTGTCCGGGTATTGGCATAGTCCCATTCTCCTTTCTGGGGCTGTTGATTCTATATGCGCAAACGGGAAATCCGGGATTCCAAAGGGGGTTTGCCCCTTTGGCGGGGTTTTAAGGGGCTGCTGCGCCCCAGTGGGGCGCGTCCAGCAGCCGACCGAGCCGGCAGGCGAGACCGGGCCCCTTAGCCGCCGGAGGCCCTTAGAAATAGCTTACCTTGATGCGCTTGCCCATGGCCCGCAGGCTTTCGCTGAGCTCTTCGACCAGGCGCATTTTGATGTTAAAGCTGATGGGCAGGTTGGGGTTTTGGTGGGCGGGGTTTACGGCGCGGCCTACGAAGAAGTTGATGTCTGTGGCCTCTTCAAAGAGCATGCGCGCGATGAGGGAAGCGCCGTCCCGCTTGTAGCCCCATTCGGTGTAGGATTCGTTGTCCTGCAGGAAGTCTTTGGCGTAGTCTACCACCTTGCTGATGGTGATGACGCCTTCGGTCACCAGGTCTACGCCCTCGATTTTGGCGATGGGCGGGATCTCCGGGTCCAGGTAGTCCAGGTCGGCAATCATGGGCTTTTTCAGGTACTCGGAGGTGATGGTGGACGTGGTGCCGCCGCAGACGATGTGCTTGCCCTCTTTGGAGTGGAACAGCGCCTGCATTTTGTTTACGTCCTTGCGGTCGGAGGGCGGGCCGATCATCAGGTTTACCTGCTGGCGGTTGCGGATTTTTACGCAGGCCACGGTGGTGTCGTCCCCGGGGTGGCCGCCGTAGAGGTGGTTGCACTCTTCTACCAGGAGGGTGCTGTAGGTTTTGGCGGTGTAGGAGGGGTCGTACATCATTTCCAGGAACTTGATGATTTCCGGGCGCTGCCAGCCGAAGTTCAGGGACTGGCCTACGCCGGCGTGGATGGTGCCGTCGCTCATGGTGAAGAGGAAGTCGTTTTCCTGCAGCTTGATGTGGGAACGGTAGATCATTTTGCCCTCGATCTCGTTGCCGGTTTTGGGGATCTCGACAAACTTGCCGTCCCGGATGAGGATGAGCAGGGGGTTGTCGTACTGGATGATCTCAGCTTCCTCGTTATCAATGATGTGGATGATGGTGAACGTGGAATAGGCCACCTGCCGCACGGCGCACACCGGCAGGGTGGAGGCGATGGTGGACACGCAGTCCTCGATGGACATGTTGGCCGCCATCATGGTTGAAATGATTTTGGACGTGAGGGACGACAGGATGTTGGCTTTGACGCCGCTGCCCATGCCGTCGGCCAGCACCACTACGGTGGAGTTTTCGCCCTGCTCTACGATCTCCACCCGATCGCCGCAAAGCTGCTCGCCCCATTTGTTGACGCTGGTATATCCGATGTCACTGCATAAATTATTCATCTTTCAAAGAATCCTTTAACTTAGTCAGCGCGATCTTGGTCTCGGCGGTCGTCTCGCCCAAGAGGGAGGCGATCTCCTGTACTACGCGCATTTGCTTCTCAATGACGTTGTCCGTCACTTCGATGGTGGAGTGGCTGATCTCTTCTTTGCGCTGGCGCTGGCGCTCTTCGTCGGTGACGTCGCGCATGATGCACATGATGATGCGGTAGCTTTTGTCGTAAATGACGCTTTGCTCTACATAGCGCTTATATTCGGCCAGGTAGACCTTTTCGTCCCGCACGGCCTGGCCGGTCTGCATGACATCCAGGAAGACCTTGGGGTCCAGGATGCGGATGACCTGGTCGCCCAGGACATCGGAGGCGTAGCGGATGTTCATGATGTGGCAGGCGGCGGCGTTGATCTGCTGGACCTCCAGCTGCTCGTTTAGGACGATGATGCCGTTGGGGGTGTTGTTGATGATCGTATCGGAGAACGACTCGGCCTTCTCCTTCAGATAAGGCAGGCACATGTTGATGTTGGCCTTGCCCAGGTACACGGCCACGGCCTTCTCCCGGCAGGTGTTGTAGCCGCAGGCGCCGCAGTTGAGCTCGTGCTCGGGGCTGGTTTTGCCCATTTTCCGCAGGATCTCTTCAATGTCGTTTTGGCCGGGCATATTGCGGTGCAGGCCAATGAACTTGTGGTCTTTGATCAGGTCCTTTTCCTCGGGCTGGGGGATGGCGAAGTCCTTGCGGCCGGCGTAGCGGTCTACCTCTATGTAGTCGGTGACCGGGCGGCGCTGGGCGTGCTCCATGGCCGGGCCGCCGATGCAGGAGCCGGCGCAGATGGACATCTCGATAAAGCATTTATGCATTTTGCCCTCTTTAATGTCGTTAAGGGCCTGGATGCAGTTGTCGATGCCGTCTACCACCAGGTAGCTGTACTCTTTGGAATCCTGCTCCATGGTGCGCAGGATGCCGCCGCTGGTGGGGAACAGGCGGGCCCGGCTTTCCTCCAGGGTATCCTGGCCCTTTTCGATGGAGACGTTTTCCTGCTTCATCCATTCGGTGAGCTCTTCGAAGGTGAGCACGCAGTCTACGTCGCCGGGGTAGGCCTCGGCCTCGGCTTTTTTGGAGATGCAGGGGCCGATGAACACGGTGGAGGCGCCGGGGTTTGCGGCCTTGATCTTACGGCAGTGGGCCTGCATGGGCGACACCACGGTGGCCAGGTACGGGAGCACCTCGGGGTGGTATTTCTCGATCAAGAGGTTGACGGAGTGGCAGCAGGAGGAGATGATCACATCCTGGCGGGCGTCCGCCACCATTTTCTCATACTGGGTTTTGACGATGGAGGCGCCTTCGGCGGTCTCTTCGGCAGAGGCAAAGCCCAGCTTTTTCAGGGCCACTTCCATAGTGGCGATGGTGGCGCCGGGGTAGTTGGCCACAAAGGAGGGGGCTACGCTGGCGATAACGGGGCCCTTCTTCATGAGCTCCAGGGCCTTGACCACGTCGCCGCGGACTTCTTTGGCGTTTTGGGGGCAGACCACGAAGCACTGGCCGCAGAGGATACATTCGTCGGAAACGATGTGGGCCTGGTCGGAGGAGAACTTGATGGATTTGACCGGGCAGTGGCGGATGCACTTATAGCAGTTGACGCAGTTGGATTTTTTCAGTTTCAAATAATCAGCCATGAGAACAACCTTTCTTTCTCCGGGTTTATGGTAGGGGAAACTCCACCCATGGTGAACACGGATGGAGCGCCCCATAAAAATCCCTTTTTATTGTACTTTTGGCAGGATCTCCTTATCGAAGAAGTCCTTGGTGGTTTCGGGGGAGAGGGAGAAGAGCTTGTCGTCCAGGGTGACGTTGACACCGTTGACGCAGTTGCCCATGCAGAAGGTGCCGCCCAGCTCTACCTTATCTTCCAGGTGGTTCTCTTTTACCAGGTACTGCAGCTGCTCGACGATTTGGCGGGAGCCTTTGAGGTGGCAGGAGCTGCCGATGCAAATGGTGCATTTCATAGTAAATCTTCCTTTCTCGGCGGGAAAGCCGAATGGCTATGGCAAAAGATGCCGGTTGTTATTTTTAAATGGATGGGGACGGAGCCCGCCGGAACCGGCAGGCCCTCTCCCCTATCGCCTTTGAACTAAGAAACCGACGACGCGGCGTAATATACCGGGAGCACGCCAGACACGCGATGGCTCACGGTAGCGCGCAAGCCCTTTGCGCGGCGGAGGCCAGCACAAACCAGCGAGTGAAACGAGCGTCCCCGCGTCGCGGATCCAACGTCACGTTGGTTATTCGTATTCGACGACGTTTACCCAGTGCATGAGGAATTCTTTTTCCTCTTCTTTGCCCTTTACGGACTGGGAGGCGGCTACAATGGGCAGCCACTTCTGCACGTACTGCTTGGCGGTGTCGCTCTTCTTGCAGAAGAGGTCCAGGTACATTTCGGCGCCTTCGATGTCGCCGCCCAGCCAGAACAGCAGGTAGGTGCGGGCGGCGTCGGCGCTGGCGTTGCCCTGGGTGGCGTGGGCCCAGTCTAAGATGGCGTAGCTGCCGTCGGGCTTGATGACCACGTTGGAGGGGTTGAAGTCGCCGTGGCAGAGCTTGTTGTGCTTGGGCATGCCATGGAGGCGGGCGTCCAGCTCGTAACGGGTGGTGGCGTCCAGGCCGGTCTGGGCAATCTTGCGCTTCATCTTGTCCTTGAGCTTATTCAGCATGGCCGGGGCCGGGGTGGCGTGCATTTCCAGCTGGATGTCTACCAGGCGCTCCATGTACTGGGCGTAGTTCTCGTGGTCTTCGGACATGAGGCGGGCCAGGGTCTTGCCCTCCACATAGTCGGTGACAATGGCCCACTTGCCGTCTACCATGGTGACAGCCTCGACACCGGGGATGGGGAGACCGGTCTCCTCTACGCGGGCGATGTTCAGGGCTTCGTTCAGGATGTCGGCCTTGGAGTAGCCCTCGTCAAATACCTTGACAACGTGATCCCCGTCACGGTAAATAGTCTTGGAGGTGCGGACTGCGATTACCTTTTCCAGTTTCATAGTATATGCTCATCTTCCTTTCTTGATTTGTGGGAAGCGGCCTCCTGCCCGGGGGCCGGGGCCCGGCCCGGGCGGGGTCCGCAAAAGGGAAGGGATGTTGGCCCTCTCTTATTTACCGTAGTAGCACTTGAGGTAGATCTCCTTGATCTCGCTCATGAGCGGGTAGCGGGGGTTGGCCCCGGTGCACTGGTCGTTAAAGGCGTTCTCTACCATCTCGTCCAGGGTATCCAGGAAGTATTTCTCGTCTACGCCGTAATCCTTGATGGTCTTCTTGATGCCGATCTTCTCCTTCAGGTCTTCCAGGGCGGCGATAAAGTTCTCGAAGATCTCGTCGTCGTTTTTGCCCTGGATGCCGGCGAACTTGGCGGCCTCCACGTAGCGCTCTTTGGCGTGGGGGTACTGGTACTGGGAGAAGGTGCCCATTTTGGTGGGGACGTCGGCGGAGTTGTAGCGGATGACGTCGGTGAGGATGACGGCATTGGCTACGCCGTGGGGCAGGTGGTGGTAGGCGCCCAGCTTATGGGCCATGGAGTGGTTTACGCCCAGGAAGGCGTTGGCAAAGGCCATGCCGGCCATGCAGGAGGCTTCGGCCATTTTCTCGCGGGCAATGGGGTCCGCAGCGCCGTTTTCGTAGGCGGAGGGCAGGTAGTCAAAGACGGTCTTGATCGCCTGCAGGGCCAGGCCGTCGGTGAAGGGGGTGGCCATGATGGACACGTAGGCCTCGATGGCGTGGGTCATAACGTCGATGCCGGAGGCGCTGGTGAGGCCCTTGGGGGCGTTCATCATGTTGTCTACGTCTACGATAGCCATGTTGGGCAGGAGCTCGTAGTCGGCAATGGGCCACTTGGTGCCGGTCTTCTCATCGGTGATGATGGCGAAGGGGGTCACCTCGGAACCGGTACCGGCGGAGGTGGGGATGGCCACGAACATGGCCTTTTCGCCCATTTTGGGGAACTTATAGATACGCTTGCGGATATCCATGAAGTCCATGGACATGGAAGCGAAGTCGGCGTCCGGGTGCTCGTAGAGGACCCACATGATCTTCGCGGCGTCCATGGCGGAGCCGCCGCCCAGGGCGATGATCACGTCGGGCTGGAAGGAGCGGATCTGCTGGACACCCTCCAGGGCGTTTGCCAGGGTGGGGTCGGGCTGGACGTTCCAGAAGCAGGAATACTGGATGTTCATTTCGTCCAGCTTGTCGGTGATGGGCTTGGTATAGCCGTTCTGGTACAGGAAGGTATCGGTGACGATGAAAGCCTTCTTCTTGCCATATTCGGTCTTCAGCTCGTCCAGAGCCAGGGGCATGCAGCCCTTCTTGAAATATACCTTCTCAGGCACACGGAACCACAACATATTCTCTCTCCTCTCGGCCACGGTCTTTACATTGATCAGGTGCTTGACGCCTACGTTCTCGGAAACGGAGTTGCCGCCCCAGGAGCCGCAGCCCAGGGTAAGGGACGGGGCCAGCTTGAAGTTGTAGAGGTCGCCAATGCCGCCCTGGGAGGAGGGGGTGTTGACAAGGATACGGCAGGTCTTCATGGCCGCCTGGTGCTTAGCCATCTTCTCTTTTTCGGAGATGTGGATATACAAAGAGGAGGTGTGGCCGTAGCCGCCGTCGGCTACCAGCTGCTCGGCCTTGGCGATGGCGTCGTCAAAGTCTTTGGCCTTGTACATGGCCAGGACCGGGGACAGCTTCTCGTGGGCGAACTCCTCGGAGATCTCTACGCTTTCCACCTCGCCGATGATGATCTTGGTGGACTCGGGCACCTCGACGCCGGCTAAGGCGGCGATGGTGTGGGCCTTCTGGCCGACGATCTTGGCGTTCAAAGCGCCGTTGATGATGATGGTCTTGCGGACCTTCTCGGTTTCGGCTTTATTGAGGAAATAGCAGCCGCGCTTCTGGAACTCGTCCTTTACCTGCTTGTAGACCTTGTCCAGCACAATGACAGACTGCTCGGAGGCGCAGATCATGCCGTTGTCAAAGGTCTTGGAATGGATGATGGAGTTGACGGCCAGGATCACGTCGGCGGTGTCGTCGATGATGGCGGGGGTGTTGCCCGCGCCTACGCCCAAAGCCGGGGTGCCGGAGGAATAGGCGGCGTTTACCATGCCGGGGCCGCCGGTGGCCAGGATGATGTCGGCTTCGGCCATGACCTTATTGGTCAATTCCAGGGAGGGGACGTCAATCCAGCCGAAGAGGCCTTCCGGGGCGCCGGCCTTGATGGCGGCGTCCAGCACAACCTTGGCAGCCTCGATGGTGCATTTCTTTGCCCGGGGATGGGGGCTGATGATGATGCCGTTGCGGGTCTTTAAGGCCAGGAGGGTCTTAAAGATAGCGGTGGAGGTGGGGTTTGTGGTGGGGATGACCGCCGCGATGACGCCGATGGGCTCGGCGATCTTCTTGGTGCCAAAGGCCGGGTCTTCCTCGATAACGCCGCAGGTCTTGGTGTTTTTGTAGGTGTTGTAGATGTACTCGGCGGCGTAGTGGTTTTTGATGACCTTGTCTTCGACGACGCCCATGCCGGTCTCCTCTACGGCCATGCGGGCCAGCGGGATACGCTGGAAATTGGCGGCCATGGCTGCGGCACGGAAGATCTCGTCCACCTGCTCCTGGGTATAGGAGGCGTAGACCTTCTGGGCCTCCCGCACCCGCTGGAGCATTCTCTCGAATGTTTCCGTGTTTTCCACAATTTCAAACGTTGTCTTTGCTTCCATGAAATCACTCATCCTTTGCTGTTTATTTTGTGCGGAACCTTTCTTTTAAGTGATTGGAAAGTATGGCAAGGGACACCGCCATATTTTCATTTTGGACCAAGACCCCTTCGGGGACGCTTAGGTGGACGTTGGCGAAGTTCCAGATAGCCAGGACCCCGCTGCCTGTCAAGAGCCCGCAGACCTTTTGGGCGTGCTCGCCCGGCACCGTGATGATGCCGATGCGCACCCCCATGCGCCTGCACAGGCCCGGCAGCTTCTCCATGGGCAGAATCTTCTTGCCCCCTACCTCAGACCCGTACACCTGGGGGTCGCTGTCGAACCCGGCCACGATGTTGAGCCCGTATTGGGGGAAAACCTCGTAGGACAAAAGCGCCTGCCCCAGCTTCCCCGCGCCGACCAGGATGGCGTCCTGGGTGTTGTCATAGCCAAGGAAATGCTCCAGCTCGCCCATAAGCTCTTCCCGGACATAGCCCACCTTGGGCCGGCCCGCCCCGCTTACGGAGGCTAAATCCTTGCGCACCACCACGTCATTCAGGCCAAGCGCCTCTGCTACGGCTGTTGCCGAAACGTACCGCCGCCCTTGCCCTTCCAAGCCCTGTAAAACGCGCAGGTACTCGGGCAGGCGCGAAAGGGTCTGCTTCGATATGCTTCGGCCCGGCATTGCTTCACCCCTTTCCAACTTTGATAATATTTTAACATATGCATGGGGGATTGTAAATTGTAAGGAATGATATATCGATATCAGGGAACCGATTGAATTTGTTCAATTTGCCAAAGGCTCCTTATATAGTGGGGGGCGCTGGCCAGAAGCCCCATATTTTCCAAAGGGCGGTTCTGGTTTTTTGGCGATTTTTGAACTGCGGCGCTTTTATTTTACTCTATTTTGCCGCTGAAAGCAAGGCCATTTTGCAAAAAGAAAAGGACGATTTTTCCCAGATAAGGAAGACCGTCCTTGTTTTTCGGCAAATGCACCAATATTATACCAGCTGCTTTTGCAAAAGCGCCCAAGAGCACAGGCCCTCGGCGGCCCAGCGGCAGCCGCCGCAGACGGCTTGGAAGCTGGCTTCGTCCAGGGACAGCAGGTGGGCGCGCAGCTCTTGCCAGGTGAGCGTGTCGCCGGGGGACACGGTTAGGGCCTGGCGGGCCGCTTGGTCCCGGCGGGCTACGTCGGCGGTGCCGTGGGCGCAGCCGCCTTCTGGCAGAAGATGGGGGCAGGCGGCGCAGAGGGCGTCGGGGCCGGAGGTGAGACGCAGGGGCTCGCCGGACTGTAGGGCCTGGATGGTGGCCGACATGTTTTCTGTAAAGGCCGGGCTGTAGCCGTGGCCGGTGAAAAGCGCCATGCAGAACAGGTGGTGGCCGCGTATCCCCTTCATGGGGCGTCTACCAGGCGGGCGCGCTTAAGGCTGAGCAGCACGGCCAGGGACGCAAAGTAGGCCAGGGCCACGGAGAGGATGTCTTTTACCAGATGGGGCACCGACACCGCCAGCGCAGAGGGCAAGAACCCGGTGGAGCTGAGGAAGGCAAACTGCACCACCCCGCACACATGGCACGCCAGCAGGCCCGCTATGCCCAGGGCTATGGCCAGGATGCGGTTTTGCAGGCGCATGCCCAGGCCGCAGAGGGCGGCTTGGGCTAAGAATCCCCACAAAAAGCCGCCGGCCATGCCGGCAAAGGCCCCGATGCCGCCGCTGAACCCGGCGAACACCGGCAGGCCTATGGCCCCCAGTGCCAGGTACACCAGCACCGAAAGCGTGCCCAGGGCCGGGCCCAGGATGTAGCCGCACAGGGCTACGGCAAAGGTTTGCAGGGTGATGGGCACCCCGGTGGGCAGGGGGATGGAGATTTGGGAGAGCACGGCCAGCAGGGCGGCGCAGACGCCGGTCATGACGGTTTTTTGGATGGGGCTTTTGAACTCTATTTTCATGGTTGCACCAGCCTTTCGTTTTCTTCAATTTCCGTTTGGTTTTGGTTTATTTCTATATATAATGTATGTTGTGGGAGGTTAGGTTTCTTGGCGCAGGCGCTCTAGGAAGTCCCGCTGGATGTTGACCTCGCCGGCGCCAAAGCAGCGCTGGGTACCGTTGGGCAGCTTTACCAGCAGGCGGGCCTGGCTGTCTATGCCCAGCACGGTGCCTTCCCGCTGGGTGCTGCCCTCCATGAAGGTGATGCCCATGCCCGTGAGCAGGGAGCGGGAACGGTATTCGTCCATATAGGTGCGCTGGGGCATGGCTTTATAATAGGTAAAAAAGTGGTTGAGGATGGCGGCCGCCAGCTGGGTGCGGGCCCCCGGGGGGGCGTTTTCCGGGAACAGGGCCCCGGCTACCTGGGCTACCTCGGGGGGGAAGCCGCCTTCGGGGGGGGTGAGGTTGGTGCCCATGCCCAGCACGGCGTATTGCAGGCCGCCGGTCTCAAAGTCGACGGAGGCTTCGGTGAGGATGCCGCAGACCTTGCGGCCGTGGAAGTAGACGTCGTTTACCCATTTGATAAGGGCCCTGTCCCCGGTTACCTCGTCGATGGCACGGGCCACGGCCACGGCCGCGGCGGTGGTGATGGAAAGGGCTTCTTCGGCTGGGAAGGCGGGGCGCAGCAGGATGCTCATGTAAAGGCCGCCGCCCCGGGGGGAATAGAAGGAACGGCCCAGGCGGCCCTTGCCCTGGGTCTGGCGGTGGGCTATGACCACCATGCCCTCCCGGCCGCCCTGCTCGGCCAGCTCTTTCAGGACGGTGTTGGTGGAGGTGACGGACTCCCGCACGTCGATGGCGGTGAGGGCCGCCTGGGGCTCTAACCGGCGGCGGATGTTGCCGGGGGTCAGGACGTCGCTTTCGGACAGCAGGCGGTAGCCCTGGTTGGTGACGGCGGAAATGACGTAGCCGGCTTCCCGCAGGCGCTTGACCGCTTTCCAGACGGTGTTGCGGGTGACGCCCAGGGCCTCGGCCATCTGCTCGCCGGAAACCGGGCCCCTGGCCTCTTGCAAAAGCTCTAATACTTTTTCCGTTACATCCATGGCGGGTTCCCCTTTCTTTACCATCTGGTTTTGGGTGGGTGTACGATTTTGTGCCGGCAACTATAAGGTACCACAGCCGGGGGTGGATTGTCAACATACGTGGTTAATTGGCGGGTGACAATGGCGGGTAGCGGCAGAAAAAACAAGGGGAAGGGCGAATTTTGCCCGGAATTTGGGCAGGTAGGCCCTTGCATTGGGGGGAGGAACGTGGTATAATAGCAAAGTTGTTTGAGACAGAGTTTCAAACTTCCTTGCTCCGCGACAATAAACCTAAAAGAGCGCGGGGCCAAAAGACCAAAAGGAGGTGCAATACAAATGGCAGAAGGAAAGAACCTGTACGAGACGGTCATCGTCACTTCCGCGAAGCTGGGGGAAGAGGGCAGCGCCGCCCTGGTGGAACGGTTTAAGGCTCTGATTGCCGAGCACGGTACGGTGCAGAGTGTTGACGACTGGGGGAAGCGGCGGTTCGCCTATCCTATCCAGAAGCAGACCGAGGGGTACTACACGCTGATTAACTTTGAAAGCGACCCGGATTTTACCGCGGAGCTGGACAGGCGGTATCAGATTACCGACGGCATTATGCGCACGATCATCGTTAAGCGTGACCCCCGCCACCTGAACGCCCAAAAGCCCCAGAAGGCCCACAAGGCCGAAGAGCCTAACATTGACGTGGAAGCCATTGCAGCCGAGGCTGTGGAGGCCCCCGCCGAGAGCGCCCAGTAAGGCGCTGGAAAGCGAGCCCTGATTTATGCTGAATGTTGCCGTTATTATGGGCCGGCTGGTGGCCGACCCGGAATTGAGACATACAGCCAGTGATATTGCCGTTTGCAGCTTCCGCGTGGCTGTGGACCGCAGCTTTGCCCGCCAGGGCGAGGAGCGGCAGGCCGATTTTATCGACGTGGTGGCGTGGCGGTCTACCGCCGAGTTTGTCTGCCGGTATTTTACAAAGGGGCAGATGATTGCTGTCAACGGCTCTATCCAGACCCGCAGCTATGAGGACCGCCAGGGGAACAAGCGGACCGCCGTGGAGATTGTGGCGGACAACGTGAGCTTCTGCGGGTCTAAGCGGGAAAGCACCGGTTCTTTTGACCGGGCGCCCCTGCCCCAAGAGGCGCCGCCAGCGGCACAATCGCTGCCGGCCCCTGCGTATTCCAGCGGCGCAAGCGAGGATTTTGAGGAGATCCTGACCGACGACGACCTCCCCTTCTAAGGCTTGCCCGCCACGTTTATTTATTATTTTGTAAAGGAGGCTTTTTGGCTATGGCTGATAGACCCGAAAGAGAAGTGCGCCGCGGACGGAAAGGGCGCAAAAAGGTATGCAGCTTTTGTGTAGACCGTGCGGAATACATCGACTATAAGGATGTTGCCAAGCTGCGCCGTTTTATTTCTGAGAGGGGGAAGATCCTCCCCCGGCGTGTTACCGGTACCTGTGCCCGGCATCAGCGGGCTTTGACGGTGGCGATCAAGCGTGCGCGCCACTTGGCCCTGCTGCCCTACACCAGCGACTGATTTGGATTTTTGGGGATGCCTTCCGCCTGCGGGCGGGGGGCTCTCTTTTTCTTTAAAGGAGGCGGCTGACATGAAGTTTTTTGACTGCCATGTGCATTTTTTCCCGGATGCTTTGGCGGGGCGGGCTTTGCCCAGGCTGGCCCGTATTGCCAAGAGCCCTTTTTACAGCGACGGCACCTTGGATGGTACCCTGGCGAAAATGGAGGGGTGGCGGGGGGAGGATGAATTTGCCGGGGCTATGGCCCTGCACATTGCCACCAGCGCCCACCAGCAGCGGGCGGTGAATGATTTTGCCGCTAAGAGCCAGGGCGGCAAGGTTTTTTGCTTTGGCAGCGTGTTCCCTACCGCGCCGGACGCGTTGGGGGAATTGGAACGGATAAAGGGGCTGGGGCTTTATGGGGTGAAGCTGCACCCGGATTATCAGGGGTTTTTTATTGAAGACCCCTGCGCCCTGCCCCTTTATGCCAAGTGCCAGGAGCTGGGGCTCCCGGTGGCTTTCCATACGGGGTGGGACCCTTACTCCCCGTATATTGTCCACTGCCACCCGGCGGCGGTGGCGCGGGTGGCGGAGAGGTTCCCGGGGCTGACCATTATTGCCGCCCATATGGGGGGCATGGGGATGCCCGAGGAAGCGGCTAAGTATTTGTGCGGGCGGGAAAACGTGTATTTGGACACGGCTTTTGCGTCGCGGTTTTTGACGGCGGAAGCCTTTACCGGGCTGGTGCGCCGCCACGGGGCCGAACGGGTATTATTCGCCACAGACTGCCCATGGAGCACGGTACCGGATGAACGGGCCCTGCTGCGGGCAGCCAGTCTGACAGAGGAAGAACGGGAGAAAATCGCCTGGAAAAACGCGGAAAAGCTGTTTGGCCTGCGGCAAGGCCGCGGGGCTCCGGTCTCGCCTGCCGGCTCGGTCGGCGCTTGACGGTCTCCACTGGAGACCAGCGCCCCACCCCCCGCAAGGGGCCGCACCGGCCCCTTGACCCCTTCCGTTTTGGGAGAAGTGTGGGCGGGGATGTCCGGTGTGGCAGGGAGTGTACAAGTCGGAGAGTTATAAAGAAAACCCCATGAATTTGTAAAAGTTAGTTTTGGGATCAAACCTTTTTTTAAAAGGGTTTGTGGGGTTTTTAGGGGCGAGAGTTGCCAGTGGCAACCCTCCCGAGCCGGCAGGCGAGACCGAAGTCCCTGAACCGCCGGAGGCATAAAACACGGGGTTGGGCACTCCCAGGCTGGCATATGGAATTGACTTTTTGGGGGAAAACGGGTACAATAGGGGGGTAATGATTTTTGGCGAAAAGGAAAACGGGTTATGAGAAAGTTTTTTTGCGGCGTCTGTTTATGGTTGCTGGCATGCATGCTTACGGGGTGTGAGACGGCCTCGCAGCTGGATATTACCCAGGGGTATGGGGTGGGGCTGAAGCTGATACACCTGAGCGCCGGGTCTGGGGAAGGGCTGGAACGGATCGGGGAGTTCCGGGAGGTTTTGCGGGAGGCGGAGCCTTTGGACAAGGACCCGGCTTTGTTTGCTTATTACCCGGATTTTCTGGTGGAGATCCGGACGCCGGAGGAAGAGGTCTGCGCGGTGGTGGACATAAACGGTGAGTTTGTGGATTTTTATTATGCCGGGCAGGAGGACAGGCTTTATCGGGCTGGCATAAGCGCTGAGGACTTTTTGACGCTGGTGCACACTTCATAAGGTAAAAACAGGCGTACCCATGGCGGGTACGCCTGTTTTTTTGCCCCTCTCCCCTATTTGCCGGTGCTTTCTGTAAGGTTTTTCCAGCCCTCTGGGGTTAGGGAGTTTTTGCAGTAGTTTTCCAGCTGGGCTTTGGTGCAGAGCTTGGCGCCGCTTTGGACGATCTGCTCTTGCAGGAGCACGGGCAGCGTGTTGAAGTAGGCTTGGGCCTGGCGGTCCATGCCGGGCATCTGCTTTGCCATTTGCATCATCCTTTCCTGTTGGTCTGTTGGTAGTCTGCCCGGTTTTGGCGGCGGTATGAGGCGGGAGGCAGAGCTTTTCTTAAGTCTGTCAAAAACCTTACAATTCTATGAAGCTTCTTGCGCGGGGTGGAGGTTTGCAGTAAAATAGGACAGGACGCCCTAATTTTTTTGGTTTTTTCCCTTGGGATGCTTGACACGGTATCTATGTGATATTATAATAATATCAACACGGAAGCTTCTGGGGTGGAAGCCTTGGGGCGTCCTGGGCGGGCGGCGCGGTTTGCAGCGCGGCCTGGAAAATTTTTGGAACATGGAGAAGGGGGTAGAACGCGATGCTGTCTATCAGCGGCGTAACAAAGAAGTACCGGAAGACCCTGGCAAACGACAATATCAGCTTTGCTGTGGGGGACGGGCAGATCGGCATTTTGCTGGGGCCCAATGGCGCGGGCAAGTCCACGATTATTAAGTGCATTACCGGGCTTTTGCGCTTTACGGGGCGCATTGAGATCAACGGCCTGGAGAACACTTCGGTGGAGGCTAAGCGGCAGCTGGGGTACATACCGGAAATGCCAGCGGTGTATGACCTGCTGACTGTGGAGGAGCATTTGGAATTTATCCGCCGGGCTTACAGGGTGGAGGACGAAGCGTATACCCGGCAGCTTTTGGAACGGTTGGAGCTGTGGGACAAAAAGGATAAGCTGGGCAAGGAGCTTTCGAAGGGCATGCAGCAGAAGCTTTCCATTTGCTGCGCTTTGTGCCACAAGCCCCGGGTGGTGATTTTCGACGAGCCTTTGGTGGGGCTGGACCCCCATGCTATTAAGGAGCTGAAAGCGGTTTTCCGGGAATTGAAGCAGGGCGGGTGCTCGGTGCTGATCAGCACCCATATGATCGACAGTGTGGAGGATTATTGGGACGTGGCCAACATTATGGTTGGCGGGCGGTTTGCCGCCACACGGTATAACGACGGCACGGACGGGCAGGATTTGGAGGAGCTGTTCTTCCAGATTACCGAGGGGCAGGGGCCCAAGGGGGGCGTGGCGCAATGAGGAACGCGTTGGGTTATCTCACGTTTACAAAGCTGAAGAACCAGGCGAAGGATTTGCTGCGCTCGCCGGCTAAGCTGATTTATGTGGTGGTGATGGCGGCGGTGCTGGCCCTTTCGGTCATGGGGCGCAGCGGGCAGGAATTGGAGGAGCCCCAGCCTATGTACCAGCTGGCGGCTTTGCTTACGCTGTTTTATAGCTTTATGTTTTTGATGGTTTTGGGCACGGGGGGGAACTCGGCTAAGACGCCTATGTTTACCTTGTCGGATGTGACGATCCTCTTCCCCGCCCCCCTGCACCCCCACCGGGTGCTGGTGTATGGGCTTATGCGGCAGCTGGGGCTGTCGCTGGCCATGGCTTTGGTGCTGGTGTTCCAGTATGGGTGGCTGAAGGTGGCCTTTGGCATTACCTGGGGGCATATGGCGCTGATTATTTTGGGGTTTGCGGTGTGCATTTTCTTTGCGGCTTTTTGCTCGATGGCCATTTACGTGCGCACCAGCGGCAAGGACAACGCTACCACGGTGCTGCGGGGGTGCATCTTTGCCGGGGTGGTGCTTTACCTGGCGTGGATGGCTTATGCCTGCCGGGGGGCTTTGCTGCCCCTGCTTTCGGGCGGGCAGGACTTTTACGGCGCTATGGACAGCTGCGCCGGGTTTTTGTCCAGCTTCCCGGGGATGGCGTTCCCGGTGGCGGGCTGGATGGCGGCTGTTATAGGGGGTATTTTTGCCGGGGACATGGGGATGGTGGCCGCTGGCGCCGGGCTGTGCGTGGTACTGGCGGCGGTGCTGGCGGTGCTGATTATCACCTGTAAGAACAACTATTATGAAGATGTGCTGGAAACGGCGGAGGTGGCGCAGTCTAATGTGACGGCCCAGAAAGAGGGCAAGTTTAACGAGCTGGCGCCGAAAAACGTGAAGGTGGGCAGGACCGGCCTGGGCAAAGGCTGGGGGGCCAGCGCCCTGTATTACAAGCACCGCATAGAGAACCGGCGGGCCGGGGTGTTCCTTCTGTCCAACATGTCTTTGGTGTTTGTGGCCATTATTTTGTTTTGCGCCTTTATTATGGGGCGGTCTATGGAGGGCGAAGGGTCGGCCGCGTTGATTACTACCTTTGCTATAGGCACGTATATGCAGATTTTCTCGGAGGGCATGGGGCGCTTTAATTTGGAGCTGATTAAGCCCTTTATTTACCTGATGCCGGAACCGCCGTTGAAAAAGCTTTTGTACTGCATGAAGGAAACCTTGCTTTCGGATGTGTGGGAGGCGGTTATCATCTTTGTGCCGGCGGGCCTGCTGGTGGGGGCCGACGCCATGGCCATAGCCCTGTGCGTGGTGGCGCGGCTGTCTTTTGCGCTGCTGTTTACGGCGGGCAACATTTTGGTGGAACGGGTGTTTGGCACGGTCTCTTCCAAGATGCTGGTGCTGTTCTTCTACTTCTTGGCGCTGGTGGTGCTGGCGGCGCCGGGGATTATTCTGGGCGTTGTGCTTATGACGGTACTGCCGGAGGCAGTGGGGCTTTTGGGGCTGTTCTTAGGGATGGTGGTGCTCAATGTGCCCATTGCTGTGCTGGTGATGTATTTGTGCCGCAACCTGCTGCAATACGCGGAACTGAATAACCGGTAGCAGGCGGGCTGCTGCCGGGCCCCGCTGGGGCGGGAGGGGTTGTCCCCTTCTGCTTTGGCGGGGCTTTTGCTTTTTGGGGGGCGAATCGGCAAAAGGGGTGGGTGGGGAGTATTATTATAGAATTTGGGAGTATTTTGATAGATTCTGGGTTTGGTTTGCATTATAATGATAGTGTGTACGGATTATTTTTGGGAGGGGTTATATGGCTTCTTTATTGCTGGCGATCATCTACATGGCTTTTATCAGCCTGGGGCTGCCGGACTCCCTGCTGGGGTCGGCCTGGCCGGTCATGCGGTTGGAGCTGGGGGTGCCGGTGTCTTTTGCCGGTGTGGTGTCTATGATCATCTCGGGCGGGACCATTGTTTCCAGCCTGCTTTCCAGCAAAATGATACACAAGCTGGGGGTGGGGCCGGTAACGGCTATCAGCGTGGGCATGACGGCCTGCGCGCTTTTTGGGTTTTCCGCTTCGGGGGCGTTTTACCAGCTGTGCCTGTGGGCTGTGCCCTATGGGCTGGGCGCGGGGGCTGTGGACGCCGCGCTGAACAATTATGTGGCGGTACATTATTCCTCTCGGCACATGAGCTGGCTGCACGGCTTTTGGGGCATTGGGGTGACGGTGAGCCCCTATATTATGGGCAGCTGCCTGGCTAACCAGCAGGGGTGGCAGGCGGGGTACCGGACGGTGTCGGTTTTGCAGGTGGCGCTGACGGCGGTGTTGTTCCTTTCTTTGCGGCTGTGGAAGAGGGAAGGGGACGCCGAGGATGGGGCCGGGTACCGGGATGTGCACTTGCGCCAGGCGGTACGGATACCGGGGGCGCCCCAGGTGCTGGCGGCGTTTTTTGGCTTTTGCGCGTTGGAGACTACGGCTGGGCTGTGGGCCAGCAGCTATTTGGTGGGGGCCCGGGGGGTCGGGCCGGAGACGGCGGCACGGTTTACGGCCCTTTTCTATATGGGGGAAACGGTGGGGCGGTTTTTGAATGGGTTGATCTCGGACAGGCTGGGGGACCGGGTGATGATACGCATAGGGGTGCTTATTATGCTGGCGGGCACGGGCATGGTGCTGCTGCCGGTGGAGGGCATAGCCCTGGCGGGCCTGGTGACGGTGGGCCTGGGGGCTGCGCCGGTGTATCCGTGCATCATACATTCGACCCCGAGCAGCTTTGGGAAGGAGAACTCGCAGGCTTTGGTGGGCATACAGATGGCGAGCGCTTACTGCGGCAGCACCTTTATGCCGCCGCTGTTCGGGCTTATTGCCCAGTATGTGGATGTGGGGCTGTATCCTTTTTATCTGCTGGCCTTTGCGGTGCTTATGCTGGTTATGACCGAGTGGCTGAACCGGGTGCTGGCGAAGAAGGGGCGGGCTGCTTAGGGCGTGGGGGATTTGGGGACGATGTTTGGGCCTTCGGCAAGGTCGTGGGGCTCCGCCCCACCCCCCGCAAGGGGCCGCGGGCCCCTTGACCCCTTTCGGCGGGGCTGGGCGGGGCGCCGCTGGGTGGGCGCAAACACCTACAACATCCCTTCCCTGGGGCTTGGTTTTTTTGTACAAATCCCTGTAATTTGGATGGGGAAACGAAATTTATGAAATTGCATCTTGTAAATTTCCCGGGCATATGGTAAGATATACCCATGTTTTTGCAGGATTTAGTTTAGCAACTTGCAATTTGGAGGGATACTACTATGTCTTATGTCCACGAACAGTTGGAGATCTTGAAGAAAAAGAACGCAAACGAGCCTGAATTCATCCAGGCCGCCACCGAGGTGCTGACCTCTTTAGAGCCGGTTATCCAGCAGAACCCCCAGTATGAGGCCGCCGGTATTTTGGAGCGCATTACCGAGCCTGAGCGGCAGATTCTTTTCCGCGTGCCCTGGGTGGACGACAAGGGCAAGGTACAGGTGAACCGGGGCTTCCGGGTACAGTTTAACTCGGCTATTGGCCCTTATAAGGGCGGGCTGCGGCTGCACCCCTCTGTGAACCTGGGCATTATCAAGTTTTTGGGCTTTGAACAGATTTTTAAGAACAGCCTGACCGGGCTGCCGATTGGCGGCGGCAAGGGTGGTTCGGATTTTGACCCTAAGGGCAAGTCGGACCGGGAGATTATGGCTTTTTGCCAGAGCTTTATGACCGAACTTTTCCGGCATATTGGGCCGGACACCGACGTGCCCGCCGGGGATATTGGCACGGGGGCGCGGGAAATTGGCTTTATGTTTGGGCAGTATAAGCGCCTGCGCAACGCTTTTGAGGGCGTGCTCACCGGCAAGGGGCTGACTTATGGCGGCTCTTTGGCCCGCACGGAGGCTACCGGCTATGGCCTGCTGTACTTTACAAACGCTATGCTGAAAAAGAACGGGCAGGATATCCAGGGGAAGACTATTGCGATTTCTGGCGCGGGCAACGTGGCCATTTATGCCTGCGAGAAGGCTACCCAGTTGGGGGCTAAGGTTGTTACGATGTCGGATTCTACTGGGTGGGTTTATGACCCGGAGGGCATTGATTTGAAGGCGGTTAAGGAGATTAAGGAAGTTAAGCGCCAGCGGCTGAGCGAGTATAAAAATTACCGGCCTAACGCGGAGTACCATGAGGGCCGGGGTGTGTGGACGGTCAAGTGCGACATTGCCCTGCCCTGCGCTACCCAGAACGAGCTGCTGGAAGAGGATGCCAAGGCTTTGGTGGCAAACGGCTGCATGGCTGTGGCCGAAGGGGCTAACATGCCTACGACCTTGGAGGCTACGGAGATTTTGCAGAAGGCCGGCGTACTGTTTGCCCCGGGCAAGGCGGCTAATGCCGGCGGTGTGGCTACCTCGGCGCTGGAAATGAGCCAGAACAGCCAGCGGCTTTCTTGGAGCTTTGAGGAAGTGGACGCGAAGCTGAAGGGCATTATGGAGAATATTTTTGCCAATGCCGATGCGGCGGCGGAAAAGTACGGCCACCCCAAGGATTATGTAGTGGGCGCGAATATTGCGGGCTTTGTGAAGGTTGCGGACGCGATGCTGGCCCAGGGCGTTATCTGAGTTTACAAGGTATATTCACCCTTATATGAGAAAAGGCCGGGGCAGAGGGATTCCTCTGCCCCGGCCTTTCTGTTTTTTTGTGGCTAAAGTGTGTCGAAGAGGCTTTGCAGCCAGGCTTTGGCGCTGTCAAGCCCTGGCTGGTTTAGAGGGAAGGAACGTTCCTCTATCTCCCCGGCACGCTCAAAGCACAGGTCTTTTTTCCAGGCCCATACCTTCAGTTCCCCTTCCTTGGTGTCGGGCTCGACACGGCAGCGCAGCAGCAGGCCCTTTTCGGCGTCTTTGGTGGCACTGCCGGTGAAGATGTTGCCCTCAGCAAAATAGGCCAGCTTTTGCATATCCATGGTATCCCCCCTTTTTGTTTTGGGTTTGGCGTATATCCAGGTTTACTTGCTGTCTTCTTTTAGCATGGTGAGCTTTTGCTGCATGGCGGCCAGGTCGGTTTCGTGGCGGCCTAGGGCGGGCCAGGTATTCAGGCCGTCGCCTTTTGTACGGGGGATGATGTGGAAATGCAGGTGGGGCACGCTCTGCTGGGCGGCGGCGCCGCTGGCGTTCAGGATATTGACCCCGTCATAGGCGCAGTCCTCTATATAGTGCCGGGAGATGACCCGCACGGCTTCCATTAAGTGGGCCAGGGTTTCGGGGCTGCTGGAGACGGCATGGTCCTCGTGGTGCTTGGGGATGACAAGGGTGTGGCCGGGGGCGTCCATGGCGATATCCAGGAAGGCCAGGGTGTGGTCATCCTCGTAGATTTTATAGCAGGGGGCCTGGCCGGCCGCGATTTGGCAGAAGATGCAGCCTGGCTTGGCGGGGGGCGTGCTTTCTTGGGCGCCCCCGCTTAGGCAGGCTTTTATATATTGCGTGACAACGGTTTTATAGTCGTCGGTGCGGGCGGGCAGGGCCTGCACAAACCGCAGTATTTCGGCGGTTGTGAGCCATTTGACTTCGGCGACTTCTTCTTTTTGCGGGGTGATGGCGCCGGGGCCTCCCTCCAGGCGGGCAAAGAACAGGTCGATAAACATCTGGGGGCCCTTTTCCAGCCAGCGGTAGGCCTTTACCAGGTTTTCGGGGAGGATGGACACGCCCAGCTCTTCCTGCACTTCGCGCAGGGTACATTCGACGGCGCTTTCCCCGGCCAGCGCGTGGCCCATGGTGATCTCCCATTGGCCGGGGCGAGAGCGTTTGGACGCGGCCCGCTTTTGCACCAGGAAGCGGCCCTGCCCGTCATGCAGGAACACATGCACGCCCAGGCGGAATTCGTCTGGGGCCAGGGCTGCGCCCCGGGGGGCTGTGCGGCCGGTGCGCCGGCCGTCCCGGGTGTAGATGTCGAAGAGCTCGGGGCCCGGCGCTTCTTCGGGGCCCTCTAGGGGGATGGGCGTAAGGAGGTTGGGCTCGCCCTCGGCCTTGGGGGCGGGCAGCTCGTATTCTTTTAGGCGGGGGATGAAGTTGGGGGCGAATTTGCCGCGGCCCCGGCCCATAATATAGAGCATGCCAATGAGGGAGAACACCACGGCGCCGATGAAGTTTACCAGCAGGTCCTTCATAGTGTCGTGGAGGCCGATGTCGATATAGCCCGGCCAGGGCTGCCCGTTTATGGCGACGCTTTCAACGGGCACGGTTACGGCGGCGTTGCGGCCGTCGGGGTTTAAGAGCACGGAGGTGACGGCGGGGATGTAGGTGTCCTTCTGCATGTCCATATGGAAGAATATGTCCATGCCGTACTCGAAAAACTCCCACAGCACGCCGATGGTCATGGAGAAGCAGAAGGCCACCACCGCCACAAACACCGGGGACAGGCGGATGCGGAACTTGCGGGAACGGTTGAGGATATCTACCATGGCCAGGCCGATGGCGGCCATGAGGAAGCCATTGAGGGTGTGCAGGATGGTGTCCCAGAAGGGGATGATCAGGTAGTATTCCTGTATCTCCCCCAGGATTTCGGCAGAGAAGATGAACAGGAGGATGATGACTTCCAGGACGTTGGGCACGTCGATGTGCAGGCGGCGCTCTACAAAGCTGGGGATCATGAACAAAACCAGCGTTAGGGCGCAGAGGAACACATCGTACCACTCTCGGTTGGTGATTTGCAGGACCATCACCGCCACCACCAGGAACCGCAGCACCACGTAGGTGCCAAACAGCACCGGGTGCTCTTGGATCTCTTTTTTGGCCCGGGCTTTTTCTTCTATGGCCCGCTGGCGCTTTTCGGCTTTGGTTAGCTTCTTCTTTTTCTTGGGCATGGGCTCTCTCCCCTTTCATTTTCCTGGATAACATAAGGGTATTGTAACACGGATGCGGGGAAGTTACAAACAAAAAAGAAAAGTATTTCCTGTTTTTAAAATTTTTTTATGAATAAGCTTGACATAAAGCATACTTTAAGGCCTAGAATGATAAGGAAGGCCCCAAAGGGGGGCCGGCAGCCATTTTAGAGGGAGGGGATAAAAATGGCATCGATTTGGTTGGAAGGGCTGGAGCTTTTCTGTACGGAAGACCGGGCTACCTTGAAGGGCAGGCCCTTGGACTTATCCCGTATGGAGCGGCAGCTGCTGCTGTATTTGGCCCAGAACCCCCATGAGACCCTGACCCGGGAACGCCTGCTGCGGGAGGTTTGGGGCTATGCGGCCATGGGCGCCACCCGCACCATTGACTCGCATGTAAAAAAGCTGCGGGCCCACATGGGCGGCTGCGGCAAGTACATCGTTACGGTACGGGGCCAGGGCTACCGCCTGGACCCCCCGCCGGGCCAGGTGCTCTCTTGTGAAAGCTGTGAGTGCGCCAGGCGGGCGGCTTCTTAAGGTCGCGGGGCTTTGCCCCACACCCCACAACCCCTTTTAAAAAAGGGGTTGACCCGAAAACTGCTTGTGACACATCCGCCCCGGAAAAAGGCTGGCTGCGCGCCTGGCCTTTTTCTTTTTGGGATGGGCGCGGCTGCCTTGCTTTTTTTTGCCAGATAGCGTATACTCATAGGTAAGAAAACGCGAAGGAGATGCTTTCATGCCCCAAGACAGCAGAGTGGCTGTGCTGATTGACGCGGACAATGTGTCTGCCAAGTATATTAAGATTATTTTGGATGAGATTTCCAAGGAGGACGGCGTGGCTACGTACAAGCGCATTTATGGCGACTGGACCAACCCCGCCCTGGTTTCCTGGAAAAACGTGCTTTTGGATAATTCGGTGCTGCCGGTGCAGCAGTACAGCTATACCACGGGGAAGAATTCTACGGACTCCGCCATGATTATTGACGCAATGGACATCCTTTACTCCGGCCAGGTGGATGGGTTCTGCCTGGTGTCTTCGGACAGCGATTTTACCCGGCTGGCTGCCCGGCTGCGGGAATCGGGGATGCTGGTGATTGGCATGGGGGAAAGCAAGACGCCGCGGTCTTTTATTTCGGCCTGCAACCAGTTTAAGTACCTGGATATTTTGGCCGCTAACGATGAGGACGAGGCCGAAGAGCCGGTGAAGGCCCCTGAGCCCCCCAAGAAGCAGCCGGCAAAGCGCGCGGCGAAGAAGCCCCCGCAAAAGCCCCGGGGGAAGGAGGATAAGGCGGAGTCAAGGCGGCAGCCGGAGGAGCCCCGCACCAGCCTGCGGACCCTGCGCCGGGCTTTGCGCACCATTGTGCGGGAAAACTCGGATGAGGACAACTGGATTTTTATTGGCAAGGTGGGGAATATTCTGGGCAAGCGCTACCCGGATTTTGACGTGCGCAATTTCGGGTTTTCGAAGCTTACCCCGTTTTTGGATTCTTTGGATATGTTCGAAATCAAATCGGAACGCAAGGACAGCAATAGTTCGCCGCAGATGTATATTAAATTGAAGTGAGGCGGGGTGCGGGATGGGCCGTATAAAAGCTATGACGCTGGATTTGGGCGGCGCGGGTTTGGATTGTGTGCGCTTTGGCGCTGGGCACAGGCAATTGGTCATGCTGCCGGGGCTTAGCCTGCAGGGTGTTAGGGGCGCGGCGCTGCCGCTGGCTTATATGTACCGGGCTTTTGCAAGGGATTATACGGTGTATATTTTGGACAAAAGGGATAAGGTCCCGGAGGGGGTTACGATCCGGGACCTGGCCTTTGACGCCGAGCAGGCTATGGGGCTTTTGGGCTTGGGCGGCGCGAATGTATGGGGGGTATCCCAGGGCGGCATGATAGCCCAGCGCCTTGCCATAGAGTACCCCCAGCGGGTACATAAGCTTGTGCTGGGGGTTACGGCGGCAAGGCCTAATGCGGCGATGGAGGCGGCGGTGGGCCAATGGGTAAGCCTGGCGCAGCGCGGCGACTATGCCGGCTTGGTGCTGGACATGCTGGGGCGGATGTACTCTGAGCCTTACATACAAAGGCGGCGGTGGGTTTTGGGGCTTTTGGCACGGGTGGGCAGGGCTAAGGATTTTACCCGCTTTATCCGGCTGGCAAAAGCCTGCTTGACCTGCGACACGTACCCGGAGCTGCGTAAGATTACCTGCCCTGTTTTTGTTATGGGCGGCAGGGAGGATAAGGTTTTGACAGGGCGGGCTTCGGAGGAGATTGCCGGCGCGCTGGGGTGCGGGGTCAAGCTTTATGACGGCCTAGGGCACGCCGCATATGAGGAAGCCCCTGATTTTAACCGGCAGGTCTTGCGCTTTTTAAGGGGTGGGGGTTAACCCAGCAGGGCTTCGTAGGCCAGGCGCTCGGCGCCGTCTTCTACGTGGATGACGCCCCGGTAGGTGAGGCCGTTTTTTTCCATGACGCGCTGCATGGGCTTGTTGTCCCGGTGGGTGTCGCCCCGCAGCACTTTTATGCCTTTTTCCTGGGCTTGGCGCTTGAGCTCGTCGAAGAAGAGGCCGGCGGCCCCTTTGCCTTTGGCTTCTGGCAGCACGGCTATGCGGTGCAGGAAGCCGTAGGGGCCGGTGCCGGCCCAGGCGCCGTGCTCGATGTGGCCGTAGGTGGGCTCGTGGCCAAAGGCCAGGCAGGCGGTGGCCAGGATTTTGCCCCCGTCTTCCAGCACATAGCTGGTGGAGGCTTCCAGGTCTTGGCGGGCGGAGGCTTCGTTGGGGTAGCCGTCCTGCCATTGGTCGATGCCGGCGGCGGCCATGGAGGCCCGGGCGGCTTTGTACAGGGCCAGGATGGCGGGCAGGTCTGCGGGGGTGGCTTTACGGATGGGCATATGGTTTTCTCCTTTGCTTGGTGGTTTTTCTTTATAATAGCAATTCCCTCTTGTTTTTTCAAGAGAAACCGGTTATAATAGTAACCGGATGATTTCTGGCTGGGCCCCGGGCCCGCCCGATAGAATATGGGAGCGGACAGGTCTGCGCGGCGGGACGCCGTGAACCATGTCAGGCGGGGAACCGAGCAGCATTAAGCGGATGTTCCCGGGCGATGCAGGTCGCCTGTCCGTTTCCATATCTTATCGGGCTCTTGTTGTCTTGGGGGATTTTGCCCCCGGATGCCGGAAAGGAGGCCCCCTGTGTACAAGGTGCTTTATCGGAAATACCGGCCCCGGTTTTTTAAGGACGTGGTGGGCCAGCCCCAGGTGACGGTCACCCTGCAGAACGAGCTGATGCGGGGGCGGGTGGCCCATGCCTATTTGTTTACCGGCAGCCGGGGCACGGGCAAGACCACCTGCGCCAAGATCTTATCCCGGGCGGTCAACTGCCTGGACCCCCAGGAGGGCGACCCCTGCGGGGTGTGCGAGGTCTGCAAGGGGCTGGAGGAAGGGTCGATTTTGGACGTGGTGGAGATCGACGCGGCCAGCAACAACGGCGTGGACAACATACGGGGGCTTATTGAGGAAGCGAATTTTACCCCTACCACCGCCCGGTACCGGGTGTACATCATTGATGAGGTGCACATGCTTTCGGCGTCGGCTTTTAACGCCCTTTTGAAGACCTTGGAGGAGCCCCCGGCCCATGTCATTTTTATTTTGGCCACTACGGAGGTGCACAAGCTGCTGCCTACCATCCTTTCCCGGTGCCAGCGGTTTGACTTCCATCGCATAGACCCCCAGGCTATGGCCAGCCGGGTACAGCAGGTGGCCCAGCTGGAAGGGGCCCAGTGCGAGGAGGATGCGGCCCTGCTGATTGCCCGCATTGCCGATGGGGCTCTGCGGGACGCCCTTTCCCTGTTGGACCAATGCCTGGGGCGGGGGCGGCAGGTTACGGTGGAGATGGTGAACCAGACGGCTGGGGTGGCGGCACAGGGGTATTTGACGGCGCTGGCCCAGGCGGTGGCCGACGGCGATGCCGCCGCCGCGCTGGAGACCTTGGACCAGCTCCATCGGGAGTCAAAGGACATGGCCAGGCTTTGTGAGGAAATGGCGGAATATTTCCGCAGCCTTATGCTGTTTAAGACCATGAAGGACCCCAGCGCCCTTTTGACCCTCCCCCCTACCCAGCTGGACGCCCTGGAACAACAGGCGTATACCATGAGCCTGCCGGCTATTTTGCACGGCATGGACGCTTTGGAGGAAGCTTTGCACAAGATGCGGTACGCCAACCAGCGCACCCAGCTGGAAATGGCTTTTGTGCGTTTGTGCACGCCGGAGCTGGACGCAAGCCCGGCTGCCCTGGTGCGCCGGCTGGAACGGCTGGAAAGCGGTCTGCCCCCCCGCCCCCTGCCTGCCGCTGGGGGCCATGACAGGCCGGAAGCCCCCCCTGGCCCGCTGGGGGCGGAAAGCCCGCGGCCGGAGCCGGAGGTGTTTGAACGGGCGCCGGCCTCTCCCCCGCCGCCAAAGGCGGCACAGGAAAAGGCAAAGGCTCCGGCGCCCCAGCCAAAGCCCCCCCAGCCGCCGGTGGACATTGAGGCCCTTTCTGCGTCGGCCCAGCGGTTTAGGCAGTGGCCGGAAATTTTGCAGGTGATACGGGGGTCTACGAAAAGCGTGGCTATGGCTTTTGACGAGTCGGCCGCTTTTGTTAATGGGGATTATTTGCTGATACAGGCCCCGGAATTTGCCTTTGAGCTGCTGAAAAAGCCGGAACAGCGCCAGCGTATGCGGGAGGCGGTTTTCCAGGTTACGGGCCGGGCTTATAAGCTGGGGCCTTACCGGCTGCCGTCTGCCAAGGGGCAGGAGGCCGACCCTTTGGACGACCTGTTGACCCGTGCTGGGGAAGCGGGGATTCCGGCGCAGATGGAGTAGGGGTATGTTTTTTGGAAGAAATAATGGGAATACGCCCAATGTCCTGCTATTGTGTGCAGAGGCAGCGTTATAAACATACTATAATTTAAGGAAAGGATGTTTTAGTTATGAAAGCAAGGTTACCACAGGGGTATGGCGGCGGTGGCGCCACTAATTTGCAGCAGCTGGCCAAGCAGGCCCAGAAGATGCAGGAACAGATGGAGGCGGTTTCCGCGGAGCTGGATGGGAAGGAATATTCGGCTACGGCGGGGGGCGACGCCGTGAAGGCTACGGTTACCGGAAAGATGGAAGTGAAGCTGGTGGAGATCAAGCCGGAGGTCATTGACCCAGAGGACGCGGAGATGCTGGGGGATTTGGTCACCGCCGCGGTCAACGAGGCGCTGCGGGCGGCTTCTAACGAGCGGGAGAGCCGCATGGGGGCTTTGTCCGGCGGCATGAGCATACCGGGGCTGCTGTAATATGGCCGGGTACCATGTCCCCCCTTTGGAGAGCCTGGTGGACCAGTTTGAGGCCCTGCCGGGCATTGGGCATAAGACGGCCCAGAGGCTGGCTTATTTTGTGCTGGGCATGCCTGCCGAACAGGCACAGGGCTTTGCCCAGTCGATTTTGGAGGCCCATGAGAATATACACGCCTGCGCGGTGTGCTGCAATTTGACCGACGGCGAGCTGTGCCCAGTGTGCCGCAGCGATGTGCGGGACAAGTCCCTGATCTGCGTGGTGGAAGAGCCAAAGGATGTTTTTGCTTTGGAGCGGGCTGGGGAGTATAATGGCTTGTACCATGTGCTGCATGGGGCTATTTCGCCCCTTTCCGGCGTGGGGCCGGACCAGCTGCGCATAAAGGAGCTTTTGGCACGCATGGGCCCGCAGGTGGGGGAAGTCATTATGGCCACGAACCCTACGGTGGAGGGGGAGGCTACGGCTATGTACCTTTCGCGGCTGCTGAAGCCGCTGGGGGTGCGGGTGACAAGGCTTGCCTATGGCATACCTGTGGGGGGCGATTTGGAGTACGCGGATGAAGTCACCCTGCAAAGGGCTATGGAGGGCAGGCAGGAATTATGACAGCTAAAGCAAGGGCGGCCCTGTGGCTTTTTCTGGTCTATGCCTTTTCGATTTTGTGCTACCTGCCCCGGCTGCTGGAAATGGGCGGTGCGGCGGTCCCCAAGGCTTTGACGGGCCTTTCCGTGGGCTTTATTCTGGCGCCCGCTTTCGTCACCCTGGGGTTCCTGCTGCCCGGCCGCAGGGTGCGTGCCCACTTTCTGGAAAACGGGGGGGCCGTTTCCCTGAAAGACGCGGCTGCCTGCCTTGGCGCCGCCCTGCTGGGGGCTTTGGCCAGCCTTGTTTACTCTTTTGCCGCCGGGGTGAACCTGTTTTCCCAAACCTATGGCTCTGTGGCAGGCTTTGGGGGCAGCTGCCTTTACCTTTATGCCACGGCGTTTGCGGAGGAGTTTTCCTGGCGGGCTTTCTTTTTGAAAGCCTTGGCGGCGAAGGGGCGGAAAGCCTGGGCCCTTTTGCTGGCAGGCTTCGCGTGGGCTTTCTGGCATATCCCCATGTGGACGGCCCACGGCCTGCCTGCCTTAGAGCAGGCGCAGCTTTTCATCTGGGCGGTTCTGGTATCGCTGGTTTTGGGCGGGCTTTGCCTGCGGGGTACGGGGCTTTTCGCCCTCTCGTTGTGCCACATGCTTTTTAACGTCTGCTTTTTGGCCCCCGCCTGGTGCAACGTCCTGGCGCTGTTGTGCCCCTTGGCGGTATACACCGTCTGGCGGCGGAAGAAAAGCCACCGTTTTTTATAACATATATCAAAAAGGAGGCGCCCGATGGCCACAAAATCCAACACAAAGACGATTGCCCAGAACAAGAAAGCCTACCACGATTATTTTGTGGAGGAAAGCTATGAGGCCGGCATTGAGCTGGTGGGGACGGAGGTGAAGTCCCTGCGGCAAGGCCGGGTGAATTTGAAGGACGCCTGGTGCTCGGTGGTGGACGGGGAGATGCTTTTGAACGGCTGCCACATCAGCCCCTATGATTTTGGCAATATTTTTAACCGGGACCCCATGCGGGTGCGCCGCCTGCTGATGCACAAAAAGGAGATCGGCAGGCTGTACGGCATTGTGAAGCAGCAGGGGTACTCCCTTATCCCCCTTTCCCTGTATTTTAAGGATTCGCGGGTAAAGGTGCAGGTGGGGCTGTGCAAGGGCAAGAAGCTTTATGACAAGCGGGCCGACGCGGCTAAGAGGGACGCGCAGAGGGATATTGAGCGGTCTTTGAAGGAGCGGAACCGGTAAGGGGGCTGGGCTTTTCTATAAGAAAAGGGTATGGCTGGTTTTGCCGGCAAAAAAGCCTTGCAATCTGGACGGTTTTGGTGTATGATAAGGAAGATGCCATGGGCTTGCCCCTGCGGCCACATGCTTTATGGGGATGTAAAGGTTTCGACGGGGAAGGGGAGTCTTGGTAAGCGGGCAGCGGCGCGGACCGCTTTAAAACCGCAACTTTTTAAAATTAAACGACAACAATTCTGTTGCTGTTGCTGCTTAATTAAGCAGCCGTCCTTACCCGGAGCACCGCGGCCGGGCTTAGGGCGCCGATGAGCGGTGAACGTGAACAAGGGCGCCGCCTTTCGCCCTTGTCATGACGCTAAAGGCTACTGAAACCCAGAGCCTGCTTTTGGGCGCTGGGCAGAGGGAATGTTAAAACAAATGCTACGCCCGTAGAAAGCCCTGATGACGCTTTTTCGGACGCGGGTTCGATTCCCGCCATCTCCACCAAAAGAGCGCCAGGCGAACCCAGCGCCGACAATTACGATGGTCGGCGGGGTGTTTGTCATGGCTTGTCCATTGGAATTGCTGATGGGCAAATAAGGAAAAAACCGCCACGAGATGTCCATGTGGCGGTTTTTCTATGCATTTTTATATCGAAATTCGATATAATTTAACAATTTCATGAAATACGCGACAGTCTCTGGTAGAATCTATCGTAAAGGAGACTGGCTATGATTAGGATTTTACTGTCTACCCGGCTTGGTGAACTGAGGTGGACGCAGGCAGACCTCGCGCGTAAAACCGGCATACGTCCCAACACGATTAGCGACCTGTATCACGAGATCACGGATCGTGTCAGTCTTGAACAGTTGGACAAGATATGTGAGGTGCTTAACTGCGACTTGACGGATCTTCTGGTGCGTATGCCCAATGAACCGGGAACAAAAAAACCTCCTGGCCACAGAAAATGAATACGCTGGAGGCCTCTCTCCTAAAGCCCTGAGCGGTAAATGCTTGGGGCTTTTTCTATTCTCAAAAATATTTATGAATCACCCTTGACTATGTGGCCTAACGGGTATACAGGGAGAAGGAGAGCGGCATAGAATACAAGGAGAAAACAAAATGACAACGTATGAGAAGATGGAAAAAATTTGTAAGAACAAAGAGGCTTCTGAAATGGCCAACAAAATGCTCCAAAACGCGATTGAGCGCGGCCAGAGGAATTGCTACAATGAAATAGCCGAGGCCGTGTATAGCATCTACTTTGAGAAATAGGCCCGGAAAATAAAAAAGCCCCCGGCCCTCCCCACCGAAATATCGGCCCGGGAAAGCCGGGGGCTTTCGTATGTCCTTATGCACTCAGCGTCAAGGTACCCACGCCCATCTTCTGGTTCCTTACCTCCGCCTCGATGAGGCTCTGCAGGTACTCATTCAAATCGCCATAGGCGCTCTCAAGGAAGGCCGCAGCCTCGGCGGTCAACAGGTTCTTGGCCTGGGCCACCGCAATTCCCAGGGCCTCCCGCTGGTTCTCTTTGGTGAACTGGCCGGCCTCCTTGAGCTTATCCACATACACCTG
>QZEE01000017.1 GCA_009917445.1 bacterium D16-76 | reverse complement strand
CTCCTGCCATTTTCTTGTCCTCCTCTGCTTTGAAGACTATTATATCACACTTTTATTGACGACACCATCTAAAAATTGTACCACCAACCAAAGGAATGTGCAATACTGGTACGGGTGAATTTGGTATACTAGTGCCACAGTCAAGGAAACAAACCAAACACAAACTGAACTTACAGGAGGAATTCATTATGAAAAACCTGAGCATGATCAGCAAGCCCCAGACCGGCTACAACGTGAAGAAAGTCAATGACAAGAAAGCCCGCGCCCATGCCAGCCGCGCCCGGCAGAGCTCTTACGAGCGGTTCATGAGTGGGCACAGCGGTGCAGATATCCGCTATATCGGCGTGCAGGGCGGCGCTGTGCCCCAGCCCAGAATCTAAACCGAGAAAAGTATCCGGCCGTGAAACCTTCACGGCCTTTCCTTTATAGATAACAAAACAGGAGGAAAACCTATGAAAGCCAACGCCGCAGTTTCTTCGGAAGAACTGGTGGAAATAAAAGAGGCGCCGGGCGTGTATTGGGATCCCAATACAACTATATTCCCAGTTTATCAAATAATATTTTGTTCCTTTTGTTTGTATCATTTATAATTTTATCGTATGACAAAATCTCAATATAGGCATTTGACTTTTCATTATATCCATAATATCCCATGTTATCAGACATCCGCGTAAAATCATAGAAATCTAAAATTGGTAAGAGCGAACTTGTAATGTCACACACAGGATATAAATAAAATTGAGTATTTTCACCTGCTTTAATAGGCCTACCATATTTATCGTGCACTGTACCACTTTTGAGCTTTTAAACATAGCTATACAATTGCGTAATTGGATTATCTCCATCTATATAATATTTCGCATTGGACGCTTTAGTTCAAATAAATTCTTTGAGCATTTCATTGTTTTCATCTCTGGTACGTCGATCAAATTTTCGCTTAATGCGGTGAAGTTCATCATCCAATTTATCATCACTTAAATTTGGTTTTATCCCCGTAATATCTTCTGACATATATTTGAGAAGATGCCTGAATTGAGGAGCCTGACAAGTTACATAATCGTGCGAAACGTTGTGCTATAAGCCGTGGTTGACAGCAGCGGCGAAAAGCGCTATGTGGCAGCACTTGACATATCAAGAAAATACCATAGAGAACTCAAATCTCGAAATCAGGGTTGCAAGTCCCCTGCCGTACAGAATCAATGCCTGGAGCGGTATGTCAAAACCGCTGGCAGTACGCGGGCTGATACTCCACTGTTCGTCGCATTCCTGTAAAAATGCGTGGTACAAAGCGTGGTGAAGCCGTAGCCTGAAAACCTAAACCCCGGAAACGGGGCATGGATAATAATGGAGCGGGCCTCCGTAAGCCTATGGCTATCCGTTAGGGTAAGCTGTGCAGCATCGTAAGAGTTTGTGGCCCCTGAAAGGGGGAAAATTGAAAAAGACTATGCGGCTGGTTTTTCCGCATAGGCCCGGCAGGGTGAAATACCTGTCTGGAATCGCGCAGGAACTGTGATTCAAAGCGCGGTTGGATTTTCCCGGTGTAAGGCAGCGGCCTAAGGGCTTCAACGGTCAGAAATGGCCATAAGGATAGAGATTTGGGAACGTTTGAGAGCCCGCCATGGGAGTGTTACAGCACGGTGAACATGGCGGGAGGTCAGCCGTGCCATAGTAGTCTGAGGTCGGAACAAGCCGGCCACACAGGGCTGAAATGCTCTACGGCGAAGGGCACGAGTCAGGTTGATTTACAAATTTCACACAAGAAAACCAAATAACTCCCTGAAAGATGGGTGACGAGCCGCGAGGTGATAGCCTTGTGCATCTAAACGTCAGGTTTTCAAATGAAACCGGGTTGAAGGGATTTCAAGACCTGCTTTATGCAAAATCAGGTCAAGGGGTTTCTTTTACCGGGCTCTTAGAGGCGATGGTAAATGAGGTGACCATCGTAACAGCTATCCATAATATCAAGTCCAACAAAGGCAGCAAGACTGCCGGAGTGGACGGCGCAAAAGTGGATAGATACTTGCAAATGCTAAGAGAGGAACTGTTTTTGTTGATTCGGTCGGTGTTCTCCAACTATAGGCCAAAACCGGCCAAGAGGGTGTACATCCCCAAAAGCAACGGAAAAAAGCGGCCTTTGGGCATACCAACTGTGCTGGACAGGATCATCTAGGAGTGCGTAAGGATTATTTTAGAGCCGATTTGTGAGGCAAAATTTTATCCCCACATCTATGGCTTCCGCCCCTGCCGGGCACAGAAAAACGCAATCTCGGATATGGTCAGCGTAATCAATGCCAGTTGCCGCTCCCCCGACCAGCCGGTCTGGGCAGTAGAAGGTGACATCAAGGGATGCTTTGACAACATAAACCACCGGCTGCTTTTGCAAAAGCTGTGGCTATTGGTGTGCATGACAAACGAGTGTTGAAGATTATCAGCAAGATGCTGAAAGCAGGCTATATAGAGAGCGATATGTTCTACACCACAAAGGCAGGCACGCCCCAGGGCGGTATCTTGTCCCCGCTGCTTTCCAACGTATACCTGAATGATTTTGACTGGTATATCGGACGCACCTATTCAGAACCACACCGTCAGTGCAAGTACAAAGGCAACGATATACGCCGCATGAAATGGGCTGGTATCACTCCAAAGTACAATTTCCGTTATGCGGATGATTGGGTGATACTGACCTCTACTGAGCAGGAAGCACACCGGCTGAAGCATGAATTGACGAAGTATTTCAAATATAAGATGAAGTTGGAACTGTCCCAGGAAAAGACTTATGTGACCGATTTGTGTAAGGATGGGATTCATTTTCTGGGATTTGTGGTGAAAGCAGAGCGTAAGCGCAAAACACCCGATCCCAAAACGTGGAGTGATTTCCTGGTGGGGAAGCCTTTTCCGGATATGGTACGCCTGACCGGAAAAATACGCATTATCACCAAGGAAGTCCGCAGGATTGGCCTGTACAGTAAGAGTAATACGCAGGCCGCGCAGATTCAATATGTGAACTCCATGATTATGGGACTTGCCAATTATATCCGGCCATCCATCTGCTCCCATGCTTTTCATGCCATTGACCGCAGGGTAAATAATGCGGCTTTGGCTGTTTGGAAGAAATTATTCCCGAAGCAGTACAACCAAATGCAGGTGCCATTAAGGGCACTCTGCAACCTTCCAGCGAGGCATGAGGGTTATGATAGCAAGACTTTTGCTGTCAAAATCGGCAAGCAGTGGTTTGGCATAACGTATGCTTTCATCACCCACAGCAGCCATGAAATACACGCCTTTGACCAGAAGATTACACCGTATACAGAAGATGGGAGGGCCAGATACCACCGGTATCGGTCTAAGCAAAAGCTGTTGCCCTGCGACCGTCCCTCCATCAATTCTGAGGAGGATATCCTGCTCTCTGCATACGCAAAGGGCATGCGGGAAATATTTCTCGGAATCCGTTCCAAAACATTGTCATCACGTTTATAACAAGCTTCCGTTGGACAAAATCAACAAAGTCATGAATCTTGCCTGGCTCTGCGAAAAGTGCCACCGCATGGTGCATAACAGCCCCATATCTGCTGACGTGGACGCGAAAACCATGCGCAAAATCCTCAATTATCGTAAGAAGTTAGACCTGTGAAATTTGTAAGTGCGCTGTATTCCGCGAGGGTACAGCGGTATTGAAATCAGTAGAAAGTAAGTCAACCTGATGGAACGCCGGGTGCGCTGAAAGGTGCATACCCGGCGTGAGGTGGGGGAAAATCTGGAGATGATTTCAAAGGGTTACCTATCACAGCAAAGCGCACTACCCTGTTGACCGCCCATGCGGCGACAGGGATGGCGCACATTGATTATAAAAATGGCCCTATTGTCCACCACTAAAAAAGCAGAGTAGGGAGTTGCCTTCCCTACTCTGCCGTTGTTCACCCATATTTATGCCGTCCCCAGCACACCCACGGGCCTATAAAACCTTAGACAAAAATTCCTTTAGCCGGGGGTGCTGTGGGTTCCCAAAGAAAGCCTCCGGCTCCCCCTGCTCGGCGATGTTCCCCTCATCCATAAACAGCACCCGCGTGGCCACCGACCGTGCAAAGCCCATCTCGTGGGTGACCACCACCATGGTCATGCCGTCGTCCGCCAGCTCCCTCATGATTTCCAGCACCTCGCCCACCATCTCCGGGTCCAGGGCCGATGTAGGCTCGTCAAAGAGCATCACGTCCGGGTTCATGGCCAGGGCCCGGGCAATGGCGATGCGCTGCTGCTGCCCGCCGGAAAGCTGCTTGGGGTAAGCGTCGGCCTTGTCGGGCAGCCCCACCCGCTTTAACAGCTCCAGGGCCTTTTCGCCGGCCTGCTCCTTGGTCATCAGCTTTAGCTTGACCGGGGCCAGGCGTATGTTTTCCAACACCGATAAATGGGGGAAAAGGTTAAACTGCTGGAACACCATGCCCATGCGGGTGCGCAGCTTGTTAATGTCGGTCTTGGGGTCGGTGATGTCCACCCCTTCAAAGGTGATGGTGCCGCCGGTAGGCTGTTCAAGCAGGTTCAGGCACCGCAAAAAGGTAGACTTGCCCGACCCCGACGGCCCGATAACCGCCACCTTCTCGCCCTTTTCAATGTGCTCGTTGATGCCGGAAAGCACCCGGTGTCCCCCAAAGGCCTTTTCCAAATTTTTAACGTCTATCACTGGCCCGCAGCCTCCTTTCCAGCAGATTCAAAAGCCCTGTAAGGGCCAGCACCATCACCAGGTAGATGACGGCCAAAGAGATGTACGGCACAAAAGCCGAATAGGTCCGGCTCTGCACGATCATCGCGCCTTTTGTAAGGTCGGTAAGCCCGATAAACCCGCACACCGAAGTCTCTTTCAGCAGTGTGATCAGCTCGTTGCCCAAAGCCGGCAGAATATTCTTAATAGCCTGGGGGATCACAATATAGCCCATAGTCTGCACATAGGTAAGCCCCAGCGACCGCCCGGCCTCGCTCTGCCCCAGGTCAATAGACATAATGCCCGACCGCACGATCTCCGCCACATAAGCCCCGGAGTTAATGCCAAAGGACAAGGAAGCCACCCACAGCATCATATCATCCCGGGCCCATTTAAACACCACAAACCACATAATCAGCAGCTGCACCACCATAGGCGTACCCCGTATCACAGTAAGGTACAGCTTGCACACCCAGTCCAAAATGCCCAGCAGCACATGGCCCAGGCCCTTCCGGTTCCCCCGCTGCGAATCATGCGCCGACCGCACCACCGCCACCAGCACCCCAATGGCAACCCCCAGCAGCAGCGCCAGCACCGTCACTTCCAGCGTAATCCCAATCCCCTGGGCAAAATACCGCCACCGGCTGCCCTCAATAAAGGTCTGCTTCAGCTGGTCCAACAACCACTCCATCTAACCACTCCTCCTAAGACCTTAGGGGACTTTTTGGAAAAAGTCCCCTAAAACCCTCAAAAACTTTTGCCCGCATCCTCCGTGGGTGCTGCCCGCGGCCTTTTGCGCCCGGTACCCTTACGCGGTTTATGCTGCGGGGGCATGTTTTAGATTCCCACAACGTTAATGCCTAGTAAACGCCAACTGCGCCGCACAACGCCAATGCGCAGTGCCCGCGTCTGCCCACGTAAGCGCGGCACCAAGTGACGCGGCGACAATCTGCCACTAGCCAGCGAACGCCAGTGAGCGTCCCCGCGTCTTGGGTGCAAACGCTTTGCGAAGCAATGCGTTTTGTCACGCTGCTGTGATGTATTTGTCTATGATTTTCTGTACGGTGCCGTCGTCAATCAGTTCGCCCAGGGCGGTGTCAACCTTTTCCAACAGCTCTTCGTTGTCCTTGGCAATGCAGATGGCGTACTCTTCCTCAGTGTAGGCCGTTTCCAGGATCTTCAAGCCTTCGTTGGCAGCCACAAAGCTCTTGGCGGGCTCGTTGTCAATAACCACGCAGTCCACCTTGCCGGAAAGCAAGGCCATAACCGCGTCCGAACCCTTGTTGTACCGGGTCACGTTCTCTTCGCCAAAGCCGCCGTTTTCTGTGGTGTCCGAGCAGTAGATGTCGCCGGTAGTGCCCTGCTGTACGCCAATCATCTTGCCGGCCATGTCGTCAATAGAGGCAATTTCGCTGTCCTCCGGCACAATAACCACCTGGATGCCCTTGGCATAGCTGCGGGTAAAGTTGACGTTCTTCTCCCGGTCCGGGGTGACTGTCATGCCGGCCATGCCCATGCTGGCCTTGCCGCTCTGCACGTTGGGGATAATGGCGTCAAAATCCACATCGGAAATCTCAAAATCCATACCCAGCTTGTCGGCAATGGCCTTACCCACTTCGGCGTCAATGCCTACAATTTCGTCGCCCTCATAATACTCATAGGGCTCAAAGAAAGCGTTGGTGGCCATCACCAGGGTGTTGTCGCCGTCGCCGGTGTCGGCGGACTGGGCCGATTCCTCCCCGGCAGCTTCGGAGCTGGAGGCTGCGCCGCCAGGCTGGGAAGCCCCAGAGCCCGTGTCTTTCGTATCGCCGCAAGCGGCAAACAGGGTGGACATCAGCAGCAAAGCTGCCAGAAGCATAGCAAATTTTTTCATGTTCTTCTCTCCTTACGGCGCGCAGCGTCCCGAAAAATGTGAAAACTGCGCGTGCTTTTGTGAATTGTGTATCAAGTACAAGCCCTATTATACAGCATATTCTTTCAGTTGAAAAGTGGTAAAACAGGAAATTTCCCGGGTTTTATACACACAGTTTTGTATAAAAATGCAAATTCCACTACCCGCACCGCCCATTCCCCGCAGTTGACAAACCCCCAGCCGGGGGTTAAACTAAAAGAACAGTAAAACCACAATCAAAGAAACACACCCACGGCGCGGCCACAAACGCAGCGCACCGCACAGCCCAAAACCGCGAGAAGCGAAGCGTGGGATTCTAAAGGGGCATGGCCCCTTTAGCGGGGGCGCGGGGGCAGAGCCCCCGCAAACAGGAGGGACGGGAGCATGGAAAGATACAGCATTTCTCAAGTGGCCGAAAAATTTGGCCTGGAGCCGCATACCCTGCGGTTCTACGAAAAAGAGGGCATCGTGTCGCCAGGGCGCACGCCCAGCGGGATACGGGAGTATTCCCCAGAAGACATCAGCCAGCTGGAAACAGCCCTGTGCCTGAAAAGCACAGGCATGCCCCTAAAAGAAATCAAGCGCTATTTCCAGCTTGTGGCCCAGGGGGACGAAACCCTGGACCAGCGCCTGGGGATTTTCACGGCCCACCGGGAGCGGGTCATGGGGGAGCTGGCGACCATGCAGAAATACCTACAAAAAATAGACCATAAAATTGCCTGGTACCAGCGCTTTTTACAGGAGAAAAAAGGGCTAAAAGAGGAAAAATGTGAATAATTTGTAAAGCAACTCTTGCTTTTCTGTGAAGGACAAGCTATACTATTCGTATAAGCCTGAAAGCTTCCGGCCGCTTTTCGGTGGCCGGGGGCTTTGTTGTTTCTATCCACTTTTTTCATAGTTAAGGAGAGTGAGCTGCGTTGGAAAAGATCATCCGTTTCTTTAAACTGGAGGAGCATGGTACCGATGTGAAAACCGAGGTTATCGCCGGTATCACCACCTTCCTGTCCATGGCCTACATCCTGGCCGTAAACCCCAGCATGCTGGCCGCCGCCGGCATGGACCAGGGGGCTGTCTTCACCGCCACAGCGGTTTCCGCCGCCATTGCCACCATCATCATGGGCGTTTTCGCCAATTACCCGGTGGCCCTGGCTTCGGGCATGGGGCTTAACGCCTACTTTGCCTTTACCGTGTGCCCCATGCTTACCGACATGGGCGTTACAGACCCCTGGAAGGTAGCCCTTACCGCCATCCTGGTAGAAGGCCTTATCTTCATCCTCCTGTCTGTCTTCAAGTTCCGCGAGGCCCTGGTAAACGCCGTGCCCGCCAACTTAAAGTACGGCATCTCCGCAGGCATTGGCCTGTTCATCGCCTTTGTGGGCCTGCAGGGCTCGGGCTTTGTCTCCGACGACGCCTCTACCCTGGTGGTGCTGGGCAGCGTGGGCTCGCCCCAGGTGGTGCTGGCCTTTGTGGGCCTCATCCTCATCGGCATTATGTGGCATTTCAAGATCAAGGGCGCCATCCTTTGGGGCATCCTGGGCACCTGGGTGCTGGGCATCCTGGCCGAGCTTACCGGCTGGTACGCTGTCAACCCTGACCTGGGCGTCTACTCCCTTATCCCCAATTTCAGCAGCGGCATCCTGCCCCCCTCCCTGGCCCCCACCTTCTTTAAGTTTGATTTCGCCTTTGTAGGCCAGCATTTCATCAACTTTGCCGCCATTGTCTTTGCCTTCCTGTTTGTAGACCTCTTCGACACCGTAGGCACCCTTATCGGCGTAGCCGACCAGGGCGGCCTGCTGGATAAAGAAGGCAAGCTGCCCAACGCGGGCCCGGCCCTTATGAGCGACGCCATCGGCACCGTAGCGGGCTCGGTCCTGGGCACCTCTACCGTTACCAGCTATGTCGAGTCCACCGCAGGCGTGGCCGAGGGCGGCCGCACCGGCCTTACCGCTGTGTCCAGCGCCATTATGTTTGTCCTGGCCCTGTTCCTGTCTCCGATTTTCCTGGCCATCCCCAGCTTTGCCACCACCCCGGCGCTGCTGTTTGTGGGCCTCTTGATGATGAAATCCGTCCTCAAGATGAAATTCGAGGGCGACATCGCCGATATCGTAGGCGGCTTCCTGGCCCTGGTTATGATGCCCTTCACCTATTCCATTGCCAACGGCATCATGTTCGGCATCCTCTCTTGGGTTATCCTCAAGGTCTGCACCGGCAAGGTCAAGGATATCCACCCTGTTATGTGGGTAGCCTTTGGGCTGTTTGTACTGCGTATTATTACCCTGGTCATGCCTGCTTAACAGGCGTGTAAGGGGAGAGGGCCTGGCCTTTTGCCGGGCCCTTTTCTTTTGCGTTTTTTAAGACCTTGGGGTTAGCACCCCAAACCCCGGCTCACGCCTTTTGAGCCCCCGGCGCAAAGGGCGCGCCTGCGGCAAGACCTCGGGACTCTGTCCCAAACCCTGCTCAGGGCTCTGGGTCTCGCCTGCCGGCTCGGTCGGTTCGCAGCTTGTAAACGTATTGCTGCGCAAAACGTTTTGCCACATGGCAGACGCTCACCCCTAAGAACCCGCAAGGGGCCAAACGTTCGCCGTGCGAACGTTTACGCCCCTTGACCGCGCAAATTTTTGCCCCTCAAGCGCTTTTTCCCTTTACCGCCCAAAATAATTTGCACAGGGAACTTGCAAAACCTGTAAAACCATGATAAGATAGCCATGCACGCAAAAAAGCGGCGGAAGCGGGGGACCGCTTGCGCTTTTTTTTACATAAGCTTTTATTTTTCAGGGAGGGTTTATGGCACAACGTATTCGCAGCATGACAGAAGGCAGCCCCACCAGGCTCCTGTTCTCCTTTGCCCTGCCATTGATGGTAGGCAACGTTTTCCAACAGCTTTACACCGTAGTAGACACCGCCGTAGTCGGCCAGGTCGTCGGGGTAGGGGCCCTGGCCTCCTTAGGCGCGGCAGACTGGCTCAACTGGCTGGTGCTCAGCGTCGTGCAGGGCTTTGCCCAGGGCTTCGCCATCCTGATGGCCCAATATTTCGGCGCAAAAGACCACCGCCAGCTGTCCCGTTCCATTGGGGCCTCAGCCACCCTGTGCGCAATTGCCGCCCTGGTTATGCTGATTGCCAGCCAGCTGCTTACCACCCCCGTACTGCGCCTGCTCAACACCCCCGACGATATTATCGGCGGCTCTGTGCTGTACCTGCGCATAATCTTCGGGGGCATCCCCGTTGTGGCGGCCTATAACCTGCTGGCCTCCATCCTGCGGGCCCTGGGCGATAGTAAAACCCCCTTATATGCCGTAGTGGTGGCCACCGTGGTCAACATTGCCCTGGACCTGCTGTTTGTTATGGGCCTAAAGTGGGGCATAGCCGGCGCCGCCATTGCCACCGTATTTTCCCAGGCCGTCTCCACCGTGTACTGCTATATCAATGTCCGGAAAATCTCCATTATCAGGCTGAAAAAAGCCGACTTCAAGCCCAGCCGTGACATGGCAGCTACCCTTCTGCGCCTGGGCTCGCCGGTAGCCATGCAGAACGCCATCATCTCCGTAGGGGGCATGGCCGTGCAGTCGGTCATTAACCGCTATGGCATGCTGTTTATTGCGGGATTCACCGCCACCAACAAGCTCTACGGCATCTTAGAGATTGCCGCCACCTCCTACGGCTACGCCGTCACCTCTTACGTGGGCCAGAACCTAGGCGCGGGCCTGAAAAAGCGTATCCGCCAGGGCATGCGTTCCGCAGTCCTTATCGCCCTGGTTACGTCTTTGGTCATTGCGGCGGCCATGCTGCTTTTCGGCAAATTAATCTTGGGCCTGTTCATCTCCGGCACCCCAGAGGAAATCGAAAAATCCATGGCCATTGCCTACCACTACCTGGCCATCATGAGCGTGACCCTGCCCATCCTATATATGCTGCACATCTACCGCTCGGCCCTTATGGGCCTGGGAGATACGGTCATCCCCATGCTGTCCGGCTTTGTAGAGCTCCTGTTCCGGGTAGGCATCGCCACCCTGCTGCCCCTGCTGATAGGGCAAGAGGGCATCTTCTACGCCGAAACCGGGGCCTGGACCGGCGCGGCGGTGCTGCTGGCCATAGGCTACTACGTCAGGCAGCACAAGGCCCTGCCCCCAAACCAGAAAGGAGGCCCCCATGAAGCCTAACTCCCCAGCCAACACCATTACCGAAGGGGTAATCTGGAAGCAGCTGCTGTTCTTTTTCTTCCCCATTTTGATTGGCACCTTCTTCCAGCAGCTCTACAATACCGTAGATACCATCATCGTGGGCCAATACGTGGGCACCCAGGCCCTGGCGGCCGTAGGCACCACGGGCACCCTGATTAACCTGCTGGTGGGCTTCTTCGTGGGCATTTCCTCTGGCGCTACCGTTATCATCTCCCAGTTTTTCGGCGGCGGCGACTGGAAGAACCTTTCCAAAGCCGTGCACACCTCCATAGCCCTGGCCCTGGCCGGGGGGCTGGTGGTCATGGCCTTGGGCCTGCTTACCAGCCGCCCTTCCCTAAGCCTGCTGGGCGTGCCAGAAGAAATCCTGGACGACGCCCTTTTGTACCTGAATATCTACTATGGAGGCATCCTCTTCTGCCTGGTGTATAACGTAGGCACCGGTGTGCTGCGGGCCATTGGCGACAGCCGCATGCCCTTGTACGTGCTCATTGTCTGCTGCCTGGTAAACATTGTGCTGGATCTGCTCTTTGTGGTGTCCTTCCACTGGGGGGTGCTGGGGGTGGCCCTGGCCACGGTGCTGTCCCAGGCAGTCAGCGCGGTGCTGGTGATGCTGCGGCTGATGTGCACAAACGAAAGCTACCGGGTAGAACTCAAACACATCGGCTTTGACCGGGGCATCCTGCGCAACGTCATCCGCATCGGCCTGCCCGCTGGGCTGCAATCGGTTATGTACTCCCTGTCCAACCTGATTATCCAGGCAGGCATCAATTCCTTTGGCACCACGGTTATTGCCTCCTGGGCGGCCATTGGCAAGGTAGACGGCTTCATCTGGATGGTCATGGGGGCCTTTGGCATCTCCATCACCACCTTTGTAGGGCAGAACTTTGGCGCAGGCCACTACGACCGCGTAAAGCGCAGCGTAAAGGTCTGCATGGGCATGACTTTAGGCACTATCCTGGCCCTAAGCGCGGTTATCCTGCTGTTTAGCCGGCCCTTGCTGGGTTTCTTTACCGGCGATGCCGCTGTGGTAGAAACCGGCGCCGCGTTTTTGCAGATTTTGGGCCCGTCCTATTTCCTGTTTGTGTTTATTGAAATTTTCTCTGGGGCTATCCGCGGGGCGGGGGAGGCTTTGCAGCCTATGCTTATCACTACCTTTGGGGTGTGCGGGCTGCGTTTTGTGTGGATGCTGTGTGTGGTGCCGTTCTTCCCCAGTATGGAGATGGTAGCTATGAATTACCCTGTGACGTGGCTGATCACAGCGGTAGTCTTCACCATATACTACCTGCGCATGAAGTGGCTGGACCGCTGTATAAAAACGAGCACGGTAAAGTCCCCCCAATGAAGCGAAGCGTGGGAGTCCAGAGGGGTCGCTGCGTCCCAGTGGGAAAACGTTTCGCCATGCGATACGTTTGCGTCCAGCGACCGACCGAGCCGGCAGGCGAGACAGCCCCTAAGGTCTTAAAATCCCCCCAAAAATATGAAAAAAGCCCCACCACCCTCTCACCCCCCGCCCCTGCCCCGCATATAATAAACCGGGGACAAAGGAAAGGGGGAGATCCTATAGCAGACTACGTGGCAACCGGCATCGACATATCCCAATTCAACGGCAGCGTAGACATTGCCGCCCTGCGGGGGGTAATCGACTTTGTCATTATCCGCTGCGGCTACGGCAGCGACTACGCCTCCCAAGACGACACCTGCTACCACCAGAACGTGGCTCGGTGCGAGGCGGCAGGCATGCCCTACGGGGTGTACCTGTACTCCTATGCCCGCAACCCGGACATGGCCCGCAGCGAGGCCCGGCATACCCTGCGCCTGCTGGGGGGCCGCAAGCCCCTGTACGGCGTGTGGTACGACGTAGAAGACGTGGCCCTGCCCACCGGCGAGGCCCTGATCGACAACTGCGTCACCTACTGCACGGAAATGGAAAAGGCAGGGCTTTACTGCGGCATCTACTCTTCCCTAAGCTGGTGGCGAGACAGGCTGAACAGCCCCCGCCTGGCGCCCTTTGACAAATGGGTGGCCCAGTGGAACAATACCCTGGACTACCCCGGCGCAGGCCTGTGGCAGTATACCAGCAGCGGGGTCATCGACGGCAAGCGGTTCGACATGGACCGGGCGTTCCGGGATTACCCCGCCATCATAAAGGGAATGGAGGGCACGGACATGACAAGGGACGAAGTGGCGGCCCTGGCCCGGCAAGAGGCCCAGGCTGTCTACAACGAGAACGAGCGCAAGTACCCCCGGTTCTCCTCTCTGCCAGAGTGGGCCCGGGGCCCGGTAGAAGAGGTGTACACCCAGCTGGGCCTGTTGGGCACCGGCGGCGGGGGGCAGGATATGGAGATCGATGCCAGCGAGACCTACGTGCGGGCGCTGGTGGTGATAGACCGGCTGTTGGAGTGGATCGAAAGCCAAAAGCCAGCCCCATGACCCGCACAAGAAAGGCGCCCAGCTTTGCGGCTGGGCGCCCGTTGTTTTTATGTTCCTTACTCGAAGAGCTCCGCGGCCTTTTTCAGCGTCTCGATAATCTCGATGTGCTGGGGGCAGTGGCTCTCGCAGTTGCCGCACTGTATGCAGTCCGAGGCTTTCCCGCCGTCCTTAGTGACGCGGCCGTACTCCGCCTTGGCGCTGTCCAGGTTGTTGTAAAGGGTGTGCTTGTTCATAGCGGTGAAGATGGCAGGGATGTTGATCTTCTGGGGGCAGCCGTCCACGCAGTATTTGCAGCCCGTGCAGGGGATGGTGGGGATGCTGTCCAAAATCTCCACCGCCTTGCCGATGACTTCCCGCTCGCTGTCCGAAAGGGGCTTAAAGTCGGCCATGTAAGAGACGTTGTCCTGCAGCTGCGCTTCGTCGGACATGCCCGACAGCACCGTTACCACGCCTTCCAAAGAAGCGCAGTACCGCACCGCCCAAGAGGGGATGGACATTTCCGGCGCCGCGTCCTTAAAGAGCTTCTGTACCTCCGGGGTCATGGTGGCCAAAGAGCCGCCCTTTACAGGCTCCATAATAATGACCGGCACGTTATGCTTCCGGGCTGCCTCATAGCACAACCGGGACTGTACGCTGTCGCTTTCCCAGTCGGCATAGTTGATTTGCAGCTGTACAAATTCCGCCTCCGGGTGCTTAGTCAAAATATCGTCCAGCACGTCGGCGGTATCGTGGAAGGAGAAGCCGATGTGCTTGATCTTCCCCTCTTCCTTCATCTTCTGGATAAAGCCCCAGGCCCCCAGGTCGTCGGACTTCTTGGCCGTGTCTTTATTCAGCGCGTGCAGCAGGTAGAAATCGTAATAGCCCAGCCCGGCCCGGTCCAAAGATTCCTGGAAGATGGGCCCCATCTGCTCCGGCTCGTTGATGTCGAACATAGGCAGCTTGCTGGCGCACTGGAAGCTCTCACGGGGATAGCGGTCCACCACCGCTTCCTTCAAGGCCACCTCCGACTTGCCCCCAATGTACACATAAGCCGTGTCAAAGTATGTGAAGCCTTTTTCCATAAAAGCGTCCACCATCTTTTTCGTCTGCTCCATGTCGATCTCCTGGCCCTTCATGGGCAGGCGCATCAAGCCGAAGCCCAGCTTTTTGATGCTTTCCCCTAAATACTTGTCAGCCATGTTATGACACTCCTTAAAAATGTTTTCCTTCCTGGAAACCTGTATCCAATCAGCTATACCTTCCCAGTATCTACCATTATAATACCTAAACTGCACTTTAAGTCAAGCAGGCCCCCTGTGAATTTTCCGTAAGGGATTTGAAAGCTTTCCCCCCTGGCAATTCCCCCCGCAGTCTGCTATACTAAAAACCAGCAAAGAAAAGGGGGGTACACATGGACAAAAAACGAGCCTGCCAGGCAGCCGCCCTGCTGCTGGCAGCTGCCTTGGGCCTTGCGGGCCTGTATGCGCTGCGCCCGCCCTGCCTTATCTTAGAGCGCACGGGCTTTTACTGCGCGGGCTGCGGCACCCAGCGCATGGTTGCCGCCCTTCTCCGGGGCGACATCCCAACCGCCTTTGCCCACAACCCCTTTATGTTCCTGGCCCTGCCCCTTGCCGCCGCCTACGTTTTGTGGGAGGCCCACCGCTACATCCACCGCAAGCCGCCCTTATGCAAGATAAAAACCACGTGGCTGTCCGGTCTTTTGCTGTTGGCCATTGCCTTAGCCTTTACTGTGCTGCGCAACATTCCTGGCATTACCTTTCTGGGGCCGTAAGGCGCATCTTACCCGGCACGAAACGTCATCTCGCGCCTGCGGCGCGGAGGCGCCGGCATCGCCCCACCCACCCGCCCCCCAACGTCCAGACCTTGGGGCTGCCGCCCCAAACCCTGCGGGGGTTTTTATGGCCTTCGGCAAGGCCGTCTCCGACGGGCAGGGGCTTCGCCCCGTGCACCCCACTTAAGGGTTTACACCCTTAAGAATCCCACGCTTCGCTTCGCTGCCCTTTCCGGCGCGGATTACAGCTTTAACAGCTCTACCGTCCTTCTGCACGCCTCAATGGCCTCTGTATCCGGCAGCGCCGGTATGGCCCCCATCTTAGTAGCGCAGGTAGCCCCGGCAGCATTGGCAAAATCCACAAACTCCGCCAATTCCCCCTCTGTCAAGTCCCCCGGCTTCTTCCCACTTTTTACCACCTGAGCCAGCAACGCCCCAAAAAAGCTGTCCCCCGACCCCGTGGTATCCTTTACCTTCGTGTCATAGGTGTTCTTCCGCAGGGTATACCCCGGGGTAAACACCCCGCAGCCCTTAGCCCCCATAGTGACCACCACAATCGAGACCCCCTGCCCCAGCAGCTGCCGCGCCCCGGCTTCCAAATCCGGTTCCCCAGTCAGCAGCGCCAGTTCCTCATCCGAAACCTTCATAATGTCCGCCAGCCCAATCAGGCTCCGCATCCGCTCCACGCCCTCTTCCACGCTGGGCCACAGCGGGAGCCGCCAGTTGGGGTCATAGGCCGTAATTTTCCCCTTTGACTTCGCATACGCCACCAGTTCCCTCACCGCCGACCGGGAAGGCTCCGCCGTCAGCAGCAAAGACCCAAAGCATAGCAGCCCGCACTGGTCCACCAGCGCCTTTTCCTTTTCCCCAGCCACCAGCCGGGTATCGGCCCCTGGGTTGCGGTAAAAACTGAAATCCCGGTCCCCCTGGTCGTTCAGCTGTACAAAAGCCAGGGTAGTGGCGTAGTCCGGGTCCTGGGTCAAGCCCTGGGTCTCTACGCCGCAATCTTCCAGCGTCCCCACCAGGAAATCCCCAAACATATCCTTGCCTACCCGCCCTAAAAACCCGGCGCTCACCCCAACCCGCAGGGCTTGTACCGCTACGTTGGCCGGGGCCCCGCCCGGGTTGCGGGCAAAGAGCATGCGCCCGTCCTCTGTGGTGCCCGTGGGGGTAAAGTCGATTAAAAGCTCGCCCATAGATAAAAGCTGTGCCATATTCCATCTTCCTTTCTTACGGTTCCATAGTCCTTGCTATAATGATACCGCACCCCACCTGTTTTCGCAACACTTTTATGCCATAAAGTAGAAAAAGCCCCCGGCAAAAACCAGGGGGCTGTCTATTCCTACAACAAAAGCTTACTTCTTGCCCTTAGCCGGGGCTTTTTTAACCGGTGCTTCCTTTGCCGCCTCTTTCTTGGCAGCGGGCTTTGCCACGGTCTCCTTTACCACTTCTTTTACCGTAGCGGCGGTTTCCTTCACCGCTTCGGCCACCTTGCGGGCCCGGGGATTTTTCGCGGCGGGGGCAGCGGCCTCGCTTTCCTTTTTAGCGGTCCGGGTCACCGTCTTCGAAGGGGCCTTCACGTCGGCGGGCACAAACTTCCACTGCTGGCCCACACCGTCCACGTCCTCCCAAATCTGGGCCAGGGCGCCGTCCTCTTCGCTCATGTCCACAATATCCAGCACTTTGCCAGACTGGACATTCCGCAGCTTCTTATACGTGGCCGTCACCTTCACCACTTCCCAGCTCTGGCTGGGGGCGTCCTCCACGCTGTCCCAAACATGGGCCCAGGTGCCGTTTTCCACGCCGCCGTGCACCACGTCCAGGGCCTTGCCGCTTTCCTTGTTGATGAGCTTCTGGCCCACCAGGGTCCACAGCTGGGCATCCCCGCCCTCTGGGGCGGCCTGCACAACGCACTGGCCGTTCTCGGTGCCCGCGGCCTGCAAAGCCTTGCCGGTCCTGCGGTTTATAATCTGGAACTCCTCTATTTTCTTCATAGCCATATCCTTACTCCCTTTCGCAATACCACTGCCATGGTCTTATAAATATACAAAATGCCGAAATGTCCATTTTCCGCAGAACAGCCCGGTTTTCCGGGCCCCTGCCGCTATGACCATTATAGCCTTTTTGCATCCACCTGTCAAACGCCCCTCATCCCCCAAAAAGCTCGTTTTTCCCCGCAGGCCCGCGTTTTTTGGCGATTTGCACCCCAACTGCCATGAATTTTTAGCCATAATGAGTAATTCTTTCTGTCCGCCCGGTTTCAAATTCGGTAAAAAATAATTTCCAACTTCACCCAAAAACACGCTTGGAAAAGCTATTTAGTTGGTGTATACTATACCTATAAACATCCCAAAAGAAAAAAGCCCGCGCCCGCCCCAGCCGTCCCCGGCCCGCCGGCATCCACGTTGGATGCGGTAAATTTTCGGGTCAACCCTTTTTCTAAAAAAGAGGTCGCTGTGTGCCGCTGGCAAAACGTTTCGCTTTGCCATACGGTTGCGCCCGGCGGCCGAGCCGGCAGGCGGGAAGCAGGGGGTTGGGGGCAGGGCCCCCAAGAAAGGAGCACGCCATGCCAGAAACCCAGCAAACCAAAACCACCCGCCTGCACCCGGACCCGGCGGTGGGCCTAAGCGCCCGGCAGGTAGAGGGGCAGATCCAAAAAGGCCTGCACAATGGGGGCTCTGGGGTAAAAACGAAGACCGAAGGGCAGATCATCCGGGAGAACGTCTTCACGTTTTTCAACCTGTTAAACTTTGCCCTGGCCGCCGCGGTGATCCTGGTAGGCTCCCCCCGTAGCGCCTTGTTTATGGGGGTTATCTTGTCGAATATTGTCATTGGCTCCTTCCAGGGCATCCGGGCCAAGCATACCATTGATAAGCTCTCCCTGCTTTCCTCCCCCAAAGCCAATGTGCTGCGGGACGGCCGCAAGGCCACCATCCAGGTAGAAGAAGTGGTGCTGGACGACATCCTGCTGTTGACAGCGGGCAACCAGGTCTGCGCCGACGCCGTAGTGGCCGCCGGGGAGTGCGAGGTAAACGAATCCTTGATTACCGGCGAGTCCGACCCCATCTTAAAGCAGGTGGGGGCGCCCCTCCTTTCCGGCAGCTTCCTGGTCAGCGGCCAGTGCTCGGCCCAGGTAGAGCACGTGGGCGCCGACAACTACGCCAACCAGATTGCCGGGGACGCCAAGCACATGAAAAAGCGCAACTCCGAAATTATGGATTCCATTGACCTGATTGTCAAGATCATCGGCTTTGCCATCCTGCCCATTGGCGGCCTGCTGTTCTGGAAGCAGTATTTTGTCCTGGGCGATACCTTCCAGGGCTCGGTGGTCAGCACCTGCGCCGCTATGGTGGGTATGATCCCCGAGGGCCTGGTGCTGCTTATCAGCCTGGCCTTTGCCGTCAGTGTCCTCAAGCTCTCCCGCCGCAAGACCTTGGTGCAGGATATGTACTGCATCGAGACCCTGGCCCGGGTAGACACCCTTTGCCTGGACAAGACCGGTACCATCACCGAGGGCTCCATGCAGGTAGACGCCCTTATGCCCGCCGAAGGCCACAGCGAAGGGGAGATGCGGGAAGCCCTCACCGCCCTGGTCCACACCCTGCAGGACGACAACCCCACCTTCCTGGCCCTTAAAGACTACCTGCCCGGCGAAAGCGGCTGGTACGCCTCGGCCACGGTGCCCTTCTCTTCGGCCCGCAAATGGTCCGGGGCCTTCTTCCCGGGCAAGGGCGCTTACGTTATGGGCGCCGGGGAGTTTATTTTAGGCGGGGCTTTCCAAACCCTTTACCCCCAGGCCAAGGCTTATGCCGAAAACGGCCAGCGTGTGCTGCTGCTGGCCCGGGCCGAAGGGGACTTTGACGGCAAAGAGCTGCCCGCTGGGCTTCAGGGCCTGGGCCTTATCCTGATCAGCGACAAAATACGCCGGGAGGCCCCCCGCACCCTGCGCTATTTTGCCGACCAGGGCGTAGACCTAAAGGTTATCTCCGGCGACAACGCCGTTACCGTGGCCCACATCGCCCGCCGCGCCGGGCTGGACAATGCCGATAAGTACTGCGACGCCACCACCCTCCACACCGAAGAGGACATCCGCCGGGCAGTCAGCCAGTACGCGGTCTTTGGCCGGGTGACCCCCCAGCAGAAGCTGGCCTTTGTCAAGGCCCTGAAAGAGGACGGCCACACCGTAGCCATGACCGGCGATGGTGTCAACGATGTATTGGCCCTGAAGGAAGCCGATTGTTCCATTGCTATGGCCTCTGGCAGCGACGCCGCCCGCACCGTCTCCAACCTGGTGCTGTTAGATTCTAACTTCGCCTCCATGCCCCTGGTAGTCCAGGAGGGCCGCCGGTCTATTAACAACCTGCAGCGTTCCAGTTCCTTATTTTTGCAAAAGACTATCTTTTCCGCCCTGATTGGCGTACTCTTTATTTTTATCAACTATACTTACCCCTTCGAGCCCATCCAGCAGACCCTCATTAGCTCCCTTACTATTGGTGTGCCCAGCTTCATCCTGGCCTTAGAGCCCAACAAGGACCGCCTGCAGGGCAAGTTTATTTTTAACGTCTTTAAAATGTGCGTCCCCGCCGCCCTCACCATGACCGCCAACATCGTCCTCTTGTGCGCCCTTTGCGCCCCCATGGGCCTCACCGCCCCCGAAATGTCCACCTTGGCCGTTATCCTCACCGCCCTTACCGGGTTTATTATGCTGTTTAAGATCAGCACGCCTTTTAATTCCCTGCGGGGCTTCCTGTTCGGCAGTCTGCTTACGGCTTTTTTAGTGGGCCTTTTGTTCCTGGGCGAATTCTTCTCCCTTATCAGCCCCACCCTGCCCATGCTCATTTTGTTAGGGCCCACCCTGCTGTTTTCCATCGTATTCATGCTGGCCCTGCTGCACTTCACCGACCACGTCATTGCCAACTCCCAAAGCCCCATGTACCCCTTTAAGAAGAAGCGTCCCCGCCACCGGCCTCCGGCGGGCAGGGGGCAACCCCCTGCACCCCTGTAAGGTCGCCTCCGGCGGCTTAAGGGGCTTGGCCCCTTAAGGATCCCACGCTTCGCTTCCCGCGTGCGTTTGGGGATGGCCTGGGGAGGCTGGCGGCACGCGCCGTTCCGGTGATAGCAAAAAAGTGGGGTCCCGCGTGACACGGGACCCGCACTTTTTATGAGGATGTAGTATGAAAAGGATAACTTGTAATCTTTTTTATGGGGCGCTGGGTACTGGACTTTTAGGCCTTTGTTATGGTATAATCATACCCGAAGCCTTAGGGCTTTTCTACAAGAAAACGAGCTGTTTTTATAACAATCGTATTTTTTCACAAAAAGGGAGGGCTGTTTTCCATGGCACAGATTCACCGGCGGGCGGACGATTCCGAAATCATGTATTATAACGACCCAGAGGTGCCCTTTTACGTTAAGGACGATTCCCTCCTCTCTACCTTCCCTAACTGGAAAATGCTCTGCCACTGGCACGACGATATTGAGTATATCCATGCCCGCCAGGGCAAAATGGTCTACCATGTCAACGACAAGGAAGTGCCCTTAGAGGCGGGCCAGGCCCTGCTGGTGAATTCCCGGCAGCTCCACCACGCCCACGCCTTTGGCGACATGGACTGCCTTTATCTGGCCATGCTTTTCCAGCCGGATATGCTCAGCAATAACATCGCCCTGCGCAGCAAGTATATTGACCCAGTGGTAAGCTCTCACATCCCCTACCTGGTTTTAGAGGATAAAGACCCCATCTGCCTCTGCCTGGACGAAGCCGCCCGCCTCCATATAGAAAAAGCACCGGCCTTTGAACTGCGTGTGCTCGGCCAGTTAGAGCAGGCCTGGGCCTACCTCTTCCAGCGTATGGAAGAAGAGCTCCATGCCGCCGGCGCCCCCGCCAAAGCCGACCCCGACGTGGCCGTGCAAAAGCAGATGGCCGACTACATCTACCACAACTACCCCCACCGGGTCACCCTCTACGAGATTGCCCAGGCCGGGGGCGTGTGCAAAAGCAAGTGCTGCCAGATTTTTAAGAAATACCTGCGCAAAACCCCCGGCGAGTTCCTCATGGCCTACCGCCTGGAAGCCGCCGCCCACATGCTTTGCACCACCGCCCAGTCTGTTACGGAGATTGCCTACGCCTGCGGCTTTAACAGCCCCAGCTATTTCACAGAAGCCTTCCGCCGCGAGCACGGCTGTACGCCCCGCATTTTCCGCCAGCGGGCGCAAAACGCCGCCACATAAACCGCCACATAAAAAAGCAGGGGCCCTCGGGGCGGCTTCTGTAGAGAAGCCAGCACCCGCTGGAAAGAAGTTGCTTTTCAGCGGGTGCTGCGTTATAATGAACATATCGACAAATCCCAATTTGAAGAAACATTTAAGAAGGGAGCAATTCATTATGGCAATCAACGGTATTTCCAATCCTTTCAGGGATGCTGCCTCACGGGCAGGACAAATTCGCCCCATACAAACGGGCCGTTTTGCCGTTTCTGAAGAAAAGGGAAAGCAGGTCAGCGGTCAAACTGGGGACAAAGTAGAGTTTTCCAGCGAAGGACGGCAGGCCGTCGCTGAGATGCCAGGCTTTGGCCAAGGCTTGGAAGAGCTGGACTTGAGCCATATGACAAAAGACGAATTTATGTCCAAAGTCCAGGCGCAGTTGGGAGAACAAAATCTGGAGGTCAACTGGAACGCCGCTGTTGACCCTGACGGTCAAATTTGGTGCAAAAGCTATTTTGACTCCTACGTTTCCCAAGTCACCAAGTTTAGAGCCTCTGCGGAGAGCGCCATTAAAGACTATTACGCCGATGCCTATCAAGAAGCGCTGGACTCCCCTCTTGGGAAAGATTTGTCCGATCAGCTGAATTTCATCGCCGCAAAATATAACTGTTCGTGGACTGAGTATTTCGATGCCAGTATGCCGGCAGGCCAACGGCAATGGACGTATACCCAAGTGAGGGCTATGCTGACAGGTACAGGCCTGCGCCTGAATGACCCTTACGCTTTGAAGGGGCTTCCTATTCCCGACAACGAGGAAATTACCAAAAATGCCAAACAGTCCGCCAATGATACGATCCGCCAACTGGTTCGTCAAGCGAAAGAAGCAAACAGCCCGCACCAGGGGTAACAAGGAGATTCCCGTTTATGGCTTTTCCCCACGGGCGCTTTCCCTAAAAGTGTCATAGTGGGCTATACAGGATAAAAGGGCAGGACAGGCCGTTGCGGCCTGTCCTGCCCTTAATTTTCACCCGTGTTCTCCCTGCTTTTTATTTTATAAGCTTACGGCAAAATGCAGTATTGCTTCATATACCCTTCCATAGCTTCCAGCAAGGCCGGGTCTGTGCCCTGGCCCTTCAGGTACTCGTAGATGTCCACCACCGTCACCAAAGGGTGCACCTGTATGCCGAATTCTTCCTCTACTTCCATAATGGCCGTTTTGCCAGGGGTTTGCCCCACCTCGCACCGGTCTACGCTGATGAACATATGGGGTATGCGCACATCGGCGCAGGCCTTCAGCAGCGGTATAGATTCCCGCAAAGCCGTGCCCGCCGTAACAACGTCCTCAATCACGACCACCCGGTCGCCGTCCTGCAGCTTATAGCCCACCATAGAGCCGCCCTCGCCGTGATCCTTTACCTCTTTGCGGTTAAACAGGTAGGGCTTGTCGATCTGATGTTCCTCATAAAGCGCCATAGCGCAGGCCGACGCCAGCGGGATGCCCTTATAGGCCGGGCCAAACATGGCGTCAAAATCCCCGCCGGTAACGTCGGCCACCAGCTGGGCATAGTAACGGCCCAGCCGCGACAGCTGCGCGCCGGTTTTATAGTTGCCGGTGTTGACGAAATACTGGGTATGGCGCCCGCTTTTGGTGACAAACTGGCCAAACCGCAGCACGTCAGCCGACAGCATAAACTGGATAAATTCTTTTTTCTTTTCCGTAAGCATAATAACCCTCCTGTTTTTATCTCCGTCTGCCACCGAAAAAGTCTAGGGCAGGCTCCGCATAAATAACAATGCCTTTATAAAAATGACAAAACGATAGCAAAAGTTACGAATAGTTTACAAAATGACGGTTTTTCGCAAAAACCCGCACATTTTTGCCCCAAAAAGGCCCACAAAAAATCGTCCTATTTTTTTCTTCTCAAAGGGGGTTCGTACCACAAAACCTTTCAGCAAACCCAGGGCCCCAGCCGCTAATCAGCTGCTTCTACGCTGGGCAGCCCGGTTTCAAAGGTAATCTCTTTCCCATCAGACTTAGCCAGCACCGTTCCGTCTTGGTCTGTGCGGTAAAGGGTAACCCCCTGCTTTTCCAGCCGGGCCAGCACCTCTTTGTGGGGGTGGCCGTAAGAGTTGTCGAGCCCGCAGCTGATGACCGCATAGCGGGGGTCTACCTGGCTTAAAAAGGCTTTTGTAGTGGAGCTGGAAGAGCCGTGGTGGCCGCATTTCAGCACGTCTGCCCCTACCCCGTAGCCGTCGTCTAAAATCACCCGCTCGCTTTCCGATTCCGCGTCCCCGGTAAAGAGGAAGGAAGTCTCCCCATACACCAGCCGCAGCACAGCCGAGTAGTTGTTGGCCCCCTCCCAGTCCGCGTCCATACGGGGCGCCATGACCTGGAATTGCGCCCCGGCCGGGGATTCCAGCAGGGCGTCTTCATGCAGGCGGATGATGGTTAGGCCCTTGTCCTCAGCGGCGTCCAGCAGTTTTTCATAGGCCCGGGTAGTGGGGGTCTGGTCGTCGGGCAGCAAGGGCATATACAGGCTGCCAATGTCAAACCGCTGGATGATCCGCGCCATGCAGCCCATATGGTCGGTATGGGGGTGGGTGCTCACCAGCGCGTCGATTTTTTCTACCTCTAAATCCTGCAAATAGGCGGTAAGGCCGTCGGCATAGGCGTACTCCCCGGTATCGATGAGCACGTTAAAGGGCCCGGCCTCCCCGGGTATGCGGATGAGCTGGCTGTCCCCCTGGCCCACGTCCAGGAAATAGACTTCCAGGCCCTGGCCGGTATTGTCTGGTAATGGTACTTGGCTGATATCTTCCGGCGCGTCGGTGCCCAGGGGGCCCATCCGGCTGGAAAGGATAAACAGCATCGCCAGCAAAAACAGCCCCGCTACGGGCCCGTACCGGCGGGGCATAGGCTTCCTGCGTCCCTGTTGCTTCATATGTACCCTCCATACGGTTATTATGGGTATTTTACCACACTCCACCCAAAAGCGCAAGGCTGCCTCCGGCGGCCAGGGGGGCTTTTTTCAGGAAAAAGCCCCCCTGGACCCCCAAAAACCTTCCCGTTGGGTAGGTGCTGCGGTACGGGGGTGGCATCTTGGGGGGAGGCCCGGGCCCCACGCATGCTAAAGCATGCACGCGCTGGCGCGCTCCCGCCGGTCTGCCAGACCGGCGGTGGGGCCCTCCTTCTGCCAACCCCCACTTTTTTAGCTATAAAAATAGCCGCCCACCCGGGAAGGATGGACGGCCGTTTAACTTATTTAAGCTTGAGTGATTAGTGCGCGGCTTTTTCTTTTTCCTGCACCCGGGCTTGCCAGGCGGCAAACAGGTTGGGGGCAATGAACTGGGAAGAGAAGCAGCCAGCCACTACGCCTACCATCATGGGCAGCGAGAAGGAAATGACGCTGGAAATGGAGTAGGTGCCCGCTACAGCCAGCACCACCACCAGCGCCAGGAAGGTGGTCAGGCTGGTTAGCAGGGTGCGGCCCAGGGTCTGGCTCAGGCTCTGGTTCAGGATTTCGGTTAGGCCGGTTCGGCTGCCCAGCTTGCGCTGGTTTTCCCGTACCCGGTCGTAGATAACGATGGTGCTGTTCAGCGAGTAGCCCAGGATGGTGAGTACCACCGCAATGAAGATATCGTTGATGGGCATGCCGAACACCACGAATACACAGAAGGAGATGATTACGTCGTGCAGCAGGGCTACAATGGCGGTTAGGCCAGCGGACAGTCCGCCGATCTTTTTAAACCGCAGGGCAATGTAGGCCAGCAGCAGTACAGCGGTAAGGGCAAAGCACACCAGGCACTTCTGGAAGAACTTGGCGCCCATAGCGGCGTCTACCGAGTTGGATTCCAGCAGGGTAAAGGTTGCATCGCTGAAAGCTTCGGACAGGGTATCGGCTACTTCCTTCTGTTCGTCCGGGGTCATGCTCTGGTTGCCGGAGAAGGAAAGGGTGGCCTGCTGGCCGCCAGTGGCCATGTCGGTGTTTAGGGACACCGAGGCGGTCTTGCCCAGCTTGTCCTGGATGGTCTGGGAGATGGCGTCGGAGGTGACGCCGGCGCCCTCTACCGTGTAGCGGATCATGGCGCCGCCGGCAAACTGGATATCCAGCTTGGGGCCCATGACGGCACTGGCAATGACGCCTACGGCGATAACAGCGGCCGAGATAATATAGAAGGTCTTGCGGCTGCCCACAAAGTCCCATACCTTCTCGGTTTTCGGGGAGGCTGCGCCCTCGTCCTTGGCGCCGCCGAAGAGCCACTTTTTATGCAGGGGCTTGAACGCGGCCAGGGACAGGGTCATAAGCCTGGCGGCGGCTACGCCCATGACAAAGTTGGCAATGATGCCCACCAGCAGGGTGAAGCCAAAGGAGAAGATGGAGCCGGTGGTGGATTCGCCAAAGATTAAAGACAGGATGTTGCTGGGGCCAAACACGCCCATAAGCATAATGGCTACAATGGCGGTGGTGATGTTGCCATCGAAAATAGCCCAGAAGCTGTTCTGGAAGCCCCGCTGCAAAGCACCGTCCAGGGTCTTGCCGGCCCGCAGCTCTTCACGCACGCGGCTGGCGGTAATGACGTTGGCGTCTACGCCGATGCCAATGGAGAGGATCAGGCCTGCTATGCCCGGCAGGGTCATGGTAAAGGAGTTCATGTTGGGGAAGAAACCGGTAATGGCCGCAAAGCAGATGCCCATCTGGCCTGCCAGGGTGATAACGGCCACAACGCCGGGCAGGCGGAAGCTGGCAATCATCAATACCGCTACCACAATAAAGGCGATAATGCCCGCCAGCATCATGGCGTTAAGGGCGTTGGCGCCCAGGGTGGGGGCCAAGGCGTTAAAGTTGGAGGTCTCCAGGGCAAAGGGCAGCGCGCCTGCCTGGATTTGGGCGGCCAGGGTGGTGGCGTACTGGCTGGTGAAGCTGCCGGAGATGATACACCTGCCATCGGTGATGGCCTCGTTTACCGTGGGGGCCGAAAGGCGCACGTCGTCCATCCAAATGGAGATGGTGCCCCCTACCAGCCGGCCCGTGGCTTCGGCAAATTTTTCCTTGCCCGCGTCGCTGAACTCCAGGGAGACCACGTACTGGGTGGCCCCGGTAGAGGGGTCCTGCTGCACGCCGGGCTCGGCCTTTACCACGTCGGCGCCCTCTAAGATGATGGTGTCGGCTGTGGTGCCCGAGGGGGCCTTATAGACGGGCTGGCCGTCTGCGCCGTACTCCATGTCGGCATACTCGCCCCCTTCACGGAAGGTGAGCATGGCCGTGGCCGAAAGCTCTTTTATGGCGTTCTCCGGGTCAAAGTCGGTTTCGTCGCTTTTCCAGGGGAAACGAACAATGATACGGTTGTTGCCGCTGTCGGTGTACAGCTCGTAGTCGGTGATGTTCTGGGCCACCATGCGGGTCTCAATGATCTGCTTGGCCGATTCCAGCTCGCTGTCGGTGGCCTCTACGCCGCCGGCAGGGCTGAAGGTGGCCTCTACGCCACCCCGGATGTCGATGCCCCAGCGGATATCCCCCGCGCCTTTGATGATGGTGGTCTTAAAGTCGCCGTTCTGGCCGTACACGCCGAAAAGCGACGTATACACCAGGGCGGCAATGAGTACCAGTACCACAAAAAATACCGGTTTTTTTACACGCTTCATGGGTCTTTCCTCCAATTATCTTCTTTCTGCGGGCCACAGGGCCTGTCCCACTGGCTGTAATGGGGCTGGCCTGCCAGCAGACAAAACAGGGCAGCAGCCGTCACTACCCTGTTTTGATACGCTTAAATTATAGATTATTCTTCCGTGCTCCCGTCCTCGTCGGCAGGCACCTCAGTAGAATAAACGATCTCATTGGCCGGGGACTCGGCAGCGGCCTCGTCGGCCTGTGCCTGCTCGTCTTCCAGCAGGGCCCGGATGGAAAGGGACACCCGGTGCTTGTCAAAGTCGATCTCGGTGATCTTCACGCGGACCTCGTCGCCCACCTTCAAAACGTCCTGGGGCTTCTCGATGCGGTGGCCGGCAATCTGGGAAATATGGATCAGGCCGTCAATGCCGGGGATAACGTTGGCAAAAGCGCCAAAGGCGGTCATGCCCACGACCTTGGCGTCGCACACGGTGCCCACAGGGTACTCCCGCTCCAGCTTCACCCAGGGGTTGTCCTCAGGCCGCTTGTAGCCCAGGGAAATCTTGCCGTTCTCCCGGTCCAGGCCCTTTACGTATACGTCTACGGTGTCGCCTACGTTCACCACTTCGCTGGGGTGCTTGACGCGGTTCCAGGAAAGCTCGGAAATATGGACCATGCCGTCTACGCCGCCCAGGTCTACAAAGGCGCCGAAGTTTGTCAAGGACTTGACCGTGCCGGTAAAGGCCTGGCCCTCTTCAATGGTCTCCCAGAACTTCTCCTGGGCGGCCTTGCGCTCTTCCCGCAGCACGCTGCGGATGGAGCCCACCGAGCGGCGGCGCTTGCGGTCTACCTCAATAACACGGAAGCGTACCTCGGTGTTCAGCAGGGCGTTCAAATCCTCGCCCCGGCTGGCGGTGGCCTGGCTGGCAGGCACAAACACCCGCATGGCGCCCTTTAAGACGATGACGCCGCCCTTTACCACCTCAATAACCTTGCCTGTAAGGATCTCGCTGCTGTCCATTGCCTCCTGCAGCTCGTCCCAGCCCTTCATGGCGTCTACGCGCCGCTTGGAGAGCATAATGGTGCCTTCCTGGTCGTTGGTCTTCATAATGAGCAGGTCCATTTCGTCGCCCATCTTCACCACGTCCTCGGGCTTTACGCTGGGGTCGTTGGAAAGCTCGCTGGCCGGAATGAAGCCCGCCTGCTTGCGCCCTACGTCCACGTACACCTCCGTGGGGGAGATGCCCACAACAACGCCGTGCACCTTTTCGTCTGTATTTAAGCTTTTGAGGGATTCTTCCAGCATTTCCTCAAAATTCAGCTCGTTGTTGTTTACTTCTGCCATGGTAACCAGTACCTCCTTTATAATGCTTGCCGGGGTCGATGCCCCCGCAGTAATGCCAATGCGCAGTCCGGCCGGAAAAGCGGGCAGCTCGTCCGCCCTTTCTATGAGGTACGTCTCACAATATTCAGCGCAAATATCGCGGAGTTTTGCCGTATTCGAGCTGTCCCGGCCGCCGATGACCACCATGCGGTGGCTTTTTTGGGCCAGGGTCTTTGCCTCTTTTTGCCGCTTCGCAGTTGCATTACATATTGTAGCAAAAAATGAGGCGTTTGTACATACTTTTTTCAGGGTTTCCAAACAATTTCGCCAGTCTCCCATATGGAAGGTGGTCTGGGCCGCTACCGCTATAGGCAATTTCGCCAAATCCGGCCGGGTTTTCAGCAGGGCCGCCAGCTCATCCGGCCCCCGGCAAACCCAAAACTCCCCTGTACAGTGTCCGGTGATCCCCCGTACCTCTGGGTGGTCCCGGTCGCCGAACAGGAGGAACAGCCGCCCCTGCCGCCCGGCCTCGGCAGCCAGGGCGTGTATTTTTTTGACAGAGGGGCACGTGGCGTCCACGCAGGGCAGGCCCAGGCGGGCGATCTCCTCCTCTACCTGCCGGGCCACCCCATGGGACCGGATGACCAGCACGTACCCAGGGGGCGTTTCGGCGGGGGCGCCTACCACCACCACGCCTTTTGCCTTCAGGTCCCCTGTCACCAGCGGGTTGTGGGCAATGGGGCCCAGGGTGGCCACCTGCCTGCCCTCTCCCAGCAGCCGGTAGACCGCGCCCACGGCCCGGTCTACCCCAAAGCAGAAGCCCGCTGTTTTTGCCACTTCGATTTGCAGCTCAGCCATCCCCCTCTCCCGCGCCGTCCTCGGGGGGCAGGCCGAAATCTTCCAGGGCCCGGGCCCGTAGGGCGGCGATCTGCGCCATGATCTTGCGGCTGGCCTTGCGCAGCTGCATGCTGGAATCGTCCGGCATGTCAAGCTCCTCAAAAGGGATGGGCCTGCCGAATTCTACCACGGTGCGCTTGAACATCCGGGGGGGCCTGCCGTCCTCGCTGGTGATGCACACCGGCACCACCGGGGCCTTGGTGCGCCAGGCAAGCAGGGCCGCGCCGGTTTTGGGCCGGCCCAGCTTCCCGGTTTTCGAGCGGGTGCCCTCGATAAAGACACCCACCATGGCGTCCTGGTCCAAAAGGCCCACGGCCTCCTGCAAGGCGTCAGCCCCGCCGCTGCCCCGCAGCACCGGGAAAGCCCCCAGCCTGCGCAGCAGCCCGCCTAAAAAGCGGCCCTGGAAAAGCTCTTCCTTGGCCATATAGAACACCTGGCGGGTAACCGAGACCCCCAGCATGACCGGGTCGCGCTTGGCCGCATGGTTGCAGCACAGCAGCACCGGCCCGCCCCGGGGGATGTTCTCCCGCCCCCGCACCCGCATGCGGAACACCGGGTAGTAAAACAGCGTGAGCAAAAACTGCCCGACCGCGTACAGCCACATTTTCCTCTTGCTATCCCTTTTCTTTTTTGCCACGTCTCCGCTCCTCTCTCCATGGGGCAGGCGCAAGCGGGAAAGTCGGTTTTTATTATACGTTTAGTATAATACATGCAGGCTTTTACATAAAGCTTTGCGGGCATACACCACCCCATTTTGTTAAAAAGTATTATATCACACGGTACCACACTTTACAAGGGGGGATTTCGGGAATTCATGGGTCCGCAAAGCGGCGCGGGCAGCGGCGCCCGGGGCAGCGGGGGCGTAAAAAAGGGGCGGCGCAAGCCGTCCCTTTTGCGTATTCTACTGGATGGGCCGCCGGGGCTGCACGGCCATGTACGCCGGGCGTATGATCTTCCCGCCGCCGATAAGCTCCTCGATGCGGTGGGCGCTCCACCCGGAAATGCGGGAGATGGCGAAGATGGGGGTGTAAAGCTCCATGGGCAGGTCCAGCATGCTGTAGATGAAGCCGCTGTAAAAGTCTACGTTGGCAGATACGCCCTTGTAGATTTTCCGCTCCTTGGCGATCAGCTGCACGGCCAGGCGCTCTACATTGGTGTAAAGCTTATATTCCTCGGTGCGGCCCTTTTCCGCCGAAAGGCCCTGGACAAAGCGGGCCATGGTCTTGGCGCGGGGGTCGGACATGGAATACACCGCGTGGCCCATGCCGTAGATCAGGCCCGTGCGGTCAAAGGCCTCCTTGTGCAGCAGCTTTTGCAGGTAGGCCGATATCTCCTCTTCGTCGCCCCAGTCCTTTACGTGCTCTTTGATGTCCTCAAACATCTGCACCACCTTGATGTTGGCCCCGCCGTGCTTGGGGCCCTTTAAAGAGCCCAGGGCCGCGGCAATGGCCGAGTAGGTGTCGGTGCCCGAGGAGGTGACCACATGGGTGGTAAAGGTGGAGTTGTTGCCGCCGCCGTGGTCGGCGTGGAGGATCAGGGCAATGTCCAGCACCTTGGCTTCCAGCTCGGTATACCGGCAGTCCGGCCGGAGGATGCGCAGGATGTTTTCGGCGGTGGAGAGCTTGGGGTCCGGCTGGTGGATGAAAAGGCTTTGGCCGTCGTGGTAATGGCGGTAGGCCTGGTAGCCGTACACCGACAAAAGCGGGAACAGGGCGATCAGCTGGATGCACTGGCGCAAAACGTTCTCAACAGAAATATCTTCCGCCGCCTCGTCATAGGAATATAGGGTGAGCACGCTGCGGGCCAGGGTGTTCATCATGTCGCTGCTGGGGGCCTTCATGATGATGTCCCGCACAAAGCTGGTGGGCAGGGTGCGGTAAAAGGACAGCAGCCCGCAGAACTTCTGGAAGCTTTCCTCTTGGGGCAGGCTGCCGAAAAGCAGCAGGTAGGCAATGCGCTCGTAGCCGAAGTTGTCGCCCCCGGGCTGGCTGCGGATAAGCTCTTCTACATTGTAGCCCCGGTAAAAGAGCCGGCCCTCGCAGGGCACGCTTTTGCCGTCTACTACTTTGCTGGCCTCGATCTCTGAGATATTGGTAAGGCCCGTAAGCACGCCCTTGCCGTTTAAATCCCGCAGGCCGCGCTTGACGTCATACTGCTGGTACAGGGCCGGGTCGATCTGGCCGTTTTCCACGCACAGCCTGGAAAGCTCCCGGACCTCCTGCCGGATCTCCGAATAGATAGACATGGAATCTCTCCTTTCTCGTTGTACCCCATAGGGTTATGGAGGGGTTTCCGCTTTATACTTTATTGTATAAATATTCTGTAAAGTTTATTATACTAAAGCGCGGCCCGCTGTACAAGGGGGATTTTGTAAACTTTTTGTGGCTTGGCAGGGATATAATGGCAAAGAGCGCCTGCATAACAAGCGCTCTTTGCCATATATATTAAGCGTGATAACATGCAGGGCTATTTCACAGTCAGCTTTTTATCGCCAATAATGCCTTCCAGCAAGCTATGTACGGATGTTATGGCGCGCTGTTTAGCCAACTCCAGGTATTGCTGGATTTTATCTTTCTGCTGGTCAAAATCCTCTTCGGCCATAGCGACAGCGTCCGGGACATCGTTAAGCTCGTTGCTTTTGAACAAGGCCCACTTTTCGTCGAAGAATTGTAGCGTTTTCCCATCGGCATGGCGGGACAGCACTTGGGGCTCGGGCAGCGTGACAAGGACTTCTTCTTCGGTAACGTTTACTTGGATATCCTCAAAGCGGATGCCGCACTTAGCCTCAATGGTATACAGCATGGAATAGCCCGTTTTGTTGATAAAAGATATGCCGTCTTCATCCTCCACTTGGAGGATTCCCATGTATTGGGCCTCTACCGTAGCAAGCTCGCCGATATCGGATAAATGCTCTTCCACAAACTCGGTAGTGACCTTTACTTTCTTTTCAACCTCTTTCTCCACGGTCTTGATAATAGTTTTCGTTTCTGGTTCTTTTTGAGGGGTGGAGCGGGCGACGTTTATCCATATCATACCCATAACCAACATCCCCACGGCAAAAGAAATGAGGAGAGGGGGGATTTTTGGCTTTACCGTTTTTTCCCATAGTTTTTTCAGTTTTTCCATGTCCAACAGCTCCCTTGTTTTAGAAAATAAAATGCGCCTCCACATGAGAGACGCATCTGCAAATGTGCACCTCTCATTTGTTTGCGAGACAACCTCTATTCCTAAGACACAGGAGTATAAGAGTAAAGAGAGAAAACACCCTTTGCCAGAGTATCGTCCCCTGTGCCTTAGCAGATATGCAGTTGTCTCGCGTTTACAGTATAGCACAGTTTCTTTCAGATTGGAATACTGTTTTTCGACAATTTTCGCCAATCTGTTTCTATTCACTTACCAGAAAGGAAAAGGGTAAAACATATGCAAAGGCTGGGCAGATTTTTTCGGAACCTGATAATCGTGGCGTCGGCGGCGGTGTGCCTGTGGTGCGCCGGGGGCAGCCTGCAGCAATGGGCAAAGGAGCAGGGCGGCGAAGCCCTGCTTTTTGCGGCGGGCATGCAGGCCCAGCCCCAGCCGGAGGGCGCCCCCGCCCCTACCCCTGCCAGCCCGCCCCAGGTGGGCGGCGCTACTTTATCGGAGGAAGCCGAGCCCTTTTTGCCGGACGACGGCGTGGTGCCCTTCCACAGCGACCTTCTGCCCGGCCTTGCCGTTACCCCCGAGCCCGGCCGCGGCACGGGCCCGGTAGAAGAGATCCAGCTGGGGGGCGGGCAGCAGGTGGATAACTTTTTTGTGAAGGACACCACCGAGTCCGGCACCGACCTGGCGGCGGAGCTTTTGCAGGACCCGGCGGTAGACCTGAAAGGCGACGGCAGCATAGAGGTGCTGTTATACCACACCCATACGTCCGAGGCTTACGTGAAAAGCCACACCGGCTTTTATTACACCGACATGGAGACCCGCACCCAAAACCAGGACATGAGCGTGGTGGCCGTGGGGGAGGAAGTCAAGCGCGCGCTGGAAGAGCGGGGCATTGGCGTGGTGCACGACACCACCGTGAACGACACCCTGTTTAACGGCTCCTACGCCCGGTCCTGGGAGGTTTTGCAGAACAACCTTTCCCAGTACCCTACCATCCAGGTGACCATTGACCTGCACAGGGATTCCATGACCACCCAGGAGGGGGTAAAGTATAAGCCCACCGCCGAGGTAGGCGGGCGCAAGGCCGCCCAGTTTATGGTGCTGGCCGGCTGCGACGCCGACGGCGGCTGGGGGGATTTCCCCGACTGGCGGGATAACCTGCACCTGGCCCTGCGGGTCCAGCAGACCGCCGCGCGGCTGTATCCCGGCCTTACCCGGCCTATGAATTTTTCCAACAGCAAATATAACATGAACGCCACCAAGGGCTCTTTGCTTATTGAGGTGGGCACCGAAGTCAACACCATTGGCGAGGCCCGGTACACCGGCAGCCTGCTGGGGGAGGTTCTGGCAGAGACCCTATTGCCCAAGCCTTAAAGGGTTTCCGCGCTATTTTCCAAAAAGTGCCAGGCATAGCCCCCTGCTGCCGGGTAAAGCTAATAGAAAAAAGCAGGAAAGGCGGGCTGGCCATGAAAAAGCGGGAGGTACGCAGCAGGCGGGAAGAGCGCCGGGCCTTTTGGTTTGCCCTGGCCATAGGGCTGTTTGTTTTTATAACGGCGGCGGGCCTTGTGGTGGTAGATTACCAGGGCCGCAGGCTCAGCTTTGGCGACACCGTGCCGCCCCTGTCCCTGGACAGGCAGTCGGCCCCGCCCCGGCTGCACGTGAAGGTTTTTGGGGCAGAGGCAGACTTCGACGCCACAAGCCTGGACCGGGCCATAGATTTTATCTGTGACTTCGGCTGCATCCCGCACAAGTAAAGGGGGGCAAAACGTGAAACCGGTTTTCCCGCGCCTTTGGGTGTTCCTCACCGCCGGGGCCTTTGCCCTTTTGTGGGCTTTGGGCGTTTTTTCACCGGCCCAGGGGGCTTCAATCTGGGCCCGTCTGCTGGGCATATGGGGCTGGGGCCTAGTGGGTTTGGGGTTTTTAGGCGTAGCCCTGGCCGCCATGCTGGCCTCCCGCCCTCCCAAGCGCCGCATCTTCCTGCGCGCCGCCTGCGCCCCCAAGAAGCCCCAGAAGCTCCCCCGCTCCATTTACACCCCGCCCCCTTCCCGGCGCTACCATCATTACGTGGCCCGCAAGTAGGGCCTCCGGCGGCTAAGGGCTCTGCCCTTAGGACCCGCTTAAGGGGCCCAGCCCCTTAAGGATCCCGCGCTTCGCTTTCCGCGTTCTTTGGGGGATGGGGGAGGGGCGCTTTTTCTCGCGGCGGGCGGGGTGGTTTTCTTACACTTTTGGGCGGCAAAAACAACTATATCTTGTGCTGGTTCTCCTTTAGGCGCCAATTTCAAATTTTATTCACAGTATAGTTCTTTTTGGGAAAAATAACAAGGCGCGAAAGGAGTACAATTATATTACAAATATGTAATAAAACGCTCTATTGAGCTGAAAAGGGGCGCCGCCCCTGCTACAGAAAGGAAGTCGGTACAAGATGAGACGGAAGCTGAGAAAGCGTATAGGTGCGGGGCTGCTGGCCCTGTGCCTGTTTGCCATGATGCCCCTGAACGCGGTGGCCCGCACCATCGCGGAGATCGAAGCCGAGCAGGGCCAGCTGCAGGCCGAGCGGGACAACCTGCAGGCCCAGCTGGAACAGCTGCGGGACGATGAGGCCCAGAAGCAGGAATACCAGGAAACCCTGCAAAAGCAGATCGACGTGGTGGAAGGGCAGATCGACAGCGCTATAAAGGATATTGACGACTTGAACCATAGCATTAAAGAATTGACTATGAAGCTGGACAAGTCGGAAGAGGAAATGGGCGATACCATCCAGGCTTTCCGCCAGCGGGTGGTGGCGTTGTATAAGACAGGGTCGGTGAGCACACTGCAAATTTTGCTGGACTCTACCAGCCTCAGCGATTTTACCGCCCGGGCTGAGCTGATCAACGCGATGAGCCGCAAGGACAAGGAATTGGTGGACAAGATACAGGCTTATATGGAAGCCACCGAGGACGAACGCAGGGAGTGCGAGGAGAAGAAGGCAAAGGTAGCCGAGCTGAAAAAGGGCTTGGAGCAGAAGCAGGAAGAGCTGGACGGCCTGTATGAAGAGAACGCCCAGGCCATTGCCGACCTGCAGGGGGCCCAGGCCGCTACCCAGAACACCCTGCAGCGCAACCAGGAAGAGCTGGACGCCAACGAGGCCGAGATCGCCGCGCTGATAGAGGCCCAGCGCAAGTTTGAGGAAGAGCAGAAGCGCTTGGCGGAAGAGGCCGCCGCGGCCGGCAATAACGGCGGCGGGGGCGGCGGCGGAAGCGTTAGCTACCCCACAGGGGGCGGCGGTGTAGCCGGGTTTAACCCCATTTGGCCTTTGCCGGGGGTGTCTTACATATCGGCCGGTTATAACGGCTACCCGGGGCATAAGGGCTTGGACATTGCTGGGCCTTATGGCACGGCGGTGGTGGCGGCGGAGTCCGGCCAGGTGATTGAGGCCAACAACTACGACTCTTGGGGTATGTCGTGGGGGTATTATGTGTTGATTTACCATAACGGCACCTATACCACCCGTTACGCCCATTTAAGCAGCGTGGCGGTGAGCAAGGGGCAGTATGTCTCTGCCGGGCAGATTGTGGGTTACGAGGGCGCTACCGGCAACGTTACGGGGCCCCACCTGCACTTTGAGGTCTACCAGAACGGCAACCGGGTAGACCCCATGCAGTTCCTGTAAAATTTTGCATAGGGAAAGGCGCTCCTTTGGGGGCGTCTTTTTGTATAGGGGAGGGTTAAGATGAAAAAATGGAGGATAGCGGCCCTTGCGGTCCTGCTTGCCTGGGTGATACCGGTGGCGGCCCTGGCCAATGCTGCCGAGCCGCCCAGCCTGATTATCTTGGTGCGGGGCGGGCCGGAGGATTTAAAGGTATCTGTGCGTGTTACCGACGTGCAGACAAAGCAGGTAAAGGAAAAGCCCTTGGAGTTGGCCCGCCGCCCCTGGACGCGTTATTATCAGTGGTACGATGTGCTCACCCCCTGGGTGTTGGAAAATTGGTACCATATGGGCCCAGAGGTGAATGTAGAGCTGGTCGCGCAGGGGGAGGGGGTTGACCTGGTGCTGCCCCTGGAAAACACGCCAAAAAGCCATGCCGGCTATAGCCGCTTGGTGACCCTGGACTTGAAAAAGGGGGTTATCCTCCCTGGCGAGCAGCCTTTTTGGTGGGTACCTTTGAAAATCGCCTTGCGGGTGCTGTCTACGCTGCTGCTGGAAGGGGCTGTGTTCTGGCTGTTCGGCTATCGGGAGAAGGGTAGCTGGGAGACGTTCCTGTTTGTCAACCTGTTGACCCAGGCTGGGCTCAATGTGTTCCTCATGGGCCAGTATTTGGACAGCCACGGGATTTTTGTGATGACCTTGGTTTTTGCCGAGCCGGTTATTTTCCTTTTAGAGCTTGTGCTGTTTTGTGTGTTTATCCGGGAAAAGAGGAAGCTTGTCACGGCGGCCTGCACGGTTGTGGCTAATTTGGCGAGCCTTGCTTTGGGATGGAAGGTTATGGAGCTTTTCCCGTTGTGACTTTAAAAGCGGTTGTTTTTGCGGGGCGGCCGGTGGATGTGACGGAAAGCCGGATACTCAGCGGGGAGAAGGGGATGGGCAACTGAGCAGACCTTGTGCAGTTTTTGTAAAACTTTGGGCGGGAAAAGGCGCCCCTTTGGGTGCGCCTTTTTGTTGTGGGGTTAAAAATTTGCTGGGTGGGGTCGAACCTTAAAAGTACCTTCTTCGTCTAATGGATAGCTAGAACGAAGGAGGTATTTTTTATGCGTAGGGCAAAGCGGTGTGCCCATAGGGGCAAGGGGAGGGGGCCCGCTAAGGGCGTGGTTTTTGGCTGCTTGGCGATGGGCGGCATATGGGCGGTGGCCTTTCTGCTGGGATGTGGGAACAGCAAGGCCAGCCGGGCTATGGAGGCGTATATTTACGCCCCGGCCCCTTCTGGGCCGGAGGGGGGGCGGGTGCTGCTGGACGCGCCTTTTTTGGACCAGCGGGAAAAATACCCTACTGGCTGCGAAAGCGTAACGGCGGCTATGGCCCTGCAATATGCCGGGGTAGATGTGTCGCCGGATGAGATGATAGCCGCCATACCCCAGGGCAGGGCCCCTCAGCCGGACGGGGCCGGGGGTTACATAGGCTGCGACCCCCGGGAGGCTTTCCCGGGCAACCCCTATACCCATGGGGGGTGGGGGTGTTACGCCCCTGTGGTGCTGCGGGCGGTGGAGGATATCCTCCGGGAGAGGGATGTTTCATCCCTCTCCATCTTAGACCTGACCGGCACGGCCCTGGAAGGGCTGGAAGAATACCTGCGCGGGGGTACGCCTGTGCTGGTGTGGGGGACTATCGGCATGCAGGAGCCGGAGGCGGACATCACCTTTACCATAGAAGGCACGGAGGAGGAATTCCAATGGATATACCCCATGCACTGCCTGCTGCTGGTGGGGGTAGACGAGGAAAGCTATTATTTTAACGACCCTATGGCGGGCAAGGCCGTGGCCTACCCCAAGGGGGCTGTGGCGCGGGCCTACGAGGGGCTGGGCCGGCAGGCGCTGGCTTTTGCGGCCCCGGTGTAGGCACAGGCGCTGGGCAAAATAAAAACAGGGGGAGGGCTGGGCCCTTCCCCTGAAATTTTTAAAAGCGGTTGTTTTTGCGGAACTGCTGGCGGGTCTTCCAATAGCCTGCCTGCTGGCGGATGCGGCGGAAGAGGTCGCCGCCGAAGAAAAGCCAGATATTCAGCAGGGAGAAGAGGATAGCTACCCGGGAGGACCAGCCGCCCACCAGGAACATATAGGCAAAGTAGAGGGCGTCCAGCGCGGCCAGCCACTTTACCTTGATGGGAATGAGGAAAAAGAGCATAAGCTGGTTTTCGGGGTAAACGGCGGCGTAGGCGAAGAACAGGGACATATTCAGGAAGTGGTTGACCCCGTAGCCAGTAACAAAGCCCGCCAAAATCGAGCCCAAGATGCCGCAGAGGTAAAAAAGGTTAAAGCGGAAAGCCCCCCAGGCACTTTCCAGGGCGCTGCCCATAAGGCAGTAAAAGTAAAGGCTGAAAGCGATCCAAAGGACAGAGGAATTGGGAGGCAGGAAAATAAACGTAATAAGCCGCCAAACCTGCCCCTGCAGGATAAGCCCCCGGTGGAAAACCAGCATGGGGGTGACGCGGCCGCCCAAAATCAAATCGGCGGCAAAGACAGCCAGCATAATACCGGTAATAAAAACCATAACGCGCGGGATGGCATAGCGGCCAAACTTCCGCTCCAACCGGTCCATCCAATTCATAAACACAGCCCCTTTCCTACGGCATATTCTATATTGTATAAAGCATAACAAGTTTTCGCTGTCCTGTCAATTTACTTTTTTCTTACAACTCCCCCAATCCCCAAAGCCCCCCGGCGCGGCACAACCCCCTATGCCCAGCAGCCGCCAAAACGCGAGAAGCGAAGCGTGGGATTCCAAAGGGCCCCCGGCCCTTTGGCCGCCGGAGGCTCAGGCCTGAACGCGGGCATGGGAAAAGCCCTGGGCGTCGCGGGAGACCTGGATGCGGGCGGGGATGCGGGTCTGAAGCTCGGAGACGTGGGAGATGACGCCCACAAGGCGGCCGCCGGAGCGCAGGGCGGAGAGGGCTTTCATGGCGGTGTCCAGGGTCTCAGCGTCCAGGGAGCCAAAGCCCTCGTCGATGAAAAGGGATTCCAGCTCTACAGCGCCGGCGTGGCTTTGGACTACGTCGGAAAGCCCAAAGGCCAGGGAGAGGGAGGCTAAAAACTGCTCGCCTCCGGAAAGGGTCTCGATAGAGCGGGGGAGCATGGAAGCGCCGTCCAGGACCTCCAGGTCCAGCCCGGCGTAGGCGTTGCCGCCTTTGGGGGAGTCCATAAGCCGCAGGGCGTAGCGGCCCCGGCTGAGGATGGTGAAAAATTTGTTGGCGCTTACCAAAACCTGGTCTAAGGTGACGCTGAGGACGTATTGCAGGATGGGCATCTTTTTGGGGTTTGCGCCGGCCAAAAGCTTAGAAAGCTTTGCCACCCGGCTGTATTGGAGGCTTAGGGCTTCCAGCTCTTCCTGCATGCTTTTGATTTTTTCCAAGGCCTGGCTTTTGGCTTTCAGCTGGGTGGTAAGCTGCACAAGGGCCTTTTCGCTTTCCAGGTTCGCCTTTTCCAGACTGTCTACTTCTTCCCGCAGCTGGGGCAGCTCTGGCGGGGACTGCCAGGGGGCGGGGAAAGCGTCCAGCTGGGATTGGGCCTTTTGCAGCGCCTGGGCGGTAAGCTGGCGGGCTTCCCGGGCCCGTTCCAGGGCGGCGGCGGCTTCTTCGGCCTGCCGCACAAGGGACTCTGCCTCTTGCCCCAGCTGCTTGAGGGTCCGCCGCTTTTCCGCGGCCTGCTTTTCCAGGGCTTCGGCGGCGCCCTCTGTGGCGGATTGGCTGGCCTGCCGTTCCAGCTCGACAGCCTGGGCTTCCTGCACCAAAGCTTCCTGGCGGGCCTGGGCGGCTTGGGCGGTTAGGGATTCCTTTTCCTTTTGCAGCTCTTCCAGCTTATTCCGGGCGCTGGGCAGGAGCTTTGCGCCGCGCTGGGCGCCGGCTTGGGCGGCTTTGGCTTCTTCCAGCTGCCGGGCGGTCCCGTCCCGGGAGGGCGGGGGGCCGTCCCACTGGGCGGCCAGCTCTTCGCAGGCGGCTTTGGCCTGTGCCAGGGCTTTTTCGGCTGCTTGCTGCTGGGCGGCGGCAGACTGGGCGGCGGCGAGGGCTTTTTTTCCGGCGGCCCGCAGGTTTTCCAGGGCGTGGGCGTCCAGGGCCTGCCCGCCGCCCTGGGCCGGGGCCGGGTGATGGGTAGCCCCGCAGACGGGGCAGGGGGCGCCGTCCGCCAGATGCTGGGCCAGCTCTAAGGCGGCATTTTGACGGCGCAGGGCGTCCTGCTCTTCCAGCCGGCAGGCCAAGGCCTGGGAGGCCGCTGCCGTTTCCCCGGCGTCCCGGCGGCTTTGGGCCAGGGCGGCTTGGGCTTCCCGCAGGGCTTCCTGGCGCTTTTCCCATTCGTCCAGTGCGGCCAGGGCCTTTTCCAGCCGGTTGCGCTCTTCTACCAGGGCGGGCAGGCGTTGGGCCTGGTCCCGGTATTGCTCTTCATAGGCGCGGCCTTTGGCGATGCGCCCGGCGGCTTCTTCCAGCTGCTTTTCCAGCCGGGCGGCTTGGGCTTGGCGCTCTTTTTGGCTTTTGCGGGCGAGAAGGGCTTTCTTTTTTGTTTCCTCCGCCTGGCGGGCCTGGGCCAGCAGGCCTTCCAGGCGGGCGGCGTCTTGGGCCAGGGCCAGGGACTGCCGCCGCAGCTGGGCGGCGCGGTCTTTCTTTTCCTGGGCCTCTGGGGCTTCGGCTTCCAGCTTATCCAGGCGGGACTGGGCGGCTTCGCTGTCTTTCCAGGCCAGGTTTACCGCCAGCTGAAGCTGGGCATGGGCTTCCCGGGTGGCCAGCAGGGACTTGGCCTTTTGCAGCTGTTGGGCGCTTTCTTCGGCCTGGCGCTGCAAAAGGGGCCCCTGGGCCCGCAGGCCCTCAAAGGCTTTGGCAAAAGCGGCGGGGCTGTCGGCGCCGCCCTGGGCCAGAAGCGCCGAGAGGGTGTGTTCCAGCTGGGCGCTTTCCTCTTCCATTTTTTTGCTGCGCCCGGCAAAGGCGTCCCGCAGGGACTTCCACACCTCAGCGGAAAACAGTGTGCGCAGAATCTCCCCTTTTTCCTGGGAGCCTGCCCGCAAAAGCCGCAGGAAATCCCCCTGGGGCAGTACGGCCACCTGGGAAAACTGGCTGCGGGTCAAGTGCAAAAGCTGTTCGGCCCGCTGGGTAATGGCCCGGGCAGAGCCGCTTTCCAGCAGGCGGGCTTCCCCGTTTTCCAGGGTAAAGCACTGGTGGGTGTCCCGGGGGGTGGGCTCTTTGGTGCGGCGGTTGGGGGTATAGGCCCGGCTGCGGCTGAACCGGTAGGCCTGCCCGCCTAAAGAAAAGTCAAACTCCACGATAGTGGGCACGTCCGGCCCGGCGCTCATGCAGCGCATAGCCGGGAAATCCCGCCGGCCGCCGGTGGCTTCGCCGTAAAGGGCAAAGCAGGCGGCGTCCAGAAGGGAGGTCTTGCCCCCGCCGGTGGGGCCGGTGATAAGGAAAAGCCCGGCCTCGTAAAAGGGGGCAAAGTCGATCTCCACCCGCTCTAAATAAGGCCCAAAGGCCTGGGCGCAAAGCCGCAGGGGTCTCATAGGCGCACCTCCTTCCAAACCTCTTGGAATAAGGCCATGTCCGCTTCCTCTGGGGCGGTACCGCAGACCTCTTGGAAAAAGGCGGCGAACACAGCGTCCTCCCGGGCGCCCTGCAGGCTTAGGGCCCGCTTGCCGGCCGCGCCCTCTAAAGCCCATTGGTTGCGCACGGCCAGCAGGTTGGGGTAAAAGGGCCGCAGGCGCTGGCTGGCCAGCAGCACCGGGGATTTATCAGTCAAGCACAGCTCTACATAGTCCTCACAGGGGCAGGCTTCCCCCTGGGCCAGCAGGCCGGCAAAGGGGCCCTCTATTTTCCGCACGTCCCGCAGGGGCATGGCTTCCTGATGGCGGATGGAAGGCTTGCCGCCCTCCCAATCCAGCACCAAAAAGCCCTTTTCCTGCCCGGCTTCGTCGAGGGAATATTTTAAGGGGGTGCCGCAGTACCGGGCGTTGCCCCCGGCCCGCTGGCAGCCGTGCAGGTGGCCCAGGGCCACGTAGTCGAAGCGCTCAAAAAGGGCGGGGGGGATTTGGCCGCTGCCCCCGACAAAAGCGCCGCTTTCCGAATCGCCCACCACAGAGCCCGCGCAAAAGCAATGGGCCATAAGCACATGGGCGGCCCCGGGCTCGAAAAGGGGGTAAAGCTTTTGAAGCAGCTTTTCCATACAGGCCGCCTCGCCGCGCAGGGTGGGGTCGCCTAAAAAGTCCCGGGCCGTGGGGGTGTCGAAAAAGGGCAGGGGGAACACCTGTACCCGCTGCCCCCCTTCTTCCAGGAGCACAGGGGAGAGGGAATCTTCTAAAGAAGTGGCGAAGAAGACCCCGCTTTTGCGCAGCGCCCCTTTCAAAAGGGCCATGCGCTGGGCCCCGTCGTGGTTGCCGGGGATGACGCACACCTTCACCCCCAGCTCTACAAGCCGGGAAAGGGCCCTGTCAAAGAGGGCGATGGCTTCGGCAGGGGCTACGGGCCGGTCGTATACGTCCCCGCAAAGGAGAAGGCCGGCGGGCTTTTCCCGCTCTATTGCGGGCAGCAGGGCCTTTTCTAAAAAATGGCGCTGGTCTTCCAGCAGGCTGCGGCCGTAGAGCATGCGCCCTAAATGCCAGTCTGAGGTATGGAAAATACGCAAATGGGACACCTCTTTCTGAAAAGTTCAAAAATTCCGCCTTTTCTTTTTGGCTGCGAAATAGTATACTAGTAAGGAGGGCGTGCAGGGCGCGGCCGCTTTCCCGGTATAGGGCCTTGGAATTATAAAAGTGCCCCGGGCCGTGGGAAAGACATGCCCCATGTGCAAAACAAGGCCGAACCCTGCCCATACTCTTTATAGTATGCCGGGTAATATTGTAACACAGAACCCCCGCCCCGGCAACCGCAGGAAAGGATGGACCCCCATGAAAATAAAAACGACACGGAAAACCCGGCACGTCCAGCGGGCGCTTGCGCTGCTGCTGGCTGTGTGCACGGCCCTGCTTTGCGCCCTGCCCGCCGGGGCCGAGGGCTTTACCTTTAACTGGGACCTGGACGAGCCCATGAGAAACGAAGCGCCCCACTGCAAGTCTATTTTCATGCTGAACCTGGACACCGGCGCGGTGGTGTATGCCCTGAACCCGGACGAGCGGCTGTCTATGGCGTCGCTAACCAAAATTATGAGCTATATTGTGGCGTATGAGACGATACCGGACATTGAGAATACGGTAATCACGGTGCCGCAAAGCGTGGCCGACGACCTGGAAGGCACCGGCAGCTCTTTGGCGGACATTACGGTGGGCGAAGAGCTAACGGGCTTGCAGCTGCTTTATTTAATGATGGTGCCCTCTGGCAACGACGCCGCCTTGACGCTGGCCGAATACGTGGACTCCCTTTATGAGCAGGGGAAGCTGGCCCCCCTGGAAAGCGCCCAGGAAGACCCCCAGGCCGAGCAGCCTACCCCTGCCGGGGAGGCCCCCCAGGCGCCGTCTGACGAAGGCCAGCAGCCCGCGACAGACGACCCCCAGGCAAACGGCATGGCCCAAAGCACCGGCGAGCCCCAGCTTGCCGGCATGGCAGAAGGCGGCGGCACCGGGGACGCAGGCGAATTTACCGGGGACGCGGCGGGCTACGCGTCGGACAGCTACTTTGTGCAGCTGATGAACAAAAAGGCCGAGCAATTAGGCTGCCGCAACACCCACTTTACAAACGCCCACGGCCTGTATAACCCCGACCACTATACCACGGCCCGGGACATGGCGACCATTGCGGAATACGCCATGACCCTGCCGAATTTCACAGAAATCACCGGCACCTTTGCCTATGTAAAGCCCGTAACCAACATGTGCGACTATGAGGTGACCTTCCACAGCACCAACAAGCTGCTGCAGAATTATATGGACGAGCAAAGCGGCATAGAGTATTATTACCAGTCGGCCACGGGCATCAAGACCGGCTCACACGACCAGGCGGGCTACTGCCTGGCGGCTTCGGCTACGGCGCTGGGGTATACGTACATTGTGGTATGCCTGGGGGACATGGAGGGATACGAGCAGAAAATCCACGGGGAAATGCTGGACGCCCGGACGCTGTTCCGGTGGGCCCTTTCGAGCCTGGGCAAAAAGACGGTGGCGGTACAGGGGGACATATTAAGCTCGGTGAACCTGGAATACGCGTTCCAGAAGGACCAGCTTCTTTTAGCCGCCGGGGAAGCCGCCAGCGTGATGCTGCCCAACAGTGTAGACGCCAGCAGCATTGTGGTGACGGTAAACAAGCCGGAAAGCGTACAGGCCCCGGTGCGCAAGGGCGAGCAGGTAGGCACAGCCACCCTAAGCTACGCAGACGAGGTCATTGCCACGGTGCCGCTGGTGGCAGCGGAATCGGTATCCAGAAGCGACCTGCTGGCCAGCTGGGAGCAGGGGAAATCGCTGTTGTCTTCGCCCTGGTTTTTGGTAATTTTAGCCGTAATCGTGGCGCTTGTGATTGTATATTTTATCCTGGTGGTCATGTACCGCCGCAAGCAAAAAATGCTCCGCCGCGTAAGAAAATTCCGCGACATGTAGCAACGTGACGAAACGCATTGCTTCGCAAAGCGTTTGCATCCGCGGCGCGGGGGTCTCACCTGCCGGTTCGGTCGGTGCTGGACGGTCTCCACCGGAGACCAGCACCGCTCACTTCGTTCGCTGGCTGGTGGTGGCTTTTCGCCGCGTGAAGAGTTCACGCGCTTACGCGAGCCATCGCGTGCCGGACGTGCTCCCGACAGCACACAGTGAGAGCGCGGGAAGCGAAGCGTGGGAGTCCAGAGGGCGCAAGCCCTTTGGCGGGTCCTTAGGGCGGAGCCCTAAGCCGTCGGGGACGGTCTTGCGGCGAAGCCGCCCAAAATGGCGTCAGCAGGGGTTTGGGGGCTTTGCCCCCAAGGTCTTTTCGCTGGCTGCGTGGCTGCGTGGGCTTTTTGCAGGCGAATTGACGGCGGTGCGGGTTTTTGCTATAATTTATGATAGACAAAAGAGAAGGATGGAAGGATCATGGATAGGAGCAAGATTCGAAATTTCTGTATTGTGGCCCATATCGACCACGGGAAAAGCACCCTGGCCGACCGCATCCTGGAAAAGACCAGCGCCGTGGCCCTGCGGGAGATGGAAAACCAGCTGTTGGACAATATGGACCTGGAACGGGAGCGGGGCATTACCATCAAGGCCCACGCGGTGACACTGGTGTATAAGGCGAAGGATGGGGAAGAGTATATCTTTAACCTCATCGACACCCCGGGGCACGTGGACTTTAACTATGAGGTCTCCCGGTCCTTAGCGGCCTGCGAGGGGGCTGTGCTGGTGGTAGATGCCTCCCAGGGCATTGAGGCCCAGACCCTGGCCAATACGTATTTGGCGGTGGACGCGGGGCTGGAAATCCTGCCGGTGGTAAATAAAATCGACCTGCCGGGGGCTGAGCCTGACCGGGTGTGTCACGAGATCGAGGATATCATCGGCATACCGGCCCTAGACGCCCCGCGCATTTCCGCCAAGACCGGCGTGAACATCGAAGAGGTCCTGGAGCGTATCGTCACAGACATCCCCGCCCCAAAGGGCGACGAAAACGACCCTCTTCGGGCGCTGATCTTTGATTCGTATTATGATTCTTACCGGGGCGTCATCGTCTATATCCGGGTGATGGACGGGGAGGTGCGCCCCGGGGACACCATCCGCATGATGGCCACGGGCGGCGAGTTTACCGTGGTAGAGTGCGGCTTCTTGCGGGCCACCACCCTGGAGCCCGCCCAGCGCCTGCAGGCCGGGGAGGTGGGCTACATTGCCGCCTCCATCAAAGACGTGCGCCATGCCCGGGTGGGCGATACCGTCACCCTGGCAGAGCGCCCGGCGGCCGAGCCCTTAGAGGGCTACCGGGCAGTGCAGCCCATGGTGTTCTGCGGCATCTACCCGGCAGACGGCGCCCATTACACCGACCTGCGGGACGCCCTGGAAAAGCTGCAGCTAAACGACGCCTCCCTTACCTTTGAGCCGGAAACCTCCATTGCCCTGGGCTTTGGCTTCCGGTGCGGGTTTTTGGGGCTTTTGCACATGGAGATCATCCAGGAGCGCTTGGAACGGGAGTATAATTTAGACTTGATCACTACCGCCCCCAGCGTGGTCTATGAGATCACCAAAACGAACGGCGAGTCCATCCGCGTCGACAACCCCACCAACTACCCTGACCCCGCCACCATTAAAGAGGCCCAGGAGCCCATTACAAACGCCCATATCTATGCCCCTTCAGACTACGTGGGCAATATTATGGAGCTTTGCCAGGAGCGCCGGGGGATCTTTAAAGATATGAGCTACATCGACACCGACCGGGTAGACATCCACTATGAGCTGCCCTTAAACGAGATCATCTACGACTTTTTCGACGCCCTAAAATCCCGCACCCGGGGCTACGCCTCCTTTGACTACGAGCTTTTGGGGTACCGCAAGTCCGAGCTGGTAAAGCTGGATATTATGCTCAACGGCGAGGTGGTGGACGCCTTGTCCTTTATCATCCACGCGGAAAAGGCTTACCCCCGGGCACGGAAAATGTCCGAGAAGCTTAAGGAGAAGATCCCCCGCCAGCTTTTTGAGGTGCCCATACAGGCCTGCATCGGCGGCAAGATCATTGCCCGCGAGACCGTGAAGGCCATGCGCAAGGACGTGCTGGCCAAGTGCTACGGCGGCGACATTACCCGGAAGAAGAAGCTGCTGGAAAAGCAGAAGGAGGGCAAAAAACGCATGCGGCAGCTGGGGACGGTGGAGGTGCCCCAGGAGGCGTTTATGTCCGTTTTGAAGCTGGATGAGTGATTTTTTGGGGCTTTGCCCCAAGCCCCAGCAGGGGCCCCGCCCCTGCACCCTGCCAGGGGGGATGATCCCCCCTGGACCCCCAACGCGTGGCTGTGTGTTATGAAAATCCAACCGGAGCAGGTGAATTTACTATGCGTCTTTCTATTAACGAAATTTGCGCGGCGGCTGGCGGCAGGCTCCTTTGCGGCGACGGCAGCGCCCAGATCACCCATTTTATTACCGACAGCCGGGAGGCGGCCCCTGGCGCCATGTTCGTCCCCATTCGCGGCGAACGGGCCGACGGCCATACATATATCCCGTCGGTGTTCCAGCAGGGCGGCGCCGCTGCCTTTACAGACCACGAGATCCCTGCCGGCCCCAACCCTTTGGTGCTGGTAGACGACTGCCGCGCCGCCTTGCAGCAGGTTGCCGCCTATTACCGCTGCCGGTTTGACCTGCCCGTTGTGGGCGTCACCGGCAGCGTGGGCAAGACCACAGCCAAGGAGATGATTGCCCAGGCGCTCACGGCCCGGTTCCATGTTTACAAGACCCCCGCCAACCATAACAGCCAGGTGGGCGTGCCCATTACCATCTGCGGTTTAGAGCATGACTACACGGCCGCTGTTATTGAAATGGGCGTCAGCCTTCCCCGAGAAATGGAGCGCATTGCCGCCGTGGCCCGGCCTACCTGCGCGGTCATGACCAATATCGGTGTTTCCCATATTGAGTTTTTGGGTACCCAGCAGAATATTTTGCAGGAAAAGGCCCATATTGCCGATTACATCCCTTATGGGGGCGTACTGTTCGTCAACGGCGACGACCCCCTGCTGCCTGCTTTAGAGGACAACGTCCATTGCCAGGTGGTGACCTTTGGCCTGGGCGAAGACTGCTACTGGCAGGCCCGGGATTTGCGGGAGATAGACGGCTGCACCTACTTTACCTGCCTGGCCCCCCAGGGCTGGGAGGCCGAGACCTTTGTGCCGGCCGTGGGTGTGCACAATGTGCGTAACGCTTTGGCGGCCATTGCCGTAGCCTGCCACCTGGGCGTGCCCGGCGACGCAGCCGCCGATGCCATTGCCGCCTACCGGCCCCCGGCCATGCGCCAGCAGATACAGGACTGGGGCGGCGTCACCGTGATTGACGACACCTATAACGCCAGCCCGGATTCCATGCGCACCGCCCTAGATGTGCTCTGTACCCGCCCCGCCGCGGGCAAGCGGGTGGCGGTGCTGGCGGATATGCTGGAGCTGGGGGCGGTCGCCCAGCGGGAGCACTGGGCCGTAGGCCGCTATGCCCGGGAGAAGGGCATCCACCAGCTGGTGGCGGTGGGGCCTTTGGCAAAGGATATCGCTTCGGGCTTTGGCCCGGCGGCCCACTGGTTTGCCACAAATGCCGAGGCTGCCAGCTATCTGCGGGGCGTTTTGGCCCCTGGCGACGCTTTGCTGGTAAAGGGCTCCCGGGGCATGCGGACAGAAGAAATCGTAAACGCCTTGCTGGGCAGGGAAAATTAACAAAGGGGTTGTTTTTGTGAAATTAGGGGATTTTGCCACAGGCCTGCAGCATGTAGGCCTGCCTACCAACGATATGGACCAGACCATCGCTTTTTATGAGGGCCTGGGGTTTGAGAATGTCTACGAGACCGTAAACCAGGCTGCGGGGGAGCGGGTAGCCTTTTTGCGCCTGGGGGGTCTTGTGCTGGAAGCCTACGAGAACGGGCAGGCGGCCATGGCCTCAGGCGCTATAGACCACCTGGCCATAGACGTAAAGGACATAGACGGATGCTATGCCCAAGCGCGGGCACAGGGATATGAGGTGGTGAGCCACGGCATAGAGGCCCTGCCTTTTTGGGAAAAGGGCGTAAGGTTTTTTATCATCCTGGGGCCCAACCGGGAGCGCATAGAGTTCAACCAGCGGCTTTGATGGGAATCCATACTTTTCGTTCAAGTTCCCTTGTTTTCAAGATAGCCATTATATGATGCTGGCCATAGCTGGCATGTAAAAGGCGAAAGTTTCGTCCACCTTTTCAAAGGTGGTGGGGTTTTTAGGGGCTAAGCCCCTAAACCGCCGGAGGCATGTGTGCGGTTAGCTGCCCCCGGCGGCGCTTTTTGGGGACGTGCATATTTTGGCTTTTTGGGTGCAGACTACTTCCATACTTGTATAAAGAAAGGGAGGCGTTTGCCGTGAAGAGCGTGGATAAACAGGAATACGGCCGGATGGTCAAGGAGGCGTCGCCGCCGTCGCCGGTGCTAAAGGACTGCGCGCTGGCTTTTGTGGCCGGGGGGTTTATCTGCACCATAGGCCAGCTGCTGCTGGGCGCTTACCAAAATATGGGCCTGGAGCTGAAAGACGCCCGGGCCGTGGTGTCCATCAGCCTGATCCTCCTTTCCGCCGCCCTTACCGCCCTGGGCTGGTACGACGACCTGGCCAAGCACGCCGGCGCAGGCATGCTGGTGCCCATTACGGGCTTTGCCAATTCGATGGTCTCGCCGGCTATGGAGTTTAAGGCAGAAGGCTTCATTACCGGCCTGGGGGCCAAGCTGTTCACAGTGGCGGGGCCGGTGCTGGTGTTCGGCATCACGGCCAGCGTGGTGTTTGGGCTGGTTTTGTGGATAATTCAACTAATTTAATGTTTTCAATGGGAAGACGCTGTCCAATACGGATGACGTCTTCTTATTTTGACACAGCAAAATGATTCTGCTATTTTATATTGGCTTCCTACAGCACGGGGGAGGCGGTTATAAAAAACGGAAGGAGGTGCATACCTGATGCGGAAAAATTTTATGAGAGGAGGTTACAGCGCCGTGCAAGGTCTTTTTATATCCATAAAGGCCAGCTATGACGCTCGCAGTTATGGCAGACAACTCGTTTAAGAGTTTGGAAAACCGCAGAGGACGGAAAGAGCGCAGGCGCCAGCAGCTATGGGAAGAGATCCGGCAAAACCAGGGGAGCGGCGGCGTGATTGTGATACCGCCTCCGCCAAAGGCAGGGCCGCAAATGGAGCGGCAAAAACTCCGTGTTGCCGCCTACTGCCGGGTCAGCACACAGGAAGAAGAGCAGATGGGGAGCTTCGATATGCAAGTCCATCATTTTACAAAACGCATCGAGGGCAACCCCCAGTGGGAGATGGCAGGGATTTATCAGGACGAGGGCTTAAGCGCCACCACTGTGCATAAACGCTTAGGCTTTCAAAAGATGATCGAGGACGCTAAAGCAGGGAAAATCGACCTGATACTTACCAAGAGCATCAGCCGTTTTGGCAGGAATATTGTAGATATCCTGGGCAACCTGCGGACGCTGTCCTCCCTGGAGCCGCCTGTTTCAGTAGAATTTGAAACAGAGGGCATCACCCACACCGGCGATGGAAAAAACAGCCTGCTGATTATCCTGCTGTCTGCCCTGGCGGAGATGGAATCCCAGCAAAAAAGCGAGGCTATCAAGGCAGGCATACGCTGGCGCATGGCAGAAGGTGTGTATAAATTTTCTGTCCAAAACACGCTGGGCTATTACTGTAGCTTTGCGAAAAAACCGCAAAAAAATTTCAAATTATCTGCAAAAAAAGAAGAGCGCTTAAATGGTAAAATAAACCGTTTAAGCGCTCTTACTTTTTAGAAATCAGCTTGGCTTTTTCCTGCGGTTTCCGTGTTCCTCAAGGATAAGATTTTCCCCTGTCCGGGGCTGCTGGTTCGGTATGTATTCCAGCAGCTCAGGCAGGGTGCAGCCCAAAGCCTCACAGATTTTGTCCAGGTGTTCGAAGCTTACCCGCTCGGCTACTTCTTGATATAAATCGCTGATAGTACCGGGCCGGATGCCTGTTTCCCTGGACAATTTGGCTTGTGTCCACCGGCGTTCGCCGAGGATTCTGGATAGATGAATTTTAATCATCTTTCATGCCCCTTTATTGGGCATTTTACCAGAAAGAGTATAATTTGTCCGCACTTTGTAAGGTTGTGACAAATATCGTAAGAACCTTACAATATCTGTTAGAAGTTACGGATAATCACTTCCGCATACTGCTTTTTATTTTCCCCGCTGCCAGACAGGTTTTCCTTGCGCTCTACCCTCTCGATGGTATAGCCTTTATACAATTCCCGCACCTGGGGGCAGTCATTGTAAGAGAGGATAAAACGGCCCTTAAGAGGCTCCAGGGCGGCTCTTAAACGCTGGTGGTCATCCGGGATAAAGGGGCTGTCATAGTACCCCTCAGCGCCAATATAGGGCGGGTCAAGGTAGAACAGCGCAGCCTTGCGGTCATATACCCGGATAAGGTCGGCATAGTCCTTGTGCTCTATGTTCACGCCCCGGAGGCGTTCTTTTATGGAGGCAAGACGTTCGACAGCATTGTCCACCATCTTTTTGCTGGTTCCATAGGTTCTGTGCTCACTGCCGAAACTCAGCTTTACCACATAGAAAAACCGGGCGGCCCGCTGAATGTCTGTAAGGCCCCGCATATTGGCCTGGGCCACATAGTCAAAGAACTGCTCCCGCGAGGAAAGCAGCCAGTCAAATTCCCGCTGCAGCTCCCCACAGTGGTACTTTACACAACGAAACAGGTTCACCAAATCGCCGTTGATATCGTTATAGACCTCCAGCTGGCCCGCCTGCTTCTCCTTGGCGAAAAGTACCCAGGCCGCGCCACCGAATACCTCAATATAGCGCTCCACCTTGTCCGTGGGGAAACGCTCTAAAATGGCCTTGCGCAGGATACGCTTGCCGCCAATCCAACCCATAAAGCTGTCCATATCATAGTCCATCCCTTCATAAAAATTAAGGGGCAGAATCCTCGGACGGACTACCAAAGGGCAGCAGGCTATTTCAGCTTTTCCACGATCCGCTTGGCAAGCACAGCGGCCTTGCAGTCGCTATGAGTCAGGCCCAGCTTACCGCCGCCCACGCCGGAGATAATACCTTTCTCCACCAGCTCCCGGATATCGTCCCGCCAATAGCTGGGCACCTCATCAATGGTGTTGTAGGTGGGGTTGATCTCATCGTACATCTTCTTAAATTCCTTGCCAGTCATGATGCTTTCCTCCTTTGCCGCCGGGTCTTTGGCCGAGGCAATTTTGTTGATGTAATCCAGGCACACCCAGCCCTCGCCGCAGTAGCCCCAGTTGCCGTCCTCTTTGGTAATGGTGAGCACCGTACCGTCCTCGAAAGCTTTAATTACCGAGCCGCTTACCGGGGCCGTGCGGCAGTTAAGACCGTCATCGGCGTTTACCTGGCCTTGGTACGGCTTAAAGGGGCCAGCGGGAGCGCCGCTCAATTTCTGGTTTACCTCTTTGGCAATCTGCCCCAGCCGGTTGTAGATATAATCGCCGGGGCAGGACTTGTTTTCAAACCAACGGTGGGCGGTCATGTTCTGGAGGTTCACTTGGCCCACCAGCCCCTTGTCGGCCTGCCACAGCAGCCGCTTAATCGTGTTGCGCTTGCAGATATCCGCGCACAGCTCAATAAGGGACTTCCAGACATTGGCGTTGATGGCGTAAGGGTAAATAGCATCGCTTGCGCACTCAATGGTAATGGCCCGGTTGTCATTTGCCGCGCTGGAGGAACACCAGGAGCGGTCGCTTTCGTCCACAATGGTACAAATGCGGCCATCGTAGCCTATGCCATAGTTACAGCTGGCCCCTTTAGATGTACGGCTGAACTCGCTGCACAGGGCCTCCACGCCCATCTGGCCCACCACACAATGGATGGTGATGGTGTCGATTTTGTGGTTCCGGGGGCTGTCGCAGTTGGGGCTTATTTGCCGCATACAGCTTAAAGCGCTGTTACTCATCCCGCGCCCCTTTCTCCGGCTCGAAAATTTCACCGGGCAGTAGGATTGTGTCCCTGGAGGCCCGTACCTTCTCGATAAGCTCATGGATGGGCGCGGCCCCTGCGGACAAAATAAGGCCCGTTATGATATAGGCCACGGCGGGCAGTTGGGCTGTGTAGCCAAACATGGCGAACACGTCCAGCCTAAAGAGGAACGCGAACAGGACGCCCAGCAGGGCGGCCCATACCGGGGCTTTTACATACCCCATAACCTTTTCGCCCACGATGTCCTTTACCCTGTCCACCAGGAACTGCACCAGGATAGCGAACACCAGCATAATGGCCACGGCCTTGGAAGTTTCCAGCATGAAATATCTCTCCTTTGTAAATGTATTTTTTGCACCGTTTACAGGCCCTTTATAAGGGCCGAAAGCTGCCCATTTTGACCGCCCCCTTTTCTGCACATATGAAAAAAGGCCGGGGAAAACAGTAAATCGCTTTGCGATTAACTGTCACCCCAGCTTTTCCTCTCTAAATTTTCACACCCACCAGCCTTGCAATGTGCCGCAGGTCATCCACCGGCGCATTGTAAAAAGCCTCATTCCAGAGCCAGTGTTCCTCATTGTCAGGCCGCTTATAGCGCCCACAAACAGGGTCGGCCCATACCTTTTCCCACCGCCCCGCTGCCCTGCCTTTACGGGCCTCCTGCGGCCCCAGGCGGGCTAGGATAAGCGTCACCAGAGTACCCCGTATCTTGCCCAGCCCGTCATCGTCCTGGACAAAATAGTCTTTCGTGTTCTGGCTGGCGGCGGCGCACAGCTTCCTGTTTTTCCAAAAGAGAAAGCCCTCCCGGCAGTCTAAAGCTGTGCCGTAGGGCAGATTGACCGGGCCGCTTAAACCCTGGAACCGGGCACGGCGGCGGGCTATATATCTTTTATATGCCATCCTCCTGGGCCTCCTCCCAGCCATATACTCCCGGCTCCCACACATTATTGTCCGCTGTAGAAATCCAGCGCTTTTCCTTATGGCTTACCTTGGCCCCCAGAGGGTATGCGTCCTGCGCCCCTATGGGCTGGCTCCAGGCGGGCCACTCCTCTGCCGGGTCGGATATCGCCACCCAAAGGCTGGGGGCCGCATCCGGCGTCCAGCCCTCTTGTGAAGTATGGGCTTGCAGGCATTTGTACAGCTTGCCGCCGTGCTGGCGTATCTGCCCTACAGCATAGCTTACCGGGCAGGCCCAGGGGGCAAAAAGCTCGGTATGCTCGGCGGCAGTCGCGTGGTCGATCTGCCCGCCCTCGGCCAGTGTGACAAACATAATGCCGCCCGTTTCGCTGGCCTTGTACAGCTCCCCGCCGCCATCCACCTGCTCCAGCATGATGGTGGGCGCGTCCGGCAGCGGTTCCCGGCCCAGCAGGCTGTATACCTGGCCCTCATGGGCGATGCCCATGGCCTCGTTTTCCGGGCACAAAACAAGGCACCCATTGGGTGCCTGCTTAATATATGTGGGGGCCTCGGTCATGCCGAGGCTGGCCCCGTCTTTGGTAATTCTATACACGGTTTACCTCCCATAATATTGCCGAACAGGGCATAGCACAGCCGTGAGAGCCGCAGCACCCGCCCATGGTCGTTATAATTCTTGTAGTAGGCCAGCTGGCAGGTCATGAATTGCTTTACATCTTCCATGGCCCGCCTGCCCGCCGCCACCTGGCTCTTAAAAAGTTTCAGCTTGCGCCGCGCCCGCTTTACCCCGTCCCGGCAGCCGTTGACAATGACTTTCCCGGTTTCCAGTAAACGGAACTTGGCCTTGCAGAATTTGAAAGGCTTTGTCAAAGGGATAATTTTGCACTTGCGCTGGTTTACCGGCACCCCGATGGCCGCAAACTTCCGCACCATCTCATGGGCCAGTTTTTTAAGCTGTTCAATATCCGGCAGGATGATATAGTAATCATCCATATAGTGCCCCATGCACTTTATGCCCTTCTGGCACTTGAGCCAGTTGTCCACAGCGCTGGGCAGGGCCACCATTTCCTGCTGGCTGGGTTCCACCCCCAGGGGCATACCCCGATCCGGCGTGGGGCACGGGGAGTGGGATATGATGGTATCCGCAAGCCATCTCAAATGCGGGCCTGGTATCAGCTGCTGGTGGCGCTGGTAAATGGTCTTATGGGGGGCGCTGGGGAAAAACTGCTTTAAGTCCATAAGCAGCACCCCGCCCTGCCTGCCATAGCGCCGGTAATGCCAGCGCAGCTGTTCCTTAAGCTCCCGGAAATGCCAATGCAGGCCCTTGCCCTTCTGGCTGGCCCCGTTGTGCTTTATCATGCTGGGGCCGTACAGGGGCACCAGCACATTATTGCAAAGGGTCTTATGCACCTGCCTGTCCGACACATGGGGCGCATCTATGGGCCGCACCTTGCCCCTTTCCCGCAGGGTGAAGTGGGAGCATTTCATAGGCTTCCACCTCTGCTCCAGCACCAGCCTGCGGCGCTTGGCTGTGCCGGAAAACAGGTGCATTTCAAAGTTTTGCACAGACTGTTTCCAGCGCACCCCGTTGCAGCACTTCCTGCCGTACTTGAACATTTCTCGGTATGAGAATACTTTCCCGATAGGGCCAAGCCCCTCACACCGCTTTTGCCTATTTGCCGCACGTTTTGCCCTGCGGCGCTGGTAACGCGCCTCCCGGCGCTCCTCACTGGTCATAATTATTCGCTCCTCCGAGCAGATGTCTTGTAGGGTGCCGTCTAATCTGCTTTGCCCCTGCACATGAAACGGGATAGGGCACATCCACCCGCCATGCAAGCAGCGTCCGTGCAAGGGCGTCAAAGGGCACTTTCGGCCTTAAAGACCGGGAAGTATCTCTCCTTCTGAAAAGGTCGTCTTTCCCTTTCGGTACTCCATTTGACCTATGCGTTTCAGAATCCGGGGCGAACGCCTGCACTCCAAGAGGCATTGTTATTGTTAGGAGAGCCATCGTTGTTCACATTACAGAAATTGTTATTGTTGTTGTAATTAGGGGAGCGCAGCCACCACCACACCGCAGACAGCGAGTTTCCAGAGATACACCCAAAGAACAGGTCAGGCTTTCTTTTTTCGGCCCAGGGATTCCAGCGCACCTTTTATCAGGTCATTTTCCCGGTCTATCAATCCGCCTAGGCTTTGTGCCATTTTTTCAAGCTTGTCCTCTGCCTTTCCTGGCGGCACGTTTTGCCCTGCCGAGTTGGTAAAGGCCCCTTGCGGGTTCTGCATGATAACCTCATAACACAGGGCCAGCCGCACATCCAGGGCCATAAGCGAGGCCCGCGCTTCCAGCAAATGGGCTTTGCGCAGCCTTATGCGCTGTTCGTCCGAGGGGTATATGCTGTTTGCCTTTTCGGCTTCGTCCAGCACCTCCCCGGCCAGCTTTGCCGTTGGTTCTGCCAGCAGCCGGGAGTACCGGGCCGAGAGCCGGGTTAGAAAAGCCATGGTTTCTACAAATATTTGATGGGCCACATTTATAAAATCCGCTTTGCTAACCGTGCGCTTGTCCTTTAAGACCGATATAAAGAATCACCTCTTTCCGCTATTCTGCTGCCCATTATACCATATTCTGCCAAAGGGGGAAAGTGCCATTTTTTGCGATTTTGCGCGACCGCCTTACGGCGGTATGGGGAAGGGCGTAAGGGCCTGCTCCCGCTGGGCCTGCTGTCCTGGGGACGGGGTGCTTTCGCACCCCTGGATAGAAAAAACGATTAGGCTGCCGCCGATACGCAGAAGCCGGGGCGAACGCCTGCACTCCAAGAGGCACTGGCATAGTTAGGAGAGCCATCGGTGTTCACACCACAGAAAGTGTTAGTGTTGTTGTAACGAGGGGAGCGCAGCCACCACCACACCGCAGACGTTACTGCGGTGTGTCGATTAGCAATCTTTGGGTTGCCTGCCTTAAAATAGGCATACTGCTGCTGATAGTTTTGCTCCGCGCTATTTGCATAGCTCCTTGTGCCCTGCACCTCAAACTCTGCCAGCAGGAACAGCTTGCAAGGCTTGCCTGTTACATAGGATGCCGTATTGGAGCCGCCTCCCGTGTTGTCGGTATACTTGGTCACCGGCTGGATCACTGCCTGCAGCTCGCTGGGCAGCGCTTTCAGCAGGCTGTTGCTGGCACCGTTTAGGAGCGTCTTGTTCATATAGCAGCTATCCCACCCGCCAGAATTTGTCCGGCTGCTATTCATGTGGAAATAACCTGCAGCAGTCTGCTCATTACCAAACTGGTTATCGCACAGCGCCACCTCTTTGCCGTGCCGATTTTCCCTATCAGGAAATGGATGGTCTTTGTGCCCTCCCTGGCGCTGTTGTGGTCAAACCCTATGATATAGGTCTGGATGGCTAAATTGGCAAAGGTGAAATTCCCCACCTTCCCATTTATAGTAATATTCTTGGTATCCCCCACGCTCCAATAATTGGCGGCATTGCCCGAGGCCGCCACGTCCTGGATGGTGGCCCAGCTGTTATCGTTCAGCACCGTGGTGGGCAGGGTTACAGTCACGCTTACGGTCTTGCTCTGGGGGGCCGTATAGTTTGCGCCCGCCCCCACCGCTATGGTGATATTCACCGAGCCTTTGGCCTTTGCCGTCACCGTGACCTCGTTCCCATCCACACTTACCGTGGCTATGCTGGTATTGCCGGAGCTGGCAGTAATTGCCCCGTCACCCGGCCTTGTTACCGTGATAACCCCCGACATAAGGGAGGCCCGCAGCTCCAGGCTGCTCTTGTCCAGGGTTATGCTGCCAGCTGCCGGGGCTATTGCCCAGCTTACCTCTTTGGCCCCCGTGGTTCCATCGGGCCATTGATGGTTTTCGTCCGGGGTAAACTGTACCTTGTAGGTGCCCGCATTGGTGCCTGCCTGCGCCCCCGCAATAGCCATCTGCGCGGCGTTGTAGCCCTCAAAGGCCGGGGTTTGTTCCTCCCCGGTATAGGTGAGGCTGCCGCTCTGGCTGGGCACAGAGGCTATTGTGGCCCGCCCTATGGCCCAGGTGACATCCCGGCTGCCCACCGTGCCGTCCGGCCATTGGTAGTTGTTATCCAGGATAAAAATTGCCCCATACTCCCCGGCACCGGTTCCGCTGGTGTCCCCGGCTAAAGTCATAATATCCGGCTGGTAGCCCTCCCATGTGGGGGACTGGCTTTCCCCATTGTAAACCGGCGCATTGCTTTGGCTGGGCACCTCTACCACGATACGGCCTATTGTCCAGAAGCTGCTCCGGCTCTCGTTGCCGCCGTTATCCGTCCAATAGTAGCCCTGTTTGGGGGAGAATATGACCTCATATGTGCCTGCATCCGTGGCCTCCTGTATCCCGCTTATCAGCATGGCAGCAGGGTCAAAGCCATTCCAGACGGGTTTCTGCACTTCCCCGTTATAGGTAAGGCTCCCAAACTGGTATGGCGTCCGGGGGATGCCACGGTCAACGGAAACGGACTCCTTTACCTCATCCAGAAATTCATCCAACGGCTGGCCGTCATAGGTAAAATTGGAGGCGTCCATTTCCGGCAGCTGGCTGGCGTCCACCTTGCCGTCCTCCCCCAGTGCCGCCTTATGTACCTGCACATGGGCCAGGCTTTCCAGCATTGCCTCTATCAGGGGGTTAAAAATCAGGGTGGCGCTGGCCGGGTCGCTGTCCTGCAGCTTGCGGATCGCGGCGGCCCTGTACTGCGGGTCTTTTGGTATCTTATAATATTCCTCTGCCATTGCGCCCTCCCTTAAAATTCATCGTCAAACTCAAAGGTGAATTTCACATCCTCATCCTTGCCCTTGTTGAGGAAAGTTTTCACCGCCGCCAGCTGGCCCTCTGCATCCACCAGCGCCATCTCGTTGATGTTCTTCCCGTTCAGATCGCTTTCCGGGATGGTGACCGTGTAGCGGTTTGTGGTCTCCACGGGGTTCTCCACGCTGGCAACTGCATACCGCCCGATCTCGTTGTTTAATTCCGTCTGCAGCTCGTTGGGCTGCAGGGGCTGGCCGTCCTCTCCCACGCCCCCGTCCCCAAAGGCTATATGGGTGATTTTCGGGATGGTCTCAATAGCCCCCCTGGTGATCTTCGCAAGGTTTATGCGCCTTGCCCTGGTGATAACGCTTGTGCTGCTGCTTGCCATTATAATTCACTCCTTATTGTCCCGGCGTTCAGTTTCTTTACGCCGTCCAGGTAAAAAGCCCCGTCCAGCCCCCGGTCTATCCGGGAGGTGACGGAGCCTGCCGCCCTTTGGGCGTTTACGGCCCCGCAGGCGGTTGTAAAGCCCTGCTGCCGTGCTGTCTGTACATTCTTTCCCATGGCCCCATAAACGGCCTTTACAGCCCCTTTACAGGGGCTGTATGCCCGTGCCCGTAAGTGTATGCCCCCGTGCGCGTCCTGCCCGTTCGTGGCCTTATAGCCCAAAAGGAAACGGGACAGGCCCACCCCCTTGCTGAAGGAGGCCGCAAGATACCAGCCCCCGTCTAAGGGGCGCTTGCCGTTTAGCAGGGTTTCCTCTATCCCCAGGTTGTTTGCGCCGTAGCGGCACACCTGCACACTGGCAAGGCCCACCTTGTTTTGCATATGGGCCATGGCCCGGACAGCCCAACTAAGGGCCTGCCCGCAGCTTAAGCAGTTGTTGGCCCCCATGGAGAGCAGGAGCTGGGAAAAGGCCGCGCCCCTGGTAAACCTCTGCACGAGCTGCCAGGTGCCGTCCAGGCTTCTGCGCCCGTCCAGGTATATGGCCCCCTCACCCAGGTTGCTCACCCGCAGCCGCAGGGACTGGCTCACGAACAGCAGCCGGTTTCGGTTTTCCAGCACCACCGGCTGCACCGCCCCGATGGTGTCGAAAATCAGGTGGGCGGGCTTTATTTCGTCTATCTGCCGGATAAGCTCCCCCAGGTCTTTGGTGGCGTCCGGGAAAAGCAGGCGGACAGTCACAGAAAAGGCATAGCCCGCAAAATGCTCGGTGACTTCCCCCTCCCGGCCCGTTATAATCTGCACCAGCTCCCGTATGGCCTGCACCGTAGTGACGCCCCGTGTGTTAAGGCGGGCCAGCACCCTGGCCCGCCGCACCTCCAGGCTTTCCCCGGTATTGACCGGCAGGCCGAATATGCGCTCATGCCGGGGCAGGAGGAAAGTGCTGGTACACACCGCCAGCTGGGCCGCCATAGCGTCTATGGTTCGCTGGGCCTGGTTGATTTCCGCCTCCTCCGCCTGGAGCAGGTCGGCCATTTGCTCCATAGTCCGCACCCTGCGGGGCAGCATGAAATCATCTGTCAGGGGCATGGATGTCCACCTCCTCCAGGGTGAAGTATTCCCCATACCCGCAGGAAAGGGAGGCAAGGCCGCCGTTTAGGGTATAGCTTACGATATCGGCCACGCCCTCCACGCCAAAAATAAGGTCGCCTATGCGGTAGTAGCTTATGGTGCTTTCCCGGCCCTCATCGCCCCGGGCCGGGGCTTGGTCGAAGTCCTCCCGGTTTACGCTGTCCACATATGCCTGCAGCACCGCTATGGCGTTCTGGCGTATGTCGGCTATGTTGTAGCCAGGGGCCGCCTGCACCTCCACCACGATATGGGCGGCTTTGGGGGCTGCCCCCGCCACCGTCACGTCCGCGCCGATCTGCCGTTCCTCCTGGATATGGGCTTTCACGTTTTCCAGCACCACCCTGTCCGGGGCCTTGTATTGGTCGGACAAAACAATGACTTTCACCTTGCCCGCCCCGCAGACTTCCGCCCCCAGGCACTTGGCCCCGCCCACCCCGGACACCTGCTTGGCCCAATAGATAAAGTGGTTGCGGTTCCCGCTGGTGATGGGCCGCCGTATCTTGTCAAAAATGCGCTGCCGGAAAGAATCATCGCTCTCGGCCCCGGTGCCGCCCCCAAAGGGCTGGGGGTTAGTAACGGATTTCACCCCGTCCACCGATGCCTGCAGGGCTGCTATAGCCCCTGCCGGGGCGTTGCCCGCTGGGCCGGTTTCCTGGCACTTAGCCCCTACCTGGCAGGTGCCGTCCGCGCCGATCCGGGCCGGGGTGGTTGTTTCAAACACCAGAGCGCCGTACAGCGCCCCGGTGCCCTGGGGGATGGCCGCGCCCACGTCCCCGGTAAAGAGCAGGGTGCCCGTGGCTGCTGTGGCAGGGTTCCTGATTTCGTTATAGTCCAGGGCCTTGCGGTCTAAAAACTCCCCCTCGGCTGTGTCCAGCAGCACCCTGTCCGGGATGGGCATGACCTCCATGGTGTCAAGCCTGGATATCTCCTCCGCCACCGCCTGCAGGTTGTCCATGCAGAAGCCGCCCTCCATGCGGTTGGCGTCATTCTTAAGGCTTTCCCGCATCCGCTGTAGCACCGCGCTGGCACTAAAGTCTAAATCACTCATTACAGTTTCACCCCCTTAAAGTCCCATGCTATTTTGTCCGGCCCGTAAATGGTGGTGCAGTCAAACTCTGCCTTTACCCCGCTGCCCGTTTGGGTTATCTGGAAATTGCCCAGCTCCTCAATATAGGGGTTTACCATCAAAGCCTCGGTGATAAACCGCTTTAATTCAGACTTTGCTATATCACTATTCAGGGGGCTGCCGATGAGGGTATCTATCTCGCTGCCAAAGTCTGCGTCATAGGCCGTATACCGAAACCGCTCGGTGGTAAGGGCCTTGTATATCCATATCCGCAGGGCCTCGTTACCCTCTACCAGGTAGGTCTGCCCGCTTTTCAGCAGCAGGCAGTTGTTTTGGAAGTCATAGGCATACTCCCGGAACAGGGGCAGCTCTGTGCTCTCCTCCGGCCCCAGGGCAGACGGGTCGATAAAGGGGAAAACGCTCATGCAGGCACCACCTTCATCAAAATGTAAAAGGCGTCCCCCTGCCGCAGGGCCAGCACCTGGTCACCTGCCTGGGGGGTATAGCCATAATTCCTGTAAAGGTGCCGGGAGATGGTCTGCCCGTTCACCTGGATACTCAGGGGGCTGGGGCTGTTTATCCGGGCAAACAGCAGCCCCTGGCCGCTGCCTTTCCCGCCTGCAAGGCCCTGCATGGCGCTGGCCATTGCCGCCGCCCAATGCTCCGCCACTTTACCGCCTCCCTTATGCTTTCGTTTCTTTGTCAATTTCCTTTTCGTCCATCATGTTGGAGAAAGCCAGGGTCAGCTGCATTTCGTCCTTGCCGTCCGAAAAGGTGTGTGTATCGCTTTCAATGTAGAATTTGCCGTAAAGCCCGGTGACAGGCTCCTGCACGATGATGCCATAGCCGGATATGACCCGCACATCGCTCATGGCCGTCACCGCGCCGGACTGCTCTATAGCCTGCAGCAGGGCCTTGGCCTCGGCAGTATCGTTCTTGCCGTCCTGCTGCTGGTATACCCGCTGGAGGGTGCCGTATTTCTTCCGGGCCTCCGCATCCTCCACCACGCCCACCTGGCCCCCTTCCTTATTGGTGATCACCACCCGGTTGACCATGTTTTGCAGGCTTGTTTTGTAGGTTGCCTCGGTCAGGTTGTAGCCGCCCTCCAGGACGGCCCCGCACAAAGTGCCCTTTTCTATGACGCATACCTTGTTGATATCCCGCATCATGGGTATATACTTTTTGCCATTCTGGCGGCTGGCGGCTGTGTAGGCTGCCATGATGGCCTCATAGGCCCTCTTGCCCAGGCACGGCATATATACCCGGATGCCCGTAGGGGCAGCCGAGCCAAAGGGCACCCCCAGGTGGGAGCACACCCAGGCGGTAATGGCCTCCGGGGTATCGTCAAACACGTGGCTGATGTCGCTGCCATTGATATAGAACAGCAGGTCTAGGGCCGTGTATGTGATGCTGTTCCCGGAAGCCGCCTTGTCAATGTCCAGGATAGGCCCGCCGAAAAGCACCTTTTCCGGGGCGCTTTTGTCCTTGTAGGAGAAAACTACCTGATCCCCCTCGCGGATGGGCACCTTGGGCAGGAAGCGGTCGCTTGCCCTGGAGGCCACTGTAAACACCAGTTTCCGGGCCACCTGCTTGCTGTCCCCGCTCCAGGTCACCGTCCCCACCAGCTGGGACAGGTCGCGGTTATTGACCACCAGCTTTTTGTATTTCGTGGCCCCGCCTATAAACCAGTCAATCATACCGCCGCCTCCTTTCTTACGGGATTGTAAAAACCTGCCCCGCCCTTATCAGGTTGGGGTTGCTGCCGATCACCCCCTTATTGGCATTGTAAATCTTTGTGTACTGGCTGCCGTCCCCATAGAATTTCTTGGCGATATTCCAGAGGCAGTCCCCGGATACCACCGTATAAGTCTTGGGGGCAGGCTGGGTATTGGGCCGCTCCTTGAGGCCGCTGTCCTTTTTGGGGGCGGCTGCCTCCTGCTTGACCGTGGGCACGTTCAGGAAGCGGTACTCGGTCAGATCCAGGGTATAATATACGTCCTTATCGCCCTCCTTGTGGCTGTATTTCAAGCTGTCTATGGTCATGGCCAGGTTAAAGTCGCAGTCGCTGATGATCACCCGGATGGGCTGGGTCTTGGATTTCCACTTCTGCAGCAGCTTGATATATTCCATAGGCTCCCTGTCCGCATACCGGGCAAAGGGGGAGGAACGGGAGGGGAAGAAGCTGGAAAAGGAGCCGGTCAAAAGCCCCCTATGCCCCATAAGATTTGCCTCCCCGATATTCAGCAGGGTAATGCGCTGGTTGTTATGGGGTTCCGTAAACTCGAACTCCTCCGGGTTTATGGGCAGCTCGAACATTTCCTCATGGTTATTATAGCTTAATTCTATGATACGTTCTTTCATGCCGCCCCCCCTTTACGCTGGCACAAGGTTCTCTATGGCCAGTATCACCTTTTTAGCCACCGCCTCGCCTATGCGGTCGATGTCGGCGTCCTCCCGCACAATGATCTGGTCTGCAAGCTTGGCAATGGTAAGGTGTATCACCGTGCCGCCCCTTTGGGGCTGGGCGGCGGCCCTGGCCACCTGCACACTTTCCTTATTGGGCAGCACCCGGCTGCCACGGGGCAGGTCTACCAGCTCCGGGCCTTTCTCGCCCACCCAGGTGGGGCCGCCCCGCCAGTTGTTGGTGCCATCGGCGTTCGCACCCACGCTGCCGCCTCCACCGCCGCCGAATATGCCCCCAAACAGCCCGCTCACCTTGCTGGATACCCAGGAAAGGGCGTCCGCCACAGAGGAGATAATGGGCTGGATGGCGTTCCAGACGTTTTGCACCACACCCAAAATGCCGTTAAAGACAGTTTGCGTTACGTTGAAAAGCAGCTGGAACACGCTGATCGCCATGTCCAGTATGGGGGAAATGACCGACCACGCAGAGGAAAGCACGCTGGCAATCAGCGGCGCTGCCTGCCCTATGATCTGCTGTATCCACCCCATTTTGCTGCCCACAAACTCCAGCACTGTGCCCACCTTCTGGCCGATGCCGTCAAAGATGGTCTGGAACACAGGGGCCAGGGCCGATATGACCTGCCCGATGCCCTCCACCAGCCCGCCTATGACCGGGGCCGCCGCGCTTATGATAGAGCCTATTTGTGTGACTACCGTTTCCAGCACCGGCAGCACAGCCGGGATCACGGACTGCACCGTGTCCATTATGCTGGCAATGACCGGCATGACCGCCGTGCCCACCTGCTGGATGGCCCCCATGACCGCGCCGCCAAAGCTCATAATGGATGGCATAAGGGTCTGGAAGCCGCCCGCAATGCTGGCTATGACCGGCAGCACCGTGTCAAAGGCGCTCACCAGTGTGGGCATGGCTGCTGCCGCAAAGTCGATGGCCCCGCCTATGCCGCTTATGACCGCCTCCCCAAAGGAAACAAGATAGGGGGAAGCGGTTTTCAGCATGGAGCCCAGTCCCGAGGTTATCTTCCCAAAGGCTGGCCCTATTTTGGGCAGCAGGCCGTCAAAGACAGACGTGACAAGCCCGCCCATGCTGGAGGGCAAAATACCCTTGATACCGGCCTTTAGGCTCTTGACGATCTCGCCGCCCGCCGCCTTGATTTTCGGGCCTGCGGACTTGATGCCGGACTTTATCGCCCCCGGCAGGGAGGATAACACCCGCCCTATCATGGGGATGGCGTTGTTAAACAGGAAGGTGGAGGCCGTGTCCACCAGGCTCTGCATGGAGCCGGTCACGTCCCCGCCAATGGCCATATTGCCCAAAAGGTTCTGGGCAGCGGCTTTCATGGCTGAAAAAGAGCCGCTAAAGGTCTCGCTGGCCTCTTTTGCCGTGGTGCCGGTCACCCCCAGCTGGTTCTGTACGGCGTGGATGGCGTTGTACACGTCCGACAGGTTGTCGATATTGTACTCGGTGCCGGTCAGCTTCTGGGCGTCCTGCAGCAGCCGCTGCATTTCCTCCTTGGTGCCGCCATACCCCAGCTTAAGGTTGTCCAGCATGGTATAGTTTTGCTTGGCAAAACCCTGGTAGGCGTTCTGGATGGACTCCATGTCCGTGCCGAATTTGTTGGCGTTGTCGGACATATCGCCCATGGCCATGTCGGCCACCGTGGCGGCCTTGGCGGTATCCCCGCTTAAGCTGCCAATCAGGGAGGCCGAAAAGCTGGTGATCTGCTCCATGTACTCGTTGGCGGACAGGCCAGCCGTTTTGAAAGCCGAGGCGGCGTTCGCCTTGACCACGCTGGAGCTGTCCTTAAAGAGCGTATCCACGCCCCCCAGGCTTTGTTCCAGCTTGGCCCCCTGGCTGATGGCCCCCATGGTGATAGTGGCCGCTGCCAGGGTCACGGGTATCACCACGTTTTTGCCTACAGCCGCAAGGCCGGACTTTATCTTGGAAAGCCCCGCCGTCACCCCGTCTTTCAACTTCACCGTGGCATGGGCCACCAGCTTCCCCACGGATTTCACCTTATTGGCGACGCCCTTTATCAGGGAGGTGGCCCCGTCCTTGAGTTTCACAAAGGGGCGGGCCACCAGCTTGCCCACCCCTTTGACCTTATTGCTTACATTGCGTATTTTGTCGCTGGCAGCGTCCTTAAGGGCCGCTGCCATGACGATTTTCTTTCTTAGAGGCTGGGCCTTTTGCTTTAGGCTCTCCATAGCCTTATGGGCCGCCGTAGCGTCCAGCCGTGCCGTGCGTTTTTTATCCCAGGTGGCTTTCAGCTCCTGCTTGGTCTTGGCCACATCCTGCCGGAAAGCGCTCTGCTCCTGCCGTATGCTGCGCAGGGTGGCCGACATATTGTCTTTAATGGAGATTGCGCCCTTGATAACGCCCAATCAGCCACCCCCTCCTTTCGTGTCGATCTGGAACATAGCGGCCCTGTCCTCCAGGGCCTTTTCCATGGACGCAGCATAAAAGAGCCGGGATTCCCGGTCAAGGCTTAAAAACCTTTCCGCATCCCAGCCCTTTTGTATGTAGTAGTGCAGCAGGTACGCCTCGCCATCCTGGGCTATGAGTTTTTTAACTCATTTACCGCCGTCACGTCTTTGCCCTGGCCACCAACCACACCGCTCAGTTTCATAACTGCCGCCGCGATCTGGTTGAGCTCGAATATTTCAAAAACATTCATAATGTCCAGGGGCTCGTGCAGGGTACGCTCCTCTGGGGGAAGGTCGGCCTCGGCTTCCATGATCTCCTTGGCGGCGGCCTTTAAGTCCGGCTCCACCATAGCTAGGTAAACCCCGTATTTGTCGCTGCGCCCCCTGTCTGTGCTATCGTCAATCTCGTTACATTCCGCAATCTCGTTATAGGTCAGGCTGCGGATGGTGATATCCTGCTCCAGGCCGGGGACGTGCAGCACCTGCTTCTTATGCGCCTTTTTGGCCTGCAGCCGCTGCATGGCCTTGCGGGAAAATTCAGCCAAAAGGCTCTTTTTGTTTTCTGCCATTGTAAGTACCTCCTAAACTATGCGATCTTGTCCAGGTTCACAAGGTCGGACGGGGTAAAGCCGCCGCTAACCTCCTGCTCAATAATACCGCCCATTTCCATGGTGACAAGGGGCAGCTCGTTAAACCAGATATTATCGCAGCTGTAACGCTCGACCTGGCCCCCCACAGCGTCCGGGTCTGCCAGCTTGGTGATGATCTGGCTGCGCTGGTCGATGCCCTTTTTCCAATTCTCAAATACGGCATTATACCGGGAGTATACTTTTTTGGTGGTGAGGGTCAGCTCACCCTTGAGGCCAGTCATCTTGCTGTCCACGTCCACGCCTATCTGCACGTCTTCCCGGTTGGCGGTTATCTTAAGCTCCACCTTGGACAGCTCAAAGATTTTCTCGCCATCCACCCACACCTCGCCCCAGGTGCCGGAAAGGGTCTTATTTCCCCTGATTTTGCTCATGCGCTTTCCTCCTTTCGCTTACAAAACTTGCGCTTGTGCAATGTTTTCTACATATTGCACACCAGGCTCAAATCTTCCATGGCGTCCACAAATTTGACGTTGCTGGAAATAAAGACCTTGGAGCCGGTGTTGTACTTGGCAATGTCAATGTCGCTCATATCGGTGGTGTTGATGCCCTTGCTCTCGATATACCGCCGCTGCTCTTCGATATCCACAGCGGCGGTATTGTCAAAGCTGCTGTCCAGCACATTGCCCTCCAGGGACTTCTGATAGGCCCGGATGGCCGCCACAAACGCCTGCTTGTTGTCATAGTCGTTGATGACCTTGCCCACATAGGCGTCCTCAAAGGTGCTGCGGATATCGTCCTGGTACAAGTCCACCCCTTCCATGATCTTGATTTTGGAAAATTCCTCGCCATGCTCGGGGGTAAAGGTGGTCAGGCTGTTCACGCCCCGGCCTATCTTGTATTTCTCGCTGTCAAAGACGATCACCAGCTCCCCCTTGTCGATCCGTTCGTCCGGGTCGTCCGGCACGTCCGCGCCCACGATGTCCGAGAGCACAAAATAGGTGCTGCTGCGGGCCAGGGAAAGCCCCGCCAGCACCCCGGCTATCCGGGCGCAGTATTCAGCTGTGGAGAAAGCCTCCCCGCCCAGGGTGCTCTTGATATTGCCCGTGGTAAGGTTGATAATGCCCTCATGGTCGGCCACGCACTCCGGCAGCACGGCCTTAAAGGTTTTGTGGTCTTTTTCCCGCTGTTCCTTGATCCAGGCGGAGACCAGGGGCTTTTCCTCCTCCGTGATACCCGGCACCGTGAGATAGTTCCATTTCAGGTCACGCAGCTTTTTAAGCCAGGGGGACAGGCTTTCCACGTTGGTGGGCACCTTCACCACAATGACCTTGTAGGGGCCGCCCTCATAGAGCAGCTTGAGATATTCATAATTGCGCTGGGTAAACTGGGAAAAGTCCACGCCCAAAATGCTTTTATAAATACTTACAGGCTGCCCGCCCTCGGTATCATCCTTGAGGATAACGGCCACAATGCCGCGCTCACTGCGCTGGATGGCGGTTAGGCCCTTAGTCTTGAAAATGATATTGATCTCAGGCAATCCCATTGCCTCACGTCCTTTCTTTGTTGCTTATATGAATATCCAGCTCCTCCATAAGGGGCGGCTGGGGCGCTTCCTGGATGCTGTCCCGGAAACTCAGGGTAAAGGTGCAGTGCAGCACCCTGTCCACCACCTTAAGGGAAACCTCCGGCACCGTAATGGCCCGGGCCTCGCCCCCGTCCGTAAAGCGGAACACGGGCCGCACCGCCCCGTCCACCTCCTGGCCCATGCGCAGGTATTCCCCGTTGCTTTCCGAGGCCGTATGGAGGGCGGCGTCCACCAGCACCCGGCGGTCTGTGTGGTATGCGCTGGCCGTGGTGTTGGCGGCGGGGACGATATCCAGAAAGATATAGTCCTCTATATCCGGCTCCGGCGCGTCATGCCGGGTTTTGGGTATTTCCTCGCAGAAAACGTCAAAGGCCGGATACAAGCCCTTAAACAGCCCCACAAGGCTTTCTTTTATGCTTTCAAAGATAGTGGACGCCACGTCCCGCCTCCTTTCCTTATAGGTCGTGTGTGCTGATAAAATCATCCAGCCAGCCCTGCAGGAAACCAGGCAGGCGGGCCGCCACCTCCTCCAGGGACAGCTGCATCATGTGCTTGCCGGGGACAAAACCCCGGCCCCCGCGGGTTCGGTGGCCGTATTCCACAGGCTCGGCATAGTCCACATTGGTATAAACCTCTATGTAATACTCGCCGCCAAACCGCTTGATTTTCCCCACTTTCCAGCTATCTTGTAAAACACCGGTTCGGAAAGGTGTTTTCTCCTTGACCTTTCCCTGCAGCTCATAGGCCACCTGCAGCACCATCCGCTCAAATTCTGCCGGGTATTCCTGCTCTATCATCCGGGAAAGCTGCTGCTCCAGCCTGTCCAGGCCCTCAAAGCTGTAATCCGTGCCAGCCATTATGCTTTGTCCTTCTGCAGTTTCAGGGGGACATTGTTGTGGGAGGGGTGCCGCTCTGCCAAACCAGCCCCGCAGATAAACACTTTCCCCAGGCGCACCGCCACCACCGTGTCCCCCGGCTGGATATCCACCTCCGGGCGCACGAACAGCGAAAAGTCTGTGTCCACCCTGGCGGTGGTGTTGGTCTGATTCAACTTACCCCCGCTGGGGCTGGAAAGGGCGCATGGGATATTTTCATACACCACCTGCCCCTCCAGGCCCTTTTTGAACACGCTCTCCCCGCTGGGCAGCAAGGTCTTACCGGGCCGGTAGGCCGTGCAGGTGTCGGTATAGGTGCTGGCTAAAATATCCGCCTCAGTCATAGCTATGCTCCTTGGGGTACTTCATCCGGCGAAAGGGGATAATCATTTTTTCATAGTCCCGGACAAAATTGGCGGCGTTTTGATAGGCCGAGGCTTTATCCCGGTAGTGGATGCTGGTGTCCCCACGGGTGATGCTGGATACCTCGTTCCCGCCGCCAGCGCCAGCTTGGTCGGCCCGCAGCATATCCTCCACCATTTGCGCCGCCACGTCCTCCAGCGGCTCGGGTAAGTCCTTGCGGCTGCAGAATATGCAGATACGGTTCACCGCCCGCCGCGCATACCGCAGGACAAGGGGCTGCTGCTCTTCCGGCAGCCCCAGGTTACTTTGCACTGTCTGCGCTATCCGGCTGATCTGTTCCTCCATGGGGTTCCTCCTTTTTGCTGGCCTTTGCGGCCTTGGGCTTATCCTGGGCGGCTGTCAGGGCGCTGTGCAGGCGTTCATACATGGCCTCGCCCATTTTCTGAAAGGTCTCGCTTATATGCGCATAGATGGCATCGGTAGCTTCCTGCAGGTCTTTCATGGTGGCAAAGCGGTCAGCCGCAGGGGCAGGCTCCCCGCCCACACGTTCAAAGCCCTGTTTTTCCAGGATGCTGGCTTTTTCCTCTGTAGGGACTTCCAGCACCACATTAAGCTTTTTCATCTTGATCATGGGAAACCCTCCTTACGCCTTGGCCTGCCGGATATTCACCCGGATGGTGTTCATCTTGTTTTCCAGCACCCACAGGTCGTGGTACTTGCGGTAGTCCACGGCCCAGGCCCGCTTTTTCTGGTAGGTCTCCGGGTCAAAGATACGCACCTTGTCTGTGCGGGAAACCGCGATGGCCGCCGTCCGGGGGCAGATAATCCAGTTGATATCCTGCGCACCCTCGGCAGGGGTGAAGCCGCCCTTTTTTTGCTCATCGGTAGTACCGTCATTAAACTGGTAGGCAGTTTTCAGCCGCCCGGAGCCTGCCCGGATAATGGGATGCTGGCCATTGATGGACTTCACCTTAAGGTTTATGCCGCCCTGCTGGAAGTCCGCCACCGCCACCGAACGGGCCAGGGAGGTATTAAGGTCAAACAGCGCCGCCACCGGGGTAGCCATGGTGATCACCAGGGGGGTATCGTCCCCCACTTCATCCTGGATGGCGGCGATATCCGTGTAAAGCTGCTTTAGGATGGTGCCCTCCTCCGGGGTGTAGCCGTATACCGCCCGCCCCTTTTCAGCGGCCAGGGCCGCCAGACGGCTGTAGCGGTAGGCGTCAATCTCCGGCACCACCTTGGTACGCTGGAACTCGCCCATAACCGTGGAGGCGGTCAGCACAAAGTTAGTATCATTGACCTCCTGTTCATCAAAGGTAAACTGGCGGCCCCTGTCCATGGTCATCTGCTTGGTCTGCCATGCAAGGCTGATAGCGCCCTCCACAAAGCCATTCTGGCGGTCATAGTCGGCAAGGCCGTCCATATCCAGCTGGGGGATCTTCACCTCGCTGCCGCCTTCATACTTCACCAGCTTGCTGTTGAGCTCCATCCAGCCGCTGGTGGCCTGTTCCACCGCCGCCTTGTCAAGCTCACTCTGGAAAACAGACGCATACTGCAAAACATTGTTAGCCATATTAGTTTAACCCTCCTCTGATATTCTGCGCGATCTGGTCTTTGATGGCGTTTTCCGCAGAAGCGGCCCCGCCCAGGCCCTCCGGGGTCTTGCCCCGCAGCCGTTCCTTGACAGCGGCCTCCAGGCAGGACTTGAAAACCTCCTGTGCGTGGGCCATGCTCTTTTCCATGGATTCCTTGTCCGTGTAGGTAAGCAGCTCGGCAAGGCCAGCGGGGAAACCGTCTTTTTCCAGCTGTTTCAAGGCGGCGTCCTTAAGGTCGCGCTGCAGCAGCTGTGCCCGCAAGTCCTCAACCTCTTTTTTCTGGGCGTCCGCTTCCGCCTTGGCCCGCTCCTCCGGGGGCAGCTTAGAAAGCCGCGCCTCCTCTTGCTGCTGGGCGGCCCACTGCGCCTTTGCGGCCTCCAGCTGGGCCTGCAGCTGGGCCTCGGTGTAGGTCTTGCCCTCCGGCTCCTGTTTGGGGGCCGGGGCGGGGGTGGTATCCGTACCCTCTGCGGGGGCGGGGGCCTCGGCCTTGCCGCCGAACAGGCTGCCCAGGAAGCGCTGGAAAGCGTTCTGCTGCTCCTGGGTGGGGGCGGCCTCCGGGGCCGCCTGGGGCGTACCGACAGCGGGGGCCGCCGTGCCTTGGGTGGTATTGACTTCATCTGCCATTGTGAAAATCCTCCTTGTAAAATGGTTTTGGGTATAATAAAAACGCCCTTTACATGGCGCTTAAATTATCATCCTCTGCGCGGCGGTTCCAGTATTTAAGAGCCACCGCCTTATTTTTATTGCACTCCTTGTTATTGAAACTGACCATAGCCCCACATTGGTGGCACTCAAAAAGACGGACGCCCGCAAAGCCCAGGCGCTGGGTCACCTTCCCCTTACAAAAGGGGCAGTTTTTTTGTATCTGTGCTTTCATGCCGCACCTCCCGCATATTTTTCTGCCCACTCCTTAAACTTGATATTTTCCGACAGGGGCCGCGCATCCTTGCGGTCTGCAAACAGGCTCCTGGCAAAGGCAGCCACTACAATGCACAGGCAGTTAGGGTGCATGGGCGGGAAGTTTACCCCCGCCACCGCCTCCTCCACCGGGAATACCCGGCCATTGAGCAGGGCGCAGTCACAGTGTGTACTGCCCTCTGTACCCCCGATAAAGCGGTATTTCTGGATGCCGTTTTCCTTGTAGGCCAGCAACTCCCCCTGGTTTGCAAAGTATTTGCACTCAGTACGCACCAGGCGCTGGGCGTTGTACCGGCCCCTGTCCATGATATCGTCCACGGCCTTTGCCATTTTGTCCACGCCGCTGCCCTGGATAAAGCCCAGGGTGATCTCCCGCTTTGCCACAGCCGCGATATGGTCACAGGCACCCCATATGGCCTCGGAAAAGTGCTTTTCGCTCCAGGGGTAGGAAATGATTTGTTTAATTAAGGCTGTGTCCAGCTTTGCCACGTTGAAGCCCATGCCGATGCCCTTCTGCATGGAAAAGCAGCTCTCATAATAATTCACCCGCAGCATGTCCCCCATAAGGGTGGTGAGCTTTGTTTCACTGTCTTCAGCTAAGTCCATCATGGCCATGTATACGGAAGAAAGCAGCTGCTCCTTGCGGCTGATACGGCTTTTCATGGCTAAAGTGTTCAGCTCCAGCAGGGCCTTGCTGGCCTTGGCCTTATCTTTGCCCTTGGCGTCCTCTATGTACTTTTCTATGGACTTGCGCCAATGGCTGTACTCCCGGCCCGACAGCAGCCGGGAAGCCTCGGCGGCGGTCAGGCGGTTGTCTTTGGCATACCGGGCAAAAAGGGTATTGATATCCTTTTCTATGGCATAGGCCGCCTCATCATAGAGGAAAAGCAGCTCCCGCGCTGCCTCATCGGCGCGGCGCTCATTCTTTAGCAGCCGGTTTTTGGCGTCCTCTATCCACTCATTGCGGGTCTGATAGCTCATGCCTCATCCCCTTCCTGCAGCAGGGACGGGGGGCGGCTGCTGGGGCTGTTCCGGGGCCTGGGCCTGCTGCAGGGCGTTAGCCAGGGCATTGTAGCCGCCAAAGTCCCCCATGTCCGCTTTCTTTTCCTCCTCCAGCTTCTGCAGCTCATCCTGCACATTATCCACCGTGGGCAGCATCTGCAGCCGGGATTCCCTGGAAAGCTCCCCGGAAAGGGTGGTGACGATCTGGGCGCTCTCCAGGAGGTTTTGGGGCCGGTTGCGCCTAAACTGCAGGTCGATATCCCGGTAATCATAGTGCCCGCCCTGGATATTCAGCATGGTGGTGATAAGCTCAATGCGCCGCTGCAGCGCCCGCTTGAACTTGCGCTCCTTTATAGCGCACACCTGCTCCAGGCCCCACAGCTTATAGGACACAGCCACCCCGGACAGGTTCCCGCCGAAGTTTTCATCGTTAAGGTTGGGGACATTGGAAAAAAGGTGCATATCCTCCCGCAGGCGCTGCTTGTAGTTTTCCAGGGGAGTGTCGGCCACCTCTTTGATAAGCCACTGGATATCCCCGCCATCCTCCAGCAGGATGGCCCCGGCCTCCTTCATGTCTTTTATGTTTTGGGGGGTAACTTCCCCCATTTTCAGCACCTTAAGGATGGCCTCATCGTTGTACTGGAAAAAGTTGGCGGTATTGCTCTGCACCCGGTTATAGGCGTCCACCAGGGTGATAACCCCCTCAAAGTCCCCTATGCGCTCCTCATTGTTGATATATTCAATAAAGGGCACGTCCTGCCAGTAGTGCTCCACAATATCCGTAAGCTCCAGGGGGCCGCCGTGCAGGCTTATAAAATACCAGCACTCGGTGGAAGTCCAGAACTCCACCTTTTTGATGGGGTTGCCGTCCCTGTCCTTGGAATGGATAAACCGCAGGGCCGCCATGGGGGTGCTGTAGCCGGTCTCGTAGATCATGACACAGCTGCCGGGGGCCACCTTCACAAAGCGGATCATGGCGTCCTCATCCATGTACAGCATTTCAAAGCAGCTGCCGTCTATGCTGGCGGTTTTGGCCAGCTCTGTATTTTCGTCCTGCTCATCGTTATAGTCGAAAATGTCCTGCAGGGCCTGGAGGAAAGCATCGTCCTGGCTGGAATAGGTCACCGGCTTGCCCAGGAAGTACCCCACCGCCGTGTCCGTGATATACCGGGGCATATTGTTCACCAGCCGGTTATTGGGCACCGCCTTGTCCTTTTTGGTGTACCGCAGGATATCATGGTCTCCCACATAGTACCCCTCCAGGCGCTGGTACTTGGTGCCGCCCTCGTTTTCCTCTATGATTTTCTTGATGTCCCGCTCGGTAAGCCCCCCCAGGGCCGAGCGCTCCATGTAAAGTACAGGCAAACTATGCACCCCCTTGGAACAGCATGGGCGGGAAATGGCTTTCCTCCAGCTGCTGCTTAAGCTTTTCCAGGTCAATGGTAATAGTAGTATTTGCGTCTATTTTGACATGGCGGTAATCATGGGGCTGCAGTATGGGCTGGATCAAGGGCTGCACCAGGGGGGCGGCCGCAGGCTCCAAAAGCCCCTCGCCTATCAGCAGCTTATGGCTGCAGGTCTCCCGGTAGGGGCAGGCCCTGCACCCGCTGTAAAGCTTTGTATATCCCATGCAATACCTCCTATAATCCTAAATCCGCACGGTCTACAATGCGGAAACGCCTTGACTTTTTGGCTATAGTACGGGCACCCTCCAGGGCGTCCGGGCCGTCATCGTGGGCCGCCATGGGGAATTGCGTCAGCTGCTCCAGGAGCCTTTTATGGCGGCGGTTAAACTTGATATACTTGTTTTTTACGTCCGGCTGCAGGGTCTGGATACGCAGCACCTTGTCGCTGGACTGCTGCACCTCCTCTATGGGCAGGTACAACCCCGCCCTGGCGCTGGCCTTTGCCAGCTCCTCCTTTAAGAACCACTGGAATTGGTTCACCTCGGCCCCAAACTTCTTATAGCCCCGGCCATAGGTGGCCCGCAGCCAGCGCTCCTTATCCAGCACGTCCATGATTATGCGGTCTGGATGCCTACGCTCGATATCGGCGTCCATTATGAACATATAGCCGCTGGCCTTGTGCTTGGCTATGGTCAGGATAGCGGAAAAGTCGCTTTTCTTGTTTTTGCCCAGGGAGGGGTCTACAAAGCCAAAGAATTGATAGGCCCGGTCGCGAAAATCTATCTCGGCCTCGTTGTAATAGTCCAGCCATTCCTCCATAAACAGGCAATCGTCCGGGTTTATAGGTTCGTTCTGCATTTCACTGTTGAAAGCGCTCTCGCCCTCGGATACCCGCATAACCATAAGGTCATAATAGGAAAGCTTTTCCTCCCACAGCACCTTTGTGCCCGCCAGCATGGCGGCCTCATGCATATGGAAGAAAGCCAGGGCGTCCCGCTCCCGGCCATCGTTTGCAAGGTCTGTATAAATCTCCGTCCACTGCTGCCAGAGGGCGTCCTCCTCCGAAAAGGAAATGACCGCCTTATACTTGATGGCCCTATAGGCCGGGTTCTTCAAGGTGTTCGCAAGCAGGCTGTCATAGTGCAGCAGGGTGCCGATATAGATAATGTCCGTGTAATCGTCCCCGGCCTTGGATACGGCTTTCTTAAACCAGTTGTCGAGCTTGGCCCTCTGGTCAGGGGTACGGACATTTTCATCATTCTCCACATCGTCCAGGATAATAAGGTCGGGCCGCCAGTTTCGGTGCTTGCGCCCACGGATTTTCTTGCCGCTGCCGATGGCCTCCAGCTTGATATTGCTTTTTGTCACCAGCACATTGCTGCGCCATACCTTACCGGGCAGAAAGCCAAAGTCCTCTATAATAGCGGCGTTTTCCTCAAACTCCACCCGGATATTGTCCAGGAAGCCCTCGGCCTGTTCGCTGCTGTCCGATATGATAATGGGGTAATGCTTGTACTCGTATAAAACGGCGTGCATGGTGCCCTTAAAGGTCAGGTTGGTGCTTTTGGCGTGGCCACGGGGGGCGGCCACCACCCGGCGCACACCCGGCAGGCGGCTTATCTTCTTAGCCTCTGCCAGGGCCAGGGGGGAACGGCCCTTGAGCACCCCCTGTTGCCAGATGCCGTCCAGCTCCCGGTGGAAGCCCGGGGAGGGGCGGCTGAAATAGTGGGGGAAGTAGGCCCGCCCAAAAAATTCCAGGTCAATGGCGGCAAGCCGCTTGCGCAGGCCGCTGGCCCCGGTAAGGGGCAGGCCCGCGAGATAGTCCCTTTTCAGCTGTTCCCGTTCCGGAGAATGATCCCTTTCCAGGAAATCCTTTAAGAGCGCCCCCAGGGCGTTTAAGTCTGTGCCCTCGGCCTCGTATTTTTTAGCCTCTGCCTCGGCTATGGCCCCCGCCAAGGTAGCTATGCTCTGCTTTTTCCGCTGCTTCAAACAGCCCGCCTCCTTTCCTTTGCTGATACGGGGCCGGAAATGCCCTTATTTGCCCCCTTGCCTTTTGGTGGTAACTTTTCCCGCCCTCATACGCTGGCGGCGAATTAAACGGCCCTAAAAGCAAATTAAACGGGTAGAATCAAAACAAAAGAGGCCGGGGCTGCAAAACCAGCCTCCAGATGGGTGTGCTTCGCCATCCGGGGCCTGTTTTGGCCCGGTCTCTATGCGTCTATGTCCGCCGATCCGCGCCGGGGGGACGCATCAACCGCCCGGCCTTTTTCGGTTTCCTGTGTGTAGTGTTTAAGAATCATTTACAAGCTCCACCGAAAGCTGTACCGTTTTCGGCTCCCCGCAGATGGTCAGCTCCACCTTGGCCCTGCGGGCATGGCTGTCATACTGGATAGCGCGGCTGGCAAAATTCCCCAGCACCCCGCCCACCACCTTGAGGGAGCCGTCCGGCTGCCTGCGCACCTTGGTGGGCTCCAGGGGCTTGCCGCCCCCGGACAGTACCTTGATCCACTCGGCCTCCAGATAGGAGAGCCGGGAGGGGGCAAGGCCGCTGGCACCCAAAAACCGCAGCACATGGGGCACGGCCCGCACCCTGTAATAGTTGTCGGCATTGTAGTCCAGGCTTAAGAACACATAGCCGGGGAAGAGGATATACTCCTTTTGCGTCCAGGCCCCGGCTTTTCTCACCAGCCGGTTTTCCCTGGGCACCAGGGCCACCATGTTTTCCATGGCCTGCAGCGCCTGCTGCACACCCTGCTCCTGCCCGGTTTCCACCTGCAGCACAACCCACATACCCTCACCCCTTTTCTAAGCCCTCCCGCTTTTTCGCGTTGAGGAAGTCATTCACCTGTTTATAAAGCTCCGGCTGCTCCCTGGCCATGGCGTCAAATACCAAAGCCCGCACAGCCTCCAGGCCCGCCTCTGTAGCGTCCTGGTTCTGCATTTCCACCCGTTTCTTGTAGGCGGCAGCCCGTACCAGGGCATTGGCCTCCCGCAGCATCTTGTCAATGCTTACCCCCTGCCAGTCCTCCTCGCTGGCCCCGGCCAGGGCATTGAGAAGGTTCTGGCTGGTGAGCCGGATAATGGCCTCGGTGGTATCCAAGTCCGGGTAGCGGTCTAATTCGTCCATCATGCGCCGGAAATTCTCCTGGGCCACCGCCAGCATCTGCACATTGGCCTGGTATGCCTGGGCGTACCGGCACACGCTTGCCACCGATATGCCCACGCCATTCTGGCCTAAAAAGTCCACAATCTCCCCATAGGTGGCATTGGACAAAAGCATCTGCTCCACCGCTTCCCGCAGCGCGGGGTCTAGCCCGTCTATTTTGCTGTGCTTCCGGTTGCCTGCTTTTTTGCCCATGTGCCCGCTCTCCTATACTTCGATCATGTTGTCCTCTATGCCGCCTTTCAAAAGGCGCTTGCCCTGGCTGGTAAGCTTACCCTCCAGCTCGGTGTATTCATGGTCTGCCAGCAGCGCGGGCTCCCGTGTGGAGATCAGCCGCAAATGGATATAGCCCTCAGACGCCAGAAAGTTTACACTGTCCAGAAATTCATCCTCGGCCACTCCTTCACCAGCCAGCAGGCTTTGCAGGTTGCCCAGCTTGTTGTACTTGTGGGAGAGGATATTCAAAGGCCGCAGCACCCCGCCATTGTTTTGGACAAAGTTGCCAGCCCGCAAAAGGCTCTTGTCGCTGCTGGATACTTCCACCATATCGTCTTCAATCCCTCCGGCCCGCAGCCTTATGCCCTTGCCGGTGAGCTTGGCCTCCAGGGCCGTATATTCCGCATCGGCCAGGGTGGCCGTCTCTTTTGTGGAAATATACCGCAGACGGATATACCCCTCCTCTGCCAGGAAGTTGACGCTTTCCAGAAACTCATCCGGGGCCATGCCGCTGCTTTTGACCACCCGCTCTATCCCGGCCAGTTTGTTAAACTTTATGCGCAGGATATTGACCGCCTGCAAAACCTGGCCATTGTTCCGGGCAAAGTTACCGGCCCTTATGCGCTTTACGTCCATTTCCGTCATGCACCCCTGCCTCCCTGCTTCATCAATATATCCAGTATTGTGTCTAGCTTGCGCTCTGTTTTGGCCTGCTCACGAAAAAAGTCCTCTTTGGTGAGATAATTCTCCGTTATCCTTTTTATTTCTGCCTGTGTAGCATCGTGGTCTTTATCATGCACCCGGCGAGGGGTATAGTCCTGCTTTATGCGCTCGATATCGTCTGCTAGCTTATCCACCCGCCCAAACACAGTCCGCTTTACCAGGTAGGTCAAGCCGCCTGTTATCAGGCCCAAAAGGGCCAGCGCCAGCCACCATGTCCCATTATCAAACGTCACACGAACACCCCCGAAAAAAGAAAAGGTATGATTGATTTGTCTCAATCATACCCTCAAAACACGCAAGCGGTCAACGTAAAGCGTTTAAGTTTTTTACTTTACAATAGGGAGAGCTGCCCCTCCATGGGGCGGGCACGGACGGCCCGCACCCTATCTGATACGATACTCCTTATTGTGACTTCTGTCAATCCGTATTTTTGCGCCAGTTCCCGGAAGTTGTACCCGTCAAACTCGGCCTTGATTTGTTCATTCCTTTCCATGCGCTCAATTTTGTCCGTTTTTGGAATATAGAAGTAAGTGCCCCCATATTCCTCCATTAGCTTTATGAAGCTTTCCTCGCCAATCAGGTCAGCTATTTTCCTTTGGTCATGGCTTAAATCTTGAAGCCAGTTTGTTTCCGGGGCACTCATTGTGTACCACCTCCCGGCGCGGCCTTTTCCACATTGGCCACATATTTTTTCAGAATCTCAATGAGCCGGTTGCAGGTCTCAAAGTCTACCCAGGCAAAGGGCTCCTTTGGCAGGGCGTCTATGTGCAGCTCCTTTTTGAGGATACCACACAGCCTTTGCCCTAACGTGGCCCTGCTGGGCGCTGTGTCCGCTTTTTGCAGCTCATAGAGTAATGCCCACACCTTGCGCTGCTGGGCCACCGTGGCCCCGCCAGGGCGCTCTGTGTGCGTCTTGGGCTTGCGGCGCGGGGGAGGGGTGCCCTGGCGCTGCTGCAGCTCGCTGATCACCGCCTGAGCCTCGGTGCTGGTGAGCGCCCTTACAGAGCCTTTCCCGGTAATGGCAGCCACCAGGGAGTGCAGGGCGTCCTCCTCATTGCCCCGCTCCACAATGCCCAGCGCATTGCCTATGGCGTAAATTTTCTTGATCTGTTGCCCGTTGATGGCTGCCATAGCGTCCTCCTTTCCCCGCCTACGCTGGCGGCTGCTCTGCTTCCACGCCCACCTTGATGCTTTCCTCCACGATAACGGCGGCCCGGATGATGTCCACGGCCTCCTGGGTGCTGCCCTGCCAGCCTGCGGCCCGCAGCACCTGGGTGAGCCATTCCCAATTTATCACCTCGGCGGCAAGGTAGGCCCAATCGCTGGCCTCCTGCTCCGGCAGGCCGCCCACCTTCATGAGCGCGGCCTTGTCCCGGTTGTAAGTACCCTTGAGCCGTTTCTGCAGGGTGGCCTGCACCTTGGGGTCGCTGCTGATTTTCTGGATCAGGCTATTAAGGCTCCCCTCGGTATAATTCCCCTGGGCCACCATGCCCAGCAGCTTTTTGCAGGGGGCGGTCATGGTGTCGGTGCTCTCTGTCTTGATAAAGTCCCCGGCCACCTTGCCCAGCACCTCCTTTACCATCGTAAGGGATACCGGCTTGACTGTGGCGGCGTTTGTCACCGTCACCCGGCTGTTTTGGCTGCCCCAATAGGAGGCGGTCAGCAGCTTGGTGTCCTTAAGGTCATCGGCGGCCAGGGTCTCAAAATACCCCTTAAGCCAGTCCATGCGCTCCTTGATCCGGCTGGATTCAAGGGTCAGGGCGGCGTATTCGTCCACATAGGCCCTCACCTGTTCCTGGCTAATCATCCCCGGCCACCTCCCGCAGGCCCTGGCGGCACTCCCGGCAGATGTCAAAGCCCTTAAACTTTACCACGCCCTGGGTGCCGCCGCAGATATTGCAGGCGGGCAGATGTTTCTGCAGCAGCAGGCCCCCGTCCTCTGTCGTGGTGATATCCAGCGCCGCGCCCCCCTGCAGGCCCAGCTGGTGCCGCAGCTGCTGGGGGATGGTCAGGGTGCCTTTTTTGCCCAGCTTCTTTTGTGCGTCCATCCGCATACCTCCTTTGTGTTTTCCTCACTCTGCGTCTATCCGGGCTTGTGACCGTTGCCCCAATGGGCAGCCGCATTAAGGCGGGGCCGAGGCCCCTATAGCTTCAAAACAGGCATGATAACTTTATCGGACAGCTCCCCCAGGGTGTAGGTATCCCGGCCCTCTGCCTTGAGCCGCTGGGAAAACTTGTCCATTTCCACGGCTAACTTGAGCAGTTTAAGCACCCCCACCTCTTCCGGCGTGACCTCCCGCATATCCGGCCCCACCATGCAGCCGATGGCCTTAAGGAGAAAAACCTCCCGCCGGATGGGTTCCATGGCCTCATATTCTCCCCACACCTCTTTGGCAAACTTTTTGCGGTTCAGCCTGGGCTTGTCAGGCGGGAGTACCCCTTTTGCCTGCAGCTCCTTTTTGACCTGTGCCCTTTCGTCCTTCTGGCGCTGGGTCATGCGCTTCTGTTTCTTTGCCGCCATGGCTCTCTCCTTTCCCACTCCCCGCAGTCCTCGCAGGGCAGCATGATCTGCATTTTCTTCCAGCACACAGGGGAGTCAACGTCCAGTCCCCAAAACCGGCAGGTGCAGCAGGCCCGCTCCCCGGTTTCCAGTATCCAGTCGGCTTTCCTGCACCTGCTGCAGGTATAGGGCCAATTACAAGCCATCCGCGCCCACCTCCCTGCCAAATATGTCCAGCTGGCCGTCCAGGTTCTTGTCATCCATCCACCAACGGAAAACATCATCGGCGGTTTTTCACTGGCAGGGCTTGCCCTGTGCTTTGCGTTCCTCCAGCATACGGGCAAATGCCCTGCGGTACAGGCTTTCAAACTTGGGCCAATGACGAAACTCACGCCAGCGAAGTTTATCGGCCATGGGGCAGCCTATACAGCCCACCCGGTTAAATCCCATAGCATAACAAGGGTTTATATCCGCTTTTGCATCCCTCAAAAACTGCCATACATCCCGGTCTGTCCAGTCCACAATGGGATGGATTTTGATTTTTGCTTTCATTTGACAAGGGGCAATAATGCCTTTGTCACCGTTGTCAAAGTCAAATATCTGTTTTTCCCTCTTAGATTTTCCGTGCAGCTCTGCCACGCCCGAATCAGACCGGCTTTGGCTTTCTGCCCTGCGCACACCAAGTACTATGCACCGGTTTTTACCGCGCCCCTCCTTCAAGACCTGGCAGCAGTACCGCACTGTGCGTACCGGGGGCATGAGTTTTTGGGGGATAAGCGCCCACATGGAGGTGGGCTGGCCCTTGTACTGGGGATGTAGTATTTCACACTTGACGCCCTCCAGCTCCAGCCTGCGGAATACCTTTCGCACATGGTATACGGTTTCGGGCGCATCGGCAGTGGTCAAGCTATGGATTACCTCAAAGGGCGCCCCGGCCCGCCTGCAAAGCTCCAGGCACACCTCACTGTCTTTACCGCCAGAGTAGGTCAGCAACAGGGGCTTTTGGTAATAGAACTCGCTAAGCTTTGACGCTTCCTGCAGCCGCATGATGGCTGTATGTTCCAGATCCATTCCCACGCCCCTTTCTGTTTTCCTCGCTCTGCATTAACACGGGCTTGCGACCGTTGCCCCAAAGGGAAGCTGCATTAAGGCGGGGCTTACGGCCCCATATATTCATTAACGGCCCTGGCAGGCTCTGCAGGCCCAGCCTCTACCTTGCGCCTGCCTATGCACCCCCGCTGATAGCCGTCCTGGTATCCGGCCTTATAGGCGGCGTCTGCGGCCCGCTGGGTGGCTGCCGCCTTGCCTATGTTGTATCCCAGGTAAGCAGCAACCCCACCAAGGGAAGAAACAGCGCCTCTCCACCTGGGGAAAACGGTCGGCCCTTTGCAATCTCAAACCCCAGCCGGATATACATACCGCCCAAAAGCCCTGCAAGCGCCGCCAAAACCAGCGGTAAAACCCTCTTAAAAATCATAAGCCCCTCCTATTTCTCTTTACCCATACGGGCAAGGATAATAATAGTTGCACAAATAATCGCTGTAATAAGTACCCCTGTCACGCTGATCCCCCCTTATACCACGCCTATACCCATATTGCGGGCCATGTTATAAAGCCCAGTATAGGTAATGTCCTCGTTGTTTACGGCGTTGTTATAGACATTCACCGCGCCCCGGACGCCCCATTTGCTTTGGCAGATACCATGCAGGAAGCTGGCCTCTTTTTTCTGCCCCTCCTCGGCCAGCTTGGGGAACAGGGCCTTTACGTCCTCGGCTGTGACCTTGTGGGTGCTGTAAAAGCGGTTCATGCGGATACGGGAAAACAGCTGGGCGAACCGGGCCTCCTGCTTACCCACCATGCGGGTATAGGTTTCGGTGTTGCCGATCAGCGCAATGCCCACGCCCTGCTGCCCGGTGATGGGGTTGGGGTCTGTCCATGTGCGTATCTCCTCCAGCGCCCGCAGCTGCAGGTGCTGGGCCTCGTCAATGATAATAACCCGGTTGGTGCCCTCCAGCTTCTCCCGGATGGAAAGGGCCAGCTCCAGCTTGCTGCGGCTCTCCGGCACCCGCAAGGCCCGCGCCAGCATCTTCAAAAGGTTGCCCAGGGTGCCGATGCTGGGGGTGGCCTGTATGTACACGCTGCTGGTGGGGTTGTCCCTTACGAACTTTTCCGCGCCCTTGGTCTTGCCGATGCCTGCGTCACCGTGGATAATGACCATGCCCTTTTCCAGCTGGCAATAGCGGATCAGCTTGTACACGTCCTCGGAAATGGAGGTGGGGATATAGTCCTGGATGGGCTTATAGGGCAGGGCCTTTTCCGTGCTGGCGTCCTGTTCGTCCTGGGCCTTGAAGAATTCCTCCAGCTTGCTTTCCAGGGCCGAAATGTCGCCGTTGTCGTACATACTGCGGCGGTATTGGGAAAGGGCCGTCTGGCTGATACCCATAAGGGGGGCGGCCTTGGCCTGGCTGATCTGCTTATCTTGCAAAAACTGCTCCACCCTTGCCTGCAATGCGCTGTTGTAAACCTTACTCATTATCGGTTCCTCCTTGTCTTCTGAGAGCGTTCCTATTCATAACATCCAGGTCAGGCCCGCCCACCGCTTTAAGCAGCGGCTCCTCGTTGGGCCTTTGCAGCTCCAGCACCTTGGGCCGGGCCTCCGGGATGATCCGGGCCGTCTTGTTATCAAGGGCCTGCTCCAGCACCAGCTCCAGGGCTGTGCGCTTGCCAAAAGCCTGCACCGTGCTGGCCTCCAGCGCCTCTTTGGTAATGCGCTCCAGCCGCCGCACCTTGCCCATGGCCTGCTTGACTTCTTCCTTGCTGGCCCCGTAGGTGAGCACCGCTGTGTTATCCACCGGCACCGTCATAATAAAGCGGTCTTCCAGGTCATACACCCGCACGGCGCTCAGATCGTCCGGGTCATAGCGGAAATACACTTTTTTGCCCATGTAGTTAAAGGTGAAATCATCGTTCCAGTAGTCCAGCCGCTGGCCCGCGATATCCAGATGCACCCCGCGCCGGGTGACCTTCTGCACCCTGGCGCTGCGCATGAGCATAAGGTTCAAGTCCTCGGCCCCGGCCACCCGCTTGGTGTGCAGGTTCTCATTGTAGACCTGCTGGCGGGGCTTGCCATGGTCTGCGGCCACCTCGCCGCCATAGGGCTGCTGGTTGAAATACCAGTCCAGCAGGGTCTCCACCGTGTCGGTAAAGGTGGCGTCCAGGGGTATCTCCCCGTTTTTCAGCACACCCTTGAGCTTTTCCGGCTTTTCCACTACGTTGCCGCCCGTGTAGGTCTCGAACAGGCGGGAAAGGTGGTCTTTTATGTCCCTAAAGCGCCGCTCAATGATTTTCGCCTTGGCGTTGCGGACTAAGGCGTTTGTCATATTTATGCCCAGCCGCTCAAATACCGGGGGTACCTCAAAGCGCTCCTCGCCGTTTTTGGGTTTCTTCTTTCGGTGGCCCAGGCCGCCTATGTCATGGGTCAGGAACTCGCGGCCATTGTCAACGTAAATATTCTCCGGGATGCCGTATTTCAAGATGCCCTTGCGCAGCGCCACCAGGGTGGACTGGCTGCTGGGGGCCGTGGTGACGTGGCTCCCAGTATATATCCCGCTCCTGGCGTCAAAGAAGGCCGTAAGGTACAGACGATGGAGCTGGCCGTTCTCGCCCTGGGTGATAACGTCAAAGGTGTGGTTATCGGCCACCCACCACTCGTTGCTGGCCATTTCCTCATATATGCGATGTATGTAGGGGGCGCAGCGGTCGCGGAAAGCCTTTTGACCTTGGCGGCCCAACACTTCCATGGGTTCGGGTATATCGTTCTGCACCCTGCGCCAGAATGTGGAATAGGTGGGGATATCCGCCACCAGCTCCGGGGCCGTGTCCTGGAAGTAGAGCCGGGTGTACTCATAGCACTTTTGGATGGGGTGCTGGGCCTCGTCCAGGTAGTAGCTCAAAAAGGTCTGCCACATTTCCTCGGTGATCTTGCTTTTTCCCTTGCGGCCCTTGCCACGCTTGTCCAGCAGGCCGTCCAGACCCAGCTTGCGGAAATTGCGCTCCTTGCGGTATAATGTATCTACCGAGAAGGTGTTCTCTGGGTCAAGCTCTGCTCGGATAGAGATAAACTTTTTGTCAGCTTCGGCCTTATCCCCAGGGTAGCGGTTTCTGTATTCTTTCCAGTCCTCCAGGGTCTTTTGCCACCAGATGATTTCCTGGCGCTCCTCTTCACTGAAATGGTCAAAGGGCCTGCCCTCATTTTGCAGGGATTTTGTAAACTCAGCCAGCCCCGGCATTTCTGCGGCTTTATTCTTGTAGTATCTAAGCTGCAGATGGGGCTCCAGGCTTTTGAGGGGGAACACCCACTCTGGAGAGCCATCGGCGTTTATGCGCTTCTGGCCATGCAACTTCTGTTCACCGGCCAGCTTGCGTATCCATTGCGGGCTGCATCCCTTAAGGTCGGCCAGCTCTTTAACACTTAGCACAGGATTCACTATTTCACCGTCTTTCATGACCTGCCATCGTCAGCGCAGGGCGGTCATCCCCTGCGGACTGCCCCATGGGGCAGTTTCGGCTTATGCGGCGGTAAAATGCCGCTGGTAGTAGGTTTTTACGGCGGGGCTGGAAATGGTATAGCCGTTGATGGTGCAGAACCGGGCAATCATGCTAAAGTTAAGATTTTGCTGTTCCTCCATGGCGGTCAGCATTTCCTCCACCTTGCGGACGATATCCGGCGGGAATGTTTCCAGCTTGCACTTAGCGGGGCCGTCACTTGTGAAAAACGGGATCACCTCCGGGGCCGTGGCCGCTGGTGCTGCAGGCTGTGCGGTTTGTGTTGCTTCTTTCACTGTAGCAACAATGATGGGTACAATCTGCGTCACCACCTGGGCGGCTACCGCAGCCGCAAACTGCGCCATCTGTTCCATGGTAAAGGGCTGCGCTGCACCCGGCTGGCTGTAGCTGCCGGTCTTGCGGATGGTGGGCAGCACCTCGTGGGTCACCCAGCGGGTAAACTTCTTGGCCTCTGGCTTGTCCGACCGCAGGATGACTTTGTACAGCCCGGACTCGTTGATGATGGTCATTTTCTGGCCCCCGCCAAGGGTGTCCATCAGATGGACACCCTTTTCATCATCATCCAGCCGCCGTGCTGCGTTGCGGTTGTTCTGGATATCCAGAACTCGGCACACATCTGCCAGCACCCACCACGGCTCGTTGTCTTTCATGATCGTGCGTACCTCGTTGCCCTCGTAGTTGAATACCTGCATTGCGTTCATTTGTCATGCTCCTTTCTTAACTATGAAAATATCTTCAACTTTACAGTGAAGTGCCTTAGCGATCTCCCTGGCCCGCAGGTGGTTGGTCAGCTTAGTGGTGCCGTTCTCCAGCCGGTAAATTGCATTGATAGGGAGGCCAGACTCCTTTGCCAGCTTATAGGGCGTCATTGCAGCCCGCTCCCTTTGACGCTGTAATTCAGTAGCGTTGACTCTTAATAGCATTATGGCCCTCCTTTATATTTCCGTTTGTATACATCTCAAGCTTATTATAACGTCTCCATTTGTATATGTCAAGAGCTTTTTCAAAATTTGTATTTACATTTGTATATGCTTTGCGATATACTAGTAAAAGTAGGAAGGAGTTGCCGATATGGATAAACAAAACTCGATGGGCCAGCGTATTCAAGAATTGCGCAAGCATAAGGGGCTTACACAAACCGAACTAGCAAAAGAGATTCACGTAAGTATGGCTGCTATACGGAATTATGAAAATAATCTGCGCGAGCCAAACTCTAAAGCTATGGCTGCCCTGGAGCGTTATTTTGGTGTCAGTGGTGAATATCTTCGTGGAGAAGTGGATCGGGAAACTTTCATGCAAAATAGTGATGCCATTCAAGGGCAAATGGATGAACTTGTCCACCTCTTTCAAGTGTTTCGGCCAGACCTAAATTGCGCTTCCCAAGAACGCCAGTATCTTGCTATATCTATATTAAATGAAGTAATGCGCACTATTTCACGCGACCTGCTTCGGCGTGATGGTTCCGCTAACTTAGATGGTGCAAAAGTTGGTAGGATTTTTCAAGCGGCATTCGCCCTAAACTCAGATGGGCTTACTGAGCTTGACAAGCGTGCTGGTGAATTAACGCAGCTAAACCAATATAAAAAGTGATTGCATTTGTATATATACCATAAACACAATCTCTTGTAAGCGCTTTGTAAGAATCTGACGTATTTCGTCATATTCTTACGAATAGTGTAAGGCTCAAGGCTACCTTTTAAGGGACTAAACTTTTCTTTCAAAAAGTGGGGAGGGGGTGCAAGTAGCCCGGAAATCTGCCCTTGTTTCCGCAAAAACGCAAAAAGCCGTAACCCCTTGATTTTATTGGGTTTTTCGGCAGTTGCGCCCCCCTGGCGGTTACTTGCGGGGGGTGTTGCGGGGGGCAGGCTCTTAAAAGCAAAAAACAAGCCCTTTAAGCGGCGTTTGGGCGTACTCGCTTAAAGGGCTGTTGTTATTTTCTTAAAAGCCGCTTAAACCGCGCCAATGCTGGATTTGTGCGGTTTCTTAAAAGGTTTCTTGTGTGTCCTTAAACGCTCC
>QZEE01000016.1 GCA_009917445.1 bacterium D16-76 | reverse complement strand
CTCCGCTCAGGAACGACCTGATGAATGTGTATTCAGTTTTCAAGGAACTCGTGAGGTGTTTTGCCTCACACCCCTCAACAGCACAAAAAGAGGGGCGAATCTTAACCCCCCTTCTCAAAAAATTTTTGAAATCTTTTTCGGGTAACAAAAAAACGCCTGTCCCGCTTCTTTTTGAAGTAGGACAGGCGCAAAGAAAAACCCCACTGAGCATGCACTCAGTGGGGTAAATAAGAAATCCTGTGAAGTGGCGTGAACTTGCGGGAAATCGCATAAGTTCCAAACACTTTTCGGCGTAAATCTGGCGTGAATTGGCGTAAACCTTTGGCGTAAGACCTCACGCCTGCTCTTACCAGCTCACACATACAGACTTATAAAGACTTACTCAGTCAATCGGCTTCATTGTGGGGAACAGCAACACATCCCGGATGGACTGGGCACCCGTCAGCAGCATAACAAGACGGTCTATGCCGATGCCCATGCCGCCTGTGGGTGGCATACCGTACTCCAATGCGGTGAGGAAATCTTCATCTACGCCGCAGGCTTCCTCGTCGCCGGCAGCCTTTTGGGCGGCCTGGGCTTCAAAACGCTCCCGCTGGTCAATGGGGTCGTTAAGCTCGCTGAAAGCGTTGGCGAACTCGCCGCCGCAGATGAACAGCTCGAACCGCTGGGTATACTCCGGGTTTGCCGGGTCCTTTTTGGCCAGGGGCGAAATATCTACCGGGTGGCCCATGAGGAAGGTGGGCTGCACCAGCTTTTCTTCGCAGAACTCCTCAAAGAACAGGTTTAAGATATCGCCCTTGCGGTGGCGGAGCTCGAAGTCAATGTGATGGGCCTTGGCAAGCTCGCGGGCCTGCTCTATGGTCTCTACCTGGGTAAAATCTACCCCAGCGTACCGCTTTACGGCTTCCACCATGGTCATGCGGGCAAAGGGCTTATCCAGGTCGATTTCCACCCCGTCCCGCTCTACCTTGCCAGTGCCCAGCACCTTGTGGGATACGGTGCGTATCATGTCTTCGGTAATGTCCATCATACCGTTAAAATCTGTATAGGCCTGGTACAGCTCCAACATAGTAAATTCGGGGTTGTGGCGGGTATCCATGCCCTCGTTGCGGAAGTTGCGCCCAATCTCATAGACCCGGTCAAAGCCGCCCACGATCAGCCGCTTCAAATGCAGCTCCAAGGCAATGCGCAGGTACATGTCCATGTCCAGGGTGTTGTGGTGGGTGATGAAGGGCCGGGCAGCCGCCCCGCCAGCCTGGGTATGCAGCACCGGGGTTTCTACCTCTAAGAAGCCCTTCCCGTCCAGGTACTCCCGTATAGAACTGATAATTTTTGAGCGCTTGACAAACATGTCCCGCACTTCGGGGTTCATAATCAGGTCCAGATACCGCTGGCGATAGCGGGCGTCTGTATTGGTAAGGCCGTGGTATTTCTCCGGCAGAGGCAGCAGGGCCTTGGAGAGAATGGCCATAGCGGTTACCTTTACAGAGATTTCCCCCCGCTGGGTGCGGAAGACTTCCCCCTCTACGCCTACAATATCCCCGATATCCAAAGAGGCCTGCATAGCCCGGTAGGGCTCTTCGCCCATGACGTCGATTTTGGCGTACAGCTGGATGCGCCCGGACAGGTCGCGTAAATCCATAAAAGACACCTTGCCCATGCCCCGGCGGCTCATGATCCGCCCGGCCACAGACACCGGCTTGCCTTCTAACTCTTCAAAATGATCCAAAATATCCTGGGCCTTATGCTTTACATCATAGGACACCTGGGCATAAGGGTCGTTGCCCTGCTCCTGCATGGCGAAAAGCTTGTTGCGGCGTATCTGCAAAATTTCCTTTAAATCCTGTGCCCCTTCGGCCTGGGGCGCTTGTGCGTTCTGTTCTGCCACTCCCTGCACTTCCTTTCCTGTTTTTGGGCTGGTTTCATCTGGCAAGGGCTAACTAAACCTGCTTACAGGCCTGCCCTGCCCGCTGGCCGCTAAACGCGCGTCACAGCACGCGGCGGCCCCTTTAAGAGTCCCACGGTTCCTTCGTAAAAATCAGGGCAAGGCCGCGTGTTACGAAATCGTCACCACGGTATAGGTGGAGAAGCCCGCCGGGGTTTCCACTTCTACGGTCTGCCCTACGGCAGCGCCCAGCAGGGCTTTGCCTACGGCCGATTCATCGGAGATTTTCCCACCCCGGGGGTCAGCCTCGTTAGAGCCTACAATCTTATAATCCTTTGTCATCTTTTTCCCCGCGGCGGTCACCACGCTCACCTCTATGGTAGAGCCGATATGCACAGTCTCATTGCCCAGCTCGCTTTCATCAATGACTACGGCGTTTTTCAGCATGACTTCCACGTCCGCAATGCGGGCTTCCATCATGGCCTGGTCGTTTTTCGCTTCGTCGTATTCGCTGTTTTCAGAAAGGTCACCAAAAGACAGGGCCACCTTGATTTTTTCAGCCACTTCTTTGCGGCGCACGGTCTTTAAATATTCCAGTTCCTTTTCCAGAGCCGCCAGGCCCTCTTCGGTTACAAAAAACTGTTTCTCAGCCATATTCCATGTCCATCCTTTTTTCGCTGTGATTTCTGCCCGGCATCCCCCCAGGGGCCCGCAGAACATTGCCTAATATTATACCCCAAAGGCACCCCGCTTGTCAATCCATATCGTGCAGGGCGGGGCGCGAATTAAGGCTTGGGACAAAATCCCCAAATCTTCGTACCACAAAAATATAAAGACATATAAAACGCCAGCCGCGGCAGCCGCCCCCAAAGAGGCAGTACGCCCACGGCTGGGATTCTTAAGGGCCCCCGGCCCTTAAGCGGGGTGCAGGGGCAGGAGCCCCTGCTGTCAACCCCTATCACCCTAACCGCTTGCTCATCACGTCGTAATGGGCGCAGTACACAAGGGCTGTCTCTTTGCTGATCTTCCCCTCCCGGAAAAGCTTCAACAAGCTGCCGTCCATAGTGCACATGCCCTCTGCCGCGCCGGATTGGAGCACCGAGTCCAGCTGGTGGAGCTTATCTTCCCGTATCATGTTCTGGATGGCGTTGGTGCTCTTCATGATCTCAAAGACAGGCAGCAGCCGCCCATCAACGCCCGGCACCAGCTGCTGGCACACCACGCCCTTCAGCAGCTGGGAAAGCTGTATCTTCACCTGTTGCTGCTGGTTGGCGGGGAAGACATCGATAATACGGGTGATGGTATTGGCCACGCTGCTGGTGTGCAGGGTGCTGAACAGTAAAAGCCCCGTCTCTGTGGCTGTAATGGCCGCCGACACCGTGTCATAGTCCCGCATCTCCCCCAGGAGGATCACATCCGGGCTCTCCCGCAAGGCCGAACGCAAAGCCGCCGGGTAGCCAGGGGTGTCGATAGAAATCTCCCGTTGGGTGACAATGGCCTTCTCGTGGCGGTAAATGTACTCAATGGGGTCTTCCATAGTGATAATATGGCAGTCCCGCGTTTCGTTGATGCGCTGGACCATACATGCAATGGTGGTAGACTTGCCTGTGCCCACCGCGCCGGTCACCAGCACTAATCCCTTTTGGTTGTCCGCCAGGTCCAGCACGCCGTCTGGTATGCCCAGCTCTTTCGGGTCTGGCAGGCCAAACTGAATCAGCCGGATCACCGCCGCCAGCGAGCCCCTTTGCTTAAACACGTTGACCCGAAACCGCCCCAGCCCCCTAATGGCAAAGGAAAAATCGTCGTCCTCCCCCCGGCTGGTATGGGTATCCTCCCGGTTGGCCACGGTATAGATCTGTCCGACAAACCGCTGGGTATCCTCCGGCTTTAGGGCCCCGTCCCCCCAGCGCTCCTGGTGCCCCTTACACTTTAACGTCACCGGCAGGCCGGCCACCAGAAAGATATCCGACGCCCCCTGCCCGTGTGCCTTTTCTAAGATTTCCTGTATTTCCATGCGCGCTCCCTTTCTGGCCTCCGGCGGGACGGGGCCCTGCCCCGCCACCCCGCTTAAGGGGCCCTGCCCCTTAAGGATCCCACGCTTCGCTTCGTGGCTTTTTCCGGCCGGTTTTCTTGTGATGGACGTATTTATGATGCCGCCGTTTTTGGGGGTTTTTATTGGCGGGCCATTTTATTGGCCTGGCCACAGCCCGCCGATTTCCTCCGGCGCCTGCCAATCGCTGGAATACTGCCAGCAGGCAACCTTTAAGGCGTCCGTTTTTGGGCTCCATTCCAGGCCGATTGACAAGGTAAGGCCATCCCGCTCTAGGGTTTTCCAATAGCAGCCGTCTTCGTCCTTATCCAGTTTTTTTAGGGCTTCCGGCTCGCTATAGCGGGGTAGGCCTTTGGGGTCGGTTTTAGCATCCGCATCGAGTAAATATTCCAGCTGGCCGGCGCTTTCGTGCAGTTCCCCTGCCAAATCCCGCAAAAACGTCTGCCCTTCCGCCTCCAGCTCGTACCGCTCTTGGGTAGAGGCCGCCAACTTTTGGGCCATGGCCAGGTCTGCCCGGGCGGTAGAGAAAGTCAGCAGCGCCAGCACCGTCATGCAGATGGCCACCACCGTCAGCAGCAAAGCCAGCGGCCCTAACCGGATGGGTACCTGTTTCATCCCCCGCCACCTCCTAAATACGCTGCTGTGTGCAGGGTGTAAATGGGCTCTGCCCCGCCCTGCCAGTACACAGCGATTTCACTTTCTGCCAGCCCCCCCTGTTCCTCCCGGGTTACGGCCACGCAGAAATCCCCCTGGCGGCCTGGCGTCATGTCGGCATTGTACCAGGCGCGTATGGCGTCTTCGCTTTCTTCTGCGTTGCCCTGGTCCAGCATCTCCAAAAAGGCTTCCGGGCTCTCAGCTGCTCCCAGCAGCTCGGCGGTGTTTTCTGCCAGCCTCACCCCACGGGTCAATACACGGGCCTGGGTGCTCTGCTCTTTTGAAAGGGCAAACATCCGCGTCAACGTCAAAATAACCCCGGTAAACACCAAAATGAGCACCAGCATTTCCATGTAAAAGGCTGTTATGCCCTGTTTATTCCGCATGGGCTACCTCCCCGGTGCTCCGCGTCCGCAGCAGAAGCTCCCCTTCGTCTGTTTTTATGCGCCACAGGCCGTCCCCCTCTTCTACTTGGAAGAGCCCCGTCTCCCCCAGCACCTGGGCCCCCTCTGGGCTCAGGGGGGCATCTGCGGCGGCGTAGTCCTCCACCAGATTTCCCTTCCACTGGTAAAGGCGCACAGCATAACCACTGTCCCGGTCATATACGGCAAGCACCGGGCCGTCTACCCCATCCCGCCCCTCTGGGTAAAGGGCCAGGGCGCCCTTATGGTCGTTAGCGTGTACGCAGGTGGAAAGGTAGCTCAACAGCGCCCGCATACGGTTATTTTGGGACTGGCTTTCTACAGCGTCCCGGTAGGTAGAGGCGCCGAAAGTCACCAGCAGGAAAAAGCCGGCTAAAAACAGCCCGGCTATGCCTATGGTAAAATAGGCCTGGGGCTGGCGTTCCCTTTTCAATTCGCCCACTCCTTTCCAAGCTAAGGCTTTGCCGCCACCGTCACCTGCGGGGGAAGGTTGGCGGCGAATACGTCGTACACCACGTAAAAATCCTCCCGGTTGACTTGCAGCCCATAATTTTCTTCTAAATACTCTAGTGTAGGCGGGTAAGCGCCCTCTACCACATAGCACTGCACCGCGCTTTGGCTGATAGCGTTTTTCACGGCCTGGGCCGCTTCCTCCTCTATGTCTGCCTGTGACACCTTTGCCGCCTGCCAGCAAAGCGCCGCCAGGATCACCAGGGCAAACGCCAGCAAAACAGCCAAAGGCCACCGCCCCTTTTTCTTATCGGTATACATACGCTTCCCCTTACCCGATAGAGCTCATAATGCCCAGCAGCGGCAACATCACGCTTAGCAGCGATACGCCCACCGTTACCAGCAGCACCCCGGAAAGCAGCGGGTCCACAATCCCCACCAGGCGGTCGGTGCGGGCCCCGCACTGTTCCTCCAACAGCTCGGTCAAGCGCCACAGCACCGGCTCCAAGCTGCCGCTGCGTTCCCCGGCCAGCAGCATCCGGCCGTAAACGGGCTCGAAAAGCTGCTCTTCATAAGCGGCCTGGGCTATGCTGTGCCCTTCTTCCAGATGCTTCAAACACCGGCCCAGCTTTTCTTCTACCGGCTTGCACCCCACCATTTTAATGCTTTCCATGACAGCAATATCTTGCACCTCGCCGCTGGCCAAAAAGGTAGCCAGCGCAGCCGTAAAGCGGTACATGGCCATTTCCCGCAGCAGATGCCCCGTGGCGGGTATTTTCAAAAGCACGTTTTCCACTGCCGCCCGCTTCTTGCTGTTCCACAGGGCAAGGCCCAAAAGCAGCACCCCGGCAAGCAGGGCCATCACAACCAGCGCGGTCCAGCAGAACCCATAGGCCCACTGTATGTAGCGGTACGCCGAATAAGCTAAACTCCCCGTCAGCCTGTTGTAGACCTGGGTAAAGGCCGGCAGTACCATAACCAGCATCAGCACCAGCACCACCATGATCAGCACCAGCATAGCCGCCGGGTACGCCACCGCGCTTTTCAGCTTTTCCGATAAGGTCTTCTGCCCTGCGTAATATTTGCCCAGGCGGAACAAAACATCCTCCAACCGCCCGGCGCTCTCCCCGGCTTCCACCATTTTAACGGCGTACCCTGGGAAAAGCCCCGTCTTTTCCAGCGCGCCGGAAAGGCTCCCGCCCATTTCCAGCTCCTGCTGCATATGCCCAAGCCCCGTCTCCAAAGGGCCCGGGTTGGGGTTTTCCTGCCGCAGCAGGCCCACAGCTTCTTCGGTCTGTATGCCTGCCTGCAGCATCATCCCCATGCTCTCACAAAAAGCGCTGATCCCCAGCGCGTCCAGCTTTTTCCGCATAGCGTTTTCCCCTCTCCTGCCCTGCTAATAATAATAGACGTCGGTATAATTGGTCCCGTCCCCCACAAACTCCCCGTCGCTGCCATTGGCCGAGAAGGTCGGGTCCAGCCGGTTCCAGCTGTTGGATTCCACCTCATACTCCACCGCCACCCAACCGCTCTCCTCTGTGTAGAACATGTTCCAGGCGTGGTACAGGTCGTCTGGCTGTACATAGCCAAACACCATTTTTGTGGGGATTCCCTGGCTGCGCAGCATAGCCGCTGCCAGGCTGGCATAATCAAAACAGATGCCTTTGCCGCTTTCCAGCGTGGCGTCCGGGTCTGGCAGGTAGCCCTTTGGCACACTGGCCGCCAGCGCCTTATCATAGGTCACATTTTCGCAGATGAAAGCGAAGACCGCCTCCACCACCTCCAAAGCGCTGCCCTGCCTCCTGGCGATTTCCCCCGCCTTTTCCACGCAGGCCGAGCCTTCCCCATAAGGCACATACTGGCTGGGCCGCAAAAAAGGCTGGTACGGGTCTTGCAGCGTGACTGCCGCCGCCTGCTCATAGACTTTGGCGTACTTGCCCTCTGTCACCTCTTCCATCACCCGGAAGGTATAGTCCCCGTCGCCCCCCTGCAAAGGGAAGATGGCCGGCGTGCCGTCCCCGGGCAGGTCATAGGTATATGTGTCCTCGCCCTTTATCACCTGGAATTTCAACCGGCCTTCCCCCTGGGCCGAAACGCCTACATAGCCCTCCGCTGTGGCGGACAAATCCAAAAGCGTCCCATTTTCCCCCTGGGCCTGTTCACTGTGAAAAGCCGAGCCCGCAAAAGGAGGCGCCTGGTAAGGGGTAAACCCTCCCTTTTCCCCGTCTTCCCCAGCCGAAGTCGTGCCTTCCACCGCTGGGCCCTTAAGCTTATCCGCTTCGGGGTCTGGGCCGGTCTGGGCCATGCACCCCCACAAGTGCAGCAGCATGACTAGGGCCAAAAGCCCCGCAATCCTCCGTCTCATGGAAAACTACCACCCCCGTCCGTGCTCGCCCACGGGCTCCAGCTTGCCGTGCAGCACATAGCGCGCCTCTTCAAAATCATAGGCGCAGGTAGAAAGCACGACATAGTGGGCCTCTGGGTCCAACTCGCCTACCAGGGCGTTAAAATCCGACCGCGCCAAGTTTTCCTCCAAATAAGCCGTAAACTCTGGCATGGGCCCTCGGAAAATGGTATAAATATCCGAATAAGCCGACACAGCATGGCCGCTGAACAGCACCACCTTATAATCTGTCTCCGGCGTCAGCAGCCACATAAAGGGGTGCTCTTCAAAATAGGCCTGGTCACGCCACAGTTCCAGCCCCGCAAACATGGAGCCGTCGTTCATATTGTGCCCATATAATACCGTGTTGGAATCCACAAACCCCGGCGCTGTCTGGGCATCCGCGAAGATGGCTCCGCAGTTGTCCTCCTGCTTCTCATAGCTGTAGTGCAGGTAATATTCGTTGTCCGTGCCCTGGCACACCGGGTAGTTGATTTTCGTCCCCTCGCAGTAGATCCACCCCACCACTTCCGGGTTCACCCCCCGCAGCAAGTCAAAATCCACGGTAAACGGGGTAAGGGGGCCTTCCCCCTCTTTCTGGTTCTGGCCCCCGCTGCTTGCTTCTTGCTGCTCTATTTTTTTTGTAAATTTTTCGGCGGCCTGGTCATATACACGCTGGCTTTTGGCATACTTCTGCTGGGCCACCAACACCGCCCCGCCAGAGCCCGCAAACACCAGCACCAAAACCGCCACTACAATCCATTTCAGCTTTTTCCCCATAACCGGCCCTTTCCTATCGGTAATCTTCCGCCCCATCGTCCTCCCGGGCCCGCCGGCGTATGCGGCCGCCCAGTATGTTCAGCATAGCGCCGCAGGCGGCAAAGCACACCACGTAGATTTTCCCTACAGTCGTGGCAAACAGCACCAGCATCGCCCCCAAATAGGGGAAATGCGCGCGCACCTTCCCCACCACATCGCCGTAAGCCACGGGGAAAATGTCCTCCTGCTGGTTCGCGTCGCCCTTGGTGATGAGCTCGCCGTCGATCACCCGGTTCTCCACAACCCGGTGGGCCACCACGGCGTCCTCCCGCCAAAAGGCGATAATATCCCGCTCCGCCATCTCTTCCGGCACTGTCGAGTCCACATAGATCACGCTGCCCACAGGGATCTCCGGCTCCATGCTGCCGCTGACAATGTGGTACACCTCATACCCCATGGCCCGCGGTACGGTTGTCGCCAAACCAGCGGCAATCACCGCAACCAGTATGAGCGTACCCAGTATATTACACAATGCAGCGGCTATCTTTTTCATAATTTGTCATCATCATCCATCAATTCTTTTATCACGTTAATATCCGTGATTTCCGTAATATCCAACGACTGTTCTTTTTCCTTTTTCCGGCGGAAGAAGAACAGGAACCAAAGCCCCGTACCCACCAGCAGCAAAACCAGCAGGCCCACTAACAGCTTTGCCCAAAAGGAAAAAATCTTCCCTTCGGATTTCAATTCCAGGCTGGTGGCCGCCGGGGTAGCATTGGGATTTGCCAAAGGCACCTCGTTGTCGTCCAGGTCTACCAGCTCCGGGGGTTCCTCCGGCGCGGCCTGGGGCGTGTCTTCTTCCTCTATACCTTCGGGCTCCTGGGTAGGCTCGGCCTCCTCCGGCTCCGAACTTTCCTCCGGTTCTTCCTCCCCATCCGGCTCCGGAGACCCTTCTGGGGTAGTAGGCGTAGTGGGCGTAGTAGGCGTCACCACAGTGGCCCCACCGCCGTTAATAATAGTCGTTGTCCCACCCCCCTGGTTAGTGGGGGTGGTGATCCGCGTATACACAAAAGTAAACACGTTCTCCATAGGGTCTTCCACTAAGGTTTTTGTCAAGTTATAGCTCTGGGGCTGGTACCCCTCAATATAAAGATGGGCCACTACAGGCCGGTCGCCCACATTGCCCAAATACGTCTCGCTGGGGGCCAGGGTATTGCCATTGCCGTCCTGGTAATGCACCGTGTACTCTACCATAGAACCCCGCAGGCCATAGGCCACCACGTAGTCTACATCCTTTGTCACCACAAAGGATGACAACCGGCTGCCTACGCCCAGGATTTCTTCGGTGCCCTTGCCACTCTCCCGGAAGCCCTTCACATAATACTTGCTGTCATCCTGCAAAGAAACCGCGCTAGTGTACAAATTGACCCGCCCGCCGGCCGGCACCTTTTGCTCAATCATATCCTGCCCGTTGATTTTCCCCTGCTGGCCCGAAAACACCCGCACCGTGTACTGGTACGTGTCCCGCTTGGCCAAAGCAGGCAGGCCGCAGCCCAGCAGCAGGCAGCAAACGCCCAGACAGCTCAGCAGGCGGAGGAAAAAGCCCTTACTTTTCATGGCTGTCCCCCTCCTTTTCCCGCTTTTTCACGCTAAAGCAGGCGATAACCAGCAGCAAAATACCGCTGACCGCCATAGCGCCGTAAAGGGGCAGCAGATTGGTTTCGTCACCGGTCTTCACCACCTGGTTGCGGCTGGTCGTGTCGTCGTTGACTTCATCCACCGCAAAATTCAGCTGTACATCGGCCATGGTGTTCTGGTACAAGTTGTTCTGGGTCTCGCCGTCCAGCTCCACATGCAGCTCCACCTTGCCAGAGTCCCCGGAATCCAGCGTATCCAAAAAGAAATAATCCTTCAAAGAATCCGTAGCCTGGTGCAAGCCCTCATTGTCCGAGCTTACGTTGTCCTTCTCCCCGCCCACGGTCTCGCTGTCGTACAGGGTATTCACCCGCCCGGCCTTGTTGGTATAGGTCAGCCGGTAGGTATAGGCGCCGCCCTCGGCCACAGTGTCATCCTCTAAAGAGGTAAGGGTCTCGTTCTGCATATACCAGTTGGTTTTTTTTGTATTCTCATTGCGCAGGTTGATAGAAATCGTCGCCGAATCCCCCGGCTGCATGCCGCTTACCAGCTTGGCAATGTCCGAGGATTTAAAGTTGCTTTCCATCCGTTTGTTTTTGGTAAACGTCACGTGCCAGCTGTCTCGCCCGCCGCCCTCCTGGGAGGAAGCCCCTGCCGGCATGGCAAAAGCCCACAGGCATAAAACAGCTGCCAGCGCGGGAAGCAGTCTTTTTGCAATTCTCACGCCCACCCCTCCTTATTGCAGGCGCAGGGCCTGATCGTTTAAGTCTACTTCTACCTGGCGCCCCCAGGCGCTGATAATGGCGTCCTCTGCGTTATGGGTCTGCACGGCATTGGCCTCCACGTCCAAGCGGAACTCCAAGCCGTTATAATCAAAGGTCGTGCGGGTGATGGTGTGCCCATCCTCCTGCACCGTCTTTTTGGTGACGAATTTCGCCACCCCGCCATCAATCGTCAAGGTCTTGCTAAAGGGCACGGCTGTCTCCCCCACCCCCAAAGGGTCGGTATAATAGAGCACCATGCGCTCCGCCGTATGGGCCGCCGGATCCTCGATCCACTTTTCCTCATTGTCCAGCTCCAGCTTGATCAGGTCTGGGGAAAGGTCCTGGCGCTTTTCCTCCAGGCCATCCTTTACCTGCACCCAGTATTTGCGGATGTTCACCCGCACAAACTCCTCAATGCTGCCGCTGTTTTTCACCGTCAGCGCTTCCGGGTAAGCCCGGCCCAGCTGCAGGCGCTCCCCTTCTTCCAGCATATGGGCCAGCAGCACAGTGCCGCTCTCTTCCCAGTTGCCGTCGGCTTCGTTGCCGTAATCGCGGAAAGCCACTGGCTGGCCGTTTTCCATCAGCGTTACACCAATATTATACAACTCCACCTGGGAATTGTAAACCTCGGAAAAATAGGTCAGCGCCGCCTGGGCGCTGCCGATGGTGCTGGTCAGCAGCAGCGCAGCCGAAGCGATGAACATCAACAGCGTACCTATGGGCAGGGCCCGTTTTCTGTTTTTCATGTTCAGGCCCCCTCCTCATATTTATCCAAAATCACGCCCCAATCCGCATAGGGGTTCCCCTCTGCGTCGTACAGCGCCAGGGTAGATTCATAAATTACCACCACATTAAATTCGTCCCCGGCCTCTGGCTCGCCCCCAGGCAGCCCGATCTTCACATCCAGCTTTGTGGTGGATTCCCCCGGCTGCAACGGCTTTTCATAGTACCAGAAGCCGTCCCCGCCATCCTTCCAGCCGCCCTCTGGGGCGCTGTAGGTAAGGGGGTGCTCGCTGTCGCTAAAGCCCCGGGCCCGCACGAACACCGGGGAGGATTCCTCCTTGTTTTCAATAACCAGGTGCTTGGTCATGTCCGAGACATCCTCGTGGATTTCCGTCTCATGGCCCAGGTCAATAGGCAGGCCGCCCCGGGCCTGGGTGTACGTGGTAAAATACCCCCACGCTGCGGACAAAGAGGAGCCCGCCACCAGCAGGGCCGCTAAAAGCGCCAGCCCAATGGAAGCTTTTTTCATGGTGCCTCCCCTCCTTCCCCGGCCTCTGGGTTCAAGACCCAGTGTCCCTTATCGTCCCCTTCGCCCTTGACAAAGACAAAGCGGTTTAAGATGCCGTGGCCCTTGTTGGTATTGTCAAAATCGTTTACAAAGGTAAACTCAATGGGGAATTCCAGGTGCACCGTAGGGTCTTCCGGGTCGATCCTCTCCACAAACTTGCAGCTGGCCCCGGAGTAAATCTCCTCCACCGTAACCAGCGCGCCCACCGGCAAATCCTCTAGGGTAATGCTCTGGCTGCCCGCCTGGGTGAAATCCATGGACACCACTTTTTCGTACACCATTTTGTCATTCTTAAAGGCCTGCACCCGGAACACAAAAGTGATCGGGCTGTCGTGGCCGTAAGAAAGCAGCTTTTTCGTAATGCGGATAGGCCCCTTGGCATCGTCCACCTGGGGCTTTAGGTATACCACTACATCGTTTAGCCAGCCGCCGGGGTTGGCGGTGTTGATCTCCCCATCCACAGCCTCTTTTGTGGGCAGGGTAATCAGCTCCGGCAAAAAGGTATACCGGTTCTCTTCCCCCTGGAACTGGGTGACCAGCTTCCCATCCTGGGCCGTCCCCAAATATTCCTTGTGGGGCTTGCCCCTTTCATGGGCCACCACAAGGTAAAGGCCCGGCTCCAAATCCGGGAGCTTATCGCCCATAGGCTTATCTTTCAGTACCGGTTCAAGGGCCAGGGCCTCCTTTACCTTCCCATCCCCGTCCCAAAAAATCCGCTCCGCCGCCTGCCGGGCAATCTCCTGCCAGCCGGCGGTGGTAATGTCCTCCGGAATCTCCACATCCGGGAAATCCTCGGTGGGGGTAAAGCCATAGGTGTCCATAGTCTGCGAAGGCGCCATGTCCGCCACTTTATAAAGGTCAAAACCCAGCCGGGGGCCGGTGCCGTCTTCGCCCAGGCCCATCAGGTCCGACAACATGGCCTCGTCCTCGGTATTCTTCACATCACAGGGGTACACCTGCAAGGTGCAGGGCCCCTGCGCACCTGCCAGCATTTGCGCCGCCAGCAGCGCGCCAAACACACAGGCCAGGGCCAGGGCAGCCCGTATCCATTTCTTTTTCATGGGCAAAGCCTCCTTTATGTTGGGGGAACTTACTTACGTTTAAAGGGGTCCCGCAGATCCTCCGCGGTGAGGCGGGGGCGGCGCTTGTAGAAAATCAACAGGATAGCCAGCAGGATAAACAGCATAGGCACTCCCACCGCCGGGATGACCACATAGGTAGGCACCCGCACCGCTTCGGCGGCAGCCAGCAGGGCTTCGTCGTTGTTGGCCACCCGCTTGCCACGCAGCAGCAGCCGGTGGGTGTTAACGCCATAAGGCGTGCAGGTTTGCAGGGTGCAGTAATCTTCGCCCCGGTACAGGTCCATTTCAGAGGTGTCTTCCGGCAGGACAATGCGTATCTGGACAATTTGATAGGTAAGGGTGCGGCCCAGGATGGTGACGGTGAACAGGTCCCCTTCCCCCAGCCGGTCCAGGTCGGTAAAAAGCCGGGCCGAGGGCAGGCCCCGGTGGCCGGATATAGCCGCGTGGGTGCTCTCGCCGCCTACGGGCAGGCTGGTGCCTTCAATGTGGCCGCTGGCAATTTGCAAAACCGCCTCGTCGGTGCCGTGGTAGATGGGCAGGCTTACGTCAATCACCGGTATGTTTACATACCCCATGATGCCCGTGCCGGTCACGTCCAGCAGGCTGCGGTATTCGGCCGCCTCTTCTGGGGAGGGCAGCCAACGGTTGCCCTTGTCCCACAGGCGTTGGTTGTAAGCGTGGGCCTGCTCTAAAAGGGCGTCCATTTCTTCTTGGGACATGCCCTCTACCTTCTCCACATAAGAGGCAATGGCCTGTGACTGGTGCAGGGAGTTCCACCAATCGCTAAATGTAGGGTACAGCAGTAAGCAAAGCCCTGCAAGGACGATAACGGCCAAAAATATATTGATTATATTCTTTTTCAACCATTTTGCCATAACAGGGCTCTCCTTACTAATGTTTATCCCCGCCGCCAGGGGTAGCGGGGATAAAACCTATTAGTTCTTAATCGCGCAAAGCGTTAAAACCCACTTAGCCCTTAGAGCCCAAACGCTTTTTCACAATCAGCAGTACGCCAGCGCCCACAACCAGCACGCCGCCTACGGCATAGAAAATGGTGGTGCCAATGCCGCCGGTGCTGGGCAGCAGGGTGCCCTTCTTGTTGACGATTTCTACAGTTGTGTCGGTCGTATTGCCCACCTGATTCTCCGTATTAACGTCGCCAACACCTTCTGTTTCGATATACTTTTTCGAAACATCCAAAATCGGAATGTTTTTACCATCTTCGTTTTGCTCATAGCCAGCGATTGTAACAGTAATCTCCATGTCAGGAGCCTTGTTGAACCCAGTAGGTACCGTAGTCTCTTTCAAGATATACTTGCCGGGCTTCAAGCCATTGATAACAAACTTACCATCTTCGCCAGAACGAATCTCATTCGATTCAACAGATGTCAAAGTATCCGGAAGCGGGTTCTCGTCAGTTACTTCCCAGACAAAGTAATTTCCATCATTATCTACATAAAGAGGAATAACTTTGCCGTCTTCGCCATACAGCGTAAACCCTGCGCCAGCCAAAGCATTTCCGTCCCCATCAGTCTTCAAACCATCAAGGTCAAAAGTAAAGATTGTTACAACATCGGGAGGGGTTGTGCCCATCTCTTCCCCGTTGTTGGGGTCGCGGCTGAATTCCAAGTGCGCACTGTTGGTGTTGCCATTCGCATCCGTATCCCATACCAAGGACTTTTCATTCAAATAGGCCGTATAATGTACGGTAACAACAATGTTTCCTCCAGCGGGGATATTTTCTTTACCACCAATAAGAGCAAAGAGGTCTTCAATTGTCAGTGCAAAATCAGCGCCAGCAATATCTGTGCCAATTGTGTTATCCTCGTTTACAACAGAGCCCGTCACTTTGTAGTACTCCGCTGAAATCTCTTTGCCATCAACTTTTACAGTAAAGCCCTCTTTAAAGCTCAGGCCTTCACTCATTTCATCATGGAAAACCAGCTTATACGTATCAAATTTAGAAAGGTACTCTACCGGGATAGAAGCTTTCAAATCAAAGGGGAACACCTCACCGATCTTATGGCCGTACTTGTCTGTAGCATTGCCAGCTGCCTCGTCAAGCTCAGGCTGATATTTGCTCTTATCCGAATCCGTAGTCTTATCGAGCTCAGGCACGGTGGTCTTAGGCGCAACTGCGGTAGGCCCAACAACCTGAACGATGTAAGCAGAATCCGCTTCGCCCGCTTCGGTCTCCTCTTTATTCTCATCAACGATGATATAGTAGCCGGGCATTACCTCTATAGACTCGCCCTTCCAACCATCCTTGAAAGATTCAAGGTCCTTAATATGCTCTTTTACAAAATTGTTCAGATCGTAATACTCACCATCAGGACTTGTGAATTTCTGCAACACGCTGTCGGGTACAGGGGTACCTTCTCCGCCAAAACCAGCAGAACCATACTTCACATTGGACAAAATTCTTTCGCCAGCATCATTTGTAGACACATCACCCACAAACAGCTGATAAATCGTGTAAGCATGACCAAACGTATTGTCCTTAATTTGCAAGGTGGTCTTCTCATCTGCAGAAACGGGGGGCGGTGTCGCCTCATCCGCCGCCATAGCCGGCAAAGCCATAACAAAGCACAGTGCCAAAGCCAAAGCCAGTGCGAAGAACTTTTTCAAAGATTTCATACACTCATATCCTTTCTTAGTATAAAATGGTTGTGCATAATCGTTTTTCAGGCTTTTCACACAACCTCCCTTCTCCTGCGAGAGATTGTATATATCAAGGCCAGCCCGGCCGCGCACAGCGCCGCGCCCACCCAAATATAGCGCCCATTCCCTTCGCCGCCGGTTTTCGGCAGCTCATAGGCCAGCACCTTGTTGGTGTAGGTCACTGTCTGAATGTTCGTAATATCATTGACGAAGTTTTTACCTAAATCGTCCTGCGTGATTTCGCCTTTAACCACCCGGTTCGGCCCATTGCCAAACTCATAGTGGGACCCGCCAGGGTCACCATATACAAGCGGCTCCTTATACCTCGTCCTATCCGCCGAGGCATAGTAGTCGTTAGGCGGGTCCTTCGGTATCACTTCCACCTTTTGGCCCTGGCCGTCCTCGCTCTCGGTAACCTTAATTTTATCTACCACCTGTTTTTGCTCGGTGACTTCATAAGTAGTCCCTATGGGCAAATTCTCAATGACAATGCTCTCGCCGGCCTTTAGGGTAAAGCAGCTGCCATTGGTTACCAGGCTCCCCACAAAGGTGCCGTAAGCGTCGTCCTCCACCACATTGTTGTCTTTATCATATTTGACATACCGGAAGAACAGATGGTCCAGGCTGCCGCCAAACACGCTATTAAGATTTGTCAGCTTCAATGTAAAGATAAACTCCGTGTCGTCCCCCTCGGCCAAATCAGTAGGCTGGGCAGACAGGTCGCCGCTGCGCAGCTCGCTGGTCACGTCCTTTTTAATGCGCAGCACGCCATAGTCCCGCATAATCCCCGTGTACTTGCCGTGCACAGAGGGCAGCGTAAACTGCATCCAGCAGGTAGAGCCCGAAGCGCCCCGTTCAGTGTAGAAGAAGTCCAGCTGGTACTTCAAGTCGCTTTCGCCCTTTTGTACAACGCCATCCTGAAGCGTGCGCCCTACATAATCCCACAAATTCACGTACTCGCCCACAGAACTGTGTACGCCGCCAATATCGCACACCAGTTGGCTATTGGCATAATCGGCTGTGCCGTCCGCGCTTACGGGCGTCAAGAATACCCACATGTCGTCGTCGCCAAAGAACAGGTACTCAAGCGGCCCCACATACTCCTTTGCCAAGTCAAATTCTACCGTGTAGTGCATGCCAAAATAGCTGTTATGGGCTAGCCCGTCATCACTGGGTGGGAAAGTCCCCTCCCTAGCCTCTTGGCCTACTTTACCTTTCCAAGGTACTTTCGTCCCCGCACCAAATAACGGATCCTTCTGTCCCTTCCCTTCATCCATCGGCCAGAAATTATTCGTCCAAATTTGATATTCTTGCGGGTGCTTAAATTTATCTAAGTCCTTCGCAGACCCCGCCCCACTATTTGCTGAAGTAAGCGTATACGTATCCCCAGTGCGGTTAAAATTAAGCGTACCCTCATAGGAAACACGTCCCGCTACCACAGCCTCTTTATCAAACAAAGCTGGGCCTGCAATTCCATCTGCAAACTTCATTTGGCCTTTTGCCAAATCCATACCCGCTTGGGAGGCATTCACCATGCCAAAAGTACATCCTAAATATACTTTATCTGTAGTTCCCTCACGGTTGCGCTTGTTAATATAATTCCCATTCCACTTTTCCAGTTCAAGCCCCGTACCAGTATTCGCATTGCCAAAGGCAAACTTTGCCTCCGTATCAGCAGAAGTGCCCGAGTTGATCCCTTTCTTCTCCGTCAAATATTGGCCAGAACTATTTTTCCCATCAGATATATCATAGTCAAAGAAACTAGTTTTATAGTCCTTTACGCTTCCCGTTGTAGCCTTATAAATCAAGCGCAACTTAGCCCCATCCTTCAAATAGATATAATAGTGGCCATCCTTCGGCTGCTCTTCCACAACTTTATTTGTAAAGTGAATGTACTTTTCACAGGCATCCTTTGCTTCGATAGTACCATCACTTTGAATCTTATAATCAACCTGAACCGCATCGGGATATTCCGCAGTCGGGAAGTCCATGCCATATTTCAGCCAATTATTCGGATTGTTTAACGCTTCCTGTGTCATCCCCTCTGCCTTTACATTCTCCTTCAACACCCAAACCTGGTACAACTCATAAGAAGAATTGTCCTTGCCGCCATTCGAGTTTATCATAGCATCAAAGTATCCCAAACCGGGCTTCTCAAAAAATTTACACTCTATCCCTGAATAAATGGGTTCCGGCACCGTCTTCTTCTTATTTTTCACTGACCCGTCTTCATTCAGTGACAGCGAAGTCAGCGGCAGTGTAGAACTATTTTGGGGTAAATTCCTACCACTGGTATCAATAACCGACAACGTCCCTCCCTGCGACCTATCCACAATATCCAAATAAGAATAATAATCCACCGTAAACTTGGGGTTATGCTGCAAGCTGGTGGCCAGCGCCAAGCTGCCGCCCGCAGACACATCGGCTGTCATAGTGCCCACGTCCCCGCTGATTTTTTGCATAGCCTTCATTTCTACCGAGGCGTCCCCATGGGCAGGCAGAGTGCTCTGCACAGCAGCCTCCTTGGCCTCCTCCAAATCCTGGGTCCCGGCATCCCCAGAAAGCAGGTACGAATCCGGCTCCTCTTCCGCTTCCTCCAGCCCGTCGCCTGCCCCATACACGGCCAAGAACACGCCGCCCTCAGCGGCCACTTCGGGCACATCGGACTCGGCAGCCTCAGCAGCAAGCTCTTCGGCCATGTCCAGTATTTCCCTAGTGGGTGCAATCTCCACCGTCACCGTGCAGCGGGAAATGTCCAGCTCCTGCCTGCCGTAATGCAGGCTATAGGTCAACACCTCCAAGGGCTCTAAGCCATCGTCCGCGCTGCCTTCCGGCGCGCAGTCCGCATAGGGCTCATAGGCCGGGTCGCCTTCCTGTGCGCGCTCCACCACAAACTCCATGGTCTCTTCCAGCGCCAGCTCTGTATTAGCGGGCAGTACGCCGCCCGTAGCCACCGTAACCCCGCCCCAACCAATTTTCTCTTCTTTTTCCGCGGGCTCAACCTCCGAGCCCACACCGTCTTCGTCCTCTTTTTCCACGCCGGACGCAGGCCCTTCCTCACCGGCAGGCTCCTTCTCTTCCAGCGCGCTGCCAGCCGGCGCCAAGCTGCTCACAGCGCTGACTAAGTCCATATCACTCATGCCAGCCAAAACCGGCCCGCTTACCACATCTTCCTCTTCTGTTTCCGAAGACCCGCCGCCCCACTTCACAGCAGGCTCCTTGTCCTCGTCCTGGGGATCAGAAGAGCCCGCCGTCTCCGGCAGCACAGCATCGCCCTGGATGCGGAAAACCAAATTGTACATAGAGTCCGCCTTGTACGAGAAGGACTGGTCGATGTGCAGAACACCCTCTTCCTCCGCGCCAAACTCATCCTGGACTCCGCCTACGTTATCGGCATCCACCCGCACAGGGGCCTTGCTGCCAAAGCCCAATAGGGTGCTTTCCTCAATTTCGGTAACCGCCCCGCCGTTTTCACCCAACTGGACAGGCAGCACTTCCGCCCGTTCCCGGTCCAAGACCATGCCGGGCACTGTCTCCAAATCCGGGTCCTCCGGGGCTTCCCGGTAGGCCACCGCGCAGACCTTCCCGCCTTGGGCAGACGCACCTTCCCCACGGAACTCCGCTGTCAAAGCGATGGGTTCGTCAAACTCCACCGCTTCCCCGTCCTCATCCACCAAAGCTACCCGCAGCAGCGCATGGAGGCTATAGTCCTCGTCTTCCATGGTCTGCTTCAGCTTTGCCTGGCGCTGGGCCAGCTGGTTAGGCTCTTCCAAGCGTTCTGCCACCAGGCGCGCACCCTCAGGCAGCTCTGCGTCGGGCATAGCCGTAATCTTCAAGCTTTCATCTTCATAAATAATGCTGTCGTCTATTTCAGGCTCTTCGGGCGTGCTGCTGGCTTCCTCTTCGCTTTCAAGCCCGCTGCTCTCCAAACCACTGCTCTCTAAGCCGCTTTCTTCTATTCCACTGCTTTCCAAGCCGCTGCTTTCTACATCGCTGCTCTCCAAGGCGCTGCTTTCCAGCATGCTGCTATCCAGCCCGCTACTCTCTAATTCGCTGCTTTCGCCGCTAACAAGGCCGCTGCTAACCGGTTCACTTTCGGGCTCTTTCTCTACCTTTTTAAAGCAGTCGTTGCCATGCTCATGCTGCTCTGTTTGCAGCATACCGCAGGACAGTACGCGCAGCGGCAGCGTACCCTCGGGCTCTGCGCCGCTTTCCATCTGCTCAATAATGCGTTTTTCTAACAGCAACGCTTCCTCCATAGGGATGCTCTCGCCGTTTTCATCCAGATAATCATAGCATGCGTCCCCATGGCCGTGCAGTCCAATCTCCGGCCTCTGGCAAGTCAACACTAATTCATATTCCTTACAGGCATCCGTATGGAAATGCCCGCCCTGGCCCGCCTCCTGGCCGCAGGTCAACACCTGCTCATAGCAATCATCGGTATGCGAATGGCCCTCACCCTCATCAATCGCACAGACAAGCACGCCATCCTCATCATAGCAGCTTCCTTCATGTATATGGCCCTCAGACTCTTCCAATCCACAAGCAAGGCTGGTTTCATAACAGCTGTCCGTATGGATATGGCCAATATCTTCTTCTATCCCGCACTCCGCCACTAACTGCTTGTCGTAGCACGCCTCCATATGGTGGTGCTCTTTCAATTCCGGCAAAGCGCAGACAAGGCTGCCATTTTTATCATAGCAGTCGTCGTTATGTTCATGTACTAAATAATTGGCATAGCCGCAAGCCAGCACACCTTCGCTGTCAAAGCAGCTGGCAGTATGGGAGTGGACGCTTACGCCGCAGTCCAGCACCATATCCTTGCGGGCCATGGCCTGGCCCTCCTGTATCATAAAGCAGAATGTGCCTACAACCACAACCACAGCAAGGCAGGCCACAACAGGGAGCCAGCGGCGGTTTCTACGCCGTTTGCCCAACATTTTTGCCGCCTGTTTGTCAAATACTGCGTTTGCCATGCTCTCCACACCTTTCGTTCTTTCTATTGGAAAAAGGGCCTATTGCACCGCGCCCAGCCCACTCAAGGGCCACACACGGAAAAGCAGCTTCCCCACCACCAAATCCTTGTTTACACAGCCCACCGCCGTGTTGCGGCTGTCAATAGAAGTCTCCCGGTGGTCGCCCATCACAAAGATGCGCCCCTCGGGCACCTGGTAAGGTAGGGTAATGTTACACTCGCCCAAAGCCTTGTCGGTAACATAAGGCTCATCCAGCTCTTCCCCGTTGACAAAAACATTGCCTTCCTTGTCGATATCCACCCAATCGCCTGTTACGGCAATCACCCGTTTTACCAGCAAGGTATTGTTATAATAGAAAGCTATAATATCGCCGGGGGAGAAATCCGACGTGCTCATGGTCACCACCACATCGCCGTCCATCAGCGTGTTTGTCATCGATGTGCCATTCATGCGCAGAACCGGGAATATCAGCACCGCTATGATTACCGCCGCGGCCGCCGCCACCATCAGCGCAAACACCGTGGTGCGCATTACGCGGCTGTATTCTTTCTTGCTTAACTCCTTTTCCAGCTCCGCTTCTACCTGTGCCACAGTGGGCAGGTCTACGGCTTTTTCCTCTTCCTTGTCCTTTTCTTCCTGCGCTTTCCCGGCTTTCTCCGTCTCCTTCAAGTGCAGCCCTCACTTCACAATGGTCTCAAGTGCCCTCCTCCACCCGCTGGGGCCGCAAAAGCATACGGCTTTGAGGCTGCGGCTTGCCCCCCACAATCTGCACCACTTCCATAGCCCGGGGAGCCGGGCGCACATCCCGGGCCGGGGGCGCAGGCGCTGGGGCCCCGCTGCCTTGGGCGTGCCGGGGCTTCCGCCCGCTTGCAGGGGCAGCCGGGGGCCGGGACATGGCGGCCATCTGCGGCGGCGGGTAAACCGCCCTCGGCTGAGGGTAAGGCGGGGCCATAGGCGGGGGCGCAGGAGGCCGGCTTTCGCCGCCGCGCACCTGGGCAAAATCCATGTGCAAATCCTCTTCCGGCGCAAATCTCTGGCCCTGCCGCCGGGCCTGCAAGCTCTCCCGCAGCTGCAAAATCTGGGCATCCTTATCGTCCAGCCTGTTTTTCAGGCGCTCGTAACCTTCTTCTAACTGGGCCATCTCCTCCTGCACCTCAGCCAGCTTGGCTTTGGCCTTTTCCGCTTCGCGGCCCTGGGCCAGCAGGAGCTGTAAAAGCTCACGCCTTCCCAATTTGTGCAATTCCTTGTCTGTCATGGGTAAAAGCCCCTCCTTCCCACAGGCAGGCATCCCCTGGTTAAACAAGAAGAGGATGAAACGGGCGGCCGCCCGTTTCCCAGTTTCCATATGGAAACTGCCCGTGGCGCACCCTTTTTCGGGACAAGGCCAAACCAGCCCCACTTGCGGGGCAAAGCCCTTGCCTATCCCGATTACATATATGACCTAACTACATTTTACTATACTTATGCAGAAAAATCAACCCAAATATCGCTAAAAAATAATCCGCAAAACGTAAACATCTATTTTTTAATCAAAAAAAGGGGACTAAACAGGAAACCGCCCGCTTAACCTTGAAATATTCTCCCTATACAAATCATTATACCATACGTCCTGCCCAAAAACAAGGTCCATACAAAATATGGTATGTCGTCACCTACCGGTTGCAGGCATAAGGCTACATTCCAAATTTGGGATTCATTATTATTTTACACAATTTGGGAAAAAAGTCCACTCGCTATCTGCACGAAATTTTATACCCAATTTTATGCAGTTTTTGTCCATCCTCCCCACAACTGTTTACTTTTTTTATTGTACCATATTTCCCCTGCCGCCGCAAGTCCATTGGCGCAAATTTGAGACCGTTTCGCCACCCCCCAAAACAAAAAAGGGGCCCCTAACAGGGCCCCAAAACAGGACATTTTTTTAGATAAACTTAGCCGGGCTGATCTTAACGCCAGGCCCCATAGTAGCGCTTACCACACAGGAGCGCACATACTGGCCCTTAGCCGCAGAAGGCTTTGCCTTTACAATCGCATCCATCAGGGTGTTGAAATTTTCAGCCAGCTTCTCCACGCCAAAGGAAACCTTGCCGATAGGGCAGTGGATGATGTTGGTCTTGTCCAAGCGGTACTCGATCTTACCAGCCTTGGCTTCCTGGACAGCGCGGGCCACGTCGGGGGTCACCGTGCCGGCCTTGGGGTTGGGCATCAGGCCCCGGGGGCCCAGCAGCTTACCCAAACGGCCTACCATACCCATCATGTCGGGCGTGGTAATCAGCACGTCGAAATCCATCCAGCCTTCGCCCTGGATCTTCTGCACCATCTCTTCCGAGCCCACAAAGTCTGCCCCGGCGTTCTGGGCATCCTCAATCTTCTCAGGCTTGCAGATTACCAGCACACGCACATTCTTGCCGGTGCCGTTGGGCAGCACAATGGCGCCGCGGACCTGCTGGTCAGCGTGGCGGCCGTCAACGCCCAGCTTCACATGGAGCTCAACGGTCTCGTCAAACTTGGCGGTGCCCGTCTTTACCGCCAAATCAAGGGCTTCGTTTACCTCGTACAGCTTCTGGCGGTCGATGAGCTTTGCGCCCTCTCTATATTTCTTACCGTGTTTCATATTCTCTATACCCCCTGCCCCTTAATCTACAACTTCAATGCCCATGCTGCGGGCGGTGCCTGCAATCATGCTCATGGCGGCTTCTACAGAACCAGCGTTCAGGTCGGGCATCTTCTGCTCGGCAATCTTCTGTACCTGCTCGCGGGTAATCTTGGCAACCTTCTTCTTGTTGGGCTCGCCAGAGGCAGACTCAATGCCGCAGGCCTTTTTAATCAGCACGGCGGCGGGCGGGGTCTTGGTGATGAAGGTAAAGGAGCGGTCGGCGTAAACGGTAATCACCACAGGGATGATTAGGCCCACGTCGTTTTTGGTACGCTCGTTAAATTCCTTGGTGAACGCCATAATGTTCACACCGTGCTGGCCAAGGGCCGGGCCGACAGGGGGGGCCGGGGTCGCTTTGCCGGCGGGGATTTGGAGCTTGATAAAGCCCGTAACTTTCTGTGCCATTTCTATTCTCTTCCTTTCATGTGTGGTTCAGGCGAAGCAGCCGCTTCAAATTTCAGCTGCCTCTCCCACTGGGCAGGCGCGCCGCCCGATCAGAACAAATCAGCAAAACTGCTTTGGGGGGTGGTTGCCCAGGGCCTCAGCCTACCGGCTCGGCCTGGTCCAGCTCCAATTCCACAGGGGTGTCCCTGCCAAACATGGAGACCGTCACCCGGATGCGGTTCTTTTCCACATCCATTTCCTCCACCGTACCGATAAACCCTTCCAGGGGGCCGTCTACAATGTTGACGGAATCGCCCACCTTGTAGCTGGTCTCCACCTCCCGCTTCTCAATGCCCAAACGGGACACTTCGTCGTCGGTCAGGGGGATGGGCTTGGAGGAGGGGCCCACGAAGCCTGTGCACCCGCGGATGTTCCGCACGGCGTACCAGGATTCGTCGGTCATAATCATTTTCACAATCACATACCCGGGGAAGATCTTGCGCTCCACTTCCTTGCGCTTGCCCGTGTCGGTGATCTCGGTAACTTTTTCGGTGGGCACACGGATCTCCTGGATCAGCTCTTGCATCTGGCGGTTCTCCACCGTCTTTTCCAGGTTCGAGGCTACCTTGTTCTCATAGCCGGAGTAGGTGTGTACCACGTACCATCTTGCTTCCTCTGCCATGTGTTACCTCCGAATCAGACTTTTAAGCCTTGGCAACGTCCATCACCAAGCTCAAAAGGTTCATAAACACCGTGTCCAGGGCAAACACGAACAGCCCCAGCACCAAAATGGTGACCAGCACCACGCCTGTGTTCTTAAACACGGCCTTGGGGGTGGGCCATACGATCTTCTTCACTTCGCCCTTGCAGTCCTTAAAGAACTTCTTGGTGCGCCTAAAAAAGCGCACAAAAGCGTTCTCCTTTTTCTCGGGCTTCTTTTCGGTCTTTTTTGCGTTGTCCGCCATGGTGACACCCCTTATCTTGTTTCCCTGTGCAGGGTGTGTTTCCGGCAGAATCGGCAATACTTGTTCATTTCCAACCTGTCGGGGTCGTTCTTCTTGTTCTTTTTGGTGAGATAGTTCCGCTGCTTGCACTCTGTGCAGGCCAGTGTAATCTTCACGCGCATTTGTCGGCACCTCCCGTTTTACGGAAATAAATTTGGGGCTTTGTGCCCCAGCCTCCCTCAAAAAGACAGGCCATGCCGCCCTTTACCGGGCAACACAAAGAAAACCTCTTTTCGAGGTGCCACCAGTATACCACATATGGTAGGCCCTTGTCAACAATTTTCTGGGATCAGGAAGCACCCAACCCCGCATCCCATTCTTCTGCCGCAAGGCCGCGGGGCTTTGCCCCGCACCCCACAAACCCTTTTAAAAAAGGGTTTGACCCTAAAACTAATTTTCAACGTTTGTTGCATCATTTTTTAACTCTGCGTTGTTAGGCACTCGCCTGGGATTAGAGCCACACACAAAAAGGCCGGTACCCCCACAAGAGGGCACCGGTCCTTATTATAGCTGTCAACATTGGTGTACAGTTCGATGTAACTCTCCCCTACTGTCCACCAAAAACCCCGTGATTTCCAGACGCTGCCGTACTATCTTAGTACATGCCGCCCATATCTGGCGCGGCCGGCGCGGGAGGCGTGGGCTCCTTAATATCCGCCACCAAAGACTCGGTAGTCAGGATGGTAGAAGCCACAGACGAAGCGTTCTGCAAAGCCGAGCGGGTAACCTTGGTGGGGTCCACAATGCCCGCCTCGATCATATCCTGGAACTCCCCGGTAAGGGCGTTGTAGCCAAAGCCCACCTTCTGTTCCTTCTTAATGGCCTCCACAATGACAGAGCCCTCAATGCCCGCATTCAAAGCGATCTGGCGCACCGGCTCCTCCAAGGCCTTCAGCACGATGGCCGCGCCGGTCTTCTCGTCGCCCTGGGCCTCTTCCACATAGGCCTTCACAGCGGGGATAGCGTCAATCAAGGCCGTGCCGCCGCCGGAGACAATGCCCTCTTCTACAGCGGCCTTAGTGGCAGCCAGGGCATCTTCAATGCGCAGCTTCTTTTCCTTCATCTCGATCTCCGTAGCCGCGCCCACCTTAATGACCGCTACGCCGCCGGCCAGCTTGGCCAGACGCTCCTGCAGCTTCTCCTTGTCAAACTCAGAGGTCGTGGTCTCGATCTGGGAACGGATCTGCCCTACGCGGGCCTTAATGTCAGCAGACTCGCCAGCGCCGTCTACGATGATGGTGTTCTCCTTGTCCACCTTCACCTGCCGGGCAGAACCCAGCTGGCTCAGCTGGGCGTCCTTCAGCTCCAGGCCCAGCTCTTCCGAAATCACCTGGCCGCCCGTCAGGGTAGCGATGTCCACCAGCATCTCCTTGCGGCGGTCGCCAAAGCCGGGGGCCTTGACGGCTACGCAGGTAAAGGTGCCGCGCAGGCGGTTAAGGATCAGGGTGGTCAGGGCCTCGCCCTCAATATCCTCCGCAATAATCAGCAGCTTCTTGCCGGACTGTACCACCTGCTCCAGCAAAGGCAGAATCTCCTGCACGTTAGAAATCTTCTTGTCGGTGATCAGGATAGCCGGGTCATCCAGCTCGGCCACCATCTTGTCCGTATCTGTAGCCATATAAGGGGTGATGTACCCACGGTCAAACATCATGCCCTCTACCACTTCGCTGTAGGTCTCAGCAGTCTTGGACTCTTCCACCGTGATAACGCCGTCAGCCGTCACCTTCTCCATGGCGTCGGCAATCAAATCGCCGATCTGGTCGCTGCTGGAGGAAACCGCCGCAACCCGGGCAATGTCCTTTGTGCCGGAAACCTTTACGGAATTCTTCACAATAGCGTCCACCGCAATATCGGTAGCCTTCTGCACGCCCTTGCGCAGTACCATGGGGTTAGCCCCGGCGGTCACGTTCTTCATGCCCTCGCGTACCAGGGCCTGGGCCAGCAGGGTAGCGGTGGTGGTGCCGTCTCCGGCAATGTCGTTGGTCTTGGTGGCCACTTCCTTTACCAGCTGGGCGCCCATGTTTTCAAAAGCGTCCTCCAGCTCAATCTCCTTGGCAATGGTCACGCCGTCGTTTGTAATCAGCGGGGCGCCGAACTTCTTATCCAGCACCACATTGCGGCCCTTGGGCCCCAGGGTGATCTTCACCGTGTCCGCCAGCTTGTTGACGCCGCCCAGCAGGGCCTTGCGGGCGTCCTCCCCGAAAATAATCTGTTTCGCCATAATAAATCGAGATCCTTTCCCAATAATTTTTTAAAGTTGCGGGTTTAGCCCTCTACCACAGCCAGAATATCCGACTGCTTAACAATGGTATACTCCTCGCCGTCAATCTTAACTTCCGTGCCGGTATACTTGGCCGAGATGACCCGGTCGCCTTCCTTCAGGTACATCTTAATCTCCTTGCCGTCCACTTCGCCGCCGGGGCCTACGGCCACTACACGGGCAATCTGGGGCTTCTCCTGGCTTTTAGCGGCCAGCACGATGCCGCTCTTTGTAGTTTCCTCCGCCTCCTCGGCTTTAATGAGGACGCGATCGAGAAGAGGTTTTACCGTCATAATAATACACCATACGGCCCGGGTTATAGGTTTTGGGCCGATCCTTTCTCCCCGGCCATATAGCCCCTGCGCCCGCGGGGGGAAGCACAGCAGCCGCGGTAAACCGCGAAATCTTTCACCAGATAAATGTGTTAGCACTCGTAAGCTTTAAGTGCTAACACATATTCTAATCACATGGTCAGGAAAAGTCAAGCCCATTTTTGGCTTTTTTTGACTTTTAACAATTCCTTCACAAATAGCACACCGCAAAGCAAAAGGCCTGGCAGGCCTCCAAGGCCCTTGGCCGCGTCCCCCCTTTTCCCTTTTTATCCCAGATAAAAAACAGCATCCGCCAATAATTTCAAGAATTCACGGCGCAGGTATTGCGCGGAGTGGCTGCGGGTATTATAATATGGTTAGTACAACGGCATACCGCCGTGAGAAAGGGTGAAAAAAATGGCTTCTATTACAAAAGACATGATTATTGGGGAAATCCTTGATATGGACGAAACCACAGCCCCCTACTTCTTAGAGATGGGCATGCATTGCCTGGGCTGCCCCTCGGCCCGCGGGGAGACGCTGGAGCAGGCCTGTGCGGTACACGGGGTGGATGCGGACCAGCTGGTAGAAAAAATCAACCAGCATTTGGCAAAATAGCCCCTGCCTGCTGCCCAATTTGCTGCCGCGCGGCCACAGATGCCGGGCGGCAGCCTGCTTTTTTGCTTTTTTGTGTGTTTGGGGGTTGCCCTGCCCGCCGCCGCATGATATGATGATATAATGGAAAAGCAGCCTATACAAAAACGGAAAGGAGCACCGCCCATGCCAAGGCCCCTCTTTCAATTAGGCCCCCGGCTGGCCTTGTGCGCGGCGCTTACACGGCCCGGGGCGCCGGTGGCCGATATCGGCACAGACCACGGCTACTTACCCATTTGGCTGCTGAAAGCCAGGCGGGCCCCCCGCGCTGTGGCCGCAGACGTAAACGAAGGGCCTTTGCAGACAGCGCGGTCTAATGGCGCCCGGTACGGCGTAGGCAAACAGCTGCGCTTTTTGCTCTCAGACGGGCTTCAGGGCCTTTGCCCAGAAGACGCAGAAGATATTGTCATAGCTGGCATGGGCGGGGAGCTCATTTTGCGGATGGTGGAAGAAACGCCCTGGCTGCGCAGCCCCGGCAAACGCCTGGTATTGCAGCCTATGAGCTGTGCCGACCTTCTGCGGGAGGGATTGTGGCGGTTAGGCTTTGCCATCACCGAAGAGCGCCCCTGCGTAGATGGCGGCCGGGTATACGCGGCCTTTGCGGCAGAGTTTGCCGGCGAATTAGGGTCCATGCCGCCCTTGTACCCATACATGGGGCGGTTAAAGCCAGGAAGCCCAGAAGTACAATTGTATGCCGAAAAACAGGTGCGTATTTTAGAGAACCAGCGCAAGGGCGCGGCCCATCTAGGGGAAACCGCCCGGGCCGAGGCCTTAGAAGAATCCATAAAAGGCGTAAGGGAGGTTTACCTGGGGATAAGCCCAGAAGGGGGATCATAGAAGAATTAATATTGTATGTCTAAAAAATTGTCTAAAAAACAGCGGTACCCTCACAAAGCCGGACAAGCCGGGAGGAAAACCAGAAAGGAACAAAAAAGCCTATGGTACGCATTTGTGATGTATATGACGTAATAGACCGGGCCGCGCCCTTTGCCAGCGCTTTAAGCTTTGACAACAGCGGCCTTCTGGTAGGCGACCCAGCGGCCGAAGTAGCCCGGGCCCTTCTGGCCCTAGACATAACGCCGGAGGTGGTAGAGGAAGCGGCCTCCATAAACGCGGGGCTTATCATCAGCCACCACCCGGTAATTTTTGACCCCATCAAAACCTTAAACAGCCGCAGCGTACCCTACCAGCTAGCCAGGCGGGGCATAGCGGCCCTATGCTGCCACACCAACCTGGATATCTCGCCGGTGTGCGGGGTAAATGTAGCGCTGGCGGGCAGGCTGGGCCTGAAAAGCATACGGCAGGAGGATGTATTCGGGGAGGATTGCGTGCTGTTTTCCGGCGAAATCGAGGGAAGCCCGCTGCCCGCAGATTTTGCAAAAACCGTGCGGGAACGGCTGGATACCCCGTCAGTGCAACTGATACCAGGCAGCAGGGCTATTAAAAAGGTGTTCTTATGCAGCGGGGCCGGGGGCAGCACCGTACCCTTTGCCGCCTGCCGAGGGGCAGACGCCTACGTCACCGGAGAAATGAAACACCATGAAATGCTGGCTGCCGCCGCCACCGGCGTCACCTGCGTAGTGGCCGGGCACTACGAAACCGAAATCGTGTTTGCAGAATTCCTAGCGGCCTACCTGCGAAAAAGGCTGCCAGGCGCGGCGTTCCTGCTGTCAAAAACAACCGCCGCACACCAATGGATTATAAAGTAAAGTTTTTTGAAGATTCTTAAGGGACTTTTTTCCAAAAAAGTCCCTTAAGGCAGGTTTGGGCGGCAGCCCAATCAAAAGGAGGTGGCGCCAATGGCATTAGACGGCGCGTTTCTGCGGCACATACAAAAAGAGCTGGAAGGGGCGCTGATCGGGGCGCGGGTAGACAAAATCCACCAGCCCAACCGGGAAGAGCTGGTAATGGCTTTCCGCAGCCGGGAGGGTGCTTGCCGGGTGCTCTTCTCCGCCAGGGCCAACAGCGCCCGGGTGCATTTGACAGAGGTGGCCCTGGAAAACCCCAAGCAGCCGCCCATGCTGTGCATGCTTTTGCGGAAAAAATTGCAGGGGGCAAAGGTCGCCGCCATACGCCAGCCTGAGCTGGAACGGCTCCTGCATTTTGATTTTGACGCCGTCAACGAGCTGGGAGACCATGTAACGTTGACGCTGACCATGGAGATCATGGGGAAATACAGCAACATCATCCTTACCGGGGAAGACGGCAAGATCATCGACGCCTTAAAACGGGTGGACGCGGAAATGTCCTCCCAGCGCCTGGTGCTGCCGGGGCTTACCTACCACCTGCCCCCGCCCCAGGACAAGCTGTGCCTGCTTACCCATACGGCCCAGGAAGCCGTGCAGGCCATGGGGGCCCTGCCCCGTGACATGGAGCTCTCAAAAGCGATCCTGGCCGTATTGCAGGGGGTGTCGCCTATTGTCTGCCGGGAGGTGGCCTACCAGGCAGGGCGCGGGCGGGAGCTAACTGCCCATACCCTTACAGAAGAACAGGCCTTCCGCCTGCAATTCTTCCTGCAGCAGCTAAAAGAAACGGTGACAGGGCTTACCGGCACCCCTTTTATGGCCATTGATACAGCAAAAAAGCCGCTGGATTTTTCCTTTGTGGACATCCACCAGTACGGCACCTCCGCAGTCGTAAAGACCGCCGGGACCTTCTCCCAGCTGCTGGACGGCTTCTACCGGGAAAAAGACCAGCAAGAGCGCATGCGGGTGCGGGAACAGGATTTGCTGCGGATGCTCTCCAACCATGCGGAGCGGCTTACCCGGAAAATGGGGGCCCAGCGGGGGGAACTGGACCAGTGCGCCCAACGGGACGCCCTGCGGGTGGCCGGGGATTTAATCAGCGCCAACCTGTATAACCTGCCTAAAGGGGCCCAGTCGGCAGACCTGCCGGACTACTACCAGGAGGGCCAGCCCTTAACGCATATCAAGCTGGACCCGGCACTAACGCCCTCGCAAAACGCCCAGAAATACTATAAAGAATACCGCAAAGCCAAGACCGCCGAGGAGAAATTGCGGGAGCAGATCGCCCTGGCGGAAAGGGAGCTGGAATATTTAGATTCTGTGCTGGACGCCCTGGCCCGGGCCGAAACCGAGCGGGACTTGATTGAAATCCGCGGGGAGCTGACCGAGCAGGGCTACCTGCGGGCCCAGCGGGGCAAAAAGGCCCAAAAGGCCTCGCCCAGCGCCCCCCTGCGCTTTGAGGTGGCCGACGGCTTCACCGTGCTGGTAGGCCGCAACAACCGCCAAAACGACCAGCTTACTATGCGCACCGCCAATAATAACGATTGGTGGTTCCATGTCAAAAATATACCCGGTTCCCACACGGTGCTGGTGGCAGAGGGCCGCACCCCCACCCAGGCGGCTATGGGGCAGGCGGCGGCCCTGGCGGCACGGCACAGCCGGGCAAGGGCATCGGCCCAGGTGCCGGTGGATTACACCCAGGTACGCCATGTAAACAAGCCGCAGGGGGCCCGCCCCGGCATGGTAACCTACACCAACTACAAAACGATCTTTGCCGACCCGGCAGAAGGGGAAGGCTGTAAAACACTGTAACCCTGCATGGGGCAAGCGCGCCCCACGCGTTCATAAGGAGATGGGCACATGGTTAAAAAGGCAGTTACATGGAACAGCTCGTCCAATTTCCATATGCGTCCCGCCGGCACCTTTTCCCAGGAAATGGGCCGTTTTTCCAGCAGTATCCGGCTCACCTATGCCGGCTTCCGCGCCGACGGCAAAAGCATGATGAACCTGATGGCCGCCAGCATCCCGGCCCAGGCCCAGCTTGAGTTGGAGTGCAGCGGCCCCGATGAGGCGGAAGCATTGGCATATGCCGTCCAGCTGCTGGAAGTGGAATTAGGGGAGTAAGGAAGCCCAAGGCCACACGAGGCAAACCAAGATAAATTACATAGGGAAAAGCCAGCACCGTTTTAGGCGCTGGCTTTTTTGTACAAAACATTGGGGGCCCTCCCCTGCCCAACAGGCCATCAAGCATTTGTCACCGTAAACAGGGCGTAAAACTGCCCCTTCTCCTCCATAAGCTGTTCAAACCGTCCCTGCTCGCAGAGCTTCCCATTCTTCAGCATAAGTATCTTATCGTACCGCCCCAGCATCGCCGCGTCCAGCCGGTGGGTGACTACAATACGCGTCAGCCCCTGCAAATCCAGAATCGCACTGGAAATATACTGGGCTGTCTCGTTGTCCAGCGCCGAGGTCGCTTCGTCTACCAGCAGCACATCCGCCCCTTTCAAAAGGCTGCGGGCAATGGAAATGCGCTGCCGCTCGCCGCCGGACAGGTTTACACCGTTCTCCCCGCAGCGGTAGCTCTCGCCCCGCTCCTGTATGACAGCATCCAGCCCCGCCAGCCGGATAGCCCTGTCCACCGCTTCCCGTGGGAAGGCCGCAAACATGGTGATGTTTGCCCGTATCGTATCGTCAAAAATAAACACATCCTGGCTTATCAGGCTGATATGGTCATACAAGCTGCCCGCGGACAACCCCCGCAGCTCGTGCCCGTCTATGGCCAGCGCGCCTTTGTAGTCCCGATGGGCCCCCATCAGCAGGTTAAGCAAGGTGGTCTTCCCCGACCCGGACGCCCCCACGACCGCGTAACTTTTCCCTTTTTCAAACACGGCATCTATATCCCGCAAAACATCCTTGTCCAGCCCGTACCCAAAGCTAAGGCCCTGAAACCGGATTTCCTTTTGCAGCGAAAGCAGGGCTTCCTTTCCGTCCTCTTCCACGTTTTCCCGGGCCAACGCCCCCAGCTTTTCCGCCAGCCCTTTGGCCGCCCTGCGGCTGGCCCAATGCTCCGGTATCACTTGGATGGGGCTGATCAAGCTGTTGCACAGGTTTACAAAAACAAGCACCGTGCCTATGGTGATGTGCCCCCGCATGGCAAGCACCGCACCAATAAGAAAAATGCCAAACTGCATCACAAACCCCGAAGCATTGGACACAACCGACAAGATACCCGCATACCGCCGCCGCTTCTCCTTGGCAGTCTCTACGGCCCGGTTTTCTTCGTTAAAAAGGCGGCGGGCCTGGCCCTCGGCCTGAAAGCTCTTAATGACCGCATAGCCCCCCAACAAATCTTTAAGCCTGGCCGTAAACTTCTCGTTCAAATCCGAGACCTTCCGTTCCCGTTTCGCTAACCCCCCGCCCATAGTTACAGACACTACCACCGGCAGCAGGCACAGCACAACAACCGCCAAGGTCAACACAGGGCTGTAGGCCAGCATAACCGCCAACGTCAACACAAATTCCAAGCCATAAAACAGCAGGGTCACCGAACGGCCCAGGTAATTTTCCTCAATCGAGGCGGCGTCGTTTGTAAAGGCCGAAAGATAAGTGCCTGTATTCTCCCTGCTGAAAGCCTGGATGGATTTCTGGGAGATAGCCGAAAACGCCTGTTCCTTATATTGGCGCAGGCCCTTGTGGATAAACCGGGCCTTAGTCCATTGGGCAAGCAGGTCAATAAGCAAAAAGCAAGGGGTGCCTGCCCCCATGGCAAAGGCCACCTTCCCCAGCGCGCGGCCGTCCATCTGGGACACCGCGTCTACCACCTCGCCTAACGTCCAAGAGATAAAAATATTCATGGCCGCCATTACCGTGCTCAGCAGCACCGCCAGGGCAAAATTGACCCGGTTATTTTCATAAAAAGGCTTTACAAACCGATTATCCACGCCCCTCGCCCCCTTCCTCTTTTTGCAGAATCGGCCGTTTCCGGTTATACCAAGCAGCCACCCAGATGTCCTCCTTTTCGGTCAGCCACTTCCCCAGCAGGAGGAAAGGTACGATAGCCCCGTTATTGTGGACGCGGTACACATTCTCAGACCCATGCTCGGTTTCCAGGCGGCTTTCGCGGACTAGATTGCACTGGGCCATAGCGGCTAAAGCGGCGCGTGTGTGTTCCAGCGACACCCCTGCCCTTTTCGAGAGGACAGAGGGGAAGTAAAACTGTTCCTCCTGCCGGTAAAAATACTCCAGGATTTCCAGCGCCCCCGGCATCGCCAGCGCCGAAAACAGGCGGCGGCTCCGGTGGTTATCCGGCAGGTTTTTCCCGTACCCTCCGGGGGGCTCCGGCATAAGCAGATAGAAAGGGCAATCCTCAGCAGGCACAGACAGCTGCAGCCCGCAAGAGGTGTAAAGGATGCTGTGCATCCAGATAAGTTCGTCCGTGTGGGTGAGAAAATCGTTGCAATAGCAGCTGTCCACCGGAAGGTCCAGGATCTTATCCACAAAATGGTCCATTATTTCGTTGTCATCTATATCATAAGGCACCTGGGTGGTCTTGCACAGCAGCCGGAACAATTCCCCCATGCGCTGTTCTCCCGGCATCGCCCGCAGCCAACGGGCCAGGGCCGCCGCCATATTGTCCAGCGGCTCGCTGGGCCGCCCATATAACGCGTCAATGCTCACCCCCAGCTGGTCTGCAATGCTGGGCAGCAGCTCCGGGTCCGGCGCGCCGCCCTTTTCCCACTTGCTCACCGCCTGGCCCGATATGCCCAGGGCCTGGCCAAGCTGTTCCTGTGTCAAATTCCGTTCTTTCCGCAGCCGCGCAATGTTCTGGCCCAACTCCATAGTACCGCCTCCTTCATTTGTTGTGGCTATTCTACCACAAGCACCGGTTGAGTGCAATGGAGAGAAGATTGAGGGAATTCAACCAAAGGTTGGGAGATTATCCCCCCACAAAGCAAGGCGGGGACGCCGCGCACCCCCGCCTTGCTTTGTTAATCGTATACAATACAAAACCCGCAAAAAGGTTTTTTTAACGGCTCCATCAGCCCCTACAGCTTCAGCTTTGTCCAATGCCCCTTGCGGAACCGCACAAAGCTCATAGCAAAGCGCACCGCCTGGTCGCAGAAGGTACCCAGCCAAGCGCCAATAAGCCCCATACCCAAGGGGTAGCACAACAGCCAGCTAATGCCCGGACGGATACAGGTCACGCTGATCAAAGAGACCATAGCGGTAAAGCGGGTGTCGCCGGCACCCCGCAGGCAGCCGAACTGCACCACCTGCAAAATCTGGAAAAACAGCATAACACTTAAAATCCGCATAATAATCACGCCGTAATCCAAAATCACCTGCTCCTCGGTAAACAGCCCAAAGAAGCCCTTGCCAAAGAAGAAATAGATAACAGCCACAAACAGCGCGCACAGCAGGCCGATCTTCTGGGCCACGCTGCCATATATCTTTGCCATGTCCGGCCGCTTGCGGCCCAGGCTTTGGCCAATCAGCGTCACCGACGCCACAGACAGGCCGTCGCCAAAAGTGAAAGACATGTGCATCATGTTCATGCCGATCTGGTGGGAGGCAAACTCTGTGGTGCCCAGGTTCGCCACCGTCATAGAGAACAACAAAAAGCCAACGCGCAGGCAGATCTGCTCCACAAAAGCGCTGGAACCCACATTCAACAGGGACTTAATGCTGAGCTTGTCAGCAACCCACCCCTTTACCGCGCCCAGGTACACAAAGCCGTCCTTATGTAAAACCGACCGAATGCTCAGCACGCAAGCACATACCGTGCCCAGTACCGTGGCAATAGCCGCCCCCCGCACCCCCAGGGCCGGGAAACCGAAGTTGCCGCCAATAAGCAGATAATTAAACACCACGTTGACAGCATTGGAGATCAGGTTTGTGACCATGGCAATACGGGTATTGCCCGCACCCCGCTGGGCGGCGTTCAGCACCAGCGAGACCGTAGAAAACACCTGCCCGCCCATGATGATCTGCAGGTATTCCACCGCATAAGCATGGGTGTCGGGCTGTGAGCCTACCATGCGGATAATAGGGTCGGCAAAGGCCACAAACACCACGCCGATTAGCGCCGACAGCAGCACCGTGCCCAGCAGCAGCATGCGCACCACCCGGTTCGCGTTTTCCCGGTCGTTTTCGCCCCGGCGCCTGGCTACAATGGCCGACACCGCCACGTTCAGCGACAAAAACAGCGCCAACCCAATAAATTTCGGCTGGGTCGTCAGCCCTACCGCCGCTATGGCGTAGGACCCCAAGGTCCCCACCATAATAGAGTCCACCATGCCGGCCAAGCCCACAAAAAAGGACTCCAGCACCGAAGGCCAGGCCACATGCAGCACATCCTTTATAATCTGCCGTTCTGGGGGAAGATCCCCCACCTCCATCCCCTTGCATACCCGTTGGGCATTTACAAAATGCAACTCGCTCACTCCGCTTTCCTTTCCCGACCCAGGCGGGAAATAGTTTTATCTGCAACTATTATACCATGCCCCTCCCGCGATTGCAAGACCCCCGCACTTCCCTTTATTAAAGTAGGAAAAGGGCAAGCCCCCCTTCCCCGGCACAAAAAAACCGCCCGGGCGTACCCAGGCGGCTTCGGCTCATACCCCATCGTCAAACAGGTCCTTGAGCTTCGAGAAAAAACTCTTGCGTTTCTGATAATTCTTGTCGTCCGAGGCGTTGTCCAGCTCGGCCAAAAGCTCCTTCTGGCGCTTGTTCAAATTCTTAGGCACCTCCACGGTCACCTGCACATACTGGTCCCCCCGGGACCGCCCATGCAGGCTGGGTATCCCCCGGCCCTTCAAGCGGAAAACGTCCCCGGGCTGTGTGCCCTCGTGGATGTGGTAGCTGACCTTGCCATCCAAAGTAGGCACCTCCACGTCCGCCCCCAGGGCGGCCTGGGTAAAGGTGACGGGCATCTCGCACCACACATCGCCCCCCCGCCGCTGGAAGATAGGATGGGGCCGCACAGAAACATACACATGCAAATCGCCGCTGGGCCCGCCGTTCATACCGGCGTTGCCCCGGCCGCTTACATTTAAAATCTGCTCGTCGTCTATGCCCGCAGGTATGCTCACCTCTACCGACTTCTTCCGGCGCACCCGCCCTTTGCCGTCGCAGGTCTTGCAGGGCGTCTCTATGATCTTCCCCGTGCCCCGGCACTTGTCGCAGGTCTGGGCCGACTGCACCACCCCAAAAGGCGTGCGCTGGTTAATGCGCACCTGGCCAGAGCCATTGCAGTTTGGGCAGGTCTTTGGGCTGGTGCCCTGCGCCGCGCCGCTGCCCCCGCAGTCGGCGCAGGCCTCCACCTGCTGGTACTCCACCGTCTTCTTCGCGCCCTTAGCCGCCTCTTCAAAAGAGACCGCCACCGTAGCCTGCACATCGCTGCCCCGCCGGGGGGCATTGGGGTTCTGCCGACGGGAAGAGCCCCCAAAGCCCCCGAAAAAGCTGTCGAAAATATCGGTAAAGTCGAAGCCCCCCCCCTGGAAAGGGTTGCCCCCTGCCCCGCCGCCAAAGTTGGGGTCTACCCCCGCATGGCCGAACTGGTCGTAGCGGGCCCGTTTGCCGCTGTCGGACAGCACCTCGTAAGCCTCGTTTACTTCCTTAAATTTCGTCTCTGCCTGGGCATCCCCAGGGTTCAGGTCGGGATGGTACTGCTTTGCCAGCTTCCGGTAAGCCTTTTTGATTTCATCGTCCGACGCGCCCTTCTGCACGCCCAGCACCTCATAAAAATCCCTTTTGTCCGCCAAGCTGCTCTCCCTTTCTATTTGTAATCTCGCTTACCCGTTATTATAGCAAATCTTGGGCCGCTCGTCAAATAGGGGAGGAAAAAAATCCCTCCCAAGAAAAAATTGAACCCGCAGCGCCCATATGCTATAATCAACACGGGCATATCCCCCATGTTACTCTGTGTTGCTTGCCGCAACGGGCTGTTCATCCTATAATAGTGGCAACAACAAAACGCCAAAAAAGGAAGGAGCCCATCCCTTATGTTAAGCGAAAATATAAAAGCCATCCGAAAATCAAAGGGGCTTTCACAAGAAGAGCTTGCCGCCCAAATGCACGTGGTGCGGCAGACCATCTCCAAGTGGGAGCAAGGCCTATCCGTCCCTGATTCAGACCTGCTGGTTTCCCTGTCGGAAGCACTGGAAACACCTGTAAGCATTCTGCTCGGGGAAACCATTCCAGAGACGCCCACAGACAGCCTGCAAGAGCTTTCCGAAAAGCTGGCCGTCTTAAACCTGCAGCTGGCCAAAAAGAAAGATACCAGAAGGAAAGCCCTCCATTGGCTGCTTATTTCCCTGTGCGTACTCTTGGTAACGGTTTTCATCGTCCTGCTCCAATTAAACAGCCCCTACCTGGCCTGGGATTACCACGACCCCGAGCGGGCCATAACCGGGACAGCCTTCCGCATATTTGAATGGCTGTTCATCCGTTCCTCCCCACTCCTCCTGATCGGGGCCATGATCGGGGTCTTCCTAACGCGGAAAAAAGCATAAACCGCCTGCCCAGATCCTATATTTCCCTTTACCGGGCCGTCCTCACCAGCGGGGACGGCCCGGTTTTATATCGGAAACAGACCCCCCTCAACCGTGGTTTTCACCGCCACCAGCCCAAAACAGGAAACAAAAAATGCCAATCCTCTTGATTTTTTTCCAAAAATAGAGTATCCTACCCATGCGGCCCTGTTTTCCGGGGCCGGGTCAGTCGGGAGATCCTGACCTAAAACAAAACTAGGGGGCGCGCCCACTTCTTCGGGGCACAGCCCTCCACAAAGAAAGGAAGAAGAAAACTATGAAAAGCTCTGCCAAAACACGTTTCCTCGCCCAGTCCGCCATGATCTGCGCCCTGTACGCGGTGCTCACCTACTGTGCCGCCAGCCTCAACCTGGCCTACGGCCCCGTACAGTTCCGCTTTTCCGAGGCCCTCACCGTGCTGCCTGCCTTTACCCCCGCAGCCGTGCCGGGCCTGGCGCTGGGCTGTTTTTTATCCAACCTGGCAAGCCCCCTGGGCATAGTAGACTGGGTCTTCGGCACCGCCGCTACCCTGCTGGCAGCCCTCTCTACCCGGGCCCTGTCCGGCTTGCGGGTAAAGGGCCTGCCCGTGCTCGCCCCCCTGCCCCCCATCGCCTTTAACGCCCTGATTGTAGGCTTCGAGGTCTCCTGCCTCTCCGAAGCCGGGGCCTTTGCCTGGTCGAATTTCTCCCTGCCCGCCTTTGCCGCCGGGGCCCTTTCCGTAGGCCTAGGTCAGCTGGTGGTGTGCACTGTCCTGGGCTACCCCCTCATGCTGGCCCTGCAAAAGACCCCCCTGGCCCAACGGATGCTGGGCTAATCATCATTTTTAGGAAGGTGGCATGGCTCATGCTTAAGTCTGCCGGAAAAACAAAAAAAGGCCGGGGTCAGCGGAAAACCGCGCCTCCCATCCGCCTGATCGTGGGCAGCTTTGTCCTGGTCATTTTACTGGGTACGCTTGTACTTATATTGCCCCCTTCCTCTTCTAAAGGCGCCTTTACCCACCCGCTGGACGCCCTTTTCACGGCCACCTCCGCCACCTGCGTCACGGGCCTTTCGGTAGTCGACACCACCGCCCATTGGAGCACCTTCGGCCAAGCCGTCATCCTGGTGCTTATCCAAATCGGCGGCCTGGGGCTCTCCACCTTTGCCATTGGTTTTTCCCTGCTGGTGCACCGCCGGCTGGGCATACGGGAGCTGGCCCTGGCCCGGGAAGCCTCCGGCGGGGATACCGGGGAGATCGTCCCCCTTTTAAAGCTCATGCTGGGCTTCACCTTCCTGTGCGAAGCCTTAGGCGCCGGGCTTTTGATGCTCCGCTTTGTGCCCGCCTATGGTACAAAAGGCATCTGGCCCGCCGTGTTTGTAGCGGTATCCGCCTATTGCAACGCCGGCTTTGACATCTTAGGCTTCATCCCCGGCAATTCCAGCCTAACCGCCTTTGCCGGGGACCCCCTGGTAAGCTTGACCATCAGCCTGCTTATTGCCATAGGGGGCCTGGGCTTTGTAGTGGTGCAGAACCTTTACCGCTGCAAGCTCTCCCCCACCCTGCGCCGTAAAGACCGGGAACGCCTGAACTTCCACACCCAGGTCTGCCTGCGGGGCACCCTTATCCTGCTGGGGGCGGGCACGCTCATCTTTTTTGTGTGCGAATACGCCAACACCATGGAAGACCTGAACATTTTTGAAAAGCTGGTGGCCTCCCTTTTCCAGTCGGTCAACACCCGCACAGCGGGGTTTGCATCGATCAATATCCACGGCATGCAGGACGTCACCAAAGCCGCCTCTGTAGGGCTAATGTTCATCGGCGGCTGCCCTGGCTCTACCGCCGGCGGCGTAAAGGTTACGACTATCGCCGTCCTAGCCGCCACCCTGCTGTGCACCATCCGGGGAAAAGAGGAATCCACCATGTTAGGCCGCCGTTTCCCCACCTCCGTGGTGTTCAAGGCCATGACCGTAGTAGCCCTGGGCGCCGCCATCACCCTTATCGATGCGGGGATCATCGGGGCCTTAAACCCCTCCATCCCTTTTATTGATGTCTTGTACGAGTCTGCCTCCGCCTTTGGCACCGCTGGCCTAAGCGCCAGCGTCACCCCCCGCCTAGAACCCATCTCCCGCCTGATTCTTTGCGCCACCATGTTCCTGGGCCGGGTGGGCCCCCTGTCCTTCGGGCTCTCCATCCTTATGCGGGCCAAAAAGCCCAACGGCTCCATTTTGCCAGAAGGCCGCATGCTCATTGGTTGACGTGGCCTCCGGCGGGGAGGGGCTTTGCCCCCTCCACCCCCACCACCTTTGAAAAGGTGGACGAAACTTTCCCGTTTCGCGCCGATTTGACATCCCCACCCTCCTTGTGCTATAATAGTCCTTAAATTTTCACAAAGGAGGATACCATGATGGAACAAAAGCTTTACACAAAGCCAGCCGAATTCCTGGCCGAAAACCAGGACTTCCTGCTGGCCAACGAAGCCCTGGTACAGCTGAATTACGGCAACGCCGCAGCCCACCGGGACGAGAACTGCCACCCCGGCCTGTTCTTTGGCCGCTATGAGGAAAACGGCGAAATGTGCCTGCTGTTCGGCAACACCGCCCCCTGGAACATCTGCTTGAACGCGCCCCAAGAGGCGGCAGCTTCTATGCAGGCCGTAAAAGAGCTGGCCCGGTACCTGCAGGAAGAAAACATCGATATTTCCGGCATAACCGCCCGCAAAGACCTGGCCGACGCCTTCATGCAGGCATACGGCGGCGCCTTTAAGCTGTGGGGCGCTATGGACATCATGGTGCTTCGCAAAGTCTCAGCGCCTCCGCCTGTGCCCGGGCAGCTGCGCCAAGCCACCCTTTCCGACCAGGATTTTGTGCTGGCCGGCATATGCGGCTTCATGAAGGACATCCACGACGAAGACACCCAGCCCGCCGACCACAAAGAGCGCTGGCTCCCCCGCCTGGAAGCCGGGAAGATATATCTGTGGGAACAGCCCGACGGAACCATTGTCTCCATGGCCGGGACTGTCCGTCCGCTGGAGCACGGCGAAACCATCAGTGCCGTATACACGCCCCCCCAGTACCGGGGCAAGGGCTACTGCCAGAACACAGTCGCCGCCATCTGCCAGGAAAAGCTTAGGGAGGGCAAGGAATACTGCACCCTTTTCGTGGATAAAAAGAACCCCATCTCCAACCGGGTCTACCAGAAAATCGGCTTTGAAATCAAAGAAAACTGCTATGAATACAAGCTTCTTGTGGAATAGAAATGGGAACAGCATAACCCCCCGGCAAATGGGGCGTGGCGTAAGAAAACATTTTAAGCGAGGGTCGGCGTGGCGTCAAGCTGCGCCGACTTTCGCCTTATTTTTGCCCCCCAAAAGCAGACGGCAAAACTGCTCTCTGTCCAGTTGGTCGTACAGCCCGGCCAAAAGCTGCTCCAGGGATAAATTTCCCGCCTGTTCGGGCACTCCATCCAGGCCCCGCAGGGCCCTCATATCCCCAGCATCCCCCTCAAATACTGCCCCGTATAAGACCCCTCCACCTGGGCCACCTCCTCCGGGGTGCCCTGGGCCACAATCAGCCCGCCCCGGTTGCCCCCTTCCGGGCCCAGGTCAATAATATGGTCCGCGGTCTTGATCAAATCCAGGTTGTGCTCAATAACCAGCACCGTGTTGCCCGTGTCCACCAGCCGCTGCAGCACGTCAATCAGCCTGTGCACGTCCGCAATATGCAGGCCCGTCGTGGGCTCGTCCAAAATATAGATCGTCCTGCCCGTAGGCCGCTTAGAAAGCTCCGTAGCCAGCTTTACCCGCTGGGCCTCTCCGCCGGAAAGGGTCGTGGCCGGCTGGCCAATCTTCACATACCCCAGCCCCACGTCGTTCAAGGTCTGCAGCCGCCGGGCCAGCTTGGGTATGTCCCGGAAAAAATCCAGCCCTTCTTCCACCGTCATTTCCAGCACGTCGTAAATGCTCTTGCCCTTGTACTTGACCTCCAAGGTCTCCCGGTTATAGCGGTGGCCCTTGCACACCTCGCAGGGCACGTACACATCCGGCAGAAAGTGCATTTCAATGCAGATAATGCCGTCGCCTTGGCAGGCCTCGCACCGCCCGCCCTTCACATTAAAGGAGAAACGGGAAGCCGTAAACCCCCGCATCTTCGCCTCCTGCGTGCTGGCAAAAAGGGTGCGCACATCGTTAAAAAGCCCGGTATAGGTGGCGGGGTTCGACCGGGGCGTGCGGCCAATGGGCGACTGGTCAATCTGGATCACCTTATCCAAAAATTCCAGGCCCTTTATCTCCTTGTAAGCCCCCGGGCGGGTATGGGCGCGGTTCAAATCCGCCGCCAGCTTCTTATACAAAATCTCGTTTACCAGCGAGGACTTCCCCGACCCCGATACCCCCGTAACGCACACCAGCTCCCCCAAAGGGATCTTCACATTGACGTTCTGCAGGTTGTTCTGGGCCGCGCCCCGCACCTCCAAGAAGTTGCCGCTGCCAGGCCGGCGCTTCTCCGGCACCTCCACCTTTTTCTTCCCGCTCAAATACTGCCCCGTCAGGGACCCCCTGCACTTCTCAATGCCCTTTACCGGCCCCGCGTAAATGATATCCCCCCCATGCACCCCGGCCCCAGGGCCCACGTCCACAATATAATCGGCAGCGCGCATGGTGTCCTCGTCGTGTTCCACCACAATCACCGTGTTGCCCAAATCCCGCAGCCGCTTCAAGGTCCCCAGCAGCTTGTGGTTGTCCCGCTGGTGCAGGCCAATAGAAGGCTCGTCCAAAATATACAGCACGCCCATTAAAGAAGAGCCGATCTGGGTAGCCAGCCGTATGCGCTGGCTCTCACCGCCGGAAAGGGTGCCGGAGGACCGGGACAGGGTCAAATATTCCAGCCCCACGCTCTGCAAAAAGCCCAGCCGCGACTTGATCTCCTTGACAATGGGCGCGGCGATCATGCCCTCCCTCTCCGTCAGGGCCAAAGCCTCCACAAATTCCAGCGCCTCGGTAACCGACTTGTCGCAAAGCTCGCTGATGTTGAGCCCCCCCACCGTCACCCCCAGGCTTTCCGGGGACAGCCTGCGGCCGTGGCAGGCGTCGCAGGGTATGGCGCTCATATACCCCTCAATCTCCTCCTTGATCCAGTTGGAAGAGGTCTCCCGAAACCGCCGCTCCAGGTTGTTGATCACGCCCTCAAAAGGCGCCATATACGTGCCGCTGCCATACTCGCCCGTGCGCTTGAGCTTGATCTTCTCCCCCTTCGTTCCATAAAGCAGCACATCCACCACATCCTTGGGCAGCTCCTCAATAGGCGTGTCCAAAGAAAACCCATAGTGGCTGGCAAGGCCCTGCATGTACATGGCGGCAATGGTGCTGCCCTCCATGGCCCAGCCGCTGGCCTTCAGCCCCCCCTTGTTGATGGAAAGCCGCCCATCCGGAATAATAAGCCGGGGGTCCACCTTCATAAACACCCCCAGGCCCGTGCACTTCTTGCAGGCCCCAAAGGGATTGTTAAAGGAGAACATCCGGGGGGTAAGCTCCTCCACACTGACCCCGTGCTCCGGGCAGGCATAATTCTGGGAAAACGTAATGTCCTCCCCGTCTATCACGTTGACAATGACCACGCCGCCCGTAAGCCCCGCCGCCACCTCAATGGAATCCGCCAGCCGCGACCGCACGTCCTCCTTAATGACCAGCCGGTCCACCACGACCTCAATGGTGTGCTTCTGGTTCTTGTTCAGCTCAATAGGCTCATTCAGGTCGTACAAAAGGCCGTCCACCCGAGCCCGCACAAAGCCCGACTTCCGCGCCCCCTCAAACTCCTTCTGATGGGTGCCCTTGCGCCCCCGCACCACCGGGGCCAGCACCTGCACCCGGCTCTTTTCCGGCAGGCCCAGCACCTGGTCCACAATCTGGTCCACGGTCTGCTGCTTGATCTCCCGCCCGCATATAGGGCAGTGGGGTATGCCGATGCGGGCATACAAAAGCCGCAGGTAGTCATAAATCTCCGTCACCGTCCCCACAGTAGACCGCGGGTTCTTAGACGTGGTCTTCTGGTCAATAGAGATAGCCGGGCTCAGCCCGTCAATCATGTCCACGTCGGGCTTTTCCATCTGCCCCAAAAACATGCGGGCATAAGAGGAAAGGCTCTCCACATACCGCCTCTGCCCCTCGGCGTAAATGGTGTCAAAAGCCAGGCTGGACTTGCCCGACCCCGAAAGCCCCGTCAGCACCACCAGCTTGTCCCGGGGTATCTCCACGTCCACGTTTTTCAAGTTGTGCTCTCTGGCGCCATGTACTACGATTTTATCAAGGCTCATGCCTGTTCCCCTTCCTTTATCTTAAACCCATTAAACCAGGCCCGTTCCTCAAAAGGCTTTTTCTTGGGCGAAGGCCGCGAGGCCTGGGCAGGCTTGCCGACCGGCAGGAAGCAAACCAGATCATATTCCTGCGGCACACCCAAAATATCCGCCATTTTCCGTCCAATTTGATCCCCGTCTGTAATATGCCCCTCATACCAGCAGCTTTCATAGCCCAACTCGCAAATGGCCAGCAGCATATTTTCAATCGCCGCCGAATAGTCCTGCACCTGGAAGCACCGGTCTCGGTACGCGAAAATCTTCTGGGTCAAAACGCAGATCATGGCGGGCGCGGTGTCCCCTGCGGGCGGGTCAATGACCGCTTTCACTTTTGCCAGCACAGCGGGGTCGTCCACGGCAATCAAGCTGACCGTCTGCTTGTTGCACCCAGAGGGCGCCGCCAGCCCGGCTTCCATGATTTTTATCAAGTCTTCCCGGGGCACAGGTGTGCTTTCATACTTGCCGCGGTAGCTTTTCCGGTCTAAAATGCGTTCCATGATATTCATAAAAAATTTCTCCTTTTAGATGTTTTTCAGTTACTACGGTGGATGCCCTTTCTCTTCTCTTACTACCGCGCACGCAACGCACATACCTAATACCTCCTTCCAAATGGCCTCTCAGCGCTGGCCGCGCCTTCTGGGCACCGGCGCGTGGCCCGCCCCCTGGCCCTCCAATTCCTTGATCTTGTCCCGCAAATACGCCGCATGCTCAAACTCCAGCAGCTTCGCCGCGGCCTTCATCTCCTTGGTGTACTGTTCAATCAGCTGCTGGCGCTCGGCAAAGGTATAGCGCTTCTTCTTTTTCCCTTTGTCCTCCTTGTGGGTAGAAATCTCCAAAATCTCCGCCACGCTCTTGGTTATGGTCTTGGGCGTAATGCCGTGCTCCTGGTTGTACCGTTCCTGTATCCCCCGGCGGCGCTCGGTCTCCGTAATGGCGTACTCCATCGAGGCCGTCACCTCGTCGGCATACATGATCACCTGCCCACCCGCGTTGCGGGCCGCCCGGCCAATGGTCTGTATCATGCTGCGCCCGCTGCGCAAAAACCCTTCCTTGTCCGCGTCCAAAATGGCCACCAAAGACACCTCCGGTATGTCCAGGCCCTCCCGCAGCAGGTTAATGCCCACCAGCACGTCAAACTCGCCCAGCCGCAGGTCCCGTATGATCTCCATGCGCTCCACCGTATCGATATCGTGGTGCATATACCGCACCTTTATACCATACCCCTCCAAAAAGCCGGTAAGGTCCTCGGCCATCTTCTTTGTCAGGGTCGTCACCAGCACCCTTTCCCCCTTCTCCGTGCGCAGGTTGATTTCGCTGATCAAATCGTCAATCTGCCCGTCCGTAGGCTTCACCGTAATCAGCGGGTCCAAAAGCCCCGTGGGCCGTATCACCTGCTCCACCACCTGGGCCGACTTCTCCAGCTCCAAATCCCCCGGCGTAGCGCTGACAAACACCGCCTGGCCAATATGCCCATAAAACTCGTCAAAGTTCAAAGGCCGGTTGTCAAAAGCCGAAGGCAGCCGGAAGCCATACTGCACAAGCTGTTCCTTGCGGGCATGGTCGCCGGCAAACATGCCCCGCACCTGGGGCAGCGTCACATGGGACTCATCCACAAACAACAGGAAATCCTCCGGGAAATAATCCAGCAAAGTAAACGGCGCGCTGCCCGGCTCCCGCCCCGAAAGCACCCGGGAATAGTTCTCAATGCCCTTGCAGAAGCCGATCTCCATCAGCATCTCCATGTCATACCGCGTCCTCTGCTCAATGCGCTGGGCCTCAATCAGCTTGCCCTGCTCCTTAAAGGACGCCACCTGCTTCTCCATCTCTTCATGCAGGTCCGCTATGGCCTTTTCCATCTTGTCCCGGGGCACAATGTAATGGGAAGCCGGGTAAATGGCAATATGCCCCAGCTCCGCCAGCACGTCGCCGGTAAGGGGGTTAAACTCCCGTATGCGCTCAATCTCGTCGCCAAAAAACTCCACCCGCACCGCCTTGTCGCTGGACTCCGCCGGAAAGATCTCCACCACATCCCCCCGCACCCGGAACTTGTTGCGGATAAAGTTGATGTCGTTGCGCTCATACTGCAGGGCCACCAGCCGCTTCAAAAGGTCGTCCCGTTCCATCTCCTTGCCCGGCCGCAGGGAGATCACCATCGTCCGGTAGTCAATAGGGTCGCCCAAGCTGTAAATGCAGGAAACCGACGCCACAATAATCACGTCCCGCCGCTCCGAAAGGGCGCAGGTAGCGCTGTGCCGCAGCTTGTCGATCTCGTCGTTAATAGCCGAATCCTTCTCAATATACGTGTCCGTCTGGGCAATATAAGCCTCCGGCTGGTAATAGTCGTAATAGCTCACAAAATATTCCACCGCATTGTTGGGGAAAAACTCCCTAAACTCCGAGCAAAGCTGGGCGGCCAAAGTCTTGTTGTGGGCCAGCACCAGGGTCGGGCGGTTCAGGCGGGCGATCACGTTGGCCATGGTAAAGGTCTTGCCAGACCCCGTAACGCCCAGCAAAGTCTGCTCCTTGTCCCCCTGCTGTATGCCCTTCACCAGTCTGTCAATGGCCTCGGGCTGGTCGCCGGTGGGCTTATAGGGCGCTGTCAATTGGAAGGTATCGTTGCGCATATGCTTTTACCCTTTCACAGTTCGCTTTTCATTCGTGTACCAGTATAGCACAAATGTTTTCTTATTGCAATCCTCAAAATGAACAAAAGTTCCCCTTCCATAAAACCCGCCGCTCCCAGCCCGCCGGCAGCGCTTTAGCCCATTATTCTTCATAAGTAGTGGTTGCGAAATCCAGGTACATATAGTATAATAAATAGCCGGGATTTTTCCCCGGCCCCCATCCCCCCCGAGAAAAACTCTTTATAGAAACGAGATGTTGCTGTTATGAGCCAACCCAGCAAAAAAATAAGCGTGGCCCTCCTGTTTGGGGGCCAGTCCTCCGAGCACGAGGTCTCCTTAATGTCGGCGGGCTCCATTATTGAGAACCTGGACAAAGAGAAATACGAGCTGCACATGGTGGGCATCACCAAAGAAGGCCGCTGGCTGCTGTTTACCGGCGACCCCGCCCAGCTGTCCGGCGGCGCCTGGGAAAAAGGCGACGTGGCCCCCGCCGCCCTCTCCCCCGACCCCTCGGTGCACGGCCTGGTGGTGCTGGGCCCGCCGGCGCGCACCATCCATATTGACTGCGTGTTCCCAGCCCTCCACGGCAAAAACGGCGAGGACGGCACCCTGCAGGGCCTTTTAGCCCTGTCCGGCATCCCGTACGTGGGCTGCAATACAGAGGCCTCCGCCATCTGCATGGACAAAGCCGTAACCCACACGCTGCTGTCCGCCGCCAATATCGAGCAGGCCCACTACCTGTGGTTCTACTCCGACCGCTTTGCCTGCGCGCCGGAAACCATTAAAAATAGAATCTGCGCCCGCCTCAACTTCCCCGTCTTCGTCAAGCCCGCCAATGCCGGGTCCTCCGTAGGCGTCAGCCGGGTAGACGGCCCCCAGGGCCTGGACGAAGCCATCCGCAAGGCCGCCCAGGAAGACGTAAAAATCATCGTAGAGGAAGGCGTAACCGGCCAAGAGGTGGAGTGCGCCGTGCTGGGCAACCGGCAGGACGCCCAAGCCTCCCTGGTAGGCGAGATCGGGGCCTCCGCCGCCTTTTACGACTACGACGACAAGTACGTCAACGGCACCAGCCAGCTGTACATCCCGGCCCGCATCCCCCAGGAAGCAGCCGAGGAAATCCGCGAAACCGCCGTGCGCGCCTACCGCCTGCTGGGCTGCTCCGGCCTGGCGCGGGTAGACTTCTTCGTGACCCCCGAGCAAAAGGTGGTCCTAAACGAGCTGAACACCCTGCCGGGCTTCACCTCCATCAGCATGTACCCCAAGCTGTGGATGGCCATGGGCCTCACCTATGGGGAGCTGCTGGATAAGCTCATCCAGCTGGCCTTTAAGCAGGCCGGGTGTTAAAGGGGGTGGCATGATGGATAACCGCCCCATCGGCGTGTTCGATTCCGGCCTGGGGGGCCTTACCGCTGTAAAAGAGCTGGAACAGGCCCTCCCCCAAGAAAGCGTGGTCTATTTCGGCGACACCGGCCGGGTCCCCTACGGCACCCGGGGCCGCGACACCATCCGCCGCTACGCCGCCCAGGACATGGCCTTCCTCATGAAGCAGGACGTAAAAGCCGTGCTGGCCGCCTGCGGCACCGTAAGCTCCACCGCCGGCGACATTGGCCAGGCCCTGCCCGTGCCCTACTTTGACGTCATCGGCCCCGCGGCCCGGGCAGCGGCGGCCCGCACCCAAAACAAAAAGATCGGGGTCATCGGCACCAGCGCCACCATACACAGCGATGCCTACCGCAAAGCCCTTTTAAAGCTCGACTACCAAATCCAGGTGTACTCCCAGCCCTGCCCCCTGTTCGTGCCCCTGGTAGAAAACGCCTTTGTGTCCCCCCAAGAGGAAGTCACCCGGCTGGTGGCCCAGCGCTACCTGGGCCCTATCCGGGAAGCCGGGGTAGACACCCTCATCCTGGGGTGCACCCATTACCCCATCATCAGCGCGACCATCGGCAGCGTCATGGGCCGCAGCGTCGCCCTTATAGACCCCGGGAAAGAAGCCGCCCTGGCCCTGGCCGGCCGGCTGCGGGAAAAAGACATGCTCTGCGGGCCGGGCTCCCCCCGGCAGGCCGCCTTTTACGTCACCGACGAGCCGGAAAGCTTCACCAGCGTGGCCGAGCTCTTCCTGGGCCACAGCATACAGGGCCGCACCCAAAGGATTGACATGGAAAATACTTGACACCCCGCACGGGCTTTTGCACGGGCCCCAGCCGCGGAAAGGAGCAGGCATATGTTTAAAGAGGATTACAACATCAGCATTACCGGGCGGCAGCTTTACACCGCGGAGGACCGGGGGGAAGTCACCCTGAGCACCACCGGCACCTATACCCAGCGGGAGGGGGCCCGGTTCATCGCCTATAAAGAGTACGACGAGGACGACCCCAAGCTGGCTCACACCGCCGTCTTAAAAATAGAGCCGGGCAAAGTGACCATGATCCGCCAGGGCTCTTCCACCCGGCTGATCTTAGAGGAAGGCCGCCGGCACCTGTGCCTGTACGACACAGGCTTTGGTTCCTTGACCGTAGGGGTCTTCACCAGCCGCCTTAACGCTGACCTGGGCCGCGAGGGCGGCTCCCTGGACATCCGCTATACCCTGGATATCGATTCCAACCTTTCCAGCCAAAACGAGCTAACGGTAACCGTGGCCCCCCGGCCCCAAACCAACCGCCTGCTGGACCTGGAGCAATAAGCCCATAAAAACAGAAAGCCGCCGGCCCCCACGCCAGCGGCTCTCTGTATTTATAGCGCCCCTAAACAGACTGCAAATAACGGCCCTTTAAACAGACCGCAAAAACCGCAGGAAAGCCTCCCGGCCCTCCTCATTCCGGGCATAGACCCCCGCATGTTCCAGCACCTTCGCAAAGACCATGCCGGTCTCCTTCTTCACAATATCCCAGGCGTTTTCCTCTGTCACCACATAATCCTTGCGGAAAGATTCCGCCCACTGGGCATGTGGCGCCGTAAGGGCGCTGGCGCGCAGGTCCGCGCCGGCAGCCAACCCCTCTGCCACAGCATCCAGCTCATCCTTCAGCCTGGGCGGCAGTATGGCCCGGCCCATAACCTCAATAAGCCCAATATTCTCCTTCTTAATATGGTGCAGCTCCCCGTGGGGATGGTACAGCCCCAACGGGTGTTCCGGGGTCGTAAGGTTGTTGCGCAGCACCAAATCCAGCTCAAAATCCTCCCCCCTGCGCCGGGCAATGGGGGTAATGGTGTTGTGGGGCTCCCCCTCCGTTTCCGCAAAGATGCAGGCGCTTTCGTCCGTATACCCCCGCCAGGCCTGCAAAACCCGGTGGGCCAGCTCCACCAGCCGCCCCGGCTCCCCGCATGCCAGCCGGATAACCGACAACGGCCACTTGACAATCCCCGCCTCTACGTCCTCAAACCCCGGGAAGCTGAAACCCACCTCAACCGGGGCCAGCTCCATAGGGAAGGTATACCGCCCGCCCTGGAAGTGGTCATGGGCCAGGATGGACCCCCCCACAATAGGCAGGTCGGCGTTAGACCCCACAAAATAATGGGGGAACTGCCCCACAAAATCCAACAGCTTCTCAAAGCAGGCCCGGTCTATCTTCATAGGTGTGTGCTGGGCGTTAAAGCAGATGCAGTGCTCATTATAGTACACATAAGGCGAATACTGCAAAAACCAGGGCGACCCGCTTATGGTAATCGGTATAACCCGGTGGTTCTGCCTGGCCGGGTAATTGACGCGCCCCCCATACCCCTCATTTTCCGCGCACAGCTGGCACCTTGGGTAAGCCGAAACCGGCAGGTCCTTTGCCGCCGCAATCGCCTTAGGGTCCTTTTCCGGCTTCGAAAGGTTTATGGTAATGTCCAAATCCCCATAAGGGGTCGGGGCCTTCCAGGCTATGTCCTTGGCAATACGGTCCCGGCGGATGTAGTTGGTGTCCTGGCTAAAAGCATAATACCAGTCCGTAGCTTTGCGGGGGCTATCCTCATAAAGCGCCCTAAACTTCCCTATGACCTGGGCAGGCCGCGGCGTTAACCGCCCCATAATTTCCGTGTCCAGCAAATCCCGGTACACCACCGAATCCTCCCCCAGCACCCCCCGGGCATAAGCGTCGTCCAGCAGCTCATCCAAAATAGGCGCCAATTCCAGCGCCTCCCCCTGTACGCTGGGTTCCGTGTAGCTCTCCAGCCCCAGGGCGTCCAGCAGGGAGTTAATCGCCCAGCTGCGCTCGCAGGGCTCAACCAGCCCCCGCCCAAGGGCATAAGCCACCAGCTTCGAAACCCCGTTGTCACTTTTGTTTGCCAATGTGCACCACTCCTTATTAACTAGATATTATTCCTGAAAGAAATAATAGGAAAAGATAGCCGTGTATTCCCTACTATTGTGTGCAGAGGTAATACGTCCATATAAAACCCAAGAGGATTCACCAACCCCCCGCTTCCCTTTTCCGCAAAAGTAAGCTATAATAAAACCACTATCCGCGAAAGGTGGCCCCCTATGGAAAACTCCCTAAACTTCAAGCTGCCCCAGGCAGAGGCCCAGGGCCTTTACGTCAACAACTTCGGCCGTTCCCAGACAAAGCCCGGCCACCAATACGGCCCGGCGGTGCGCAGCTTCTACCTCATCCATTATATCTTAGACGGCGAAGGCTCCTTCTCCGCCGGCGGCAGCACCTACCGCCTGGAAAAAGGCCAGGGCTTTTTAATCGAGCCCGACTACATGACCGTATACACCGCCCACATGCAGCGCCCCTGGACATATGTATGGGTAGGCTTTTCCGGCAGCCGCGCCCTAGAGCTCCTGCGCTCGGTAGGCCTGTCCCAAGATTCGCCGGTGTTCACCTGCCAGCCCCAGCAAAGCCCGGAAAAATACATCCTGGACATGTTAGAGCACAACCACGCCACCCCCCAAGACGCCTACCGGCGGGAAGCCATGCTGCTGCTGTTTTTCTCCGCCCTGGCCCAAGCCGCCCGGCCGGCCATGCCCGCCCGTGCCGAAAACGCCTACGTCGAGCAGGCCATCCGCTACATCCAGAACAATTACCACGACCCCCTGCGGGTAGAGGACATTGCCCGGTACGTAGGGGTAAACCGCAGCTACCTGAGCATACTGTTCAAAAAGCACACCGGCCTTTCCCCGGTAAAATACCTGCAGACCTTCCGCATGACCCGGGCCGCCCAGCTCCTGGCCATGACCCAGCTGCCCATTGCCGCCGTAGCCTTCTCCTGCGGCTACCAAGAGCCCGAAGCCTTCCACAAAGCCTTCAAGCAGCGCATGGGCCTGTCCCCCAGCCAGTACCGGGCCCAAGAGCGCTCCGGCACCCAGCAGGACCGGGACGCCCTTTCCAAAATACTATAGCACACCCAGCCCCGCCGCGCCATACGCAGATGTTACAAAAACCTATCCATTTGTTGCCCAAGCCAGCCCCCCGGCAGGGAGTTTCTGAAACGCGGAGTTAAATAAAAAACCATACACCAAACGCAAAAAATCAGTTTTAGGATCAAACATCCCCGCAGGGAATGTTTACCCTTCTTTTAAAAGGGGTCGCTGCGTACCGGTGGCACGCGCCCAGCGGCTGGCCGCCAAAGCCCCTAAACCGCCAGAGGCATAAAACGCGTGGTTGGACACTCCCCCCAAAACCCGGGAGTGTCCAAATCGCAGAGTTTGTAAAATTAAGTTTTGGGATCAAACCCTTTTTTAAAAGGGTTTGTGGGGTTTTCAGGGGCAAAGCCCCTAAACCGCCGGAGGCATAAAACGCGCCTTTGGACACTCCCCCCAAAACCCCGCGGCCTTGCAATTTCCCCCGCCCCGCGCTATAATGGGTGAAAAAGCTCGGGAAAGGGGCGCTTATGAAGCATCTTGTCACGTTTGTATACGCCGTGCTGGCCGGGGCGGCCATCTCCATTGGGGGCATTGCCAACCTGTGCAGCGACAACAAAGCCGTAGGGGCCGCGCTGTTTTCGGTGGGGCTTTTTGCCGTGTGCACCCTGGGCCTGGCCCTGTTCACCGGCAAAGTCTGCTACCTGTTCGATAACCCCCCCGCCTACGCGGCCAGCTGCCTGCTCATCTGGGCCGGCAACCTTACCGGCACCCTGCTGATGGGCTGGGCCCTGCGGCTTACCCGCCTACAGGCGGCCATAGAAAAAGCCGGGGCCCTAAGCAGCCAAAAGCTGGGGGATTCCCCCTTAAGCATCTTCATCCTGGCCATTTTCTGCAACATCCTCATTTACCTGGCCGTAGAAAGCTACCGCCAAAACCCCCACCAGCTGGGCAAATACCTGGGGCTGTTTCTAGGCGTAGCCGTGTTCGTGTTTTCCGGCATGGAGCACTGCGTGGCCAACATGTTCTACTTCACCGCCGCCAACGCCTGGGGCCCCCGGGCCATTGGCTACATCCTGCTCATGACCGCCGGCAACGCCCTGGGCGGTGTGCTGTTCCCCCTGTGCCGCAAGCTCAAGGAAAAAGCCGAACCCTAAACCCTAAAACCACAAGGAGGCCCCCATGTCCATCGAAAACGTAAAAGCGTATTTCCGCCCCCTGGGGCTGGAAGGCCGCATACAAGAGTTCCCCGTCTCCAGCGCCACCGTAGACTTAGCGGCCCAGGCCCTGGGGTGCCAGCCCGGCCGCATCGCCAAAACCCTCTCCTTCCTGGTAGAAGGCCAGGCCGTGCTTATCGTCATGGCCGGGGACAAAAAAGTAGACAACCCCAAATACAAAGCCCAATTTGGCGCAAAAGCCAAAATGCTCTCCCCCTCCCAGGCCGAAGCCCTGGTGGGCCACCCAGTCGGCGGCGTGTGCCCCTTTGGGCTGAAAGACGGCGTCACCGTCTACCTGGACGAATCCCTCAAGCGCTTCCCAACCGTCTTCCCGGCCTGCGGCAGCCCCAACAGCGCCATCGAGCTTACCCTAAACGAGCTGGAAACCTACGCGCGCAGCGCCGGCTGGATCGACGTCGGCAAAGATATCTAGCCCACCCCATCCGCCCCGCCCCATTTGCAGGGGGCGGGTTTTGTCTTTCCCTGCCGCAATCCCGCACATTTGCCAAGAAACCCCCGGCCCCCGCTGGAAATTTATGTTTGAATTGACTTCCCCACCCATTTCGGCTATACTATAGGTGTGAAAATGCGCCGCAGGCCTGCGGCTGGAAAGGAACATGGCATATGAAAATCTTGATCATCGGCGGCGTGGCAGCCGGCACCAAAACCGCGGCCAAGTGCAAGCGGGAAGACCGTTCGGCCCAAGTCACGCTGCTCTCCAAAAGCCCGGACATCTCCTACGCCGGGTGCGGCCTGCCCTACTATGTAGGCGGGGCCATCCAGGACAAAGCCGAGCTCATTGTCAACACCCCCGAAAAATTCGCCGCCCTTACCGGTGTCCAGGTTAAGACCCTGCGGGAAGCCGTATCGGTAGACCCGGATAAAAAGGAAGTAACAGCCAAAAACCTCACCACCGGCGAAACCGAAACCTACAGCTACGACGCCCTGGTCATCGCCACCGGCGCGTCCCCCATCGTCCCCCCCATAGAGGGCGCGGGGCTTCCCGGCGTGTTCCAGGTGCGCACCCCTGGCGACGCCGTCTCCCTGCGGGACTACCTAGAGCAGAACCAGGTTAAAAAAGCTGCCATAATAGGCGGCGGCTTCATCGGCCTGGAAATGGCGGAAAACCTGCTGGCAAAAGGCATTTCCCCCACCGTAGTCGAGGCCGCCCCCCAACTGCTGCCCGGTGTGCTGGACCCGGAAATGGCCGCCTACGTCAAGCGCCACTTGCAGCAGGCCGGCGTGCGGGTGCTCACCGGCACAAAAGCCGAAGCCCTCTTAGGCGAAGGCCGCGTAGAGTCCGTGCGCACCTCAGCCGGCAGCCTGCCCTGCGGCGCGGCTGTTTTCTCCATAGGCATCCGGCCCAACACCGCTTTCTTAGAGGGCACTGGCCTTGCCATGGAAAAGGGCGCCATAGCCGTCGATGAAAACCTGGCCACCAACCTCCCCGGCATCTACGCCGCCGGGGACTGCGCCCTGGTCAAGAACCGCTTGACCGGCAAGCCCCAGTGGTCCCCCATGGGCTCTTCCGCCAATTTAGAGGGCCGCACCCTGGCCCTGTCCCTGGGCGGCAAGGGCCGCGGCTTCGCGGGGGTGCTGGGCACCGCCGTGTGTCGGCTCCCCGGCCTCAACCTGGCCAAAACCGGCCTGACCGAGCAAGCCGCCAAAGACGCCGGCTACGACATCGAAACCACCCTCATGGTCACAGACGACAAGGCCCACTATTACCCCGACTCCGCCTATTTCATCATCAAGCTCATAGCCGATAAGCCCACCCGCCAGCTCCTGGGCGTGCAGGTTCTGGGCCCCGGCGCCGTAGACAAGGTCTGCGACTTAGGCGTGCTGGCCCTGTCCATGGGCGCCACCCTGGCAGACCTGGAAAACCTGGACCTCAGCTACGCCCCGCCCTTCTCCACCGCCATCCACCCCTTTGTGCAGGCGGTATACGTGCTGGAAAACAAGCTGGACGGCGCCCTGCAAAGCATGACCCCCGCCGAATTTGCCGCCGGCAAGGCCGAGGGCTACACCATTATCGACACCAACCAGCAGCCCTCCATCCGCGGCGCCAAATATATTGACCTGCCCAGCGTCAACGCCCCCCTCCCCGGCATCGCAAAAGACGAAAAGATGCTGCTGGTGTGCGCCAGGGGCCGCCGGGCCTACTTCCTGCAAAACCGCCTCAAGGCCCTGGGCTACCAAAACACCCTGGTGCTGGAAGGCGCCACCTTCTTTAACGATGTGCGGGTAAAGGCCGCCGGGGCCGCCGTGCCGCCGGAGGAAGTCACCCGGGTCAAGGGCCTGGGCTTCCTCTGGGACAAAAACACCCCAGACTGCTTCAACGGCCGCGTCATCACCCGCAACGGCAAAATCACCGCAGACGAAATGCGCGCCATCACCGAAGCTGCCGAAAAGTACGGCAGCGGCGAGGTAGCCATGACCTCCCGCCTTACCATCGAGATCCAGCACGTGCCCTTTGACAACATCGAGCCCCTGCGCCAGCACTTACAGGCCGCAGGCCTAGAGACCGGCGGCACCGGCTCCAAGGTACGCCCCATCGTCTCCTGCAAGGGCACCACCTGCCAATACGGCCTTATCGACACCTTCGCGCTTTCCGAAGAAATCCACGAGCGCTTCTTCCACGGCTATGCCGGTGTAAAGCTGCCCCACAAGTTCAAAATCGCCGTAGGCGGCTGCCCCAACAACTGCGTCAAGCCCGACCTGAACGACCTGGGCGTCATCGGCCAAAAGGTGCCCGCCATTGACCTGGACAAGTGCCGCGGCTGCAAGGTCTGCCAGGTAGTGCAGGCCTGCCCCATAAACGTCCCCGTGGTCAAAGACGGCAAAGCCGTCATCGACGACACCGCCTGCAACCACTGCGGCCGCTGCGTAGGCAAGTGCCCCTTCAAAGCCGCCGAAGCCTTCGTCCCCGGCTACCGTGTCTATATCGGCGGACGTTGGGGCAAAAAATTCGCCCACGGCCGGTATCTGGACAAAGTCTTCACCAACAAAGAAGACGTCATGGACGTAATCGAAAAAGCCATCCTCCTCTTCCGCGAGCAAGGCAACACCGGCGAGCGCTTCGCCGACACCATCGCCCGCCTGGGCTTCGAAAACGTCCAAGAACAACTCCTTTCCGACGGCCTCCTGGCCCGCAAACAAGAAAACCTTTCCGCCCAAAAGCACTTGAAAGGCGGCGCCACCTGCTGATTGGGGCCCCGCCCCAAACCCCGCTTAGGGCTCTGCCCTAAGAACCCGCCAGAGGGGGCAGTCTCGCCTGCCGGCTCGGTCGGTCGCTGGACGCGTGCCACTGGCACGCAGCGACCCCTCTGGACTCCCACGCTTCGCTTCTCGCGTTTTTAGGCTGGCATCCTTTTTACGCCCTGCCCGCGCCGTGGGGCATCCTATAGCAAAAAAGCACCCGTTTCCCTGCCAAGAGGGACGGGTGCTTTTTCTTTTCACTTCTATTCCTTCACCGCAATATAAATATCCATATACGTCACGCCGTCCCACTCATACTCCCTTTCAAAGCAAGGTAGCACCCCTTCCTCCTGGTGCTCCAAGCGGTTCACCTCCATATACGCCATCAGCGCCTGAAAGCCCTTGGGTATGGTTTCAAAAGGCCCCTCAAAAGGCCGGGTAATCGTCAGCGCCGCATACTTGTGCTTGGGCTGGGTAACCACCTCTGCCCCCACCCCCTTAGGCACAAACCCCTCCGGCAGCACCCAGGCCGCAGCATAGCCGTGCATATGAAAAACATGCTTTTGCTCCTGGGACACAAACGGGAAATCCCAGCCAATAACCCGCGGCTCCGCCACCCCGCAGCCCTCCGCCCACCGGCGCACATGCTCTATAGCGTCGCTTTCCAGCTCCTGGCTGATAACCCCATACCGTACATACCGGAAACCCTCCACATCCTCCACCCGCATATGGGAGTAAGGCCCCTCCGCCCCCATGTCCTCCCGGAACAGCGCGTCCATCGAGCACGAGAACAGCCGGCAAAGCTCCAACGCCTTTGCCACCTCCGGGTAAGCGGCGTCCAGCTCCCACCGGGAAATAGTCTGGCGGGTCACCTCCATCTTCTCTGCCAATTCCTCCTGGGTCATGCCGTTATACATTTTCCGCAGCCATTGCAAGTTTTTTCCAAACCCCATAAAGAATCCCTTCCTTTCTTTTGTCCTTCCCCATTCCAGCCGGCCCGCTGCGCCCTTATTATACAACGCCTCCCCCTCGTTTTCCAGCCCATAAAGAGTGCTTTTTCCCACCCAGCCGCAACCCCAGGTTGCACAGGCCCAGCCCCATTTTATAGCATGCCAGAAAAATAATTTTAGGGTAAGCATTCCCGTTTGGAACGTTTACCCTTCTTTATAAAAGGGTTTGTGGGGTTTTCAGGGGCGAGGGTTGCCAGTGGCAACCCTCCCGAGCCGGCCGAGCCGGCAGGCGAGACCAAAGCCCCTAAACCGCCGGAGGCATAAAATGCGCGTTTGCCCACTCCCCAAAAACAACTAGCCCTTGTATCCCCGTACAAAATATGGTATAATGCCGGTTAGACGTAAGATGCCGACCCAAAAACCGGCACGGCCGGTTTTCCGCCGTATCAAGAAGGGGACATAACCATGCAACACGCTTTTGCCTGCGACTGCCACAACCACTCCGCCTGTTCGCCCGACGGCCACGACAGCGCCGCCGCCATGTGCGCCCGCGCCCAGGCCCTGGGCCTGTACGCCTACACCCTCACCGACCATTGCGAGTGCCAGAAGTTTGAAGAACGCTACCGCGCCCGCGTGGAAACCGCCTGGGAGCAAATGGGCAGCCTCACGCCCCAAAACGGCCTGCGGTTTTACCGGGGCATCGAGCTGGGCCAGCCCAACCAAGACACCGCCGCTGCGGACGCGGCCCTGCAGGGCCGGGCCTACGATTTCGTCATCGGCTCCATACACAATATACGGGATTTTGAGGACTTCTTCTTCCTGGATTATACCGGCGCACCAGAAGGCTACATCCACTCCCTTCTCACCGCCTACTGGCAAGAGCTCCTGGAAATGATCGCCTGGGGCCGCTTTGACGCCCTGGGCCACCTCACCTACCCCCTGCGCTATATCCAGGGCGAGCACGGCATACCCGTAGACCTTCAAAAGCACCAGGACGCCATCGACCAGGTCCTCACCGCCCTGATAAAAAGCGGCAAAGCCCTAGAGGTCAACACCTCCGGCCTGCGCCAGAAAATCGGCCGCACCCTGCCCGACCTCCCCCTGCTCAAGCGCTACCATGACCTGGGCGGCCGCCTGGTCACCCTGGGCTCAGACGCCCACTGTACCGCCGATTTGGCCAAAGGCATCGACCAGGGCATGGAGACCCTGAAGGCTGCGGGCTTTACCCACTTTGCCCTTTACGTGCAGCGCCGGCCCCAGATGCTCCCGTTGGAATAGGGAGGAACGCATGGATATACTATTTACAAAAGACGGGCAGAAATTTTCCTACCGTATAGCGGGCCTTGCCATAAAGGACGGGCGGCTGCTGGTGCAGCGCGCGGACGGAGACGACGGCCTGGCCCTACCCGGCGGGCATGTGGCTTTTGGGGAGACTTCCGCCGAGACCCTGTCCCGGGAATTCTGGGAAGAGCTGGGGCTGGAAATCACCATCGGGGAGCTGGCGGCTGTGGGCGAGGTCTTCTGGGACTGGAACGGCCCCTGCCAGCAAATCGGCCTTTACTATTGGGTTGGCCTAAAGGCCGGGCCCTGGGAAGGCGCGCGGCCCTCAGCGGAAAAAAGTGAAATCGAATTCCTCTGGGTGCCGGTAGAAGACGCCGCGTCCGGCCGGATAAAAGTCTACCCGAAGGAGCTGATGGAGCGTTTGCCGGCCCCCGGCCGGGTGCTCCATTTCACCTCCCATCAAACAGAAAAATAACAAAATAACCCCCGCCACCCGAGGCAGCCGGGCCGCAAAGCCCCTTGCCCCACACACGGCGGCGCGGGAGGTTTTAGGGTCCACCCCTTTTTCAAAAGGGGTGGCAGGGTGTGGGGCGGCGCCCCACGGCCTTAACCAGCAGAAAGGATGGACAGACGATGCAAAAGGAACAGCTGTTAGAGCTTTTACAGGACGACGCCAAGCTTACCCCCGCCCAACTGGCGGTCATGGTAGGGGCCGGGCCCGAGGAAGTCAAGCAGGCCGTGGCCCAATACGAGAAAGAGGGCATTATCAAGGGCTACCACGCCCTTATCAATTGGGAGCGCACCGAACGGCAGAAAGCCGCCGCCCTTATCGAGCTGCGGGTAACCCCCAAAAAAGATACCGGCTTCGACGAGATCGCCGGCCGCATCATGAATTTCCCCGAGGTAGAAAGCGTCTACCTCATGTCCGGCGGCTTCGACCTGGCGGTCACCGTGTCCGGCCAGACCATGCAGGACATTGCCCTGTTTGTGGCCAAGCGCCTTTCCACCATAGACGGCGTGCTGTCCACGGCCACCCACTTTGTGCTCACCAAATATAAGGACGGCGGCGTGGTCTTTAACCGTGACTACGAGGAAATCGACGAGAGAGGGAGTAATTTGTGTGATTGAGCTGGAAAACCTCCTAAACCCAACCATTAAGCAGATCAAGCCCTCCGGCATCCGGAAATACTTTGATATCGCCAACGAAATGGAAGACGTCATCTCCCTTTCCGTAGGCGAGCCGGACTTCCACACCCCCTGGCATATCCGGGAGGCCGGCATAGAAAGCCTGGAAAAAGGCCGCACCCGCTACACCCCCAACCGGGGCTTTGCCCTGCTGCGCCAGGAGATTGCCCATTTTATTTCCCGGCACTACCAGGTGGACTATACCCCCGAAACGGACATACTGGTAACCGTAGGCGGCTCCGAAGCCATTGACCTGTGCATGCACTGCGCCCTGTGCCCCGGGGACGAGGTCCTGATCCCCCAGCCCAGCTTTGTGTGCTACGAGCCCATTGCCCGCATGGCAGGCGGCGTACCGGTCATCATCGAGACCAAGCCCGAAAACGGCTTCCGCCTCACCCCAGAGGAGATCGAGGAAAAAACCACCCCCAAAACAAAGCTGCTGGTGCTGCCCTACCCCAACAACCCCACCGGGGCCGTCATGCGCCGGGGGGACCTGGAAGCCATTGCCCAGGTGGTAGAAAAACACAACCTGCTGGTGCTTTCCGATGAAATCTACGCCTCCCTGACCTATGGGGAAGAAAAGCACGTGTCCTTTTCCTCCCTGCCCGGCATGCGTGACCGCACGGTTTTGGTCAACGGCTTCTCCAAGTCCCATTCCATGACCGGCTGGCGCCTGGGCTACGCCGCCGGGCCCGCGCCGCTTATCGGCCTTATGACAAAGCTGCACCAGTTTGCCATTATGAGCGCCCCCACCACCAGCCAGTACGCGGCCATCGAAGCCATGAAAAACGGCGACGAGGACATGGAATACATGCGGGCCCAGTACGACATGCGCCGCCGCCTGATTTTAGACGGCCTTAACACCCTGGGCCTCAAATGCTTCGAGCCCGAGGGGGCCTTTTACGTGTTCCCCTCCATCAAGTGCACCGGCCTCACCAGCGGCGACTTCTGCGAAAAGCTCATCTATTCCAAGCACGTAGCCGTCGTGCCCGGCGACGCCTTCGGCGCCTGCGGCGAAGGCTTCCTGCGCATTTCCTACTGCTACTCCGTCAAGCATATCACCGAGGCCCTGGAACGCATCGAAGCGTTCCTTAAGGAGCTGTGAGGGACGCGGTATGGCTGGGCCGCTGCCCAGCCTACGATGAAGGGACCCTTTTCCCCCAAATCAACAGCGCTTTCGAATCCCTCGGCGTCTACGACAGCCTGAAGCCCGGCATGGCCGTGGTCTTAAAGCCCAATCTTATCCAGGCGTCCAAGCCTGCCGCCGCCATCTGCACCCACCCGGCCTTTACCGCCGCAGTCGGGCGCTGCGTAAAGCGGGCCGGGGCCCATGTGCTCATCGCCGAAAGCCCCGGCGGCCCCTACACCCCGGCGCTCATGAAAGCCATCTACCGTACCTGCGGCTATACAGACATGGCCGAGGCCTGCGGCTTCCAGCTGTACACCGCCTGCAAAAGCCGCCAGGTACCCTTGCCCCAGGGCCAGCGCTGCCGCCAGGTCTCCATCCTCGAGCCCTTTTTCCAGCGGGATTTCCTCATCGACCTGCCCAAGCTCAAGACCCACGGCATGGTAGGCTACTCCGGGGCGGTAAAGAACATGTTCGGCGCGGTGCCCGGCCTGCAAAAGCCAGAGGTGCACTGCCGCTTCCCCCAGCAGGAGGATTTTTCCAAAGCCCTGGTGGATATATGCCAGTACCTGTCCCCAGACCTGGCCGTCATGGACGGCATATGGGCCATGGAGGGCGACGGCCCCACCGGCGGTACCCGGCGGGAGGCCGGGCTCCTGGGGGCGTCCCCCAGCCCCTACGCCCTGGATGTGTGCGTCTCCCAGCTCATCGGCTTCCCCCCGGGGTCGCTGGCCATGCTGGGCGAAAGCGCCCGCCGTGGGCTTGGGCCCGCCTCGGCCCAAGAGGTCGAGGTGCTGGGCCAGCCCCCCGCCGGCTTAGGGGATTTTAAAAAAGCCAAAGCCGCCAGCACCGATTTTGTAGACAAGCTGCCCGCCCCCCTGCGCCCCCTGGCCAAAAAGCTCAGCACCCCCTGGCCGCAGATCCAAAAGGGCTGCGTAGGCTGCGGCAAGTGTGCCGAAAGCTGCCCCAAGCAGGCTATCACCATGGCAGCCGGCCGGGCTAAGATCGACTACGGGGCCTGCATACGTTGCTTTTGCTGCCACGAAATGTGCCCCCAGCACGTGGTTGGGGTCAGGCGTCTGGGCCTGTTCCGGTGGTAGCGCCCCAAAAAGGAGTTTGGTATATGAAAATAAGAGCATACGCAAAGGTGAATTTAACCCTGGATATCACCGGCCGTCGGGAAGACGGGCTGCACACCCTGGACACGGTGATGCAGAGCGTGGCCCTGTGGGACGAGATCGAGCTCACCCCCGGGGGCTTGCCGGGCATCCGGCTCCAATGCAGCCGGGACTATATCCCCGTAGACAACGCCAACACGGCCTACCGGGCGGCCCGGTATTTTTTCCAGAAAGCCGGCCTGCAAAACGAAGGCCTCAGCATTGCCATTAACAAGCGCATCCCCAGCCGGGCCGGCATGGGCGGCGGCAGTACAGACGCCGCGGCCGTGCTGCGCGCTTTAAATAAGATTTACGCCGCCGGCCTTTCCACAGAGACCCTGCGGGAGCTGGCCACCCGCGTAGGCGCCGACGTGCCCTTTTGCTTAGAGGGCGGCACCTGCCGCTGCACTGGCATCGGTGAAGTAATCCAGCCCGTAACAGAGCTTCCCCCCTGCTTTTTCGTCATCTGCAAGCCCCCCGCCGGCATGAGCACCCTGCGCGCCTATGCCCTTTTAGACCAATACCCCTTGTCCCACAGCTACGGCACCCAGCGCCTGGTAGACGCCCTCGAAAAAGGCAGCCTGCCCAAAATCGCCCAGTGCCTGCAAAACCGTTTTGAAGAGACCCTGCGTTTGGTGCAGGTGCGGGATATTAAGAAAGCCCTGCTGTCCGCCGGCGCCCTGGGCGCCGTCATGACCGGCAGCGGCTCCGCCGTTTACGGCATCTTTGACACCGAGGCCGGCGCCCGCAGCGCCGCCCAGCTTCTTACCGGCAAAGGCAAGGTTTACGTTACCCGCCCCCTGCGTTCCAGCGAGATCCGCTAGCCCTCCTTAGGGCTTTGCCCTAAGAACCCACCAGAGGGGGCAGTCTCGCCTGCCGGCTCGGTCGGTCGCTGGACGCAAACGGTTCGCGCAGCGAAACGTTTTGCCACTGGCACGCAGCGACCCCTCCGGACTCCCACGCTTCGCTTCCCGCGCACGGGGGATGGCGGTGGCGGTTAAGATATGGGCCCGCGTTGGGGGGCGCATAGTTTTAGTTTTAGTTTTTGTTAAAAAGAGGGATATAAAAGATATCCTTCTTTAAAAATAAGGAAGGGGAAAAGAAAATGGAAAAAATCAGAATCGCCATTGCAGGCTATGGGAACCTGGGCCGCGGGGTAGAAAGCGCCCTGGCCCATACCCCAGACATGGAGCTGGTCGGCGTGTTTACCCGCCGCGACCCTGCCTCCCTGCACACCCAGACCGGTGTGCCTGTCTACAAGATGGAGGACGCGCCTGCCAAAGCCGGGGAAATCGATGTGATGATCCTCTGCGGCGGCAGCGCCAACGACCTGCCTACCCAGACCCCAGACCTGGCCCGCTGGTACAATGTGGTAGACAGCTTCGACACCCACGCCAAGATACCCCAGCACTTTGAAAACGTAGACAAGGCCGCCAAGGAAAGCGGGCGCCTGGCCATCATTTCCGTGGGCTGGGACCCCGGCCTCTTCTCCTTAAACCGCTGCTACGGCCAGGCCGTGCTGCCCCAGGGCAGCGATTACACCTTCTGGGGCAAGGGCGTCAGCCAGGGCCATTCCGATGCCATCCGCCGCATCCCCGGTGTAGCCGACGCCCGCCAGTACACTATACCGGTAGAGGCGGCGCTTGCCCAGGTTCGCTCCGGCGCCGAACCCACCCTTACCACCCGTGAGAAGCACACCCGACAGTGCTTTGTGGTGGCTAAAGACGGCGCGGACACCAGCGCCATCGAGACAGCCATCAAGACCATGCCCAACTATTTTGACGAGTACGACACCACCGTGCATTTCATCTCCCAAGAAGAGCTGGACCGGGACCATAAAGGCATCCCCCACGGCGGCATGGTGTTCCGCACCGGCAAAACCGGCCTGCAGGGCGAAAACCGCCATATCATCGAGTACAAGCTCACCCTGGATTCCAACCCCGAGTTCACTTCCAGCGTCCTGACCGCCTACGCCCGCGCCGCCTTCCGCCTAAGTAAAGAGGGCCATACCGGCTGCAAGACCGTCCTGGACATTGCCCCCAGCTACCTGCACCCCCTGTCTGGCAGCGAGCTGCGCAAGACCCTGCTGTAAAGCAGCCGGCCCTGCGCCTGTAAAAGATTCGCCAGGCCTACCCCATACCTACAAAAAAAGAGCCTTCGGCGCCCCGGCAACCCCGGGCCCGGAAGGCTCTTCTGTTTTCTCAAAAAACGGCCTACCCCTCCTTCTGCGCCAGCAGCCCTTCTTCCACCAGCCAATTCAAAAAGCGCTGAATCCATTCCTCCCAAAACTCCCAGCTGTGTACCCCTTCCCCTTCCTGGTACACATAGCCAAAGGGGTCGCCGGGCATGTCCTCAAAGAATTTCCGGGTAATCTGCACCCCATCATAATTGTGATCCTGCCGGCCGATTGCATGGAAAATCCGCGGGCAGGGCTTTCCCTCCCTCAAGAGGATGCGCGCCATCTCAAAGAAATCCTGTTCCGGGTCTCCCAAAAGCCCCGAAAGGTCCTGCTTCCCATACACCAGCTCCCGGCGCTTAGCCCGGAAATCCACCCCAAACTGGGACACCTGTTCCACAGTCAAGGGCTCTTCCGCAATTTTGTTCCCCGCCGACAGCGCCCCAATGGCCGCAAACTTTTCCGGCTGCGAGAGCCCCCATTTAAAGGCCCCATGGCCCCCCATAGAAAGCCCCGCCACAAAGGTGTCCTCCCGCCTGTCCGATAAGCGGAACATCTCATGGGTAAGCTCCCACACCTCTTCATGCAGGAAATCCGCGTACCGGGGCCCGTAAGCCATATTGCAGTAAGCGCTGTGCCCCACCGCCGGGCACACCAGGGCCAGCCCCAGCTCCGACGCGTACCGTTCCACCGCTGAATACCGTATCCAGTCCGTATGGTCCCCGCCGCCCCCATGCAGCAAATACAGCACCGGGAACTTCCCGTCCTCCCGGTAGAACCCCGGGCGCACCCCCACGCCGTTCAGCCTTTCCGGCATCACCACAGTCATCTGGGTGTTCATGTTCAAAATCCGCGAGCAAAAATTCATCTCGATCAGTGCCAAAGCCATCCCCTCCTTTTTAATCGACCCGTATGTCCGCCCACTTCAAAAATTCCTGTATCCAGTGGTCCCACACCTTCCACTCATGCCGGCCCGGGCCCTCAAAATACTGGTAGCCAAAGGGGTTCCCCGGCAGGGACTCAAAAAACCGCCGCGTCTTCTGTACGTTTTCATATTTGTGGTCCTCCGTGCCAATGCTGTGGAACACCCTGGGCAGCGGCCCGCCCTTTTCCACAGCCCGCCTGGCCATTTCAAAGGCGTCATACTGGGGGTCCCCCAGCAGCCTCGAGGTATCCTCCACCCCATAGCAGATTAGGTTCGTCCGCACCCGCTTGGCAATGGTCTCCGGGGGCATCTGGTCCGGGGTGTACATTTTTTCCGCCACCCAGTTGCCAGCGGAAAGCACCCCAATGCAGGCAAACCTTTCCGGCTGGGAAAGCCCGATGGTCAGCGCCCCGGTGCCCCCCATAGATAGCCCCGCAATATAGGTATCCTCCCGCTTCTGGGAAACATGGAACATGGAAGAGATAATATCCGGCAGCTCCTTGGCAATATAATCATGGAACCGCCAGCCATAAGCCATGTTGGTATACCGGCTCACCAAACCATTGGGGCATACCACCATTAAGCCGTACTGGGTCACATACCGCTCTAAAGAGGTAAACCGCACCCAGCGGGAGTTGTCGTCCCCCCCACCGTGCAGCAGGTACAGGACCGGGTGGTTGCCATCCCCGCGCACCGGGGCCTGCATCCCGCCGTACAAGTACCTTTCCGGTAGGATCACATCCACCTGGGTGGCCATTTCCAAAACATTCGAAAAAATATGCAGCTTTAAATACGCCATTTTCTTTGCCATGCGGCGCGGCGCCCGCCGGCCCGCACCGCCCCTTTCTTTTTTTATTTGCCGCCCTCCCGCCCCGGCTGGAAGCTCTCCCGGAAGGAAAAGTCCGCCTGGAACCGGATGGATTTGCACTCTGGGCTGTTGTTGTAGTATTTGTCCAAAAGCAGGTTCACGCAGTCCTGTATCATGTTGGAGATAGGGAACCCCACCGAACTCACCGAGGGCGTCAGGTACCCGTTAAAGTGGGAAGACCCATACCCAATGATCCCCATAGCCTGGGGCAGCTTTATCCCCTTTTCCGCGCAGGCCCTTATGCCGCCCATAGCGAACTCGTCGGCGCTGTAAAAAATCCCGTCCGGCGCCGGGCCCGACCGCAGGATCTCCCGGGTAAGCCTATAGCCATAGGCCGCGCTGTCCCCTATAGCCTCCCCGGTCCACAGCTTGGCCGAAAGCCCCAGCTGGGCGCAGGTGGCCATAAACCCCTTTTCCCGCTTCACATGGTTCGAGATATTCTGCCCCGTGCCCACCAGGGCCACATTTTTGTAGCCCTTTTCATAAAACAGCCTGGCAATCTGCCCGCCCACCAGGGAAAAATCCGAATACACGCTGCTATACTTGGAGGAGTAGCGGTTAAAAAACACCATAGGGGCCCGCAGGCTCATGCTTTCCAGCTCCCGGGATTCCTCAATGGTCGTGTTGCACATAATCACCCCGTTGACGCTGGTGCTGCCCAGGGCGTTCTTTGCCCACTGGAATTCCTCAGATACATAAGGCTGTACCATCACCTCAAAGCTGTGGGCCGTCTCCATCTGCACCTTCTGTATGCCCCGGACAATCTCCCCCAAAAAGGTAGCCGAAAGCCCCGGCTTGTAAAACAAGGTAAACACCGGCACCGAGTGGCGGTCCCGCAGCCGCTTGGCAAACACATTGGGCTGGTAATTCAGCTCCGCCGCAATCTGCAAGACCCGTTCCTGGGTGGCCTTGGATATCCGCCTCTGGTCCCCTTTCCCCCCCAGCACATGGGAGACCGTGCCCACCGAAACCTGGGCCCTCTCCGCTATGTCCGTCAGCTTCACCATGGTCTGCTTCCACCTTTCCGTTTCTTGCTTTTTTCTTATTATACTGGAAAATGGAAGCCATTTCCATTATTTTCCAACCCGCCCGGCCTTTTTCCGTTCCAGCAGCCTTTGCAGCGCATAGCACCCCGTGCCCCCCGCCAGCAGCAGCACCGCATACCCCGCGTACAGGGCCCCAAAGCTAAAGCTGGATACCACAAAGCTGCCCGCAATAGGCGCTATCGAGTTCCCCAGGTCCTGGCCGATATAGCAGGTGCTGGTGGCCACCCCGGCATTTTCTTTGCCCAGGTAGCGTATGCTGTACGCCTGTATGGCCGGCTGGGCCGCCCCCTGGCTTAAGGCCTTCAGCACCCCTGCCAAAACGATAGGGTAAACGCTCTTGGCCCCTGCCACCAGCAGCATCCCCCCGCAGCCCAGCACAAAAGCCGGTATCATAATGGCCGAAAGCCCAAAGCGGTCGTTGATCTTCCCCGCCACAGGCCGCACCAGCAGCACCGCCAGCGAGTAAGCCGTAAAATACAGCCCCACATTCGGTATGCCCCTCTCTTCGCCCAAAATAGCCAGGTATGTATTCATCAGCCCGTTGCCGCAGGTAAAGAGGATAAGCACCACCACATAAAGGGTGATATCCTTAGCAAAAAAGTCGTTTAAAGAAAACCTCTTCCCCGCTGCCGCCCCTTCTGCCGGGGCAGGCCTTGGCACATCGGGTATCAGGAACATCGCCGCCACGCTGATAAAAGCCAGCAACGCCGCCAGGGTAAACACCGCCGGGTAGCCATAAGAAGCGCTGACCTCCAGCCCCAAGCTGGGGCCAATGGCATAAGCCAGGATGTTCCCCAGCCCCAAATAACCCAGCCCCTCCCCCATGCGGGACTCGGGCACAAAATCGCTGCCCAAGGCCATATTGGACACCCCCATAAAGGAAAAGGCAATGCCATGCACCACCCTGGCCCCAAAAAGCATGGCGATGTTCTCTGAAAAAGCATAACAAGCCATGCTCAGGGCCACAATGGCCGTCGAGACAATCATGATCCTCTTCCGGTTCATCCGGTCCGAAAGGATGCCGGACACCGGCCGGCAGAACAGCGCCGCCAGGGACATAAAGCTGGAAATCGTAGCCGCCAGGGTCAAAGGCGCCCCCAGGCTCAGGGCAAATTTTGAGATCAAGGGCGTCACCATCTGGGAGGCCGTGCAGGTAAACACGCTGATAGCCAGCACCAGTATAAACGGCCGGTTCCACAAGGGCTCCCTGGCCCCGGCCGGCCCTGCCCGTTTTGTCATACGCCCCCCTCCTTTCCGGGCCCTCATCCGGCCACCAGGCGGGTGTGGAAGCACGCGGCCAAATGCCCGCCCCCCTGGTCCTCCAGCTGGGGGGCCTCCCTCTGGCACCGCTCCGATTTATACGGGCAGCGGTTGTGGAACACGCAGCCAGAAGGCCGGTTCAAAAGGCTGGGCACCTCCCCCGAAAACGCCGCCCGCCCCCGCTGCTTTTCCACCTCCGGGTCGGGTATGGGTATAGCCGACAGCAGCGCCCGTGTATAGGGGTGCAACGGCTTCTCATACAGCTCCTGCCAGGGGGACACCTCCACCACCTTGCCCAGATACATCACCACAATGCGGTCGCTGATATGCCTTACCACCGACAAATCGTGGGCAATAAACAAATAGGTAAGCCCCCGCTTTTTCTGCAAGTCAATCAGCAGGTTGATGATCTGTGCCTGTATAGACACATCCAAAGCCGAAATCGGCTCGTCGCATATAACCAGCTTCGGGTTCGAGGCCAAAGCCCTGGCAATGCCCAGCCTCTGCCTCTGCCCCCCCGAAAACTCATGGGGCATCCGGTCCCGCAGGGCCGGGTCCACCCCCACCGCCTCAAAGAGCTCTGCCACCCGCCTGTCGTATTCCTCTTTAGAGGAAACCAGCCGGTTCACCTTCAAGACCTCCCCCACCAAGCTCCCCGCCGTCTGCCGCGGGTCCAAGGAGCCATAGGGGTCCTGGAAAATAAACTGGATGTCCCGCCGCAAGGGCCGTATGGCGCTTTTTTTCAACCGGGTAATGTCCCGCCCCTCAAAGCAGATCTCCCCCTCCGTAATCTCGTGCAGGCACAAAATGGACTTGGCAAGCGTAGTCTTCCCGCAGCCGCTTTCCCCCACCAGGCCCACGGTCTCCCCGGCCCGCAAGGAAAAGGTCACATCGTCCAAAGCCTTCACATCCGCCACCTTTTTCCGCAGCACCCCCTTGTACACCGGGTAAAACTTTTTCACATGGCGGATCGCCAGCAGCTCTTCCCCCAGTTCCTTCTGGGCCAAAGCCCCCTGGCCCCCAGCCCTCTCCCCCGCCTTCTGGGGGACCCCCTGCCAGCAGGCGGCCCCATGGGTGGGCCCCAACGCCTCCATAGGGGGCATGGGCTTTTCCCGGCAGGCCTCCCCGGCGTACCGGCACCGTGGCAAAAAGGGGCACCGCCCGTCCTTCTTGGCCGGGTTCAGGGGCATGCCCTCAATGGCGACCAGGGGCCGGCTCTTGTCCCCGTCCAGCCGGGGTATAGCCTGCAAAAGCCCCTGGGTGTACGGGTGGGCCGGGGCCGCAAACATCTCCCCCGCCGTGCCCCGCTCCACCACATTGCCCGCGTACATCACATAGATGCGGTCCGCGTACCGGGCCACCACGCTCAAATTGTGGGTAATAATGATCAGCGCCGTCCCCGTCCCGCGCACAATGTCCCGCAGCAAATCCAAAATCTGTTCCTGGGTGGTCACGTCCAAAGCCGTGGTGGCCTCGTCCGCAATGAGGATCTTCGGGTCGCTGGCCATAGCCATGGCGATCATCACCCGCTGGCGCATGCCGCCGCTGAACTGCACCGGGTAATACCCCAGCCGCTCTTCCCCGTCCGGTATGCCCACCAGCTCCAAAAGCTCCAAGGCCCTGGCCCTGGCCTCCTTCTTCCCATACCCCAGGTGGAGCATCACCGATTCCATGATCTGGTCCCCCACCGTCAGCACCGGGTTCAAAGACGTCATCGGCTCCTGGAAGATCATGGAAACCTTTCCGCCCCGCACCCGGCGCATTTCCTCGCCGCCCGGCTTCAATCCCAGCAGGTCCCGCCCTTCAAACAAGGCCTTCCCCCCTGTAATCTCCCCCGGGGGCATCTGGATCAGCTGCAGAACGCTCAGCATAGAAACCGACTTCCCGCTGCCGCTTTCCCCCACAATGCTGACAATCTCCCCCGCGTCCACGGTAAAGGACACATCGTCCACCGCCCGCACCAGGCCCTCCCGGGTATGGAACACCGTCTGGAGATGGTCTACCTGCAACAAATGCTCTGCCATATCCATTCCACCTCCTTACAAATTCCCCCGCATATGGGGGTCCAGGGCGTCCCGCAGACCGTCGCCCAAAATGTTAAAGGACAGCACCAGCAAAATCACCGCCACCCCGGGCAAAAGGGCAAACAGGGGCGCCGTCGTCAAATACTGGTACCCTTCGCTAACCATCTTCCCCCAAGAGGCCGTAGGCGGCATAATCCCCGCACTCAAATAGCTCAAAGAGGCTTCCGCCAAAATCGTGCCCCCAATGCTCTGGGACATCAGCACAATAATAGGGGACAGGCAGTTGGGGAACACATGCCGCAGCATAGTGCGCAAATCCCCGCTGCCAATAATCCGGCTGGCCGCCACATAGTCCAGCTCCCGCACCGAGAGCACCTGGGCCCGCATCATCCGGGCATAGGGCGGTATAGCCGAAAAGCCCAAAATGAAAATGAGCATGCCCACGCTGTTGCCAAAGGTAGCTACCAGGGCCAGGGCCAGCATAATGCCCGGTATAGACATTTCCGCCTCAATCAGCCGCATCAGCACGCTGTCCACCGCGCCGCCAAAGTACCCGGCCGCAAGGCCAATGGCCACCCCCACTACCGCCGCCACCAGTACCGCCAGCACGCCGATCAGGAAAGCCATGCGGGACCCATACACAATGCGGCTGAAAAGGTCCCGCCCATGCTGGTCCGTCCCAAAGATATGCTCCCCCGAAGGGCCCTCCAAGGTGCTTTTCAGGTCAATGGCATTGGGCTCGCAAGGGGCAATCAGCGGGGACGCTACCGCGCAGATGAGGAAGAACACCACCACCACCGCCGCGGCCAGCACAATCTTCCTGCCAAACAGGACGCCCAAAAATCTTTTTGCCTTTTTCATACTGCCTCCTCTATTTCAACCGTATCCGGGGGTCTACGTAAGCATAGGCAATGTCCACCAGCAAATTGCACACGCATGTCACCGCCGACAGCAGCAAAATACACGCCTGCACCAGCTGGAAATCCCGCTTGGTAATGCACTGCACCATCAAGCTCCCCATGCCGTTTATGTTAAACACGTTCTCCACCACCGCCGCCCCGGCAATGGTGTTGCGCAGGGTCACCGCGATCAAGGTCAAAATAGGGATCAAAGCGTTTTTCAGCGCATGCTTCCAAATCACCCGCCCCTCCGGCAGCCCCTTAGATCGGGCCGTGCGGATGTAATCCTGGCGTATAACCTCCAGCATGCTGGACCGCGTCTGCCTGGTGTAAGAGGCCACCCCGCCAATAGACATGCAGATAACCGGCATAATGGTCTGCTGCACGCTCAACCCAAAATCCTCCCAGGGGAAGGTAAACCCATTAGAGGGCAGCCACCCCAGCTTCAGCGAAAACACCAGCACCAGCAGTATGCCCAGCCAAAAAATCGGCGTAGCCAGCCCAATGTTGGAAATGACCGTCACCACATTGTCCACCCACGTCCCCCTCTTCACCGCTGTCACCGCCCCAAACAGCACCCCCAGCGCCACCGACACCAAAGACGACAGCACCCCCAGGTACATCGTAGTGGGCAGCCTGGCGGCCACCAGCTCAGCCACCGGCTTGCGGTAGCTGAAAGAGTAGCCCATGTCCCCCCCAATAAACCCCTTCATCCACACCGCGTACTGTTCCGGCAAAGGCCTGTCCAGCCGCATTTCCCGGTACACCTGGTCGTGCCGTTCTATAGAGATTTCATCCCCCAGCATGGCGTACACCGGGTCGCCGGGTATCATCTGCAGCAGCGCGAACACAAATACCGAAATCAGGAAAAGGGCCAAAAACATTTGCAAAATGCGTTTCCCAATATACTTATACATGGCGTCACCTTTCTGTTTTGTTATGTATCGAAAACCGCGGCCTTCCCCTCCCGCGCAAGGGGAGGGGGCACACCCATGCCCCCCTCCTTTGCGCTGTCTAAGGAGGCTATTGCAGCTTGCACGCAGCAGGTGTCCACCAGCCCTTGTGGGTTTCCATCAAGCCGCTGTCCGCCACGCTGTCCGTGGCAAACATCAGGTAACCGGAAATATACATGGGCTTTATCAGGCAGTATTCGTCGATGATCTTCTCCTGGAAGTCCATCAGCGCCCCATGTACCTCATCCTCATCCGTCGAGAACTTGATCACATCCATCAGCCCGTTCACATCCTCATACTGGGCCATGCTGCGGGCATAATGGGTGGGGCTTTCCCCAAACATGTCAAAGTACCGTTCCTTTACCGCCGCCCCCTGCAAAATAATCAAGCCGTCATAATTGTCGTCCCCAGCCACCATGCGCTTGGCGTTGTACACCGCCGAGTCCACCAGATCGATCTCCAGGGTAACGCCCACTTCCGCCAAATACGCCTGCACCAAGGTAAAGAACGATTCCGCCCCCGCGCCAGAGCCCGTAGCCTTTATAGTCAGCCCGTCCCCATAGCCCGCGGCGCTCAAAAGCTCCTTAGCCTTTTCCGGGTCATAGGGGTAGCCCTCCACCTCATCGTTATAGGTTTCCGACCCCGGCACCGCCAGCTGGTTGGTATACTGGTACAATTCGCCTCCCAAAGCCTCCACAATGGCCTCCGAGTCAATGGCGTAGCAAATGGCCTTGCGCACATCCGGGTTGCTTACGGGGCTGCCCTCCACACCGCTGGAAAAGGTAAAGCCAGAGGTAGAGGGGAAATACGCGTCGGCGCTGCCCAGCATATGGTAGCCCGCGTCCAGCAGCTCCTGGGCCTGGGTAGTATCCGGGAACAAAAGGATATCCGCGTCCCCGCTCTTAAAGATGGTCATAGCCGTCGTGGCGTCCGAGCACAAGGTGATCTCGATACCGTCCAGGTAAGGCATGCCCTCCTGCCAGTAATTCTCGTTTTTCTTATAAATGATCTCGCTGTCCAGGTTGCTGCTTTCGCACACAAAGGGGCCCGTGCCCACAGGCGTCGTGTACACCGCGTCGTCGCCGTTTTCCTCATAGAAGGTAGGGGAAATCATCCACCCGCCCTCCACGCAGGTATTCAAGACCGTGCTGTTGTCGTATTCGGTCAGCTTGGCTTTCACCTCATACTCCCCGGTGGCCTCAAAGCTTTCCACGTTCTTAAACCGGTTCGAGCCGTTCTCCACGTAGTACCCCCAGTTTTTCACCACCGCTTCCGCGTTAAAGGGGGTCCCGTCGCTAAAGGAGATGCCCTCCCGCAGCGTGACCGTCATTTCCAGGCCCTCCACGTCTACCGAGATATCCTCCGCCAGCCAGGGCTCCACGCTGGACTTGTCCGCCCCAATGCGCGCCAAAGATTCCAGCGCCGGGTCCGAATAAATCCGTTCATAATACCCCACAAACCCCGCTGGGAACCCGATACCCGAGCCCTTGCCTGCCGTCACCATACGCAGCACGCCGCCCTGTGAAGCCTGCGAGGAAGCCGGCTCTTCGCTTTCCGTCCCCTGCGAGCTAACCTCCGTCCCTGTCTTTGATTCCGTTTTCGAACCCGCCTTCGATTCCGTCCCCGAGCTCTCCGGTGTTTTCTGCCCGCAGCCTGCTAAAGCCATCAGCAGCGCCAGCACCAGCACCAGCGCCGTTATTTTCCGTGTCATGGTCCATCCTCCTATACCAATAAAGTAAAAGCTCTTTCCCTTATTCTTTCCCAGCCGCCCCTACTTTTTCCCAGCGGCAGCCGCCAAACCCAACAACACGCCTCCTTTCCGGGGCCCAGCCCCTACCCTTCCCGCCAAGGGCCCGCAGAACAAACCCGTCCACATGGCCGCTTGACTATAACGTTATTTCTATGTGCACTAGTTTACCACGCATATCAGCGATAATCAAGTGACTATTTCTTTAATATTTAAGGAAAATCCCTATACAAATCCCCAAATTATCGCACAATTTATTGCAACTATTCCCAAAATATAGAAAAAACGTTTTTGCACCTGCCTCCGGCGGCTTAAGGGCCCCCGGCCCTTAAGAATCCCACGCTTCGCTTCTCGCGTTATAAGGCCGGCGGTTCACCAAGGCCCTGCCCGCGCCATAAAGTTTGCCCACAAAAAATCCGCGCCTGCGTTAGCTACCGGGACTTACCCCATGCACCCAACGCAAGCGCGAATCCTTTTAACACCCAAAAAGCCCCCACAAACAAAAAAGAGGGCAGGCCTCTCAGCCCACCCTCCTCAGGTGCAGATCTTACTTAAAGTACCGCTCCAGCAGGCCCTTGAAGGCTTTGCCGTGGCGGGCCTCGTCCCGGGCCATCTCATGCACGGTGTCGTGGATGGCATCCAGACCCAGCTCTTTAGCCTTCTTAGCAATGGCCATCTTGCCGGCTGTAGCGCCGTTCTCGGCGTCCACGCGCATCTGCAGGTTCTTCTTGGTGCTGTCGGTAACGACCTCGCCCAGCAGCTCGGCGAACTTGGCGGCGTGCTCGGCCTCTTCAAAAGCGGCCTTCTCCCAGTACAGGCCAATTTCCGGATAGCCCTCGCGATGAGCCACGCGGGCCATAGCCAGGTACATGCCCACCTCGGTGCACTCGCCGGCGAAATTCTCCCGCAGGCCCTGCAAAACTTCCTCGTCCACGCCCTTAGCAACGCCGACTACATGCTCGGCAGCCCAGGTCATTTCACCGGACTGCTCGGTAAACTTCTCAGCCGCAGCGCCGCATACCGGGCACTTCTCGGGGGCCGAATCGCCCTCATGCACATAACCGCAGATCTGGCAGACAAACTTCTTCATAACGAAATTCCTCCTATTTTTACAAAATTTATAAAAAGCGTAAACGCCTTTCTTCTAAAATAGCCGGGCACACAAAAAGAGTTTAGGCCGTTTTCCCATCCTTTACACAAGCCGCGCACAAACCTTTCAGGGTGATGCTGGCGCTCTCCACCTGGCAGCCCGTCATGGCCGAAAGCTTCCCCAGCTCTTCCATGCTTATAGGCAGGCCGCACACATCCACCACCGCGCCGCACTGGCGGCACACCAAATGGGCATGGGGGGCCGGGTTGCCGTCAAAGCGCTCATACCCCGCAATCACCCCAACGCTCATAGCCTGGCCCGATTCGCAAAACCGCTTCAAATTGCGGTACACCGTGCCCAGGCTCAAATCCGGGTATTGGGGCTTCAGCTGGCCATAAACCCAGTCGGCCGTAGGATGGCAGGTAGTCCCCTTCAAAGCCTCCAAAATGGCCAAGCGCTTGCGGCTGAAATGTTCCTTTCTCTCCATAATCTCCCGCCCTTTCCCGGCTATTATAACACAAGATTTTCCATTTGTAAAGTAGCAATCATTCTTATTTTTGATTTTTCCCCAAAAACCAAAAAGGGCAGGCCTACAAAAGTCCTGCCCTCTTTCCTGCAGCCATCCCCGCAAAAACTCAAAGTTTCGGGCCGCCCTTTTTAAAGGGCGGTAGGGGTCCAGGGGACAAAGTCCCCTGGTGGGTTTGGGCAAAGCCCAACCACCCGGCCTACCGGGTCTCCGAAAGCACTTTGCGCAGGGCCTTTTGGCTGCGCTCTTCGCTTACGGCCACCAGTTCGTCGCCTGGGGCCAGCACGGTCGCGCCGTTGGGTATCGTAAGCTCGCCCTGGCGGATCACCGAGACGATCAGCGCCCCCTTTGGCAGCTTCATGTCCATCAGGCGCACCCCGGCCCAAGCTGTGTCCGGCCCCAGGGTCAAAGAGCTGATCTCCCCCTTGCCCTGGTTCAAGCTGGCAATCAGGTGCATGTGGGCCATGTCGGCCTCCTGCTCAATCATCTTCGTCAAAATATCCGTGCTGCTCACCACGTCGTGTATGCCCAGCGCCCGGAAGGTGTCGGCGTTGCGGGGGTCGTTCACCCGGGCAATGGCTTTCTTGGCCCCAAAATGGGCCTGGGCCAGCTGGGCGCACACCAAATTGTCCTGGTCCACCCCCGTAACCGCCATAACGCAGTCGGCCCCCTGGGCCCCCGCAGCTTCCAGCACCGAAACATGGGTGCCGTCCCCCGGGTATATGGCGGCATCCAGGTCGTTGGCCAACTCCCGGCACCGGGCCCGGTCCTTCTCAATCAAGGTTACGCTGTGCCTGCGTTCCAGCAGGGCCCGGGCCAGGTTCCACCCGGCCTTGCCCCCGCCCACAATCACCATCCGCATATCCCTTTGCCCCCTTTTAGTCGATCAAGCGGCTGTACACCACCAGGTCCCCCGCTTCCAGAGGTATGGCGTCCTGCTGGAAAAGCCGGAACCCGCCGCCCTTTTTAATGACCCCGAAAAGCCCCTCGCCCGGGGCCGGCTCCAACTGGGCCGTGGTGCCGCCGGCCATCTTCTTTTCCACTGGCCGGGCCTGCAGCGACACCGTCGCCGCCCCAAAAGTGACCTGCCGGGCCTGATAAGGGCTCACCAGCGCTGCCACCAGCTTGTCCGCGGCCATGTTGGTGGGGCAGGCCGTAAGCAGGCCCGCCCCCTGGAAGACGCTCTCCCGGTCCGGGTCTGAAATGCGGGCCACCACCTGGGGCACGCCAAAAACACCCTTGGCCATCTGCCCCACGGCAATATTCAGGTTGTCGTCGCTTGTCACCACGGCCACCGCGTCGCAGCCCTCAATGCCGGCCTCCCGCAAGGCGTTCATGTCCATAGGGAAGCCCACGGCCGTGGCCCCCTGGAAATCCGCCCGCAGCTGGGCCAGGTTGTCTTCGTTTTCATCTATAATGGCCACTTCATGGCCCAGCTCGTCCAAAGCCTCTGCCATGTGCCGCCCCAGCAGCCCGCCGCCTACGATCAAAATATTCATTGCTTATTCGCCATCCTCATCGTCCCCGCCAGACTGGGGGTCCTCCCCGTCTCCGGGCTTTGAGGAAGCCTCGCCCTCCTCGTCCTTGCTGCTGGTGCTGGCCGAATCCTTCCCGGCCTCGGCTTTCAGCTTGTTGTATTCGTCCAAGGTGACTTCCGCAACCTCCACATAGTCTGCGGAAACAAAGGCGGTCTTGCCGTTATAAGACACCTGGTACCAGCCGTCCTTGGGGTCCTCCACCAGCAGGGCCAGCTTCGAGCCCTTCTTGGCCAGGCCGTACACCTCGCAGTCGGTAGACGCCTTCGAGCGCACGTTCAGCCCGTCGTCTGCCTTTACCTTTACCGCCTTGGCCGTCTGCTCCGGCGTTGGCGACGGCGAAACCGCTACCGGCGCTACCGAGCTTGTCCCCACACCGCTGCCCGTACTGCTGGTTTTATCTTTTTCATCGTCTTCGCCGCAGCCGGCCAATACAGCCGCCATGGTGCAGATGCCAAGCAAAAGGCACATCCATTTTTTCATAAGTTGCACTCCTCCTTTGCCATCCGGGACCACCCCGGTATGCTGTGCTATGTTTATTGTAGCATAATATGAAGAAAAGTCCAATGGTTTTTTGATTTTTTTAGGAAAAACCCAACACCTCCCCCTTTCCCCTCTTTCTATATAGACGGCCCAGCCCCCCATTTGGCAACAGGCCCGCCCCAAAAACTTTTGCGCCCCCAAACAGGCAAAAAGCAAAAAAACCACGGTTGCCGTGGCCTTTCTGCTTTTTGATGAGGATGTATTGTTGAAAGTCCTTGTACGCTAAAGTAAGGGTTTACCGGCAAACCGGGGCGCTGATGCCGTTTACGTTCAGGTAGAACACATCGGCATTGGCGGCGGCCACTGCATAGTTCTGCAGGGCGCGGGCCTGGCGGCGGGACACCCGGGCGGCCTTGCGGGCCTTGTGGGCGTTCTCGTTCTGGATGCGGGCGGTGTAGGCAGTTTCAGCTTTTCTCATGATATCTATCCCCTTTACACAGTAAAAGTAAGTTGTAATCTGTTTTGTAAGCTATCGAGAGTTTAGGCTACCTGCATGGGCAGGATAAAGCCGTTGATGTTCTGGTAGGACACATGGGTGTCGGCAAACTCGCCGGCAAAGCGCTCAAAGGTGGTGGCCTGGCGGCTCAGCTTCTTCTGCTCGCGCTCTTCCTTGTACATCTGGGCGTTCTGGTTAATGGTGCTAAACAGCTTATTCATAGTAAATTACCTCTCATTCTTTGTTGTCAAACTGTTGGTTTCGTGCCGTTCTCACAGCCGGCACACGGGAGCGGCGATTCCGTTCACATTCACATAACAAACATCGCGGTTGGCGATCTCCCTTGCCCGGCGGTCAAAGTCGGAAGCCAGGTTGACGGCCCTGCGGGCAGCCTTTCTTTTATCATGTGCTGCCTTGTTTATCATTTTGGAAGTGTAACCGGTCTCAACTTTCTTGCTCATGAATACTACCCCTTTCTTCTTGTCTTTTGATGTTTTGTGTGGTTCGCTCTCTTGTTCTCTTTAGCTTACGTGCTTATTATAAACCAAGTTTATAAAGATGTCAAGGGTTTTTATAAAGTATTTTCGAAAAAATTTAGAAAAGTTTATAAACGCCAAAAACACCGTTTACATCCTGCTGTTTTTATCTATTTAGTCCACTAACACGAAAAAACAGCCCACTTTGCCCCCTCCCAAACCCCTTCAAGCCGCCCCCCCGGCCGCCCGCGCTTCCTATTATATAGGGGGCAAACTCCCCCAGGCATAAAAAACGCCCCCTGAAACCAGGGGGCCGAGCTTTCTTCCTTATACTATTATAATAGCGCCTGCTTTCAGCCTTTTGTCAAATCCCGGACGCTGTCGCGCTCCACCAGCTCCGTAGGCAGCTCCAGCTTCAAGCACGGGTTCTGGAAGCCCCGCTTGCGCAGCCTTTGCAGGTTTTGCAGCATGGTCACGCACTCCCGCCCCATCAGGTGGCGGTAATTCTTTATGCTGGTGATGTTGGGCTCCACCATGGTGCAAATCGTCCGGTTGTCAAAGCCTATCACCGAAATATCCTCCGGCACCCGGTAGCCGCAGCGCTCCAGGGCCTTGATGGTCCGCCAGGCCTGCCGGTCATTTTCCGCCAAAAAGGCCGTGGGCAGCTTGGGCGCGGCTTTCAGCAGGTTTTCCAGGCGGTCCGGGTCAAAAATGTCTTCTTGGGCCCCAGCCTGGAAATAGTACCCCCGTTCATCCGGCAGCCCATATTCCAGCAAAGCCTGGTGGAAGCACCGGCGGCGCTCCCGCTGGCTGTCGTGGTCGTGGCCGCTGTACACATAGCCGATCTCCCGGTGGCCCTTTTCCTTTAAATAACGCACCGCGCTGAACACGCCCTGCTCGTTGTTGATGGAAACGCTGCTCACCCGCACGTCCGGCCGGTAAGAATCCACCAGCACGCAGGGGATGTCCAGGCTCCGGATGTCGTCCAGGGTGTGTTCATCCACATTGCTGATCTGGATGATGGCCCCCATAGTGTCGCCGTTTTGCAGCAGCCGCCGCAAATTCGCGTTGCCCTGGCAGCTCATGTGCAGCACCAGCAGGTTATAGCCGTTTTCCCGGGCCTCCATTTCCGCCCCTTCCAGCACGGCGGGATAAAAGGCAAAGCGGTCGTCGGCTTCATCGCTGCTGGTGTAAATCAGGTACGCAATAGCCTGCCTGGCCGCCGGGGCCCCTGGGGCCTCCTCCTCTTTTTTGTTGGACGGCAGGCACCCCTCGCAGCACATGCTCTCGCACCCCAGCTCCTGGATTTTCTCCAGCAGCGAGTGGCGCAGGGAATCGCTGATACCCGGCTTATTGTTCAGCACCAGTGAGATCGTCGCCGGGGAGACCCCCAGCTTTTTCGCTAATTCTTTCGCTTTCATACGCCTGCACACCCCGCGCCGTTTTTATAAACTTTATAAATTATACCCCTTTTCCCCACAAATTGCAAGGGCACACGGGCACTATTTCAAAAAAATTTATGCCTTGCCCGTAAATTTGTGGGCACTATTTCTGTGCATCTTGGCAAATTCCCCTTCCGGCCCCGGGCTGCAGGCCCACCCGCCTTTCTCATCACAGAGCGCCCTCATACCCATTCAGCCGCAAAAATCACAAAAAGGTTACAATAATAACAAACCGTTTACAAAACACGCATTTTTGCGCAAAACCTGCACATTGTAACCCTTTTGTTGCCATTTTACAAAACTATGCGGTTAGTAGTTTTCCCCAATAAAACAGCCCACTTTTTAGCCGACAATCACAATCCCACCCACCTTTCCACAGCACACAACAATGCCCCAAACGAGCCCTGTTTTTCCCATTAGGCAAAAAGACCTCGTGGTTGTCTCGCCTCCCGGCTCACGCCTGCAGAGCCTCCGGCGCAAAAGTCGCGCCTGCGGCAAGACCTGGGGGCCCTGCCCCCAGCCCCGCTTAGGGCTTCGCCCTAAGAACCTACAAGGGGACACGGTCCCCTTGACCCCTTTTTGTGCACGTGGGTGTACTGGCGCTGTGCCTCCCTTGACAACAACGCGGCCATATGCTAAAATAATGGAAAACTATTACCCGAACGGAGGGGACACCATGGATATGATTAAAACACTCAACACCCGCGACCTGTGCGAAAGCGCCAAAAACGGCGGCTGCGGCGAATGTCAGACCTCTTGCCAGTCCGCCTGCAAAACCAGCTGCGGGATTGCAAACCAGCCCTGTGAAAACAAAGCCGAAAAGTAAACCGGCCGTTTGTTTCTGTGCCGCCGTAACGGGCGGCACTTTTTCGTTGTGTATGGGAGTATGCAAACAGAAAGGAACCTTTTATGGTACATCAATATAAACTGGGCGGGTACAACCTTGTGCTGGACACCTGCTCCGGCTCTATTCACGTAGTGGACGAGGCCGCTTACGATATCATCGCTGTTTATAAGGAGAAGACCCGGGAAGAGATCGTCCCCTTGATTTTGGGGAAGTACGCCCACCGGCCCGAGCTTACCGCCCAGGAAGTGGAAAGCTGCCTGGACGCCATCGGCCAATTAGAAAAAAACGGCAAGCTGTTTACCCCAGACACCTTTGCCCCCATGGCCGGGGATTTTAAGGCCAAAGGCGGCAATGTCATAAAGGCCCTGTGCCTGCATGTGGCACATACCTGCAACCTGAACTGCGCCTACTGCTTTGCCTCCCAGGGGAAATTTCACGGGGAGCGGGCCTTGATGCCCTTTGAGGTGGGCAGGCGGGCGCTGGATTTCCTGATAGAAAACTCGGGCGGGCGCCATAATTTAGAGGTGGATTTTTTCGGCGGCGAGCCTTTGATGAACTGGGACGTGGTGAAACGCCTGGTGGCCTACGCCCGAACGATTGAAAAGGAAAAGGGGAAGAATTTCCGGTTTACCTTGACCACCAACGGCATGTCCATTGACAGCGACGTGATCGATTTTGCCAACCGGGAAATGTCTAATGTGGTGCTGAGCTTAGATGGCCGCAGGGAAGTCCACGACCGGTACCGGGTGGACTACCAGGGGCAGGGCAGCTATGACCGGGTCGTGCCGAAGTTCCAGGAGCTGGTGCGGGCACGGGGGGAGAAGGATTACTACATGCGGGGCACCTTTACCCACCAGAACCCCGACTTTTTGAAGGACATAGACGCTATGCTGGATTTGGGCTTTGACCAGCTGAGCATGGAGCCGGTGGTCTGCGCCCCCGGCGACCCCGCCGCTTTGACGGAAGAGGACAAGGCCATTGTTATGGAACAGTATGAGCGGCTGGCCCAGAAAATGCTGGAACGCCGCAAAGAAGGGCGGCCCTTTACCTTTTACCATTACATGGTGGATTTGGAAAGCGGGCCCTGCATTTATAAGCGCATCTCCGGGTGCGGGTCGGGCACGGAATATATGGCCGTTACCCCCTGGGGCGATTTGTACCCCTGCCACCAGTTTGTAGGGGAGGAAAAGTTCCGGCTGGGCAGCGTGTTTGAGGGCGTGACCAATCACACGGTGCAGGAGGAATTCCGGGGGTGCAACGTCTACGCCCGGCCCGACTGCGCCGACTGCTGGGCCAAGCTCTACTGTGCGGGCGGGTGCGCCGCCAACGCTTACCACGCTACGGGCTCTATTGGCGGCATATACCGGTATGGGTGCGAGCTGTTTAAAAAGCGCATGGAGTGCGCTATTATGCTGAAAGCGGCAGAGGCGGATCTGCCATGATTTCTACCCCCATCTGCGATTTTATAGACCGCTACGCTGCCCGGGAACCGGTGCGCATGCATATGCCCGGGCACAAGGGCCGGGCCCTTACGGGGTGCGAGTGGGCGGACATTACGGAAATTGGCGGGGCGGATTCCCTGTACGCCCCGGGGGGCATTATACGGGAGAGCGAGAAAAACGCCGCCCGGCTTTTTGGGGCGGGGCAGACCCTTTACTCTACGGAGGGGTCTTCTCAGTGCATACGGGCCATGTGCTATTTGGCGATGCTGGCTTTTGCGGAAAAGGCACCGGGGGTGCGGCCGGCTATTCTGGCGGGGCGCAACGCCCACAAGGCTTTTTTGACGGCCGCGGCTTTGCTGGATTTTGACGTGGTGTGGCTCTATCCGGAAAACAGCGCCTACAGCTTATGCCGCTGCGACCTTTCGCCCGGGGCCCTTTCAGCGGCCTTGGAGCGCACGCCTAACGGGGCGGCGGTGTATGTCACCAGCCCGGATTACCTGGGGAATTGCGCGGATATAAAGGCGCTGGCGCTGGCGGCCCATGAAAAGGGCGTGCCTTTGCTGGTGGATAACGCCCACGGGGCGTATCAGGCGTTTTTGCAAGAGAACCGCCACCCTATGGCCCTGGGGGCTGATTTGTGCTGCGACAGCGCCCACAAGACCCTGCCGGTGCTGACGGGCGGGGCGTACCTGCATATTGGCAGGGGGGCGGGGCCGGTTTTTTATAGCGGGGCCCGGGAGGGCATGGCGTTGTTTGGGTCCACCAGCCCTTCTTATTTGATTTTGCGCTCTTTAGACCAGGCAAACCGCGATTTGGCTGGGGATTACCCGGAAAGGCTGGGGGCTTTGGCGGAAGCGCTAGAGGGGATGAAGGGGCGGCTGCGGGCAAGGGGCTGGGGCTTTGCGGGGGACGAGCCCTTGAAGGTCACCCTGGAAACAAAGGCTTTTGGCTATACGGGGCCGGAGGCGGCGGCTTGTTTGGAAAAAGAGGGCGTTGTGTGCGAGTATGCCGACCCGGATTACCTGGTGCTGATGCCGGCGGCAGAAAGCTCGGGGGAAGATTTGCGGCGGGCTGAGGGGGCTTTGGCGGTGCTGCAACGGCGCCCGGCCCTTGGGATGGGGCCCCCGGGGCTTTGTGTGCCGGAACGGGTGATGCCCATACGGGAGGCCATATTGTCGCCGCGGGCGGTGCTGCCGGCCGGCCAAGCGGTAGGGCGGGTCTGCGGGGGGCTGCCGGTCGCTTGCCCGCCAGCGGTGTCGCCGGTGGTGCCGGGGGAGCGAATCGGCCGGGAGACGGCGGGGATTTGCCGCTATTATGGTATCGAATCGATTACGGTTGTAAAATAAGAATAAGAAAAGGCCAGCCGCCCGGGGAGACCGGAACGGCTGGCCTTCTTTATTGGGCTGCGGGGAAAGCTTCGAAGCGAAGCGTGGGGTTCTTAGGGGCCTTGGGCCCCTAAGCAGGGTTCGGGACGGCGTCCCGAGGTCTTGCCGGAGGCTAGACGTTGAAGCGGAACAGGACGATGTCGCCGTCTTGCATGACGTACTCTTTGCCTTCGGAGCGTACCAGGCCTTTTTCTTTGGCGGCGGACATGGAGCCGCAGGCCATGAGGTCGTCGAAGGAGACGACTTCGGCGCGGATGAAGCCGCGTTCGAAATCGGTGTGGATTTTGCCGGCGGCCTGGGGGGCACGGGTGCCTTTTTCTATGGTCCAGGCGCGGACTTCGGGTTTGCCGGCTGTAAGGTAGGACATGAGGCCCAGGAGGGAATAGCAGGCGGTGATCAGGCGGTCCAAGCCGGATTCGGTGAGGCCCATGTCGCTTAGGAACAACAGCTTTTCCTCGGGGGAAAGGCCGGAAATCTCGGCTTCGGTCTCGGCGCAGATGGGCAGCACGGCGGCGTGCTCCTCTTGGGCCAGGGCCTGCACGGCTTGGAAATGGGGGTTGTTCTCGGGGCCGTTTTTAATATCTTCTTCGCTCATATTGGCGGCAAAGATAATGGGCTTGTTGGTGAGCAGGGAAACGGTGGCCAGAAGCCCGCGCTCCTCCTCGTCGCACTCTACGCTGCGGGCCGAACGGCCTGCTTCCAGGGCTTCGCGGACGCGGAGGAAAAAGTCCAGCTCAGCTTGGTATTTTTTGTCGGCCTTTAACAGCTTGCGGGTTTTGTCGATGCGCCTGTCCAGGACCTCCAGGTCGGAAAGCACCAGCTCCAGGTCAATGGTCTCAATGTCCCGCTTGGGGTCTACGCTTCCCTCTACGTGGATGATGTCGCCGCTTTCAAAACAGCGCACCACGTGGACGATGGCGTCTACCTCCCGGATATTGGAAAGGAATTTATTGCCCAGGCCCTCGCCCTTGGAAGCGCCTTTGACAAGGCCGGCTATGTCCACAAACTCGATGGTGGCGGGGGTGAATTTCTCGGGCTCGTACATCTCCGCCAATTTGTCCAGGCGCTTGTCCGGCACAGACACCACGCCCACATTGGGCTCGATGGTGCAGAAGGGGTAATTGGCCGACTGGGCCCCGGCGTCGGTGATGGCGTTGAACAGCGTACTTTTGCCTACGTTGGGCAGGCCGACGATGCCTAGTTTCATCTATTATGCAGCTCCCTTGTTTCCATTTTCGGCCTTCATTATAGCATAGGATGGGGTGGTTTGCAAGGTGGATTATAAATAGCTGCGGCCCTACTGCTTATTTCCTTAGTATGTGTTTTAAACTTTTTGGCCCGCAAGCATACTCTCCAACTTTTCCCTATCCCATAATAACACGCCTGTAGTTTCGGCAAGCTCTACGGCGCCCTGTGTAAACGTATTGTTTGTCATGACCACCCCAATTTGGCAGCCGTACATCTGCTTCCCGGCGAAGACCTCCTGTACAGGCTTGTTCCCTAATTTCGAAGAATAGCATTTGCATTGGACAGCATATCGAATTTCATCTTTCGTGCCCACAACATCTACGCCCTGGTCACCGCTCCCCTTTGTTACTTCTACGTTTGTATAGCCGCACTTTTCCAGCAAAGCGGCACACCAATACTCAAAATCATGCCCTTCCATATGGTCTACAGCCGCGATCCCTTGCTTTTCCGCCTCTACATATCCGGCCAGTTCCGTATACATACCCGCGGCCTTTTTTAATTCCTGGACAGCATCGTCAGCAAGCACTGCTGTACGCGGAATATACCGGTCGGACAAATCTCGCAGATTGCTTTCAAATGTCCGGACTAGCCGTTCCCGGTTAACGGGATCGTCCTTGTACCGCCCTTTTATGTCCTGGCGCAGTCTCTCCTTCTCCTGGATTATCCGATCACACAAGCGTGGCTGGAATTCTTCTTTCAAACGCATAAGTTCACTCTGTGGATAAAAATTATCGTCCTTTATCTTTTCCAGCTGGCACAGCATCTGCAAATCTTCTATTACACGGTCATAATACGACACAAAATGGGCTATATATGTACCGCCACTGGCTAATTCTGTATATGAATTCGCATCATCTATGAGCATATCCCAGACCTGCTTTTGCATCCATTTGGTGCGCGGGATACGGAAAGGCTTGTCTGAATCTATGTTAAGCCTGTCAAAAGCCATGTCAATCAATCGTTCCTTTAAGGCAGAAAGTGCCGCTGCAAGCCATTTTCGGCACAGAAATATGGTTAATATGGCTGGCGCCCAAATTACTGTTGGTGTAACCCAGGATGGGGCTGTTTTTCCCCCATCTTCGGGGAAAAAATGAGATACTACTATAGAAATAAGAATATATAACAGAACATATATAAGCGCGCACACAATTATATGAAATATATGTATCCAGCCATCTCGGTTGCTCTTCTTCCTCCAAATCATATTACCCATATCCCCTTCCATCTGCTTCATAATTTGTTTTAGTATATCATATGACCGGTAGCATTGCAACCCAAGAATAAAAAGCGGCCACTCTTTCAACTCAAAGAGGGGCCACATTCTTTGCCTTTTAGATTTTTACCGATGTTTTGAAACTCCTTTCTTAACACATTGGACGTGCGTAAAAAGAGTCCTTCGCGACATATTATTATAGCATAGGACTCGAACACATTTCAAGGTTTTCGGCCAATTTTGGTGCGCACCAGAGGATTTTTCCTCCATGCATTCAGATAATCAGTTTGGCACTGATAAACTCCTCAAATGCCCGGCGCTTGACCAGCTTTTTGTTTCCCACAAAGAGCACAAAGGGGCAGTTTGGCTGTTTCAATAATGCATCGATCTTGTTGATACCAATATTGCTGTACTCTGCGGCCTCCTTAATGGTAAGCGTCATCTTCAAGTGGATAGGTATCGCCTCTTTAACATTGGTTGTTTTATCGGAAGACAGTCCACTGTATTCTTTCATATTCATGTTTTTCACCTTAGCTTCTAGGCGGCTCCCGGCTGCCAGACCGGTTCGCGGCTCCACGCCCTTCACGATGTAGTCCACCTCCGCGCCCAGGCGCTTGGTAAGCATATAATTGTACAGCTCTGCCACCGAACGCCCCCGGCGGTCGTCTGGCAAAGTCACAGCCTGCTCTGCGGGAATGATAATTTTGAAAGAACCGTGGTACAGGACTGCCAAGGACGTTTCGGGCTTGGGGCGCTCCGCCCCCTGGATGGTGCCTGTAAGGATGCGGCCCGTTTTCTGGGACTCCACCAGGTCGAGCAGGTCGCTGCGGGCCTTGTCCGCGTCGGTTTCCACAGCGAGGCCGTCGCCAATGGCCAGCACCGGCGTGCGTCGTATAACCCGCCTGCGCCGGGTCGGTGTTCTCCCAGACTGGCTCTGGGAGAACACCGGAGATGCGGATCCACGGTCCTTCCGGCCCATTTTTATACCGGTTTGGGAGGAAACGGCGTTGCCAGGCGCCTTCAGGTCCACGCTTCCCTCATTTTCGGCCATTTTTGAGCCAGTCTGGAGGAGAGGGGTGCCTTCAGCCTCCTCAAAGCTTGGATCCGAAGAGAATTCCGATCCATCGCCACTTTCTGAGCTGGTTTGGGAGATAGCCTCAGAACCGGCTTTGGAATCGCCCATCTCCTCGCCGTCTTCGGGCAAATCCGAGCCGGTTTGGGGAAACGAACCCTCCAGTACATGTCTGAGCCCGCCTTCCGCCGGGGAGCCCTCCATTTCCATCCTGGTTTGGGGCGGCTGGTTATCCTGCAATAAAGTTTCATCGTATAACATAAAAAATATCTCCTGAAAAATGGCCTGAAAGAACCTTGCCGTGCCAATTACTTTATCATAAAAATAAGTGCAGAGGGTAAAGCACTGATAGATGCTTTATCTCCTGCACTTTTATGGTACAAAAAGGCACCCTGCAAAGAGGTGCCGACTGCTTTCTGTTGCTTCTGCGATTATTCCTCGCCTGCCAGGGTATGCTCTATGTCCCTGCCTCCGTATAGTACGCGGGTAACTTCCACAACCCTTCGGCCGTGGTCAGGCACGTAGAATACGCAATAGTGGTCTACCGGCATAATGCGCCAGCCCCGGCTATGCCATGGCTCTCTGTCATACCGGCGAAACCGATCCGGCATCTGGTCAAGAGCGCGGATACTTTCTTCCAGCCTTGAGAGCTGGGCGGCAGCACTTTGCGGTGATTGCAGCTCATAGGCAATATACTCATAGACACCACGCAAGTCCCGCTCAGCCTGGGCCGTGACTTTGACGGAATAAATACTCATATCCCATAATCCTTTCGGATTCCCTCAAACACTTCCCCTGCTGGTTTTGTCCTGCCAGCCAGAACATCCTGATAGCCCTTGTCCAATTCTGCATCAAGCTCCCGCATGGTCAGCCCGCTCATATCCACCACCTTCGTCTGTGGCAGCTTCATCTCAAAAGGGATACCGCGCTGCAAGATGATCTGCTTATAGAACATATTGATGGCGTTGGAGACGGGGATGCCCAACGCGGTCAAAATGCTCTCGGCCTGTTCTTTTACCTCCGGCTCAATGCGGGCATAGAGATTTGCTGTTTTGGCCATGTGAAACGCTCCTTTCCTGTGGTACCAATAGATTTCACTACTTATTATATCTCTATGTGCGCACAATAGCAATACATTTCTGAAAATATTAGAAATCTGTAGGCGGCTTTGTCGAGCTGTAAAGCCCCGCCTTTGCCTTCTTTTTCTCTGGATTTGGGTGAGCAGGCTCTTGCTGTGGCCGGGTCACAGGCGCTGCCGCCTGCACAGGCCGGTAATCCATAATGGAACAGTTTTTCAACTCCCCGGCCATGGGGTGCAGGGTGTAGTCCAGCTTTTTGAGTTTTAGCACATTGCAGCCCCGGATAACGCACAACAGCTCCTCATTGGGCAGGCGCAGCACCTCATCTGGGGTAAGCAGCTTGCGCCGGCCTTGGCCCTCGGTCTGACGGTACTGGGCGATGAGTTGGGCCACCGCCATGGTCTGGCGGGTGGTGGACGTGGAATCCACCCGGATGCTCATATCGCCGCTGCGGGAGGAAAAGTATTGGGCAGTCATGTCGTCGGTGCAGCCCAGCATGAGCTGGATGTCGCAGTTGCCTATAATTTCCGACCAGAGATTGTTGGGATACCGATTCTGCAGCTGCCCCAGGCTCTGTACTGCCAGCATCACCCGGATATCCCGGGAGCGTATCACTGACAATGACCGGGCAAAGTCTGACCCGTCTGCCGCGCCGCCAATTCTGCCACAGTTGTTGAATTCATCCAGTATCAGGTTGACCGGCACCGGGCACCGCCTGCCGGGGCTGCTGTCTGCAAAGCGGGTCAGGCGGATGAACAGGAACGAGAAAAATAGCGAGGACAGGAACGCCATGGTGGCGTCCTGGTCGCTCAAAATGATGAAGTAGGCGCACTTGCGCTGGGCCGGGGCTGTCAGGCTGATATCCGACCGGCTGATGATCTTCGCCACTGCTGGGTTCTGCAGCACCTGCAACCGGGTGCCTAGGCCCAGGATGATGCCGGAGCGCACCGTGTCGCTGGACTGGCTGAACAGATTAAAGGGGGCGCGGGCCGGGTGCCCCATAGGCAGCTTCTCGAACAGCGCCGTCAGCTGCCGCTCGCTGTTCTGGGTCAAGAGCTGGTACATGGCGGGCAGATGTTTCCCACTTTTGTCCAGGGTGGGGTCTTGGTCGATGAGCAGAATCAAAGCTTTTAAGAGGTTTCCCTCCCCGCTGTCCCAGAATTTGTCGCCCTTCCCGGCGCTCGTGTTGCCGATGATAACGTCCGTCAGCACCTGGGCCATGAGGGTGTCACCGTTCAAATCAGTCATACAGTTCCAGGAATCGCCGTGGGCCGGGTCAACCAGATTGAACACTTTCACCTCGTAGCCATACTTCCTGAAAAGCTCCGCCGTATCGCTGTAGAGCTCGGCCTTGGGGTCTGTAATGACCACGGATTCCCCTCTTTTGATACACTGAAAGAGCGCGTTTCGTATGACTGCCCGGGACTTCATCGTCCCTGACGCGCCGAAAATGGCGATGTGCCGGTTGAGCCGGGTGTCCACCGGCATACAGACCGCCTTGCCGTGGTACTCGCCCAGAATGGTGCCTTTTGCTTTGCTGATGGGCGCTACCTCCAGCATCTGCTGCATCTCCTTCTCCGTCATCCAACTGGCCGTGCCATAGGTGCCGGATTTGCTCAAACTAAAGCCCCGGGGATCGCTGCCGCTGCTGCCAAGCCGGTTCTGAAACTTGAAATAGGCCAGCACACCGCCAATGGCCAGCAGAAGCAGGCCCATCCCCCGGAGGCCATTGGCGGTAAAGACCCCGGCAAAGCAGTCTGCTGGGTTCCAGCTTATAGGCGCCATCCGGGCGTTTCCGCTGATCCCGTCCTGACGAAGCCATTCCCGATAGCCAGCTAAAAGCTGCCCGAACAGGCCGCCCAGGTACAGCAAGGCCACCATCCCCAGAACACAGGCGCCAATAATGGCCGCTCTCCGTTTATGCAAGGGCGCCCCTCCTTTCGATTTCCAACGCAGCTTCCACCGCATCCATCTCAATGGTCTTTATGACTGCCCGGCCCGCCAGGTATTCCCGCAGGAACCCCACCTGGTGGGGAAAGCACAGCACCTCCAAAGGGTCAGCGTGGCCCTCCGTTCCCTCCTTGAATCGGATAAGCCGGGCCAAATCGCCGTCCAGATAAGAAAGGACATAGGTGCTGTCCACACAGGCGTCATACTCAAACATCCCCCGGTCATAGGAGCGTGTCTCCGGGTCGAACAGCAAATCAAGCAGGCGTTCCCGCCAGTTGGGGGCGGTGAGCAGGCGGAGCTGACGGACGCCATTTTTATCCATAGAGATGAAGTGGATGTGCCGATAGACCGCATCTGCCCGTGGCTTCACTTTCTGCCCTTTGCTTTTCTCCAAGAAGGACTGCAGGGCAATTTCTTCCGACCATCCCAAAAATAAAGCCGAGCTGATCTCCTGGATCCCTGTATTCATTCTACACAGATCAGCCAGGTGATACCGCGCTTTTAATTCACCCATGCCATTCCATTTCATGGCGGCCCTGCGGGTATTGTATACCGCATAGCATCCCCCGGGGTAAAAAGCCGCCCCCACCAGGCGAGTGAAAGCAGTTTTGTTCACTTCCTGAGTGGTTACCCGCTTCATATCTCTGGCCAGGTAGAAGAAGCGCCCTGGCGGTATGGTTTGTGCAATCATCTGATTTTGCAGCTTGGGCAGATAAAAAGGTCTTGCCTCCATGCCAGCCCGTCCACACAAAGCAGCCGCCTCGGCCACCCGATGATGACGGTCAATATGCGCCATGTCGCCAGGGAGGCGGTGTTCCCAAAAAGAACTCATATAGTACGGATAAGCGCCGGGATGCACCCAATCTAAAATATGTAACGCTTTTTTATAGAGCCGCACCGTTTTTGACTGCCCACCCCCTGTAACCGTAAACAACCTACAAGCCATTTGTTCGCCTGTCTGTGTATTCACGAACTGCTCTGGCTGGGTCAGTTTGACAATGAGCGCCTTATAGACCCGTTTGCTCCCAAGCATGTCTAAAGAATGGAAAGGGTACTCCCCTGCAAATGACAGCAATGTGACCAGCTCATACACATGACTGCCGGGACAGAACTTAGTCATTTCGTCACCCCTTGCATTGTATCGTTTTCGGACTTGGCTGCCTCTCTCTCGGACTGAAAAACATCCTGAACTTGCGAAAAAAGGCCGGAACCGTTTGCTTTCCACATCTTTTCCCTTGTGTAATTTCAGCACATGAAAAATTGGCCGTTTTTACATATGGCTTTTATCCATTTTGAGGTGGTTTTTCGTATAATTCCATGCCCGCATCGGGCATAGCTTTTCCGACATCCAGCCAAGAGGGGAATTCCTCCTTTGGTACTACGTACACTTCTGTACGTTCGTCCTGTCCGGTAGCGCTACAGCGAATCCCCGTCGATGCCCATGACAGCCAGCACCCCCAGGGGCAGCAGCGTCAGGGTCATGATGACGATCCTGATGGTTCCAGCCACCGGAATCCACATCAGCTCCGGGTAGCCCACCAACAGCAACAGGATGCCTGCCTCCAAGGCATTGCGCAGTTCCAGCATCCCGCCCAGTATCTTGCCTGAATCCGTGTAGTTTGCCGGGATGGCGTATACATTGTTGTAGTTTTTATCGTCCATAGTCATCTTCCCATCCTGTAAATTTGTGCGGTAGTTTTGTATCTCCCCAGCCTTAACGCTTCATTATGGTCGGGTATGAAGATATCCACCCGGCTTCGGTCGTTCTCAATGCCGGAGCCGCCCCGGTCTTCAACCGTGTACATGGTGCCGTTTATCATGATCTGTGTCCCGAAGGGGTAGTAGCTGGACATGGCAACCATGCCACGGGCCGCCCTTTTCCCGCTTGCCGTAAAGCCATCGGCGTTGCTGCCGCAGCAGAGGGAGCAGGCACAATAGTGGGTAACGTCCACCTGGATCGTGCTGATGGGCGTACCCTGTGAAATATTGCTTCCCGGGGCTGGCGCGTCAAAATCCACATATTTAGGCCGGCGCAGGCTGAGCGTCCCCTCATACCGTGAAGGCACTGCTGACGAAGGGGAAATACTCCTCCACGGCCGTCATGTCCGTGCCCAGGGCGTCCAGGAAAAGGCCGGACACGGTGTCCATCAGCTCGGCCACAATGCTGCTGATCCAGGTGACGATGCCCTCGAAGATCCAATCAAGCATAAGGTCTCGCCCCCTTCATCATCCCGTGTACTGGCCCCCGGCGATCAGCGGCTGTAAATACGCCACGATGAACCCTAACGAATTCAAAGTGATCCACGTCACTACAATGCGTTTGAGCCAGCTTGTGGCCTCATCCACCGCCCGCTGGTTCCGGGAGATCATCCGCACCAGCAGCGCGATGGCGGCGGCCGTCACCGCGACGATAGTGCTGATAGCCACCAGCTGCCCGTACACATCCTTCATGATGGTGGAAAACCGATTCCAGATAGTGTCAGCGTACACCTGCTGCAGCGATACCAGCACCGCCGCACCGGCCCCCACCAGCGACCAGTAGGCTGTGACCAGCTTCCGGCCTTTTTTCTTGGATTTTGTCATAAAATACCTCCTGAAAATAAAATTTGGGCAGCAAAAAAGCCGCTTCAAGCTGCTGCTCGAAACGGCTTTCAACGTTTGTTTTACAAACGTTTTGTCTGGCCCCAATTTGGCCGTGTTGACAAACTATCCCCTGCCACCCCCAATATGGTATAATGATAGAAGCAGGGGGATGAGAAAATGCAGCTGAAATACCACATGGTAACAATAGAAGATCTGGTGCCCCAG
>QZEE01000015.1 GCA_009917445.1 bacterium D16-76 | reverse complement strand
CCGGAGCGCCATGTACGCTACATTGCCCTGAACGATGGCGTTGACACGCTGAACCAGACCAGCAGCATGGATATTACGCCGTTCAAGCACATCCTAAACGATATGTACGCCAAGGATATTTCCACAAAAATCAAGTCCACGCTCCATACCAAAGCAAGACGCGGTGAATACCTTGGCGCACTCGACCCCTACGGCTACCTGCGGCATCCTGACGATAAGCACAAGCTGATTATCAACGAGGAAACCGCGCCGGTTGTCCGGCGGATGTTTGAAATGTGCGCGGCAGGGATTGGGTCAAGGAGCATTGCAACAACCCTGAACAACGAGGGTATCTTATCCCCCAAGGAATATACACGTTTCCGTAAGCACAATCCTGAACGGGATGGCGAGTTTGAACGCCGCCACTTCTGGACACGGACTTATGTACATTTCATGCTTCAAAACGAAATCTATGTGGGGAGCATGGTGCAGGGGCGGCAGTACACGCCATCCTACCGAAGTAAAAAAAGGGAACCTATCCCTAAAGAAGATTGGGTAGTTGTTCCTGATATGCACGAACCGATCATATCCCGCGAATTATTTGATGAAGCACAAAAAAGACTGATTGCGCGGAAAAAGACCATTAAAGCCAAAGACGAGCCGGCGCTGTTTGCAGGATTGTTTTACTGCGAAGCCTGCGGAACATCCATGAAGTTGGGTGTCAGCCAGCAGAAGTATTTTTACTATATGTGCGGGCGCAGTCAGGCGATAGGGACAGTAGCTTGTTCCAGCCACTATATTAACCGTGACACGCTTTATCAGGTGGTTCAGGAGGATATTCAGCGCAATGCCAGACTGTTCAGCGAGGACACCGAGAAAGCAGCACAGAAACTGATGGAACTGAAATGCGCCGATCAGCAGAAACAGACCGCGACAATGAAGCGCGACCTGGCATCAGCAAAGAAGCGGCTGGCTGACTTGGATATGAAGCTGAAACGCACCTACGAGGACAATATGAGCGGCAAGCTGCCCGACCACATCTTTACCATGTTTATCGCAGATTACGATACGGAACGGGCAACGCTGAAAGCGAACATTGCAGAGATGGAAAAGGCGCTGGAAAAGGTTCGGGATACCAAAGCCGATATTGACCGCTTCGCAGCCCTTATCCGAAAATACACCAGCTTTGAAAAACTCGACCGCTTCATGCTTCATGAACTGATTGACCGGATTACGATTTACGAAACGCCAGGTATGGGGCGCTGCCGCAAGGGTAAGGAAAAGCGCATTACCATCTACTACAAATTTGTCGGGGCTATCCAATAATAGAAAAACGGCATCCCTTATGGATGCCGAAAAAAATCACTTGGCTTTACGTCTATTTGTCATATCATCATCCTGGCTGAGCCTACAGTAGAGCGCGGTTATCAAGTTTGCATTTTCGGTTGATCTCATTTCACTTTTCCTTTCCGAGCGGGATACCGCTCTGTCAAACCGAATAGGATACGGCTACAGCATACCCTATACCGGAGCGAAAGTCCAGCGAATCTGCAAATAAATCCGCTAATTTTTTCCGCCGTTTATAAGGTACTTCAATTTATCTTTAGCGCTTTCCTCCGTGGCGGCAGGGAAGCAGGCCATCACCGGATAGGTTTTTCCATCCAGCGTTACCGCATAGCAGACGCCGATGTGCTGTGGCTGCTTCTTTCCCTTGCGAAGCGCCAGGATCTTTTCACGTCTTTTTCTGAGCAAAGTAAGATCGATATTTTTCATATTATTCCTTTCTGCCTTGCGGCTGGTAGAGTGTTTTTTGATGGGGTGTTCCTGCAGAGAAAGAAATGCGGGCCTAAACCGGCAACCCCTGAATATTTGCCGTTACACAGCCAATTATGGGGTTTGCAACCCTGTTTGTTGAAAAGCGGGGAATCAGCAACCCTATTTTGCATTGCGCTCCTGAAAGCCCGAAATCCCTTGAAACGACCGGCATTGCCGGGCGTTGTGACCCGGAGGTGGGGAGCATAGCAACCCCACCTCCTTTCTCCTGCTTTCTTTTCGACCCTGGCAAAACTGCCCGGAATCCATGGCTGTTGGGGCCTGACTTACTTTGCCGTGTATCGCCCGGTTTGGGCGCACATACTGCACAAAGGTGGAATCCCCCGCCATTTGCGTATGCCGGGCACAAGGGGCCGTACAACGGGCTTGTGGCGGGTGGCTGGCTCGCTTATTTCTTTCTGCTGAAAAGATAGCCTTGGGTTTAGTTCTATGGGTTTTCTTCCTGATAGGAAATCTTAACACTATCCCAATGGAATATTTCCACTATTCCAGAAGGTTCTCCACATGATACAGGTTGCTTGCCCTCGTTCCGTCCCGGCGGTATCTGCCGACCTTTTTTACAAGCCCAAGCGTAGATAAATTTTCAATGGCTGTGTCGACAGTCTTTTTATCCATGCGGCATTCCGCCGCTATCACCCGCCGTGAGGGGAAACAGGAACAGTCTGCGCCGCTGTGCCGTATCAGGCAGCAGTAGACAGCAAAGTCCCTTGGCTTTAGCCCCAGGCCGAAGATACAGTTGGCGACCATAAAGAAATTCTTGTGTTTCATCCGCTTTTCCTTTCCTCGATTTTTGCTGGAAGCTCAAATTTGATACAATCATTTGCATCCCACCTTTCGTAAAATATGTACTCCCGCCGGAGAGAAAACAAAAAGACTCGCATACACGCAGGACAGAAGCATAAACAGGCGAACCTCCTCGGTTCGCTTTGATATGCTCTGTACCTATGTGTTACGAGTCTCGAAATTTTAAGTGGGCCGCTGGCTGTTTGATTGGCAAACAACGCGGCTGGCATTCAGGTACTTGATTTTGTAGTCTTAGTCTAACATGGATTTTTTGATTTGTCAATAGATTTTCTAAAATTGGGCAGAGCTTAGATAAAGCACAACTTAATAAACACCAAAGTATCGATTTCAGAAATCAAGTGTTCCTTTTTCGCGGATTTCATTCAACCTACCCAACTTAGGGAGTGTACATTTAAGTTTCTATGCTGTATAATGTGATATCATAGGTTTAGAGTGTCCATCCAAGCCAAGATTTCACAAAAAATTCACAGAAAAGGTGTTGAAATTTCAAAATGAGCGCAAATAATTGTTTAGCAAGCAAGCAAGCAAGCAAGCAATAATTGCGCCCATTTTGACCCCATACACGTAAAAACCGCAGGAGCGCCCAGGCGCAGCCTGTGGTTTTTTGCGCATATTTTTAGGACGGAGGTGTTAAGCATTGGAGCAGTACATCATGCCGGGGAGCGCGTACCGCAAGTTGAGAGCGGCAAAATCTCTGGGCCAGATTGCATATATTTATGGTGCCACAGGCTACGGCAAAACCGCCTTTGTACAGAAATATTTCGGCAAGCGCCGCTATGCTTACTTTGACTGCGGAGACCGGCGCTGGGGCAGAGATGACCTTCCCTGCTCCGGCACCGTGGTTCTGGACGGTCTGCATCGGTTGGACGAAACGCGCCAGGAGCTGGTTCGGGAGCTGATAAACAGGCCGGACATTTGGCTCATTTTTATAAGCCGCAGCCCGGTACCGGCCTGGCTAATGCCTGAGTATGTGAACGTGGGATTCATGATGATCCACGAGAGCGACCTGCACCTTGGGAAACGCGAAATTGCCGGATATCTGGACGGCATGGGGATAGCATACACGGCAAAGGGACTGGAGTGTTTGACGGAATCCTCTGAAGGAAATGCCTATATCATCCGTCACGCGGCGCTGAAGATGGCTGAGGGGATGGAGCCAGGGCCGCAGATGCAGAAAGAGATTCATGACGCTTTTGCCAGGTATCTCCGCGATTATGTGATGGTTGATTGGGACAGCGACCTGCTGGAATTTCTCATGGAGATAAGCGTTGTGGATGAATTTACCCTACCGCTGGCCGAACTCATCACCGCCAGCAAAACCGCCTCTATCATGGTGCAGAAGGCCGCGGAAACCGGCAACTTCCTCTTTCAAAATGGAGGGGCGTACCGCCTGCGGCATGTGCTGTTAGACGCTCTGCGGGAACGGGCCGCTCTGACCCTGGGAGAGGAACAGCTCAGAAACTGCCAGAAAAACGCTGGGGTCTGGTATGAGATGAACGGTCAGATCTCTCAGGCGTTGGAGATGTACGAGCGCTGCGGGGCCTATGCCCAGATCCGAGAGCTGCTGGTGCGCAATGCCCGGGTGAACCCCGGCGCGGGTCACTACTACGAGCTGCGGCAGTATTATCTGAATATGGACGAAGCTGAGGCGGCGAAAAGCCCGGTGCTCATGGCAGGGCTTAGTATGCTCCACTCCATGCTGATGGACCCGGAAAAGAGCGAGTATTGGTACAGAAAGCTGTCGGAGTTTGCCAAGTCTGCACAGGGCGGGGCAAAGCGGGAAGCCCGGAGCCGCCTGTACTATCTGGACATCGGCCTGCCCCATAGGGGGAGCCAGGACGTGCTGAAGATCATGTTGAAAGCTCCCGCTATGCTCTTTGACCAGGGCATACACTTACCGGAATTTTCCGTCACCAGCAACGTGCCCAGCACCATGAACGGCGGCAAGGACTTCTGCAAGTGGAGCCGGTCGGACAGGGCATTGGCGCGGACAGTCGGTCCCTTGGTGGAGCGGGTGCTGGGACGGTACGGCAATGGGCTGACAAAGATTGCCCTGGGGGAGAGCCTGTTCGAGAAAGGAGAGGACTCCTTCGAGGTGCTGTCCCTGCTCTCCCGGGGGCAAATGGAGACTGAGTGCGGCGGCACGCCGGAAATAGCCTTTTCAGCGGTAGGCCAGCGGGTACGGATGATGATTTTGCAGGGGGACCTCGCCAACGCCGAGGCTATCCTGAACTCCTTCCAGTCGGCGGTGGAGGAACAGCGGGTGTTCCAACTCTTACCCAATATAAAGGCCATGCGGTGCAGGCTGGCGCTATATGCCGGGGACATGGACGCAGCCCAAGAGTGGCTGGAACATGCCCCGGACGAGGACAAAGAGTTCATCACCATGGAGCGCTACCGCTACCTTACCAAAGTGCGCTGCTACCTGGCGCTGGGCGAAAATCTCAAAGCCCTGGCCCTGCTGGAAAAGCTGGGCGAGTATGCGGAGCGCTGCTATCGGACGTACATCCGCATGGAGGCCGGAGTGCTGGGGGCCATCGTGCGCCAGCGGCTGGGGACGGAGTGGGAGCCCATGCTCACCGCCGCCCTGGACGAGGCCGGGAGCTATCGGTTCGTGCGGTTCATCAGCGAGCTGGGCCCGGCCGTCCTGCCACTTTTGAAAGCCCAGAGCCGGGATGGCCCCTGGTTTCGGCAGGTGCTGGACGAAACCAGGCAGATGGCCCGGCGCTACCCACGCTACCTTCTGCCGGGGGTGGCGAGGGAGGACTTCTCCCCCACGGCGCTGGAAATCCTGCGCTTGCAGAGCGAGGGCTTCACGGCCACTCAGATTGCCGGGCGGCTGGGTATGAAGCCGGACACGGTGCGTTATCACATCAAGGAAAATTACCGCAAGCTGGAGGTCGGCGGAAGGGCTGAAGCCATTGCAGCCGCCCGGGGCTTGGGGTTGATATAGAACTAAAATGGAGGTATTACCATGAAGAAAATATTCACTGCAATTCTGATCCTGGCCCTGACCGTTTTCGGGCTTGCCATAGGCGCCAGCGCGGCGGAGGCACCCACGCGGACCACTTACCTTGACCTGTCCAGCCAAACTACTGATGGCAACACAGAGGGCTGGACATGGACAGTGGAGGGGAGCAAGGGAACGCTGACCCTGAACGATCTGTACCTGCAAGCGCCCTCTCTTGTTAATGGGCAAGTAAAGGATATGGTCGCTTTCCCGAACGGGATAACCGATGTTCGCATTGTCCTACAGGGCAGCAACATAATCCAAAAGACCGATACATGGCAATGCGACATTTTCGCAGCAGCCGGAAAAAAAGTCACGATCAGTGGGGAGGGCTCGTTGGAGTTCCGTTCGGTGGATGAGAACAGTACCCTGGTCAACTGCGATACCCTTACGATGGAGAGCGGCAAAATAACTATAGCGGAAGGTAGCTCGGCAGGCTACCTGTTCCACACCGAAAAGGACCTAACCATTACTGGCGGTAGTATGACGTTCAAATCCGAGTACGGCATACGATCGGAAAAGGGTCCAATCACAATCAGCGGCGGCAATATAAACCTTACCATGACAAATTTGGGCTATGGTATATATGGCGGGCCAACACTGGCAGGGGGTACGGGTGAAGTGGTGTCCCCATCCATCACAATTTCCGGCGGCACAATTGTCACGGATGGCAGCATCTCTGACGCCTGGTTTAAAGGGCTGTCCATAACCGGCGGCAACATACGTGCGGATCACGAGGTGAGGGGCAACCTATTCTACGAAAGTTCGCCTGGGACGGTGGCTTTGCCTGCGAACTTTACTACGGGACAGCTCTCAACTACAGACGCCTATGCTCTGGAAATCCCAGCGGGTAAAACTCTGGAAGTTCCCGCCGGTGTGCGTGTCCGTACAAACCATCTCAAAAATAATGGGACGCTGAATAACTGCGGCCGTGTGACCGTGAACAACAGCTATGCGGGGGAAGGAAAAATTACCGGCGGCGGGCTGATCGATTTTACATCCTCCTACTGGGATGCCGTGAGCAGTCATGTGGAAAGCGCTGTGCTGAACCGTAGTGCTACCGGGTCTATTGATGAAAAAGGGTACTGCTACGTTTATGGAAACGCCACATGGAACTCTATCTGGGGCTATGCTCCCAAGAGCATGTACATCCCTAAAGATGCGGTGTTGACTGTTCCCAGCAGTACGAACATACAAGTGACCGGCGCGATTACCATCCACAGTGCAGACAGCCTTAATGGACAGGGCACTGTCACCAGTGCGGCAAACAAATACTATATAGAGTATAGTGCTGACAGTCTTACCCCAGCAGATGAGATGGACCTGACCTATGACGGAACCAATCTGCGTCAGCAAGTTGAGGAGCAGGCAAAAAGAAAAACTCCTAACCAGACTATATTGCAGAAAACATTTTCTTTGGACGGAGATAATCTTGCCGTAGGTTATTTATATGGAGGAAGTGCCTGCCCCGCCGGAGGAGGCGGCAATCACTATATTGAGTATAACTATGATGTGGGGCCGTCCCACCATCTTAATTACCGTCACTATTTCACCGTGAAGAAACTTACAATAACCGATGATACCGTGCTTGAAAAGACACTAAACTTAGGTACTTCTTATACAGGTTCGCCTGTTAATTTCCCGGAAACTTTTTTGAAAGTAACGCATAACGGGAAAAATATTCTTATCAACGGTAATTTTGACGTAGCCTACACCAACAATGTTGAGGTCGGAAACAACGCTCTCATCACCCTAACCGGCAAAAACAACGTGGAAGGAACTCTGACCCTGAATTATACAATCAGCCCCAAAAATCTGTCCACGAAAGAGATTATAATCGCTCCACCAGAAAAGGTTTATGATGGAACCACAGCAGTCCAGGCAAAGGATGTGCTCTCCCTGGCAAATTTGGATATTGTTGAAAGGGACAAAGGGTTTGTGGGGATAACTGCCGATGTAGCCTTTGACACAAAGGATGTTGTCGAGGGAAAAAACGTCACCATTAGCAATATTAAGCTGACCGGGGAAAAAGCTGGGAATTATGTGTTTCCTTCCTACATCACTCTCCCCAGCAGCACCACAGGCAAAATCACCCCGGCCCCGCTGTCTGTGAAGGTTACAGGAACGGATAAGCCCTACGATGGCAGCACCTCCGCCCAGGTCTCGGTAGAGTTTGAGGGGCTCCAAAACGGCGAGACCCTGGCAGATGGCGACTATACCGTAACAGCCGCGTTTGACAGCCCCGATGCTGGAACAGATAAATCTGTTTCCGGCAGTGTTACCTTAAACGACACCGATACCGCAGGAAACTACACGCTGGAAAGTGAAGTTTTCCAAACCACTGCCGATATCACCAGAGTCAACCTTACACTGACAGCGCCCACAGCTTTGGCTATTGAGTACGGCCAAACCCTGGCAGACGCTCGACTTTCGGGGGGCAGCGCTGAGAATGGGGGGCAGACGGTAGAGGGGACCTGGTCCTGGGTACAGCCCCATACCCGCCCGACGGAAAGCCAGGATTATCCTGCCAAGTTTGCTCCAAATGACACAGCAAACTATGCCGTAGGAGAGAGCCAGGCGGCGGTCACCGTAAACCCTGCCCAGCCCAAAATCGTCATTACAGCGCCCAGCCACCAGCAGGCCGGGCATACCGTAGCTGTGGCAGCACGGTCGGTAAACCCCCATGACCCGGACTTCACGGATGGACTCCCTGTGCCCAGCCTGACATATAAAGTCGGAGAAAACGACGAGGAAAAGCCGCTTACGGACGGAGTACTGCTCATTCCGGAGGGCACAGTGAAAGGAACGGTCATCACCATAAAGGCATCGACAACCGAGGTTAGCGGGAAATACAGCTCTAATCAAAGCACATTTACCATCACTGTGGTGGACAAAGCGGCAGTTACCATCTCAGGCATCGTGTTGGAAAACAAGACCTATGACGGCCAACCGGCAGCTTATAGCGGCACACCAACTGCCATAGATGAAAGCGGCGCCTCGGCAGATGGCCTGACATACACTTATCAGTGGAAGGACGCAGAGGGCAGCCTTCTGAATGAAGCTCCCAGGGACGCTGGCAGCTATTCACTAACGGTTACCGCGGAGAGCGATACTCATATGGGTGAAACTACGCTCCCCATCACCATTGCCAAGCGTCAGCTTGCCTGGGACGTTTCAGGACTTGCCGCCTCCAAACCTCAAACCAGCCAGGGGGAGGCGGCGGTTTACGGAGAACTCAACCTTTCTGGTGTGATAAACGGCGAAGTAACGCTGAATGTTACCGGTTCACTGACTACAGATGGACTGGCAGGTACAAAAGAGCCCGGCAATTACGATGCCGCTGTATGTGGCACTTGGAGCTTTGACCCGGCAAGCCCCCGAAACTATGAGCTTCCGGATGAAAATGAGCCTCCCATGGTGAGCGCCAGGGTTACCGCTGTTCAGAATTTGGAGACCCCCCCGGAATCGACCCAGGATAAGCAGTTCAAGCTGGAGATGGAAACTGGGATTTCCACCGTCCCAGCTGGATTGAAGGACATGGATAATCTGAACACACCAGCAAAGCTAGAAATAGCCATGAAACTTGAGGTCACAAAAGCAAACAGTGCCGTTGTTGAAGAAAACACCGTTGTATACGACGTGTCGCTGCTTGTCAGCACGGATGGCGGTACTAACTGGACTACAGCTACAGCGGACAATTTCCCGGCGAACGGCCTCACCGTTACGCTGCCTTATCCAGATGGGACGGGCCAAAACACCCATGACTTAGTGGTGACCCATATGTTTACCACCAGGGACTTTGGGAAAACTCCTGGCGAAACAGAGAAACCAGTTGTTACCAAGACAGCTAAGGGGATCCAATTCAAGGTCACCGGCCTATCTCCTATCGCGGTGGGCTGGGTAAAGAAAAACAGCGGCTCGGGCGGTGGCGGCTGGTACCCTTCTGTCAGCTATTATGATGTAAAGGTCGAGAAAGCGGAGCACGGCACGGTCACTGCCAGCCCGGCAAGCGCAAGCTCGGGTAGTACCGTGACCCTGACCGTGAAGCCCGACGAGGGCTATAAGCTGGACAAAATCACCGTCACCGACAGCCAGGGCAAGGCCGTGGAGCTCATCGAAAAGGACGGCAAGTGTACCTTCAAAATGCCTGCCCGGAGCGTGACGGTACAGGCCGGGTTTGTCCTTGAGCAGACAGTAACGCCCAGCCCCTCGCCGAAGCCCTGGGAAAACCCTTTCCCGGATGTGAAGGACAGCGAGTGGTACATCAAAGCCGTTGAATTTGTGTGTACGAACGGCCTGATGAGCGGCTATGCCAACGGCAGGTTCGGCCCGAACGACACCCTCACCCGGGCGCAGTTCGCGCAGATAATCTACAACAAGGAGAGCAGGCCCCAGGCGGAGGGCGGTAAGTTCAGCGACGTAACCACCGGCTGGTACGCGGACGCTGTGAACTGGGCGGCGGCAGAGGGCATCGTCGCCGGGATAGGCGGCGGGAAATTTGCCCCCGACCGGCCCATCACCCGGCAGGACCTGGCGGTTATGCTCTGGCGTTATGCCGGAAAGCCCGAGCCGGGGAAAAATGAGCTGGATTTCGAGGATTCCAATCGGGTCAGCGGATACGCCTGGAAAGCTTTATGCTGGGCCAGTGAGAACGGCATTGTCAGCGGCAGAGGGAACGGCGTGCTGGACCCGAAAGGGAACGCGACCCGGGCTGAGGCGGCGCAGATGGCGATGAAGTATTTAGGAGAGAGGATAGACCAAGAGTAAGAAGATAAAGAGGTCCATGAAATCCATGTTGAATTTATCACACTAACTATGTAAAGATAAGGAAGAATGCCTGGAGACAGAAAGTCCCGCTTGGATGAATGCTGTGCACTTCATTAATCCAGGCGGGACTTTCTGTTTTTCTTACCCTATTCGGTCTTTTTTACTTCTCCCCTAAGAATATCACGCTTTTACCGAGTGCTTTTCTAATTGCCTTATTCTTTGGGCAACATCATAGCCAACACGAACGCCGGACCTACAAAATAAATTGTGGCGGGGTTCGTATGACTCTGGTATGGTCGAGGTGACAGGATTTGAACCTGCGACTTCTACGTCCCGAACGTAGCGCTCTACCAAACTGAGCCACACCTCGAAAAAGAAGCCCCGGGTTCATTTGCATAAAACCGGGGCCATGGCAGCGGTACCAGGATTTGAACCCAGACAAACAGAGTCAGAGTCTGCTGTGCTACCATTACACAATACCGCTATCTCCCTGCTTACGGGCTTTACAGGAACATTCTTATTATATCAAATTTTCTGCAAAAGTCAACCCCCCGCGCCCACTTTTTTCAAATTTTTTTGCCTCTGGCCAGATCTTGGGCTCCGCCCAAACCCGCCAAAGGAGCCTCTCCTTTGGAATCCTGCGCTGCGCTTCCCGCGCTTTTCGGTTGGCGGGGGCGCGGGTGTTGCGCCCGCGTTTTGGGATAGGAAAAACCCGCCGGCTTGGGGGCTGGCGGGTTTGCTGTTATCCTTATTTTTGGGGCTCGACCAGGTGGCAGGCTACAAAGTGCCCCGGTACGATTTCCTGCAGCACCGGCTTCGATTCCTTGCACTTGTCGCAGGCCCTGGGGCACCGGCCGGCAAAGTTGCAGCCTTTGGGGGTGTTGATGGGGCTGGGCACATCGCCGGAAATAATAATCCGCTTCTTTTGGGCCTCGGCGCTGGGGTCGGGTATGGGTACCGCGGACAGCAGCGCTTGGCTGTAGGGGTGCAATGTGTTCTTGTACAGCTCGTCCGAGCTGGCCAGCTCTACCACGTTGCCCAGGTACATCACGGCGATGCGGTCGCTGATGTATTTGACGATGTTTAGGTCGTGGGCAATGAACAGGTACGTCAGCCCCAGCTTTTCCTGCAAATCGTGCAGCAGGTTAATGACCTGGGACTGGATCGACACATCCAAAGCCGAGATGGGCTCGTCGCACACAATAAACTCCGGCTCAATGGCCAAAGCCCGCGCTATGCCAATGCGCTGGCGCTGCCCGCCGGAAAACTCGTGGGGGAACCGGTTGGCGTGCTCGCGGTTCAGGCCTACCATTTCCAGCAGCTCATACACCCGTTCCTTGCGGCGCTTCTCGTCGTACATCTTGTGTATCTCCATGCCCTCCTGGATGATGGAGGAGACGGTCATGCGGGGATCCAGGGACGCGTAGGGGTCCTGGAAGATGATCTGCGCCTTTTTGGCATAGCTAAAGCGGGACTTTTTCTTCCGCAGGTCCAACTCTTCGCCTTTATAGGTCAGTTTGCCGGACGTAGGGCTGTATATGCCCATGGTCACCCGGCCCAGGGTGGACTTGCCGCAGCCGGACTCTCCAACCAGGCCCATGGTCTCGCCCTTGTGGATGTCAAAGGTTACATGGTCTACAGCCTTTAGCGTGCCGCCGGACACCTTGAAATATTTGCATACATCGTTAAGGGAAAGGAGCACTTCCTGCTTTTTATCAGACATCTTTTTCACCTCTTTCTTCCCCGCTGGGGCAGTCGGGGTGCAGCAGCCAGCAAGAAGCCGTGTGCCCCTCCCCTATGGTGAATTCCGGGGGCTGCTCTTCCCGGCAGATGTGCATGCACCGGGCGCACCGGGCTGCAAAGCCGCAGCCCTTAGGCGGGTCCAGCAGGTCCGGCGGCGAGCCGGCTATGGACACCAGCCGGTCCTTCTTTTCCGCATCTACCGAGGGCAGGCTCTTCAGCAGCGCCCGGGTGTAGGGGTGGGCGTTGCGGTAGAAAATATCCTCGCAGGTGCCGGTCTCTACGATTTTCCCGGCATACATCACCGCCACCCGGTCGGCCATGCTGGCCACCACGCCCAGGTCGTGGGTGATGAGGATAATCGCCGTGTTCACCTGCTCCTTGATTTCCGCCAGCAGATCCATGATCTGCGCCTGGATCGTTACGTCCAAGGCCGTAGTGGGCTCGTCGGCAATCAGCACCTTAGGGTTGCAGGAAAGGGCCATGGCGATCATGGCCCGCTGGCGCATGCCGCCGGAGAATTCATGGGGGTACTGCTGGGCCCGTTCCTCCGGGTTGGGGATGTTCACCTGGCTTAAGCACTTGATAGCCTCGGCCTTGGCGTCCGCCCGGTTCATGTGGGTGTGGTGCACAATGGCTTCCACAATCTGCTTGCCCACCTTTTTTGTAGGGTTCAGGCACGTCATGGGGTCCTGGAAAATCATAGAGACTTCCTTGCCACGCAGCTTCTGCATTTCCTTTTCCGTGGCCTTTACAATGTCCACGTCCCCCAGGGTCACTTCCCCTTCGGGGATGCGGGCCGGGGGCATGGGGTTCAGCTTCATAATGGTCTGGGCCGTCACGCTTTTTCCGCAGCCCGATTCGCCCACAATGGCCAGCACCTCGCCTTGGTGCAGGTCAAAGGTGACGCCCCGCACTGCCTGCACCTCCCCCGCGTAGGTGTCAAAGGACACGTGCAGGTTGTTTACGCTGAGGACCTTGTTGTTCATATCTTTTGCCATATTCGTCCCATCCTTTCTCAGCGCCGCAGCCGCGGGTCAAAGGCGTCGCGCAGGCCGTCGCCCAGCAGGTTGAAGGAGAGCATGGTGATACTGATGGCAATAGCCGGTATCCACAGCTTCTCCGGGTATACCTGGAACACCTGGGAGCCGTCTTGGGCCAGGATGCCCCAAGAGGAATGGGGCACCGGCACGCCCAGGCCGATGTAAGAGAGGAAAGCCTCGGTAAAGATTGCGCTTGGCACCGCCAGGGTCACGTTGATGATAATAACGGACAAGGCGTTGGGCAGCAAATGCCTGGCAATAATCCGGGAGGGCTTGGCGCCCATGGCCTCTGCCGCCACCACGAACTCCTGGTTTTTCAGGGCCAGCGCCTGGCCGCGCACCAGGCGGGCCATGCCTGTCCAGCCCACGGTGGCATAGGCCACTACCATGGTAAAGATACCCTGGGGCAGCACCATCATCAGCAGCACCACCACAATCAGGTAGGGTATGCCGTTGACGATCTCCACAATACGCATCATAATGTTATCCACCGCGCCGCCGTAATAGCCGGAGATGCCGCCGTAGATAATGCCGATGATCAGGTTTACAAACACCGCCGAGAAAGCGATCATCAGCGACACGCGGCCCCCGTCAAACAGGCGGGTCCACATGTCGCGGCCCAGGCGGTCCGTGCCAAAAATGTGCACATGGCCCTGGCCTTCATAGCGGGTATCGGTGCAGGGGGTAAAGAAGCTGGCGTTGCCTTCGGTCAGGTGCTGTTCCCGGCCGCTGAAGGGGGAAACCGCCGGCAAAATGGCGCAGCCCAAAATCAGCAGCACAATAATGCACAGGCACACCAGCGCCACCCGGTTTTTCACCAGCCGGTTCATGGCGTCCCGCCAATAGGTAATGCTGGGGCGGGATATCCCCTCCTGGTGCTCGGGGTCCGGGCCCACCCAGCCAAAACGGCTCTTGTCGATTTTATCCATTTGCTCAGCCCTCCTCCAATTTCACTCTCGGGTCGATCAGGCCATAGGCCAGGTCCACCAACAGGTTGGCCGCGATCAAAAACGCGCCGTAGAAAATGGTGGTGCCAGAGATCATGGTGTAGTCCACGTTTTGGATACTCCTTACAAAGTACCCGCCCAGGCCGGGCACCGCAAACACGCTTTCCACCACAAAGCCGCCGGTAAGTACGCTGGCCGTAATGGGGCCCAGCACCGTGACCACGGGCATAATGGCGTTGCGTATGGCATGCTTCCAGATGATGGCCTTTTGGGAAAGCCCCTTGGCCTTAGCGGTCTTGATGTAGTCCTGGCCCAGCACGTCCAGCATGCTGGTACGCATCAGCCGGGAGATCTGCGCCAAAGAGCCAAACGCCAGCGCGAACACCGGCAGGATCTTGGAGTTGAAATCCTCCCAGCCGGTAACGGCAAAAAAGCGCACACCTGTGGCCATGTACAGCTTTAAGCCCAGGTAGTATTGCAGCACCGACGCCACAATAAAGCTGGGCACCGACACACCCACCAGCGCAACCAGCATGCACACCGTATCCGTGGCCTTGCCCCGTTTAATGGCGGCAATGGTACCCAGCAGCACGCCGGCCACAAAGGCCAGCAGCACCGCCCGTATGCCCAGGTCAAAGGAATAGGCGAACGCTTCGCCGATAATGGTGGTCACGGGCCGGTTCGTGTTTAAGGACAGGCCCAGGTCTCCGTGCAGGCAATTGCCAAGGTACATGATATACTGTACGGGCTCCGGCTTGTCCAACCCATATTTCGCGTTCAGCGCGGCCATGGTCTTTTCCGGCAGCTGCTTTTCACCGGTAAACGGGTCGCCCGGCAGCATGCGCATCATGAAGAACGTCAGCGTTACCAGCACAAACAGCGTTACCACCGCATACCCGACTCTTTTTAGTATATACTTAGCCATTAGCAATTTCCCCCTTTCCTCTTCATATTTTTGTTAACAGCAAGGGGCTTTCCGCCCCCTGCACCCCTGTTAAGGTCGCCTCCGGCGGCTTAAGGGGCCCCGCCCCTTAAGGATCCCACGCTTCGCTTCCCGCGTACCGGGCCCCTGCTTTTTGGGGGCTTTGGGCACGCGTTTGTTTGCGTTTATCTTTTTTATTAGAATGTGCCAAAGGGGACTTCACCGGGCCGCCTTTGGCACATTGAATGTTCCATATAATCCGTACAAAACCGTTTATTACGGGTTCTATGCTTTTCCTTGGGAAAAGCAGTCGGGAAACCGGTACCGGTTTTGCGCTTCTTCTGTTTTTCCCCACAAATTTGCCAGGGCTTGGCCCTGCTGTGGGATTTTTTCGCTTTACAACTTTCTCCCAGTAAAACGTTATAAATACCGCAGGGCGAGAGTACCCGCCTGGATACTCCCGCTATGCTTTCGGTATAAATTCCGGTTTAAGCTAAGCGCCCGGCTTAGTTAAACTTAACGTTTACCACGTTGATATCCTGGAAGGTGGACCGGTGTACGCCGCTGGCAATCTTGTCGTTGTTCACAGCGTAGCTGGGGAACCGCCAGTAGGAGGGGGCAACAGGCAGGTCTTCTACGATCAGCTTTTCAACCTCGTAGAACATCTCCTGGCGCTTCTCCAGGTCGGTTTCCACAGCGGCGTCGGCAATCAGCTTGTCATAAGCCTCGCTGGCATAGAAAGTCTGGTTGTTGCCGCCGGTGGATACCCACAGGTCCAGGAAGGTCATGGGGTCGTTGTAGTCGGGGCCCCAGCCGGTCAGGGACATGACATAGTTGCCGTTCTTGCGGTTCTCAGAACCCTGCTTGGTCTGCATGGAGTTTACGGTGACCTCAATGCCCAGGTTCTGCCTCCACTGCTCCTGATAGAAAGCAGCCTCATTTATCGCGTTCGAGCTGTCGCCGCAGTCAATGGACAGGCTGGCGGACAGATCCTCTACGGTGCAGCCCAGCTCCTGCAAAGCAGTCTCCAGGTAGCCCTTGGCAGCTTCTACGTCGCCGTTCTTGGGGGTCAGCTCGCCGCCGTTCCAGGTGTTCAGGCTCTCGGCAAAGCTCTTGCCGTCAGAACCCTTGACCTCGGGGCAGGTGAAGCTGGTCATGGGCTTGTTGCCGTTCTGGTATACAGAGTTTACCATGCCCTCCTTGTCAAAGCCCAAAGCCAGGGCTTTGCGCAGGTTGGCGTTCTTCAGGTACTCGTGGCTGTGGTTGAAGTAGATATAGAAAGCGGAACCGTCGGCGTAGCTCAGCACCTCGATGTCCTGGTTCTCCGCCTGGGTGATCAGCTCGCCGGTGGACAGGTTTACCACGTCAAGGCCGCCGGACATGAACTCCGTGAAAGCAGCCTGGGGATCGGTGATGATCTTCCAGTTGATCTTGTCAACCTCGATCTCCGAAGCCCGGTGGAAGTCTGCGTTCTTCTCCATCACGATCTGGCTGTCATGCTTCCACTCGGTCAGCTTGAAAGCGCCGTTGGTGCAGAAATTCTCAGCCTCAGTGGCATACATGTCCGCGCCCACCTCGGTGTAGAACTTCTCGTTGATGGGGGCCAGGGTGCCAAAGGTGAACAGGAAGGGGGCATAGGGGATGGGGTTCTTCAGGGTGACTTCCAGGGTCAGGTCGTCAATGACCTTCACGCCCACGTCTTCCCAGCTGGCAGACCCTTCATAGAACTCCTTAGCGTTCACAATGCCCAGGGTATCGTACAGGAAGTAAGCGTAGTCCGCAGCGTTGTCCGGGTTCAAAACCTGCTGCCAGGCAAACTCAAAGTCCTTGGCGGTAACAGGCTCGCCGTTGGTCCACTTGCCGTCGTCCCGCAGGTGGAAGGTGTAAACCTTCTGGTCCTCCGAGATGTCCACCGTCTCGGCAGCGGCAGGCTGGGGCTCGTCGTTGTCGTCCAGCATGTACAGGTTCTCAAACAGGTGCTTGTGCATAGAGAACTCAATGCTGTAGGTAGAAGTAATGGTGTTCAGGCTGGTGGGCTCCATAGTGGCGTTCATGTTCAGCACATGGTCGCCGGTGCTGCTGGTGCTGGTGCCGTCGGCAGCGGGCTCGCTGGACTCCTCCTCAGCAGGCGTGCTGGTATCGTTGGCGGCGCTGCTGGCGTCAGCCTTGCTGGCTGTGCTGGCGGCGCTGCTGCTGTTGCCGCTTTCGCCGCAGGCGGCAAAGGTGCCAACAACCAGAAGGACGGCCAGGAGAAGCGCCAAAATCTTGCTGCGTTTCATTCTAATATTCCCCCTAGAATAAGGTTTTATTTTGCAAACTCACGCTGTTCACGTACAATTCACAATAGGGCCATTTTACACGATGATTCTATTTTTGACAACTGGCAAACCCGAAAAAATCCCCTTGTCCTGCCCCAGCTTTTTGTGTTAATTGCATATTTTATCCCTAAAAATCGCATAAAGGCCCTAGTTGTTGCAGTTTTGTAACCACTGGCAACCCCTGTATATCAGGCAGATACAGGGCTTTCGCCTGCCCCCTCCCCTTTCGGCGGGGCCCGCTTTTTTTGCAACTTTGCCCCCCTCCCCCTGCAAATCCGAAAAAAGCCCTAAAAAAAGGGGCGATTACAAGTGGTAAAAACTCTCCCGGCATGCTATAATATCCTCATAGCCAGGGCAGGCAGCACTGCGTTTAGGCCGGCTGCTTTTTCATATTATTTAGGATAGCAACAGGGGGGAGGTAGCGCCGTGAAGCTGCTGAAAAAACATATCGTCTGGTTCTTAAACCGCACCACCCGCGACCGCCTGGATTCCTCCTCGGCCCACGCCGCCTACTTCCTCATCATATCCTTCCTGCCCTTTGTGGCCTTCCTGCTCACCCTAATGCAGCAGATCCATTTCAGCTCCGGCCTCACCCTTATCGAAATGGCCCTGGAGTTCCTCCCCGGCGCCGTGGCCGAATATGTGGCCGACCTGCTGCCCTCCGCCATCACCGCCGGGGGCATCCTGCCCGTGGCCGTCATCACGGCGGTATGGTCCTCCTCGGCGGGCATGGTGGCCGTCATCAAGGGCCTTGACACCATCTACGAGGTCAAAAAAACCCGCAACCTGGTGCACATGCGCCTGGTGGCAGCGGTCTATGTCATCCTCTTTGCCGTGGTGCTGCTTCTGGTAGCGGTGCTGCTGGTGTTCGGCTCCACCATCTACAATTTCCTGTTAGAAAAATCCCCCCGCTTCCTGGCCACCCTCCTTATGAATTTCAAGTCCCTTTTAGGCTTTATATTGCTGCTGGCCTTTTTCACCCTTATGTACACCTTCCTGCCCCGCCGCCGGGTGCGGCTGCTGCACAACCTGGCCGGGGCGGCTTTCAGCGCGGCCGGGTGGGTGCTGTTCTCCTTTTTCTTCTCCCTGTTTGTAGATAATTTCTCCAACTTCTCCCTATACGGGGGCTTAGCCACCCTGGTCATCCTCATGTTCTGGCTGTTCTTCTGCATGTATATCCTGTTCCTGGGGGCCGAGGTCAGCATGTGGCTGGAGTGCAGCGGCATCGGCCAGGACCTGGCGGACATCCGCCAAAAGCGCCGGGCCAAGCGCAAGCGCCTGCGCGAAACAGAAAAACCAAACGGACCCAATACCTGAAAGGGGGCAAGCCCATGGCCGCTTTACCAGAAATAGAACCGCTCTTTTTGCAAAATGCCCGGGGGCTTTTCGCCCTGGCCTATCTCCACGCCGGGGGGCCCTCTGGGGCTCAGGCCCTTACCCATACCCTTTTGTGCGACTTAGCCTGCAGCCCCCGCCTCTGGCAGCGGGCCTCCTCCGGCACGCCAGGGCTTTACCGCTGCATGCACAGCCTCTGCCTGGACCAATACTACCGCCGCCCCAAGCGCAAAAAGAAGGGCCAGCGGCCCGCCCCAGGCCCCCGCCTGCCCTTTACCCTTACCGACGCCCTCCGCACCCTCATGCGCCTGCCCCCCCGGTACAAGACCCCCCTTTACCTGCACCTGGCCTTGGGCTGGGGTTTTGCGGAGATTGCCGCCGTCATCGGGGGCCCAGCCACCCGGGCAAGCCGGCTGGTAGCCGCCGGGCTCAAGCGGGCCAAGCTCACCCCGGCCCAGGCGGCGGCCGCCCTCTCCCCCGTCGCCCCCGCCGAAGGGGCCCCCGAAGAGCTATGGGCCAGCTTTTTAGTAGACCACGAAAACAGGACCTTCCCCGGCCAGCAGCGCCTTCGCCGCTTCAAGCGCGCCATGGACCGCGCCATCCCCTATATCGCCCTGGCTGCCGTGGCTTTCTGTGTCCTGGCCTACCAGGGCGTCGAGCACGGCTGGTTCAACGGCCAGCCCTACCTTTCCGATTTCGCCCTGGAAAGCACCATGGCCTCAGAAGGCGCCGACTACCCCACCGGCCCCCTCGCCGTCTTCGCCCCAGACCCCGACGCCCCCCAGGGCCTGGTGAAATATCAGATCCCCGACGCCCCCCAGTCCCTAACGGCCCTTGTTCGCCAAATGGTGGCCCTGGGCGGCGCACCCGAGGGCACCTCCCTCCTCAGCGCCGCTTGGGGCGATTCCTGCGCCACCACCGGCTTTTCCATCGAGCCCGCCTCCAAATCCCTCCTGCTGGAGCTTTCCTCAGACGCCGCCGCTTGGTTCGCCTCCGCCTCCCCTGGGGACCAGGAACGCATGCTCTTCTCCATGGCGAAAACCCTCTGTTCCTCCTACCCCGCCCTGGAAACCCTCCGCCTGCAAAGCGGCGGCAGCGAGCTCACCGCCGCCGGCGGCTCCACCGCCCAATCCTTCCTGCCCACACCCCCCCAGGAAAACCGCACGGCCAACGCCCCTTACCGCCCCTAGCGCCCGCCCCGGGCCAGCCGCTTTGAGAAAGGAAATCCCTTTATGAAAAAAATTGTTGTTATCGACGGCCAGGGAGGCCGCATGGGCGCGGCCCTGGTCTCCCAGCTAAAAGCCGCCCAGCTTCCCGCCCAAATCCTGGCCCTGGGGGCCAATTCCGCCGCCACCGCCGCCATGCTCAAGGCCGGGGCCGATGCCGGCGCTACCGGCGAAAACCCCGTGGTCGTCTGCTGCCAGACCGCCCACCTGATTCTAGGCCCCATGGGCATCATCACCGCCAACGCCCTTTTAGGCGAGATCACCCCCCGCATGGCCGCCGCCGTATCCGAAAGTCCCGCCCAGAAGCTCCTCATCCCCGTAAACCGCTGCGCCGTTACGGTTGTCGGCGTAGAAGAGCTGCCTTTGGGCGATTACGTAAAGCTGGCCGTGCAAAAAGTCCGCGAGCTGTTGGCCCGGTAAAAAAAGACCTTGGGGCTAGCGCCCCAAACCCCCGCATGGGCTTTGCCCCTGCACCCCCATCAAAGAGTTCACACCCTTTGGAAACCCACGCTTCGCTTCGTTTTCTTGGCAGCTATTTATTGTGCGCAAAGGCAATAACATCCACAAAAGGAGCCCGATTATGGAACTTTGGGACATCTACGACGAAACCGGCCGCCCTACCGGCCGCACCCACCCCCGCGGCGCCCTCCAGCAGCCCGGCGATTACCACCTGGTCTGCACCGTCATCCTCCTCAATAAAAAGGGCCAGCTTCTCTGCACCCACCGCGCCCCCGAAAAAGAGCTCTGCCCCAATATGTGGGAAAGCCCCGGCGGCGGCGTCCTTGCCGGGGAAGACAGCCTCACCGCCGCCCTGCGGGAAATCCGCGAAGAGATTGGCCTAACCCTAACCCCCACCCAGCTCACCCTGCTTTACCAGGACAAGCGCCGCGACTTCTTCATGGACACCTACGCCGGCTGGGTAGATATCCCCCTTTCCTCCCTGCGCTTCCAGCCCGGCGAAACCGACGGCGCCCGGTGGCTCTCCTTAGACGACTGGGAGCGCCAGGCCCAAGCCGGCCAAATACTCACCCCCGCAAAGGGGGACTTTTTCAAGATCCTGCGGGGCTTCATCCAGCAGGGCCCAAGCCCCACTGCCTGCTGGTCCCGGCAGGACGGCGACCCGTCCCTGAAAGAGCAGATCATCCAGCTGCAAGCCCTGGCCTGGCCCGAATATGCCAGCGACCCCTGGCCCGAAGCCCAGCACCTTTTCTCCCTATGCAAATGGGTGGGCCCGCAGCTTGCCTCCCATGTGTCCGTCATGGGCACCTGGTTCACCCATAAAGGCGGGCACTATTTCGCCTGCGGCATCGCAGAGGTGGTCACCCACCCCGCCTTCCGGGGCAAGGGCTATGCTTTGGGGCTGCTGCGCCAGGCCTTGGCCTGCATACGGCAGCGCCAGGCCGATTTATGCGTCTTCACCTGCCAGCCCCAGCTTGTGCCCTTTTACGAAAAAGCAGGCTTCCAGCCGCGCCCCGGCCTCTGCCTTGTAGGCGGCACGCCAGACCGCCCCTTCCCCAGCAGTTCCTTAGGGCTCACGGTCATGCTGTCCCTGCTTTCGCCCAAAGCCCTTGCCCACGCCGGGGATTTCACCAGCGCCCCCATCATCCTGCCCTTAGGCGAAGACAAGCTGTGGTAACAAAAAAAGGAGGGATCACCCCATGGAAAAAACAGTCGGGCTCGTTAGCCTGGGCTGTGCCAAAAACCAGGTAGACGGCGAAATGCTTTTAGCCGCCCTGGAGTCCGGCGGCTTCCAGGCCGTCAGCCCCGAAGAAGCCGACATCGTCCTTATCAATACCTGCGGCTTTATTGACAGCGCCAAAAAAGAATCCATCGAAGCCATTTTGGATTTCGCCCAGCTCAAAGCCCAAGGCCAGGTCAAAAAGCTGGTGGTCACCGGCTGCCTGGCCGAGCGCTACCGGGAGGAGATCCACAAAGAGCTGCCCGAGGTAGACGGTGTCTTTGGCATCGGCGCCAACGGTGACATAACCGCCTGTGTCAAAGAGATGCTGGCCGCAGGCTTTACCCAGCGCTTCCCGGAAAAAAGCGCCATGCCCCTCTGCGGGGCCCGCAGGCTCTCCACCCAGCCCTTCACCGCCTACTTAAAGATTGCCGAAGGCTGCGACAACCGCTGCACCTACTGCGCCATCCCCCTTATCCGGGGCGGCTACCGCAGCCGCACCTTAGAGAGTATTGAGGAAGAAGCCCGCCAGCTGGTTTCCGGCGGCGTAAAAGAGCTGGTGCTCATCGCCCAGGACACCACCCGCTACGGCCTGGATTTATACGGCCGCTACGCCCTGGCCCAGCTGCTCACCCGCCTTTGCGCCATCGAGGGCCTTGCCTGGCTGCGGGTGCTCTACTGCTATCCAGATTCCATCACCGATGAGCTCCTGGACGTCATGGCCAGGGAGGAAAAGGTCGTGCCCTATATGGATATCCCCCTGCAGCACGCCTCCGGAAAGATCCTCCGCGCCATGAACCGCCGCGGCAGCCGCGAAAGCCTTACGGCCCTTATGGAAAAGATCCGCCAAAAGGTGCCGGGGGTCGTCCTGCGCACCACCCTCATCACCGGCTTCCCCGGCGAGACCCAGGAGGACTTCGAACAGCTGGCCCAGTTTGTAAAAGAGGTAGCCTTCCAGCGCTTAGGCTGCTTCCCCTACTCCCAAGAGGAAGGCACCCCCGCCGCCCAGCTGCCCGGCCAGCTGGACGAGGAGGAAAAGGAGCGCCGGGCCCAGCTCATTACCGAAACCCAGCTGGGCATCATGGAGCGCCAGGGCCAAGAGCTCATAGGCCGCAGGCTCACCGTGCTTACAGAAGGCTTTGAGGAAGAAAGCGGCGCCTGGTTTGGCCGCTCCTATATGGACGCCCCGGACGTAGACGGCCGGGTGTACTTTACCGCCGCCCAGCCCCCCGCCCCCGGGGATTTTGTGGAGGTGCTGGTAGAAGGCTGCCTGGACGGCGAAGTCTTCGGCTGCCGGGAGCCTTAACGCCCCGCCGGCTGTCCCCGCCATTAGGGAGGCGTAAAAAATACAAAGAAAGGGGCGATACCGGGCGCAAAACCAATTCCACCCCGTATCGCTTAACGATTGATTATGAAGCTGAACCTGCCTAACAAGCTCACCCTGGCCCGTGTGTTCTTAGTCCCCGTGTTCATGGTTTTCGCCGCCCAGTCCCATTACGGGCAGCCAAACCACCAGCCCGTTTTCTGCCTGGTTGCCGCCCTGGTCTTCTCCATAGCCAGCTTTACCGATTATTTAGACGGCAATTTAGCCCGCAAGCGCGGCCTGGTCACCAACTTCGGCAAATTCGCCGACCCCCTGGCCGACAAAATGCTCACCACCGCCGCCCTCCTTTACATGGTGGTAGACGGCGTCTGCAGCCCCGTGGCCCTGGCCATCGTCCTTTTCCGGGAGTTCGCCGTGGCCGGTGTGCGCATGATCGCCGCCTCCAAAAACAAAGTCATCGCCGCCAACATGTGGGGCAAGGTAAAGACCGTGCTGCAAATGGTCACCATCATCCTCTACTATTTGGCCGCCGCCATCGTCCCGCCAGACGCCATCGCCCTCGTGACCCTGGGCACCCAGATCCTCTGCTGGGCCGTGGCCGCTATGGCCCTGCTTTCCGGCTTCATCTACATGAAGAGCAACGTGCAAGTGCTCTTAGACTAACTCCCAGCCTCCTCTTTATTCGCGACGAAAAGACCTTGGGGTTAACACCCCAACCCCCCGCTCACGCCTGTAGAGCCTCCGGCGCAAAGACCGCGCCTGCGGCAAGACCTTGGGGCCTTGCCCCAACCCCCACTCAGGGCTCTGCCCTAAGAACCCGCAAGGGGCCAAACGTTCGCAAGACGAACGTTTGGCCCCTTGACCGCGCAATAAAGCTCGCCTTTAAGCCCTTCCTAATCCCACATTTTTATTGATTCTCACCCCCCAGCGTGGTATAATGTGTTCTAACGAACACTTGGGAGTGTCCCTCTCGCGCGAAGCGCTCGCCCCCTGCTGGCGCAGGGGTACCGGGAACTCCGGCTAGGTTTTTATGGTATAATAAAAAAACGCAATCCCAAGCACCCCTCGTTTTCACAGCTATCCGCCCCCTTGCCGGGGACTACTATTCAGGAGAAAGGCCGGGTAAAAGAATGTTTCCAACGCATCCACAACACAAAACAAGCACATGGCCCCGGGCCCTGGCAGCCCTGCTGTTGGCCGTCCTGGTCCTGTTGGCAGGTTCCCCTCAGGCCGCCCTTGCCGCCGACGGGGACAACCCCGGCATCACAGCCGACGACCCCCTCCTCGGCGGCGAAGGCGATTTCACCCCCGACCCCCCGGACACCCCCACCCCGGTCCCCCCAGATATCCCTTCCTCAGACCCGGGCGTGCCCAGCGAGCCCCCTGTTTCCTCCTGGGGCTCTTCCTCCGACGATCCCTCTTCTGAAGAGCCGGACAACCCCTCCGAGCCCCCCCCTGTTTATTCCGAGCCCCCCCGCGAAGAGGATCCCAAGGAAAGCAGCAGCCATTCTGCCGGCCCGGTGGTGACCCCCCGCCCCACCCCCCGCTCTGGGGGATCTACTATCTCCCAGCCCAATTTAGGCCGGCCCAAGCTCACCTTTAACTCTTCCAGCTCTTCCGCCCCCTCCTCTTCTGGCAATACCCCGAAAGAGCCTAATTATATCACCTTTGCCCGCCTGAACCAAAAGGCCAACTCCATGTCTATTACCCTGTTTTATGGGGGGGCCGGCATGGTGCTCTTTGGGGTTTTAGGGCTGGTCTTTCTGCTGTGCCTTTTCCTCCACAACCGCCGCAGCCGTGCCTATGACGGCCGCGACGGCATCTTCGAAGAAATCGCCGAAGCCGAACAGCGCCACCCCGGCCCTGACCCGGCCCCGCCTCCCCAGCCGCCCGTCCAGCCAGACCCGCCGCCCCGGCGCCCCCCAGCCCCGGCCCCTACCCAGCCCCCCTATTACGACCCCACCCCAGCCCAGGACAATCTCTACACCGAAGAATTCGAGCTGCCCCAGCCCGGCCCCGGCCCTTATGACGGCTACGACAGCCCGACCCAAGACAGCCTCTATACCGAAGAATTTGACTTGCCCCCCCAGCCCCCAGCCCCCTACCCAGACTACACAGCCCCCAGCCAAGACAGCCTCTACACCGAGGAATTCGACCTGCCCCAGCGGCCCCCGGCTCACATGGCCCCCCCGCCCCCTCAACAGCCGGCCGCCCGCAACCCCTACGACACCGACGAAATCCTCCGGGAGCTTTTGGGCAAGGACAAATAGGAAAGAGGGAGTGTCCAACCACGCGTTTTGTGCCTCCGGCGGTTCAGGGGCTTTGCCCCTGAAAACCCCACAAACCCTTTTAAAAAAGGGTTTGACCCTAAAATTAATTTTGCAAATTTATTGGGTTCCCTCTATAAACTCTGGGATTTGGACACTCCCCAAAAAAGCAAGCGTACCTGGCAAAAACCAGGTACGCTTCTTCTTTTACCAAACTGCCGTAAAGCCGCCAAGCAATATGGCCCGCCCATGCCCAAAGCCATGAGTCCAGCCTAGCCGCAAGCCATTTTGCCCCGGCCCGCAGGCCTAACCTCCACAGATTTAGCACGCAGGCCCCTATCAGCCTCAAAAATCCAGCTGCATATCGCTGCTTTCCTGCTGGAATCCCAGCTTTTCATACAGCGGCCTGCCCTGCTCGGTGGCCACCAGGCAGACCCGCCCTGCGCCCCATTCCTTTGCCGATTGCAGGCAGTTTCTCACAAGCTTTTCGGCCAAGCCCTGCCGGCGGTACCGGGGGTGGGTATACACATTGTGCAGGTATCCCACCCGCCCGCTGGGGTTTTTAAGGCCCGGCAGATCTTCTGCCAGCGTTAGCACCGCGCAGGCGGCCACCTCTCCTCCATCCTCGGCCAGCCACACCACGCAGGTGCCCGCTGGCAGATGCTTCTTAAAGTATCCCTCCAGGGCCTGGGCAAAGCCCTCGTCCCCCCTGTCGCCCTTTAGAAGCTGCTGGAACTGCCTGCGCGCCTCCACCAGCCTGCTGGTATCTTCCTCTGCTGCTTTCCGTATGACCATAGCCCACATCCTTCCCGCCTTACCGGCTTTCCCCTTTTTGCAGATTTCCCAGGACATACCCCGCGTTTTCCTCCGGGGGCCTGGTGCCGTCCACCTGGATGACCGGCAGGGACACCCCGGCCAGCCAATCCTCTACCTGATGCGGGGGCCGGGCCTCTACCATCTGGAAAAAACCCTGCTCTTTCTCGTACAGGTCGCCGCCGGGGCGCATGCGGCCCCCAAATTTTTGAAAGGACCGGGCCCGCACCCGCTCCATGCGCAGCCCCTTGGGCACATCGACGAACACCGCGTGGGTGAACCGGGACAACACCTCTTCCCCAAAATCCCCTGTGACCGACGTGAAAATGAAATCCTCGTACCTTTCCAGGTCTGCCAGCAGCAGCGCCTTTACCTCTTCTTTGGTGCGGGATTCCCCGTAGGCGTAGCCGTCCTGGGTTTTAGGGAAATAATACTCCTCTGTGTCTACAAACTTGTAGCCCGACATCTCAGCCAGCTTGGCGGCCAGCGTGCTTTTGCCGGCCCCGTTGCCGCCGCAAATTAAAACCCGGCATCCCATGCCGCCTACTCCGGCTTATAGTCCAATATGGCGGTGTGCTTTGTCATGCCCGGCACGATCTCTATGCTGGCCCCGTACCGCACCCAGCGGCCGCAGATATCCAGGTAATCTTCCAGGGTGCCCAGCACGTCAAAGCCAAAGCTGGCCGACCGGTAGTGCATGGGTATGACTACCCGGGGCCCCACCGCGTCCGCAATGGCCTTGGCCTCCCGGGGGCCTACGGTGTAGTGGCCTCCTACCGGCAGCATAATGGCGTCGCAGCCCTGTAGGGCCTCGATCTGCGCGGGGGTGGGCATACAGCCTATGTCCCCAAAATGCGCCGCCTTTACGCCCCCGCCCTCTAGAATATGGATGGTGTTGGGCCCCCGCAGCGCACCCCGCTGGTCGTCGTGGAAGCCCTCTAGGGCGGTGATTTTCAAGGGGCTGCTTTTGCCGGTGAGCTTTACCCCTTCCCGGTAGCCGTGGTCGTGGTGGCCGTGGCTGCATAGCACCAGGTCGGCTTCCTCGTGGATTTCCCGGCAGCCCGGTACGCTGCCGGGCTCAAAGGGGTCGATTATCAGGGCGCTGCCCTCGCACTCTACCCGGAAGCAGGAGTGGCCCAACCAAGTCAACTTCATCATGGTGTATACATCCTTTCTTTTTCGCTTTTAACCATTATATTTTATGGCCAAAAATTTTGCAAGACGTTCTTTTAGGGTCAAAAATAGGCCCAATTTTTTGTGCAGAAATTGGGGCAAAAAGTTATGCCTAACCGGCCACAAAGCCCTGTTTCGTAAACGGTTTGTAACCTTTGTCACCCTTTTGTCAACTTTTTTTGCAGGAATGTACCTCCATCCTGCATGGACTTTTTTTGGCTTATAAAACGTACTCCAGTTGGCAGTCGCAGGGCTCGGCCCGCACGTGGTGGGGGTCGTACTCCTGGGCCTCTACGCAGCCCATGGCCGTGTAAAAAGCCATAGGTCCTACGGCTGAATGGGCTGAAAAATACAGCTTCTTTGCCCCCAGCGCCCGGCCAAAGCCTATGGCCTGCTGGAAGAGCCGGCTGCCCAGGCCCATGCCGCGGCAGTCGTGGGAAACATAGAGGTGGGTTACATCGGCGTACTGCCGTTGCGAGCCTGTGGGACGGCCGGCTACGACGCAGAAGCCTTTTAACCGCCCGTCTACAAAGGCCCCGAAAACCTGGCCGCCCTCTTGCAGCGAAGCGTCGAAAAGCCCACACAGGGCCTGGGGGCGTTCTTCTGGCCAGCGGCAGGTGTAGCAGACGTCTTTTATGGCCCAGGCGCCGTCTTCTTTGCGCCAGGCCTGCTCTACGGGCTGGAAGCGGTCGAAGTGGTGGAAAAGGCCTGGCGTAAGCTCTTGGCGGCAGATGGGGCGCACTTCTTTCTTTGGCAGGTATTTGCTCAGGTACAGCACCAGCTCGTCGTCGTTTGCGCAGGGGGCGCCTTCCTCCAAGCGCTTGTCCTGATACCACACGCCTGTGCCATCAAAGAGGTAGCCGCGCTTGATATACATCCTCTGTGCCGGGCCATAGCCGTTGTGCAGCCCCACCCCCAGGCATACGGTACGACTGACTTTGGCGGCTTCTTCCTCGGCGCAGGCCATCAGCCGGGTGCCGATGCCTTTGTGCTGGAATTTCTGCAAGACGTTGAAATCGACAATCTCCGGCCAGCCCTTTCCGGCAAAGGGGCCGGCCTTGGCCTGGGGCCGCAGGGTAAGGTAGCCGGCCGCCTCCCCCTGCCAGCGGGCCACCAGCACTTGCCGCAGGCCCTGGGCCTGCTCATGCAGATAGCCTTCATACTGGCTTTGGGGCTTGTGCCAGCCCTGGGCGGCGAAGCCGTCCGAAAGGGCCTTGCAGTCCTGGGGCTCAATAGACTCTATGACCAAATCTTTACTCCGGTAGTATTCCATAAAATATTTTCTCCAATCTAAAAATGCAACCGCCCCGGCGCGGGCAGCAGGCCAAACCTACCGCACCGGCCGGAGCGCGAGAAGCAAAGCGTGGGATTCCAAAGGGGCTGGGCCCCTTTGGCCGCCGGAGGCTAGACCTCTACGATGCCGTCGTAAACTTTGAGGGTGCCGCCGGTCATGAGGACGCGGCTGTCGGTGTAGTTGACCTGGAGCTCGCCGCCTTTGAGTATGACGCGGATGTCTTTGCCTTTTTCGCAGAAGCCGTTTAGGGTGGCGGCTACTACGGCGGCGCAGGTGCCGGTGCCGCAGGCCATGGTCTCGCCGTTGCCGCGCTCCCAGATGCGCACCTTTAGGGTGGTGCTGTCGATGACCTCTGCAAAGCCTACGTTTACCCGCTGGGGGAACAAGGGGTCGAATTCAAAGCGGGGGCCCAGCTTTTGCAGGTCCAGCTTGTCTACAGAGGGCACGAATACGGTGCAGTGGGGGTTGCCCATGGAACAGCAGGTGATGTTGTACAATTCGCCGTCAATGGACACGGGCTTGTTAACAATCTGGCTGCCTTCCAGGCGCACGGGTACCTTCTCGGGGCTGAGCTCGGCTTGGCCCATGTCTACCGTAACCTTGGCGGCCTGGCCGTTTTTGGTGATGACGGTGCACTCCTTCACACCGCTTCGGGTGCCGATTTTCAGCTTGCTGCGGCCCTGGCCGTCGGGCTGGCCGGTGCAGATGTTGTTGTCAAAAATATACTTGGCTACGCAGCGGATGGCGTTGCCGCCCATCATGCCTTCGCTGCCGTCTACGTTGAACAGGCGCATTTCGGCGTCGGCACGGGTGCTGGGCTCGATGAGCACGACGCCGTCGCCGCCTACACCGTTGTGGCGGTCGGAAAGGTAGATGGAAAGGAACTCGGGGGAGGACACCTGGTTTTCGGGGTCAAAGCAGTTGATGTAAATATAATCGTTGGAGCTGGCGGACATTTTGGTGAAATGGATCTTCTGCTTTTCCTCTTTCAAGTTGTTGATGTCTACGATTTCCGTATTTTCGGGGGTGAAGCGGCTCATGAGGGAATCGGCCAGGGCGTTGGCGGTGTCCAGGGCCGTAAGGCAGGGGATGCCCAGCAGGGCGGCCTTGCGGCGGATCTTTACGCTGTCGCGGGCGGGGTTACGGCCCTTGGCCGAGGTGGAGATCACGTAATTGATCTTGCCGCTTTCCAGCAGGGAGATGGTGTTCTCGGAGGAATTCTCGTGGATCTTGTCCACGATCTTTACGGAAAGCCCGGCCTTGAAGAGCACCATAGCGGTGCCGGTGGTGGCGTATAGGGTGAAGTCCATTTTGGCAAGCTTTTTAGCGATCTCGCCAATCTCGGGCTTGTCCTGGTCGCGGACGGTGATGAACACGCCGCCGCCCCGGCGCATCTGGTGGCCAGAGGCGATGAGGCCCTTGTAGAGCGCTTCCTCCAGGCTGTTGCCCAGGCCCAGCACCTCGCCGGTGGATTTCATCTCCGGGCCCAGGTGGGTGTCGACGTCGGTGAGCTTTTCGAAGGAGAACACGGGCACCTTGACCGCCACGTAGGGGGAGGGCTTGAAGAGGCCGGTGCCAAAGCCCAGGTCTTTTAATTTGTAGCCCAGGCTGACCTTGGTAGCCAGGTCGCACATGGGCACGCCGGTGACCTTGCTGATGTAGGGCACGGTGCGGGAGGCCCGGGGGTTTACCTCGATAACGTAGATCTCGCCGTCCATGATGATGTACTGCAGGTTGATAAGGCCGATGCCGTGGAGCTCGCGGCAGAGGGTCTCGGTGGTGGAGACGATTTTGGCGCTCATGTCGTCGCCTATATCGGAAGCCGGGTACACGGCGATGCTGTCGCCGGAGTGGATGCCTGTGCGCTCCACGTGCTCCATGATGCCGGGGATGAGGATGTCGGTGCCGTCGCAGATGGCGTCTACCTCGATCTCCATGCCGGACAGGTACTTATCGATGAGCACAGGGTTATCCTGCTTGTGGGAGAGGATGATCTCCATGTACTCGTTGATATCTTCGTCGCAGTAGGCGATAATCATGTTCTGGCCGCCCAGCACGTAGGAGGGCCGCATGAGCACCGGGTAGCCCAGCTGCCGGGCGGCGTCCAGGGCTTCTTCTGCGGTCATGATGGTGCAGCCCTTGGGGCGGCGGATGTGGGCCCGCTCTAAAAGGGCGTCGAAGCGCTCGCGGTCTTCGGCCATGTCGATGGTGTCGGCGGAAGAGCCCAGGATGCGGATGTTGTTTTGGGCCAGGGTCTTGGTGAGCTTAATGGCGGTCTGGCCCCCAAAGGCCACTACCACGCCAATGGGCTTTTCGATGTTCAGGATGTCCATGACGTCCTCGGGGGACAGGGGCTCGAAGTAGAGGCGGTCGCCGGTGTCGAAGTCGGTGGAGACGGTCTCGGGGTTGTTGTTGATGATAATGACCTCGTACCCCAGCTTTTGCAGGGACAGCACACAGTGGACGCTGGCGTAGTCGAACTCGATGCCCTGGCCGATGCGGATGGGGCCCGAGCCCAGCACCACTACCTTCTGCTTACCCTGGCTGCGGTTTATGAATTCCTGGGCTTCGTCTTCCCCGCCGCTTTCCTCGGTGTCGTAGGTGGCGTAAAAGTAGGGGGTGTGGGCGGCAAATTCGCCGGCGCAGGTGTCTACCATCTTAAAGGTGGGCTTGCGGGGCCATTTGATTTCGCAGCCGGAAAGGCGGGCGATGGCGGCGTCCGGGTAGCCCAGCTGCTTGCCCTGGATATACAGGCTTTCGGTAAGCTGGCCTTTTTGCAGCTCCCGCTCGTAGGAAAGCAGGTTTAGGAATTTATGCAGGAACCAGCGGTCCATGAGGGTTTTTTCGTAGAGCTCGTCTACAGAGACGCCCCGCTTTAGGAGCTCGTAAATGGCGAAGAGGCGTTCGTCGGTGGCGTGGACGGCAATTTGCCAAAGGGCCTCGTCGGTTTCGCCGGCGAACTTGGGCAGGTTTAGGGTGTCCAGGCCGATTTCGGCGCCGCGGACGGCTTTCATCAGGGCCATTTCAAAGCTGTCGGCAATGCTCATGACCTCGCCGGTGGCTTTCATCTGGGTGCCCAGCTCCCGCTTGGCGTAGACGAATTTATCAAAGGGCCACTTGGGGAACTTGACGGCTACGTAGTCGATGGTGGGCTCGAAGGCCGCGTAGGTCACGCCGGTGACGGCGTTTTTGATTTCGTCCAGGGTGTAGCCGATGGCGATTTTGGTGGCCACCTTGGCAATGGGGTAGCCGGTGGCTTTGCTGGCCAGGGCTGAGGAACGGGACACACGGGGGTTTACCTCGATGACGGCGTACTGGAAGCTATGGGGGTGCAGGGCAAACTGGCAGTTGCAGCCGCCTTCTACCCCCAGCTCGTTGATGATGGCCAGGGCGGCGGTGCGCAGCATCTGGTATTCTTTATCGGACAGGGTGACGGTGGGGGCGATGACAATGGAATCGCCGGTGTGCACGCCTACGGGGTCTACGTTTTCCATGGAGCAGATGGTGATGGTGTTGCCGCGGCTGTCCCGCATGACCTCGAACTCGATCTCTTTCCAGCCGGCTATGCTCTTTTCCACCAGGATCTGGGTGATGGGCGACAGGGCCAGGCCGTTGGCGGCTACTTCCCGCAGCTGCTCCTGGTTTTCCACGATACCGCCGCCGGTGCCGCCCAGGGTAAAGGCCGGGCGCACAATGACGGGGTAGCCGATCTCTTTGGCAAAGGCTTCGGCGTCCTCTACGGTGGTGACCACCTTGGAGGGTACGCAGGGCTGGCCGATGCGCTCCATGGCGTCTTTGAAGAGCTGGCGGTCTTCGGCTTTATCAATGGTTTCGGGGGAAGCGCCCAGCAGGCGCACGTGGTGCTCCTTGAGGAAGCCCTCTTTGGCAAGCTGCATGGATAGGGTCAGGCCCGTTTGGCCCCCAAAGCCGGAGAGGATGCTGTCGGGCTTTTCTTTTTCGATGATGCGCTTTACGGTGGTGAGGGTCAGGGGCTCGATGTAGATTTTGTCGGCCATGGCTTTGTCGGTCATGATGGTGGCCGGGTTGGAGTTGACCAGGACGATCTCGATGCCGTCTTCCCGCAGGGCCCGGCAGGCCTGGGTGCCCGCGTAGTCAAACTCTGCCGCCTGGCCGATGACGATGGGGCCGGAGCCGATGACGAGTACTTTTTTGATATCTTTATTTAGTGGCATATTTTCCTCCTTTTATGGCCTTGGGGCGCCGCCCCAAACCTCGTTAAGACCTCGGGGCGCCGCCCCGAACCCTGCAAGCCCTTTTGGAAAAGGGCTTGAGCCTAAAACTGATTTGTCGCTTTTTTACTTGGCCATCATGGCGAAGAACTCGTCGAAGAGCTCTTCGGTGTCCAGGGGGCCGCCGCAGGCTTCTGGGTGGAACTGCACCGAGAAGGCGGGGTGCGCCTGGTACCGCATGCCCTCGCAGGTGCCGTCGTTTACGTTGCGGTAGAGCTCTTTGCCTACCTGTGGGTCCAGGCTGTCCCCTGCGATGGCGTAGCCGTGGTTTTGGCTGGTTACGTACACCCGGCCGGTTTCCAGGTTTTTTACGGGCTGGTTTTCCCCACGGTGGCCATATTTCAGCTTCATGCGGCTGGCCCCATGGGACAAGGCCAGCAGCTGGTGCCCCAGGCAGATGCCGAACATGGGCTTTCGCAGGGCGCAGATGCCTTTTAGGTTTTCGATCAGGTCCCCGTTTTCCGCCGGGTCCCCGGGGCCGTTGGAGAGCATGATGCCGTCGACCCCCAGCTGGGCGACCTCCTCCGCTTTTATGGTGCAGGGGCAGACCGTTACCTGGGCCCCGCGCTTGACCAGCTCCCGCAGGATGTTCTGCTTCATGCCGTAGTCGATAAGGGCCAGCTTCTTTTTTATTCCCCCTTCGGGGGTTACGGTGTAGGCCTTGGGGGTGGAGGTGGCTTTTACCGCCCCTTCTACTTTGTAGGCTTTTAGGGCTTCCAGGTCTACGCTGGCCGGGTCGTCGGTGATGGCGCCGTTCATGACGCCTTTTTCCCGTATGAGCTTTGTTAGGGCCCGGGTGTCAATGCCGCACAGGGCCGTGACGCCCTTTTCCGAAAAAAAGGTGTCAAGGCTGCCTTCGGAACGGAAATTCGAAGGAGCTTGGCACCAATGCTTTACAATATAACCCCGGGGGCCAATAGAGGCGCTTTCAAAGTCGGCGGGGATAACGCCGTAATTGCCAATAAGGGGGAAGGTCTGCACAACGGCCTGGCCATAATAGCTTGGGTCCGTCAGCGTCTCGCAATACCCCGTCATGCCGGTCGTGAATACGATCTCTGCCATGATCTCGTCCGCAGCGCCAAACCGCTGCCCTTTGAATACCTTGCCGTTTTCCAGTACTAGATAGCCTGTTTTCCCCATACTTTCCTTCCTTTCTACGTCTTTCCAGGGCCTTTGCATGTTCATTTCAGTATACTATCATACTAGAAAATGCGCCCCGGCGCAACTAAAATTTGCGATTCTCCCCTTCTAACAAAAATTGCCGGGGTCGTTCCTTGTTTTTTTCCATCACATACAAGGGGGGCCGCCGGCGGCTTAGGGGCTTTGCCCCTAAGAACTCCACAAACCCTTTTGGGAAAGGGTTTGATCCGAAAACCGATGATGTTCCTGCTTGCTTGACAAATGGGGCTTCTGGGATTACAATAAGGCAACGGAAAAATGCAACGGCATGGGAAAGAGGGGGCCTTTTTATGGGTACTTGTGCGGAAAACAGGAAGAGCGTCCCCGCGCTTTTTGGCAGCGCGGTGTTTAACGACGATGTGATGCAGGAACGCCTGCCCCGGGATGTGTATAAGTCCTTACGCAAGACCATTGACGAGGGGAAGGATTTGGACCTTACGGTGGCAAACGCTGTGGCTACCGCTATGAAGGATTGGGCTGTGGAACAGGGGGCTACCCATTATACGCACTGGTTTCAGCCTTTAAACGGCATTACGGCGGAAAAACATGACAGCTTTATTTCCCCTACCAGCGACGGCCGGGTGATTATGCAGTTTTCCGGCAAGGAACTGATCAAGGGGGAATCGGACGCTTCCTCTTTCCCCAGCGGCGGGCTGCGGGCTACCTTTGAGGCCAGGGGGTATACGGCTTGGGACCCTACCTCTTATGCTTTTGTGAAGGACAGCTCCCTTTATATCCCTACGGCTTTTTGCTCTTATAGCGGGGAAGTGCTGGATAAGAAGACGCCGCTTTTGCGGTCTATGGAGGATTTGAGCCGGCAGGCCGTGCGCATACTGCGGCTTTTTGGGGATGATAAGACGAAGCAGGTTATTACCACTGTGGGGCCGGAACAGGAGTATTTTTTGGTGGACCGGGAATTGTATGACCGGCGCACCGACCTGCGGTTTTGCGGGCGGACGCTTTTTGGGGCCCAGGCCCCTAAGGGGCAGGAGCTGGACGACCATTATTACGGGTCTATTAAGCCCCGGGTGCGGGCTTTTATGAAGGAGCTGGATGAGGAGCTGTGGCAGCTGGGGATTTTGGCTAAGACCAAGCATAACGAGGTGGCACCCGCCCAGCATGAGCTGGCGCCGATCTTTACTACCACCAACATTGCCACCGACCACAACCAGTTAACCATGGAGGCTATGAAGAACGTGGCGGCCCGGCATGGCCTGGCCTGCCTGCTGCATGAGAAGCCCTTTGACGGGGTAAACGGCAGCGGCAAGCACAACAACTGGTCTATTTCTACGGATTCGGGGAAGAATTTGCTGGAACCGGGGAAGAAGCCGGAGGAAAACCTTTTGTTCCTGCTGATTTTGGCGGCGGTGATCAAGGGTGTGGACGAATACCAGGATTTGCTGCGCATTTCGGTGGCCTCCGCTGGGAACGACCGGCGGCTGGGGGCCAATGAAGCGCCGCCCTTTATCATCTCCATGTTTTTGGGGGATGAATTGACCGCTATTTTAGAGGCCATTGAGGAGGGGCGGCCTTATGGGGGCACGCCCTCGAAAAAGCTGGAGACTGGGGTGCATGTGCTGCCGGATTTGAGCATGGACACTACAGACCGCAACCGCACGTCGCCTTTTGCCTTTACGGGGAACAAGTTTGAGTTCCGGTCTTTGGGGTCGGCGATTTCCATTGCTTGCCCCAATATTATGCTGAACACCATTGTGGCGGAGGAGCTGCGGCAGTTTGCGGAATTTTTGGAGGGGCCCGGGGATTTGGCCCCCAGGGTGATTGGGCTGGTGCGCCAAGTCATGCAGGCCCACAAGCGGATTATTTTTAACGGCGACGGCTACTCGGCGGAATGGGCCCAGGAAGCCAAGCGCCGGGGGCTGCTGTGTTTGCCTACTACGGTGGACGCGCTGCCCAGGTATTTGGACCAGAAAAATATTGAGCTGTTTGCGCGGCATAAAATCTATACCGAGGCGGAAATGGAAGCGCGGTATGAGACGATTATGGAAGAATATGTGAAGACCCTGCATATTGAGGCTGTGACGATGTGCGGCATGGTGCGGCAGGAGGTTGTGCCTGCGGTGAGCCGGTACATACAGGGGCTGGCGGATGCCGTGGCTGCCAAGCGGGCCGCTGTGGAAGGGCTGGCCTGCAAGGCGGAAACGGCGTTGATCGGGAAGCTTTCGGGGCTGCTGGACCAGGCTTATGAGCTGGTGGAGGATCTGGATGGGAAGCTGCGGGAGCCTCAGGCACACAGCAAGAACATCTTGACGGCGGCTACCTATTACCGGGATGTGATGCTGCCGGCTATGGATCAGCTGCGCCGGTGCGTGGACGCTATGGAAACGGACGTGGCGGCTGCGTGCTGGCCGTACCCCACTTATGCGGATTTGATGTTCCGGGTGTAAGGGCGGCTCATGCAAAGGGCTTGGCCGGGGATGTAAGAGCCTTTGGGCCTTTGGCCTGGGGTTAGGCGGCTGGCCTTTGTGGGGAAGCTGTGGGTTGTGTTTTTGCGAAAGATATCATATGGCGCTGCGGGCGGGGAGGCCTGCGGCGCTTTCTTTTGTTTTGGGGCGTGCTTGTGGGGGAATCGCCCTGCGGTGCGGCGTGTAACGGGGGTGGGGAGTGCTGGTCTTGTTTGTTGGCTTGGTTGGGGTGCGGGGTGGGGTTAGGAATATTTGTTCGAAAAAATTGCGGAAAGACATTGCTTTTAGGGGCGGGATGGGGTATAATCAGGAGATAGAAACTTTGACGGAGGAGTGGTCGTATCATGGCAGAGAAAAAGCAGGCGCCGGTAAGCACCCGGGCGTCGGACGTGAAGCCCGAGGAAAAAGCCAAGGCCCTGGAAACAGCCCTGGCCCAGATCAAGAAGCAGTTTGGGGAGGGGGCTGTCATGCGGCTGGGCCAGGACAGCGAATTGAATGTGGAGGCCATCCCTACGGGCTCCCTTTCCTTGGACCTGGCTTTGGGGATCGGCGGCCTGCCACGGGGGCGTATTGTGGAAATGTACGGGCCGGAATCCTCTGGCAAGACCACCCTGGCCCTGCACTGTATTGCCGAAGGGCAGAAGCAGGGGGGCAATGCAGCTTTTATTGACGTGGAGCACGCTTTGGACCCGGTGTATGCCGGGCATTTGGGGGTGGACGTGGAAAGCCTGCTGGTGTCCCAGCCGGACACGGGCGAACAGGCTTTGGAGATTACGGAGGCGCTGGTGCGCTCGAACGCCATTGACGTGATTGTGGTGGACTCGGTGGCGGCGCTGGTGCCCCGGGCGGAGATTGAGGGGGACATGGGCGACACCCACGTGGGCTTGCAGGCCCGGCTGATGAGCCAGGCCCTGCGGAAGCTGGCCGGGGCTATTTCCAAGTCCAACTGCGTGGCGATTTTTATTAACCAGCTGCGGGAAAAGGTAGGCGTGGTCTATGGCAACCCGGAGGTGACCCCCGGCGGCCGGGCTTTGAAATTCTACGCTTCGGTGCGGGTGGAGGTGCGCAAGGGCGAGGTCATTAAGAACGGGACGGATATGATCGGCGCGCGGACAAAGGTGAAGGTGGTGAAGAATAAGATTGCCCCGCCCTTCCGCACGGCTGAGTTTGACGTGATGTATGGCACGGGCATTTCCCGCACGGGCGAGCTTTTGGACATTGCGGTGCAGCTGGAAATTGTGCAGAAAAGCGGCGCCTGGTTCTCGTATAATGGGGAACGCATTGGGCAGGGCCGGGATAAGTCTAAGGAATATTTGGCCACCCACCCGGAGGTGGCGGGGGAGATTGAGGGCCTGGTGCGGGAAAATGTGAGCAAGCTGTACGACAACGGCCCCGCCAAGGGGGGCGTAAAGCCGGTGGAGGCCCCTGCCCTGCCGGCGGCGCCGGCTGCTGAGGCGGCGCCGGCCCCGAAGAAGGCGCCGTCTAAGAAGACGGACATTGACATTACGGTGGACGACTGATGGAGCTGACGGCCGCCGAACCCCGCCGCCACCGTTTGACCCAGCTGTACATAGACGGCGAGGAGGCTGTGAAAATCGACACGGAGACCTTTTTGCGCTGGGGGCTGAAGCCTGGGGATGAGATCACCGATGAGGAGCTGCGGGAACTGCTGCAGGAATCGGACGCCCGCAGGGCCCAGGAAAAGGCTTTGTACCTGCTGGGGCACCGGGCGCACTCGAAGAAGGAGCTGACGGAGAAGATCGCCCGCACGGCCGCCAGCCAGGAGGCTGCCAGGGCCGCTGCGGACCGCATGGAGGAGCTGGGCCTTTTGGACGACGGGGAGTATGCCCGGCGGTATGCCCAGGAGCTTTTTACCCGCAAGCGCTGGGGGCCTATGCGCGTCAAGCAGGAATTGCGCCTAAAGGGTATTGCGCCGGAAATTATTGAGGAGCTTTTGGAAGAATATGGCGACGGGGACGCGGCTTTGGAGAACATGCGGGCCCTGCTGGAAAAGAAATACCCCGGCTGGGCAGAGGAGGAGAAGGTGCGCCGCCGGGCCTTTGCCGCCCTGCAGCGGATGGGGTACCCTTATGGGGACATACGCCGGGCTATGGAAATGGGGCCGGAATAGACAGGGAAACAGGCGGGCTTTGGGCTTGTGGCCTGGGAAGGGCCGCTGTTTTATAGAGGCTGCTATGGTTATGGCCATGGGGCTGACAAATTAAAAAGAAAGAAGAGAGCTTACATGATCTTATCTACCCAGACAGATTTTTTGGCACGCGCCTACGGCGAGGAGGAAGCTATACGCATGCTGGCAAGGGCGGGCTTTGACGCCTATGATTTCAGCTTTTTTGCCATGTTTGACAACCCGGAGTACCCGATGAACGGCCCTGGGTTCCGGGAGTATGCCCAGTCTTTGCGGGCGGTGGCCGAGGAAGCGGGCATTGCCTGCAACCAGGCCCATGCCCCCTTTGCCTCTTCTACCGGCGACGCGCAGGACGACCAGCGGCGGTTTGAGGCTATTGTGCGCTCTATGGAGGCGGCGGCTTTGCTGGGGGCTAAGGTCATTGTAGTGCACCCCAAGCACCACCTGCCTTATGCTGCCCACGCGGCGGAATTGAGGGAAATGAACGTGGCTTTTTACAAGAGCCTGGTGCCTTACTGCGAGAAGTTTGGCATAAAGGCGGCCTGCGAGAATATGTGGCAGCACAACCCGGTGGTTGGCCGCATTATTGACAGCACCTGTTCCCGGCCCCAGGAGTTCTGCGATTACATAGACCAGGTGGGAAGCCCCTGGGTTGTGGAGTGCCTGGACGTGGGGCATGTGGCCCTTACGGATGAGGATTTGGGCAGCTTTGTGCGGGCTATGGGGCCTGGGCGCTTGCAGGCCCTGCATGTCCATGACAACGACTTTTTGGAGGACTTGCACACCATGCCGTTTACCTGCCGGATCGATTTCTCGGCCCTGGCGGCGGGGCTGAAGGAGATTGGCTATACCGGGGATTTTACCTTGGAGGCGGACCATTTCCTGGAGAAGTTCCCCCTGCCCCTGGTTCCGGACGCCTTGGGGCTACTGTACAAGGTAGGGCGCTTTTTGGCGGACCAGTCGGCACCGTAAGGGCGGGCCCCACTTTACCTGTGGGTTTTCCCTAATTTTCGACCTTTTTGCCCCACTGGGCCGGGGGAAACCTGCAAAAAATGCCTGGGCCTTTTGGAAAAAGAATTGACAGCCGGGGCGGAAAGGCGTAAAATCTTAGACAGGAAAAACGGTTGGCCCGTGGGAAGAATTTTGGAAAGGACGGCAGAGTAAAACTATGGTAACAGCGCTTATCACCGGGGCATCCTCCGGGCTGGGCAAGGAATACATCAACGCCATTATGGAGCTGTACCCCAGCGTGGACGCCTTTTGGCTGGTTGCCCGCAACAAGGACGCTTTGTTTAAGGTGGCGGAAGAGCATAAGGACAAGACCATTGCCACGATCTCCCTGGACCTTTCTAAAGAGGAAAGCATTGAGGTTATGGAACAGCTGCTGAAGGAAAACAACCCGGAGATCAAGGTGCTGGTAAACAACGCGGGGTTTGGCAAGTGCACGGATTTTTTCTCTTCTGTGCGGGCGGAACAGACCGGCATGGTGGATTTGAACTGCAGGGCCCTGACGGGCCTTACCCGGCTGTGCCTGCCTTATATGCTGGACGACAGCCTGGTGCTGAACATTGCTTCCATCGCGGCTTTTGCGCCTACGCCGCGGATGTCGGTTTATAGCGCTACAAAGGCTTATGTGCTGGCGCTTTCTAAGGCCCTGCATGATGAGCTGCGGCCCAGGGGCATTAAGGTTACGGCGGTGTGCCCGGGCCCTATGGACACGGATTTCTGGCATGTGGCCAACGTGCCGGAGGGCAAGTCGCGGCTGATTGACAGTTTGCCCCGGGTCTCCCCGAAGGATGTGGCGGTAGGCTCTTTGCGGGCGGCCAAGCGGGGGAAGATCGTGTATACCAAGGGCATATGGTACAAGCTGTACCGGCTGGCGGCCAAGCTTTTGCCCCATGGGTTTATTATGGAGTTTACGGAGGTGTGACATGCTGTTTGCTATTTCCGCCAAAGACGGCCCTGTGGCCCTGCGCCCCCTGGAAGAAGCGGACGCTCCCCTTTTGCTGCGGTGGCTTACAGACCGCCGCGTGCTGGAATATTGGGGCGGCCCCAGCGCCGTGTTTACCCCCCAGCGCATACAGGAGGACTTTTTTGAGGACGAATGGAACGCCTCCCGCTGTATCATCCAGTATGAGGGCAAAGACATTGGCTACGTGCAGGCCTACCAGCTGGACGGCGAAATGTGCAAAGAATACCACTACCCCCACCCGGAGCTTTTGGCTTTTGGCATAGACCAGTTTATTGCCGAGCCCGGCCTTTGGGGGCAGGGCATTGGCAGGCGGTTTATACGGCTGCTGCTGGGCTTTTTGGAAAAACAGGGGGCCCAGGCGGTGGTGCTGGACCCCCATGTGGACAACCCCCGGGCCATACGGTGCTATGAGGCCTGCGGGTTCCGGAAGGTCAAGAGGCTGCCGAAGCATGAGATGCACGACGGCGTGCTGGTGGATTGCTGGCTGATGGAGTATATGCCCGGATAAGAAAAAGCGCTGGCACAGATGGGGGCCAGCGCTTTCTTTTGGTTTTATCGGCCTTGCAGGGTGCGGCTTAGGCGGGGGTGGAGCCGCTGGAAGTAGGTGGCGATGAGGCCGGCCAGGGCGTAATCGTAGGCCAGGAAGACAACGTTTGCGGCCAGCAGCAGCCAGAGGGGGGTATGGATGCCTAAGAAGGTGAGGGATTCCAGTGGGATATGGAGAAGGCAGAGGGCCAGGAGGGCTTCGCTGACAGCGGCGGCATTAAAGACCAGGAGCTTTAGCAGGGCCCGCAGGGGCTTTTGCCGGACGCGGCCCAGGAGGGCGAAAAGCGCCGGGTAATAGCCGAAAAAGAAGGTGTAGATCAGGGCGGCTTCCCGGTCTGGGGCCAGGAGCAGGGAGAGGGCGGCGGTGACGCCGTAGCTGCCAAAGGCCCAGGGTACGCCGGCCTCGGCCACGACGGGGATGAGCAGGCACCCCGCAAGGGCGGGTATGCCGATGCTGGCTGCGGGCACAAGCCCCTGGAAGAGCATGAGGACCACGCCCAGGGCGGCTACTACGCCGCTTAACGCGGTTTTGGTAGATTTTTTCATGTAAGCGCCTCTTGTGAAAAAATATGCGGGGGGGTTAGCAGCAGGGAATCAGGTCGCCGCCCATACACTCGCAGCAGCAGTCGGCGCAGAGGAGGGAGGAGCACATATCGCAGGAGTTGCAGCCGCCGGTAGTCATATTGGGGCTATAGCCCCCGTACATGCCGGAGCCCTGGTTCATGGCCTGGTTTAAGGCGGCGCTGTACTCGCCGTTGCCGGGGTCCATGCGGCAGGCCTGGGAGAAGTGGTCTTTGGCTTCTTCCAGCCAGCCCCGGCGGTAGAGCACAGAGCCTTTGAGGAAGTACCACTCGGCGTTGCGGCGCTCGCCGGGCACGCCGTTTAGGAGCTGCTCGGCATCTGCGATGCGGCCGGACATGATGAGGCTGCGCACGTCCCGGAAAGCGGAGCTGCCGCCGCCCCCTACGGGGTTATAGGCGGAGTAGCCCCCGGCACGGGCCCCAGTGCCCCCAGCCTTGCGCTGGGCGGTGATGGTATCGTAGGCCTCGTTGATCTCTTTCATTTTTTCGTCGGCCAGCTCCTTTAAGGGGCTGTCGGCATACTGGTCCGGATGGTACTTTTTCGCAAGGCTCCGGTAAGCCTCTTTAATGTCCTCATCGCTGGCCGCGGGTGTGACCCCCAGCACTTTATACGGGTCTGTCATGGTCGTCTCCTTTTCCCTTCGTTTATCTCTGCCTCCGGCGGCCAAAGGGGCCTGGCCCCTTTGGAATCCCACGCTTCGCTTCTCGCGCACGGGCCGGGGTGTAGGATTTAGAGGGCGGCCCGCGTTTTTTGGGTTGCTTTTTTCTTTATTACTTTTTACTTTTTGCTTTTACGATTTGCTGCTTTGCTGTTTTCTGCTATAGGGATAGTTTAAGGGGAAATGTTTACAGGTTTTTTAATTCCCGGCGGGGTTTTTCCTTAATGTGCAGGAAGAGGATTTCCCGCTGCAGTTCGGGCAGGCCCTTGTGTACCACGTTTTCCAGGATGGGCGTGAAGGGGCCCAGGTCCAGGAGGTTTAGGGGCAGGGCCATTTGGGCCGCGGTGCGGTTTAGGGCGGCGTTGCAGAATTCGTCGGCACGCTTGCGCTCGTCTTCCGTTAGGCTCGCTTTGCCCCATAGGTCCAGGCGGTTGATAAAGGGGTTGAAGGAGCCTGTGCGCAGGTCTTCCGGAAGGTCGTCGGCGGCGTCCATCAGGTAGACCCAGCGGCCCAGGTAGTAGCCAAACTGTTTGAGGGGCTCGGCTTTTTTGGGGTCTTCGCCGGCTATGTCCCCAAAGACCTTGGACAGAAGCTGGGCGGTGGGCTCGGCACAGGGGTCCAGGCTGGCGCCGGATTCTTCGGCTTCCTTTTGGGCGGCCATGAAGGATTCTGTGCAGGCGGCCAGGTAGGGGTACCGCACCCGGGCCCAGCGGGCCTTGCGCTTTAAGTAGGGGCGCAGCAGGCGCTTGCCCAGGGTTTTCAGGGGGCTTTCGTCGGCAATGTCGTCTTCGGCTTTGGCGTAGGCTAAAAGGATGGTAAGGGCCGCGGCTTTGTCGTAGGCTTCGCCGTCGCCTTCCAGGTATCGGCACCGCTTTAGGGGGTTGCAGGCGCAGCGCTCCCGGCAGGGGGACAGGCCTTCGTTGGTGACGGCCAGGGCCAGCATGGCGTAAAAAGTGCTGTCATAGCTGAGGAAAAAACGGCACGGCCACCCGTAGTCCCGGCCCAGCACCCGGCACAGCTGGCAGTATACGGCTTTATACTGTTCGTACTCCTTTACCAGCAGCTCGTCTTTATTGGGGCGCACATACCCAAACATTTCCACCCCCCCTTAGGCTTTTATTGTAGCGTATTCCCTGGAAAAGTTGTTGAACACACTGTAAACATTAGGCCGCCCGGATAAAAAAACCGTAGGGCCCGCCCAGAAAGGCGGGCCCTGGGTTCAGGGGCGGGGGCGCTGGGGGGATTCCCCTGGGGCGTCCTGGGGGATCTCCATGCTGAAAAGATCCCGGTAGGCGTGGAGCTCCTGGCGGTCGGCGGGGGTCTTGTACATAAGGCCTGTGCACTCGTTGGCAGAGGCTACACCGGAAATGTTGGGGAATTTGCCTTCGGGCAGGGGGTCGTGCTCGTGGTAGTGGATTTTCCTTTTTTGCGGCATATGGGTTCGCTCCTTTGCGTTTTCTTTTTATTTTTTCTGGGCTGGGGAAAATTATGCGTGGGCGTTTTTGGGCAAATGCACGTGCATTTTATTCTTCAAAATCGATAACGCAAAAGTTTCGTCCACCTTTTCAAAGGTGGTGGGGTTTTTAGGGGCAAAGCCCCTAAACCGCCGGAGGCCAAAACGGGCGGGGGATGGGGTTGACGGGCGGGCGTAAAGTGGTATAATCTAATTGTATGGTTTGTTCGAAATTTTGGATGGAGGTTTTTGCGATGAAGCTGGGTATAATTGGGTGCGGCAACATGGCTGGGGCTATGCTGGCGGGTATATTGGAGCAGGGGGGCTGCGGGCCGGAGGATGTGCGGGTGACGGATGTTTTGCCTGGGGCTGTGAAGGGGTTTGAGGAAGGGTTTGGCGTGAAGGGCCTGGAGGATGGGCGGGCGGTCTGCGCCTGGTGCGATGTGCTGCTGCTGGCGGTCAAGCCCCAGGTGTATGAGGGGGTCATTGCCCAGGTGCGGGACGTGTGCCGGGCCGGGCAGCTTATCCTTTCTATTGCGCCGGGCAAGACCTTGGCTTGGCTGCGGGAACGTTTCCAGAAGCCGGTGCACCTAGTGAGGGCTATGCCCAACACCCCGGCTATGGTGGGGGAAGGCATGGCCGCCCTGTGCTTTGGGGAGGGGGTATCCCCTCAGCAGCAAGAGCTGGCCCAGAGGCTGCTGGAAAGCACCGGAAAGGCCCAGGTGGTGCCGGAGGGCCTGATGGACGCGGTGGTGGCGGTCAGCGGCAGCTCGCCGGCCTATGTATTTGTAATGGTGGAGGCTATGGCGGACGCGGCGGTCTCCTTTGGCATGGCCCGGCAACAGGCTTTTACCTTTGCGGCCCAGGCGGTGCTGGGCAGCGCCAGGATGGTTTTGGAATCGGGCCTGCACCCGGCGCAGCTGAAAGACATGGTCTGCTCGCCGGGGGGCACTACCATTGAGGCGGTGAAAATGCTGGAAAAAACAGGGTTCCGGGGCAGCTTGATGGATGCGATGAAGGTTTGCTGGGAAAAATCAAAAGGGATGTAAGGGGATGGTTTTATGCTGTGCAGGTCCTTTGCTGTGGAGGAAACGGAGGATTATAAATATGTGGTGGTTTTTTCCCGGTATCAGGGGCGGCTGCTTTTGAGCCGCCATAAGGAACGGCGCACCTGGGAGACCCAGGGAGGGCACGTGGAGCCAGGGGAGACGCCGGCGCAGGCGGCTGGGCGTGAGCTGTGGGAAGAGTCTGGGGCAACCGGGTTTACGCTTACGCCGGTGTGCGGGTATTGGGCCGCGGACGATGAACGGGACCCGGGGGCTAATGGAGCGGTTTTTCTGGCGGAGATTACGGGGCTGGGCCCTTTGCCGGAAAGCGAGATGGCGGAGGTGCGGCTTTTTGACGCGCCGCCAGAGGACACCACGTACCCCTGGATAACCGGGCCCCTGTGGGCAAGGCTGGGGGAGCTGGGGCTTTGGCCGGGGATGGGCGGGTAAAGCCCGCCGCGCTTGTGAATAGAGTGTTAAGCCTTCTTGAACATTTGCCCCCTTGGCTTGACGCTGGGAAGGGGGGCGTGCTATAATCAGGCACATTGACGGCTGGATATAGACGGTTTACATAAAATCAAACCGGATGGCTGGCCGCGCCGGGGCGGGCTGAAACGGGGGCTGGGAAGCCGGGCCCAATGGCAAGGGCGGGCGCTGGGGATTGGCGCTGCCTGGGCTGTTGGGACGGGAGCCCTTTGTGGGGCGCTGCCTGGGGCGGCCATAGAATTATGGAAAGGGGGCAGCACTTTGAAGCTGACCGCACGATATTTGAAACCCTTCTGGGCGTCGGTTCTCTTGTGCATCCTGCTGTTGTTTGGGCAGGCCATGAGCGAACTGGCCCTGCCAAACCTGATGAGCGGCCTGGTGAACACGGGCATCCAGCAGGGGGGCCTGGAGGCCGGGGCGCCGGAGGCTATGAGCCGGAAGGCCCTGCAGCTTTTGCTGTTTTTTTGCGGCGGGGAGGATAAGGCCCTGCTGGAAGGGGGCTATTACACCATAGAGCCGGAAAGCAGCGAGGCCCAGCGGATTTCTAAGGATTACCCTTTGGCCCGGAAAGAGGCGGTGTGCGTGCTGCGGGAGGGCTTGGAGGAAGAGGCCAGGCTGGAACTGGACCGGGTATACGGCCAGGCGGCTTATGGCTTTTTGCTGTATATGCAGGAGGCCGCCGCCAGCGGGGAACTGGCGGAGCTGGCCTTGAAGGCGGCGGGCCAGGGCGGCGCGGCTGTTGGGCCGGGCAGCAGCGGGGGCACTGTGGCCCCTGCGCCGGGGCCGGACGGGGAAGGCCCGGCGGATGCGCCCGGCGGTCTGCCCAATATTTTTGACATACCCATTTTGGGCGGGGAAAAGGCAGGGGCTGGGGACAGCGCGGCTGGGGAATCCGGCGGCGTGGTGACGGACCCCAATCTGCAGCTGTACCTGGAAGAGCAGAAGAAAAACCCCACGGTGGCTACAGACCCCAACCTGCAGCTGGCGCCACAGCCGCCCCGGACGTCCAGCTCCTCTGACCTGCGGATGCTGCCGGAGGGACGGGAAAGCGATGGCCCCCAGGGGGCGGACCTGGTATGGGAAAACGAGCCGGTTATGGGGGGCATGGCCGCTGTGGGGGCCATTGAGCCCCCGGGGGGGATTGAAAACCCTGCCCTGCCGGAAATGGACGGGGGCTTTACGGCGCCGGACCCTGGCGGCGTGGAAAGCGGGATGGGCCCTGAGGGGGAGGGGGCGTCGGAGCCCCCGATGGACGACGCTTTGCTGGACGAGGAAAAGCCGGAGTTCTTTGGGGAGGACGGCGCTGGACTGGATGACGGGCAGCCGGATGGCGGGTTTGATTTGACAGACGCCGGGGGGCTGGGGAATATGCCGGCGGAACGGCTGTACCAGCTGCTGCCCCTTTTGGCCTTTGCGCCGGAGGAAAGCCTGGGCCATGCCATAGCTGCCGCCGCAGATGGGGCGGACATGATGGCGGGCCAGGTGGGGGTCAGCCTGAAAAAGCTTTTTTACACAGAGCTGGGGGTGGACACGGCCCCTATGCAGTCTTCGTATATTTGGGACAAGGGCCTGCAGATGCTGGGCGTAGCCCTGCTGGGGGCTTTGGCGGCGGTGCTGGTGGGGTTCTTTTCGTCCCGGGCGGCTACGGCTGTGGCCCGCAACCTGCGGCATGACCTGTTTGCAAAGGTGATGGGCATGGGCGGGCCGGAGTTCGACAAGGTCTCGATTGCGTCGCTGATCACCCGCACCACCAACGACGTGCAGCAGGTGGGCATGCTGGTGATGATGGGCCTGCGCCTGGTGTGCTATGCCCCGATTATGGGCATAGGGGGCGTTATTTTGGCAGTGGAAAAGAGCGTTTCCATGAGCTGGATTGTGGCGGCGGCCGTGGCGGTGATGCTGGGGCTGGTGATGGTGGTCATGGCGGTGGCGCTGCCGAAGTTTAAGGCTTTGCAGGGCATGATGGATAAGCTGAACCGCATTAGCCGGGAACACCTTTCAGGCATGATGGTGGTGCGGGCTTTTGGCAACCAGCTGTTTGAGGAAGAGCGCTTCCGGGAGGCCAACCAGGAGTTTACCCACACCAACCGCTTTGTGCAGCGGGTGATGGCCGGGATGATGCCGGCGATGATGCTGGTGATGAACGTGAGCTCTTTGGTGATTATGTGGGTGGGCGGCCATGCCATTGCGGCCTCTACTTTGCAGATTGGCGATATGATGGCGTTTATCCAGTATGCTATGCAGATTATTATGTCCTTCTTGATGATTGCCATGATGTTTGTGATGCTGCCCAGGGCCAGTGTGTCGGCGGCGCGCATAGGGGAAGTGCTGGACATGGAGCCCCAGGTGCGGGACCCCCAGGGGCCGGCGAAACCGGCTGAGGGCATAAAGGGCGTGGTGGAGTTTAAGGATGTGAGCTTCCGCTACCACGACGCGGAAAGCGACGTACTGGAACACATCAGCTTTACGGCCAGGCCTGGGGAGACCACGGCGATTATTGGCGCTACGGGGGCGGGGAAGTCTACCCTGGTGAACCTGATACCCCGGTTTTATGACGTGACGGGTGGGGAAATCACCCTGGACGGCACGGATATACGCCAGTATAAGCAGGAGGATTTGCGGGCGGCCATTGGCTATGTGCCCCAAAAGGCGCTGCTGTTCTCGGGGACGGTACAGGAGAACCTGCGCTATGGCAAGGAGGGCGCGGAAGAGGGCGAATTGCTGGAGGCCCTGGATACGGCCCAGGCCAGGGGCTTTGTGGAAGAGATGGAAAAGGGCCTGGGCGCCTATGTGTCCCAGGGGGGCGCCAATGTCTCCGGCGGGCAGAGGCAGAGGCTTTCTATGGCCCGGGCCTTGGTACGGCGGGCCCCGGTGTATATTTTTGACGACAGCTTTTCGGCGCTGGACTTTAAGACCGAGGCGGCGGTGCGGGGGGCCCTGCAAAGTTATACGGCGGAGGCCGCGGTGCTGGTGGTGGCCCAGCGGGTAAGCACCATTATGCACGCCCAGCAGATTTTGGTGCTGGACGGCGGCAGGCTGGTGGGCAAGGGCACCCACAGGGAGCTGTTGGAAAGCTGCCCGGCTTACCGGGAAATTGCGGAAAGCCAGCTGCGGAAGGAGGAATTGGCATGAGCGAGAGGGAGAAGAACAGGCCCGCCCCTATGCGGCCCCACGGCCCCCATCCTGGGCCTGGGCCTATGGGCGCCGGGGGGGAGAAGGCGGAAAACTTTAAGCGCAGCGGCCGGGAGCTGCTGCGGTATTTGAAGCCTTTCCGGGGGCTGCTGGTGCTGGTTATGCTTTTTGCGGCGGTTTCTACGGTGTTCTCTATTTTGGGGCCGAAGGTGCTGGCCCTGGCTACGGATGAACTGGCGGCGGGGCTTATGCGCACCATTACCGGGGCCGGGGAGGGGATCGACTTTGGCTATATTGGGAAGGTGCTGCTGGCTTTGGGCGGGCTGTACCTGGTGAGCGCCGGGTTCTCGTACCTGCAGGGGCATATTATGGCGGGGGTATCGACCCAGGTGTACTATAACCTGCGGGGCGCTATCACCCATAAGATCAACTGCCTGCCCCTTTCCTATTTCCACAAGACCACCCAGGGCGAGGTGCTGTCCCGCATGACAAACGATGTGGACGCCTTGTCCAATTCCCTGTCCCAGAGCATTACCCAGGTGATCACCTCGGTGTGCACCATGGTGGGGGTGCTGGTGCTTATGCTCACCATAAGCTGGCAGCTGACCCTGGTGGTGCTGGCTATGCTGCCGGTGTCCCTAGGGCTGGTGCTGGGCATTGTGAAGGTGTCCCAGCGGCATTTTAGGGGGCAGCAGGAGTATTTGGGCCAGGTAAACGGCCAGGTGGAGGAAATGTACGGCGGGCACCTGGTGCTGAAAGCCTTTGGGCGGGAACAGCAGGCTACGGCGGACTTTGACAAGGAGAATGAGAAGCTGTATGAGGCCGGGTGGAAGGCAAATTTCCTTTCTGGGCTGATGCAGCCGGTGATGGGCTTTGTGGGGAACCTGGGCTATGTAGCGGTGTGCGTGGCCGGCGCGGCTATGGCCGCCGGGGGCAGCATGACCATTGGCGGGATACAGGCGTTTATCCAGTATGTGCGCAGCTTTACCCAGCCGGTGACGCAGCTGGCCAATATCTCCAGCCAGCTGCAAATGACAGTGGCGGCGGCGGAGCGCATCTTCGCGTTTTTGGGCGGGGAAGAGGAATACCCCGGCGAGGCCCGGGCTATCCTAGCCCAAGAGGACATTGAGGGGGCGATTGCCTTCTCCCATGTGCGCTTTGGCTATAACGGGCCCCAGGAGCCGGTAATCAAGGATTTTTCAGCGGTGGTAAAGGCCGGGCAGAAGGTGGCCATTGTGGGGCCTACCGGCGCGGGGAAGACGACGCTGGTGAAGCTTTTGATGCGGTTTTACGATTTGGACGGCGGGGAGATCACCCTGGACGGCCACCCGGTGACAGACTTTACCCGGGAGGACCTGCGCACGGAATTCGGCATGGTATTGCAGGACGCGTGGCTGTATAACGCTACGATCATGGAGAACATCCGCTATGGGCGGCTGGGGGCTACGGACGAAGAGGTGGTGGAAGCGGCTAAGGCCGCCCAGGCCGACCACTTTATCCGCACCCTGCCAGGGGGGTACCAGATGGTGCTCAGCGAGGACGGCGAAGGGGTGTCCCAGGGGCAGAGGCAGCTTTTGACCATTGCCCGGGCTATTTTAGCGGACCCCCGGGTGATGATTCTGGACGAGGCCACCAGCTCGGTAGACACCCGCACGGAGGTCTTATTGCAGCGGGCTATGGATAACTTGATGGAGGGGCGCACCAGCTTTGTGATTGCCCACCGGCTTTCCACCATCCGCAACGCGGACTTGATTTTGTGCATGAAGGACGGGGACATTGTGGAGCAGGGCACCCATGACCAGTTAATGGCCCAAAACGGCTTCTACGCGGAGCTGTACAGGAGCCAATTCGAGGGCGCGCAGGCGTCTTAAGGGAGGGCACGTTGTGATGAAAACCATGCTGCTGGTAAATGCCAACGCGGGGAAGCAAGGGATTTTGCGGGAGATAGGGCCGGTACGGGAGGTGTTTGCGGCCGGGGGCGGCGACGTGGAGGTCGTGGAGACGGCTTCGAAGGAGCAGGGAGAACAGGCGGTGCGGCTGGCCATGGAGAAGAGGCCGGAACGCCTGGTGGTCTGCGGCGGGGACGGCACCCTGAGCGACACGGTGGACCTGCTGCGGCGGGAAGGGGCCCTGCGCCCCCTGGGGTATATACCGGCGGGGACTACCAACGACTTTGCCACCTTTTTGGGCATCCCCAAGGAGCCGGTAAAGGCGGCGTCCTTTATTGCCATGGGGAAGCCCAGGGCCCTGGATCTGGGGCAGATGAACGGGCGCAGCTTTTTGTATGTGGCGTCCTTTGGGGCCTTTACCCAGTCTTCTTACAACACCACCCAGAGCTTGAAAAACTCTTTGGGGCATTTGGCTTATGTGATCGAGGGCATTAAGGAGCTGCCGGCTTTGCAGGCCTATGAGGCCCGCGTGGAGACCGCGGAGGGCGGGGTCTATGAGGGGGAATACCTGTATGGCGGGGTGAGCAACTCTACTTCCCTGGGGGGCGTTATTAAGCTGGACCCGGAAAAGGTAGGCCCCCAGGACGGGCTTTTTGAATTGAGTTTGGTGAAGCGGCCCAAAAGCCTGCACGAGCTTAACCGGATTCTGCTGGCGCTTATGAGCGGCAAGCCGGATGAAGAGCTGATCACCTTTACCCATACCCGGGGGGCGGTGTTTACCTGCAAGGAGCCTATGCCCTGGTCCCTGGACGGCGAATACTGCGCCGGGGGGGAACGGGTGGAGGCCCAGGTGTGCCCGGGGGCCTGGGAGCTCTTTTGGTAAAAAGGGCCTGCCACCCTTTGGCCCTATACACAAAAACAAGACCACTCCCGGCGGGGCACCTGGCCGGGGATGGTCTTTTCTTTGTGTGGGCAAGGTAAAAGTTTCGTCCATTCGTGAAACGAATGGATCACCTTCTTCAAAGTGTGGGCAAACGCAAACGCTTCGCGTTAGCGTTGCTTCGGGGTCCTTAGGGGTAAAACCCCTAAGCCGCCGGAGGCTCCTTGGGATGGGTTAGCCCAGGTGGGGGAAGCGGTGCTCTAGGGCGGCCAGGGAGATGCCGATGTCTTCCTCGGCTTCCTGGGGGGAGAAGGCACCTACGGTGACCATGTCCTGGGGACGGATGGCGTTCCAGGAGAAGGTTAGGCCTACGTAGGGGGAACAGCGACCGGCGGCCATGGCTTTGATGGTGATGACGGGCTTTTGGGCATGGTGGATGGTGGAGGCTACGGTCTCAATCTCAATGGGCATGAGGAAGCCCATGCAGTTGAAGATTTGGATATAGGTCTGCACATCGTAGCCGTTTTCGTCGGAATAGGTGACGGCCTCGGGCACGTGGGTAGAGAGGCCGGGGACCATGCCGGCGTCCCGGATCATTTTGGTGTAGTCGTCCAGGCGGGGGATCTGGCGGAGGTTCCGGTCGATCAGGGCGTCGGTTTTGCACTGGTGGATGAGGCACAGTCTGGCCCCGCGCTTGGCGGCCGCTTTTACCAGGCGCTCCGCTTCCCGGCGGGCCTGGGGGGTGTCTTCTACGTTCAGGTGTGGGGTCTCTACCATAATGATCTCCCGGCCCAGGTGCTGTTCGGTCTCTTTGACGGCCTGGGTAAGCTCAGGCGACAGGGCAAAGGGGGCCATGATGGTATCGACCCCGTGGCGCAAAAAGGCCTCTAAAACCGGCTTGAAGGCCTGGGCGCTGTCGTAGCGGCGTTTGATCATTTCGTCGGCTGAGGGGCTGGTGTGGCTCCAGCCTAAGAGCCAGTTGGTGCCGATGAGCATGCGGGAGAGGGAGACGCCCTCTACCTGGGTGCGGGGGAATTGCTTTTCCATAGGTTTGCTCCTTCCGTTTCAGCTATTGCGCGCCGGCCAGGGGCAGCAGGATGGCCGCGGCTTCGGGCAGGGTGTGGATGGTGTAGTCTGGCGGGCCTATAAAGTCGGGCACGGCCATAAAGCGGTTGGCGGGCAGCCAGATGGCTTTCATGCCGGCTGAATGGGCGCAGAGCACGTCAAAGGGGTGGTCGCCCACGTATAGGGCCTCTTCGCAGGGGACGCCCAGGTTTTGGCAGGCCAGCCGCAGGATTTGGGGGTCTGGCTTATAGAGGCCCGCTTCTTCTGAAAGGACCACGCAGCTGAAAAAGCTGGCGATGCCCATTTCCTCCAGCGCCTGGCGTATGCCGGTGTGGTTGTTGCTGACGATGCCCAAGGGCAGGCCCTTTTCTTTCAGCTGGGACAAAAGGCCTTTGGCGCCAGGCATAAGCTGGTAAGCTTTTTTGCAGCTGCGGCTGAAAAGCTCCGTAAGGGCCCGGCAGGCCTCCCCATCCAGGCCCAAGGCCTCCTGGTAAACGGCGGCCACGTTTGCCAGGTATTCTTCGTCGGGCATGCGCACGCCGGTCTCGTTCTCCTTCTGTATCTGCGCGCCCTGCCACAGCTCGCTGGCGGCATAGGCTTTTTCTACGTCGTCCATTTGCAGGGAGGGGTGGCCCGGGGCGGCCAGCTGGAAGACCTTTTCCGGGATGGTGGGCTTTTTGAGCAGGAGGGTGTTGTCGATGTCAAAGAGGACGCAGCGCAGCATGGGGATCTCTCCTTTTTACCCTAGTATACACCAATGGGTTGGGGATGTCTAGGGGGCAGGCCGTGGGGCCTTGCCCCACACCCCACAAACCCTTTTAAAAAAGGGTTTGATCCTAAAATTTACGAGAAGACCTTTTCCCGGTTGCCGGCGGGCAGGCCCAGGGCCAGCAGCATGCCCAGGCCGGTGAGTACGGCCAGGCACAGGTACAGGATCTGGATGCCGAAGCGGTCGGTGACAAGGCCCCCGGCGTTTTGCAGCAGGATGGTGGAGACGCTGTTTAGGGAATTGATAACCGAGAGGCCCGTGGTGGTGAGGGCGGAGGGCAGCAGGTTGCGCACCATTTTCAGGGTGATCATTTGGAAAAGGGTGGAGGCGACGGCCTTGAGCAGCACCATGACCGCAACCACTACGGTGGGGGAGGTGGAGATCCCGTAGAACAGGAACTGCACGGTGATGATGGCAAAGCTGGTGAGCATGAGGGCTTTGCCGGAGAATTTATCCATGTATTTGTGGGAAAAAAGGATAAGGGGGATTTCGATAAGGGTACTGAAAAAGAGCACGGTGCCTACCATGCCTGTGGCCACCCCCAGCCGGCCCAGGAGGATGGGGGCCAGGTTCATATTGACGCCGGAGCAGCCGGCAAAAAGGCAGGCCGCCAGCACGTACAACAGGAAATGCCGGTTTTGCACCAAGGAGGACAGGGGGGGCTTTTGGGGGCGGGGGCTTTGGCTGGGGGCTGGGGGGTCCTTTTCCTCGGTGCCCGCAAAGCCCAGCACCGTAAGGGCACAGGAAATAAGCAGCCCGGCAAACAGCGCCATGGGCGGGAAATACTGCACGGCCAGGCCCGCGCACTGGGCGCCTACGGCATAGCCCAGGGTGCCCCATACCCGCAGGACGCCGTAGCGGTATTTGCTTTGGCCGGCCATGCGCTCGCTGATGGGCATGATGCTGTTGATAAAGGACATAATAAGGCCGTCCAGGAGGAAAAGCGCCCAGATGCCGCGGCACAGGGCGAACACCAGCCCCAGCAGGCCCACCCCTAAAAGCAGCAGGCCGCTGATAAGGCGGGGCCTGCGGGTCAGGTCGTTGAGATAGCCCACGGCTGGAACCATGGCAAAGGAGAAAAGGCCTGAGGCGGAAATGATGAAGGACATTTCCGCGGCGCTTTTGCCAATGTCTGTCAGGTATACGGACAGCACCGAGCTGAAAAGCGCCATGGCCATAAAGTAAAAGAAGAAGGTGAGTATGTAGCAGAAATAGCTGCCTTTATAATGCCTCCAGAGAGTTTTCATGGTGATTGACCCCGCTTATGTTTGTAGTACCCTAATTAGAACGGAATTTGCGGGGAAAGTCAAGCCCTTTTGTAAAAATTCACAAATAAAGTTGCGAAGGCGGCAAGGGGTGTGGCCGGAGCTGGGCGGGGCCGGCCAGTCTGGCGGGCGGGGACGGGAATTTGGCAAAATGGCGGGAAAGGCCTATGCAATTGGGAAAAAATGTGCTATACTAGTGTGTATGTGTAAATGCCGGCCTGCCCGGCTGGGCGGCTGAATATAAAAAAGGAGCATGGCTATGGAAATTACAAAAGACATCCGGTATGTAGGCGTGAACGACCACCAGGTAGACCTGTTTGAAGGCCAGTATGTGGTGCCAAACGGCATGGCGTATAACTCTTATGTGGTGATGGACGACAAGACTGCTGTATTTGACACAGTGGACGCCCGTTTTACCCACCAGTGGCTGGACAACCTCCAAAATGTTTTGGACGGCCGCCAGCCGGATTATTTGATCGTGCAGCACATGGAGCCCGACCACTCGGCCAGCATACACAGCTTTATGCAGATGTATAAGGAGACCACCATTGTTTCCAGCGCAAAGGCCTTTGCCATGATGGGGCAGTTCTTTGGCACCGACTTTGCCGAGAGGCAGATGGTGGTGGCCGAGGGCGACACCCTGGTTACCGGCAGGCACACCTTTACCTTTGTGGCCGCCCCTATGGTGCACTGGCCGGAGGTTCTGGTGACTTATGACAGCACGGACAAGGTGCTGTTTTCGGCCGACGGCTTTGGCAAGTTTGGGGCGTTGGACGTGGAAGAGCCCTGGGACTGCGAGGCCAGGCGGTACTTTATCGGCATTGTGGGCAAGTATGGCGCCCAGGTGCAGGCTTTGCTGAAAAAGGCGGCGGGGCTGGATATCCAGGTCATATGCCCCCTGCATGGGCCGGTGCTGAAGGAGAACCTGGGGCACTACCTGCATTTGTATGATTTGTGGTCCTCTTATACCCCGGAGAGCGAGGGCATTGTCATTGCCTATACTTCGGTGTACGGCAACACCCGCCGGGCTGTGGAACAGTTTGCGGAAAAGCTGCGGCAGATGGGCTGCCCGAAGGTGTCTTTGTTTGACCTGGCCCGCTGCGACATGGCCGAGGCGGTAGAGGATGCTTTCCGCTATAACAAGCTGGTGCTGGCTACCACCACCTATAACGCGGAGATTTTCCCCTATATGCGCACATTCCTGCACCACCTTACTGAGCGGAATTATCAGAACCGCACGGTGGCTTTTATTGAGAACGGCACCTGGGCCCCCATGGCGGCCAAGGTCATGAAGGGCATGCTGGAGAAGAGCCGGAAGATCACCATAGCTGGGCCTACGGTCACCATCCGCTCGGCTTTGAACGCTGAAAGCAGCGAGAAGCTGGAGGAGCTGGCCCGGGAGCTGTGCCGGGATTATCTGGCCCAGCAGGACGACACCGCGGACAAGCACGACATGACGGCCCTCTTTAACATTGGCTATGGTTTGTATGTGATCACCAGCAACGACGGCAAGAAGGACAACGGGCTGATTGTGAACACCGTTACCCAGGTGACCAACACCCCCAACCGCATTGCGGTGACTATCAACAAGGAGAACTACTCCCACCATGTCATCCAGCAGACCGGCAAGATGAACATCAACTGCCTGAGCCAGGACGCGCCTTTCTCGGTCTTTGAGAACTTTGGCTTCCAAAGCGGCCGCACGGCCGACAAGTTTGCCGGGGAAGAGGTGCTGCGGTCGGATAACGGGCTGGTGTTCCTGTCCCGGTTTATTAACTCCTTTATGTCTTTGAAGGTGGAACAGTATGTGGACCTGGATACCCACGGGATGTTTATTTGCAGCGTTACCGAGGCCCGGGTTATCAACAGCAATGAGACCATGACCTACACCTACTACCAGAATTACGTGAAGCCCAGGCCCCAGCTGGAAGGGAAAAAGGGCTTTGTGTGCAAGGTGTGCGGCTATGTGTATGAGGGCGACGAGCTGCCCGAGGATTACGTATGCCCCCTGTGCAAGCACGGCGCGGCGGATTTTGAGCCCATTGGGTAAGGCTTTTGTGGGCTGTGTGGTACGGTAGGCGTTTATATCTGCGTTAGAAAGGAAAGGCCCTGGGGAGGTGCGGCCCCCTGGGGCCTTTTTTTGTTTGTTGGGGTGGCGGGATGTAAGGAATCTGTAAGTGTTTTGTACAGCGATATACATTGACAGGTGAGGTATTGGGCCGCTATAATGGTAGCGGCCCCCGCTTTTTTTGGCACATAATTGTGCGGGATGGGAAGTATCTTTTGGTAAGGATTGTTAGGGGGGCAAATATTGATTTTTTTGCTGAAAAATGCTATACTGAACATCAAATAGGTTAATAGGAAACCGGGGCAGGGCACCCGGGAAGTGGGTTGGGGCACTGTGCCCAGGTTGGGAAAGGAGAAATATGAGGATCGGATTGGACGTGGGGTCTACGACCCTGAAATGCCTGGTATACGGGGAAGACGGCGCGCCGGTCTTCCAGGAATATGAGCGGCACTTTTCCCAGGTGCCGGAAAAGGCCTCGGGCATGCTGGACCGGATACGGGAAAGGTTCCCGGAGGCCGCCAGGGCTGGGCTGTGTATTTCCGGCTCGGCCGGGATGGGCCTGGCGGAAGATTTGGGCATCCCCTTTGTGCAGGAGGTGTACGCCACCCGCACCGCAGTGAAAAAGTACCGGCCCGGCGCTGACGTGGTGATTGAGCTGGGCGGCGAGGACGCTAAGATTTTATTCCTTTCCGGGGCTATGGAGGTGCGCATGAATGGCTCCTGCGCCGGGGGCACCGGGGCCTTTATTGACCAGATGGCTACCCTGCTGGGGCTTACCCCTGGGGAGCTGGACTCTTTGGCCCGTGAAAGCGGGCGGACGTACAGCATTGCTTCCCGGTGCGGGGTGTTTGCCAAGTCGGACATACAGGCCCTTTTGAACCAGGGGGCCCAGAAGGAGGACATTGCCCAGAGTATTTTGGACGCGGTGGTGAACCAGACCATTGCCGGGCTGGCACAGGGCCGGGAGATTGAGGGGGACGTGGTGTACCTGGGCGGGCCCCTTACGTTCCTGGCGGGGCTGCGGGAGGCCTTTGACCGGATTTTGGGGGTGCGGGGCGTCTGCCCGGAAAACTCTTTGTATTATGTAGCGGCTGGGGCGGCCCTTTCCCCCCAGATAAAGGAATTCGACTTGGAAGAGCTTACGGGGAAGGTGCGGCATTACAGCTCTGGCCGCCGGTACCAGAGCGGCATGGCCCTTTTCCACGACCAGGAGGAATACGAAGAATTTTTGCGCCGCCATGAAAAAGACCGGGTGGGCACAGAGGCCCCTTTGCCCGAGGACGGCGTGGCCTTTGTGGGGATTGACGCTGGGTCTACCACGGTAAAGGCGGTGGCTATGAACGCGGGGCAGGAGATTATTTTCTCCCGCTATTTGCCCAACGCGGGGAACCCGGTGCCTTTGGTGCGGGAATTTTTGCGGGATTTATATAAGCGCTTCCCCCACATCCGGGTAAAGGCCGCGGCTTCTACGGGGTACGGCGAAGAGATTATTAAGAACGCGTTCTCCCTGGACATGGGCGTGGTGGAGACTATTGCCCACTTTACCGCCGCGCGGAAGTTTGACCCCCAGGTGGATTTTATCATCGACATTGGCGGGCAGGATATTAAGTGCTTTAAGATTAAGAATGGCGCCATTGACAACATCTTTTTAAACGAAGCCTGCTCCTCTGGCTGCGGCTCCTTTTTGCAGACCTTTGCCGGGGCGTTAGGCTATGGCATGGCCGATTTTGCCAAGTGCGGCCTTTTTGCGGAGAACCCGGTGGACTTGGGCTCCCGCTGCACGGTGTTTATGAATTCCTCTGTAAAGCAGGCCCAGAAGGATGGGGCCAGCATGGAGAATATTTCCGCCGGGCTTTCGGTAAGCGTGGTGAAAAACGCCCTTTATAAAGTGATTCGGGTGACCGACGCCAAGAGCCTGGGCAGGCACATTGTGGTGCAGGGGGGTACCTTCCTTAACGACGCGGTCCTCAGGGCCTTTGAAAAGGAGATTGGGCAGTATGTTACCCGGCCTTCGGTGTCGGGGCTCATGGGCGCTTACGGCGCGGCCCTGTACGCGCAGGAAAAGGCCCGGGGGGAGGGAAGCTCTATATTAGGGCCTCAGGAGCTGGAAGGGTTTACCCATGAGGTCAAGGCCTCTACCTGCCAGGGCTGCCAGAACCATTGCCGCCTGACCATTAACACCTTTGCCAACGGCGCCAGGTACATAGCCGGCAACCGCTGCGGCAAACCCCTGCAAAAGAAAGGCGCGGCGGCCCAGTACAATCTGTACGACTATAAAAAGCAGCTTTTGGAGTCTTACACCCCGCAAAAGGGGGGGCGGGGGGTTATCGGCATCCCTATGGGGCTGAATATGTTTGAGCTGTACCCCTTCTGGCACACCTTCTTTACCCATTTGGGGTTTGGGGTGCAGGCAAGCCCGGCTTCTACCCGGCAGATGTATTTTAAGGGCCAGCACACCATTCCCTCGGACACAGTCTGCTACCCGGCTAAGCTTATGCACGGGCATATAGAGGCTTTATTGGAGATGGCGCCGGACGCAATCTTTTACCCCTGCATGAGCTACAACGTGGACGAGCATAAGGGCGACAACCACTATAATTGCCCGGTGGTGGCTTATTACCCGGAGGTGCTGGACTCTAATGTTACGGCACTTTCACAGGTTAAGTTTATATATGACTATGTGGGCATACACCGGCCAAAGGATTTCCCTGGGAAGATGCAGGGGATTTTGGGGAAGTATTTCCCGAAGATACCCCTGCGGGAGATTAAGCAGGCGGCTAAGGCCGCTTACGCGGAGTATGGCGCTTATATGCAGCGCGTCCGGGATAAGGGGCAGGAGTTCCTGCGGCTGGCTAAGGAACAAAAACTTCCGGTGATTGTCCTTTCTGGCCGGCCTTATCATTTGGACCCAGAGGTGAACCACGGCATTGACACCCTGCTTTGCCAGTGCGGCGCGGTAGTTGTTACTGAGGATTCGGTTAGCGGCCAGGTAGAGAAGTTCCTCACGGGGGTGCTCAACCAATGGACTTATCATGCCCGCCTGTATGCGGCGGCCAAGTATGTGGTGGATTCGGGGGACAAACGCTTGAACCTGGTACAGCTGGTTTCCTTTGGCTGCGGTGTGGACGCCATTACCGGCGATGAGGTACGGGCCATATTGGAGGCTGGGGGGCGGATTTATACCCAGATTAAGATTGATGAGATTACCAATTTGGGGGCGGTACGCATCCGGCTTAGGAGCCTCTTTGCGGCGCTGGGGCTGGGGGAATAAGGCGGCTTGGGCGGCGGCTGCCGCCTTGAGAGAACCCCTAGAGTGGTTCTCTCAAACTCTTTCCGGCAGGGTCTTTTGCTGCGCAAAATCCCCACAGGGGAACACTTACTCTGGTTCCCCTACAAGTGAACGTGCCACCGGCACGTTCACTTTACCCTTCCAGCGGCTTCGCAAGGCTGATAAGGGCCAGGCCGTGGGACTCTGTCCCACACCCTGCAACCCCTTTTAAAAAAGGGTTTGATCCGAAAACTGATTTGTGTTTTATTTTAGAGGTGATTTTTATGGAAAACACCCGCATTGAATTTACCCGGGAAATGAAGAAGGAATACACCATTCTTACGCCAAACATGGCCCCTATCCATTTTGAACTGATTAAAAATGTTCTGGAAAGCTTCGGCTATCACATTGAACTGCTGCGCACCACCGGCCGGGAAATTGTGGACGAAGGCTTGAAATACGTCCACAACGACACGTGCTATCCAGCCCTCCTCTCCATCGGGCAGCTGATGCACGCCCTGCACAGCGGCCAGTATGATCTGCACAAGGTCGCCCTGATTATGACCCAGACCGGCGGCGGCTGCCGAGCCTCCAACTACATACACCTGCTGCGCAAGGCTTTGCACAAGGACGGCCTGGAGTTTATCCCGGTCATCTCCCTCAACCTGTCGGGGCTGGAATCTAACAGCGGGTTTAAAATCACCCTGCCCCTTCTGCGCCGGGCTATCGCCGCCCTGACCTACGGCGACCTGCTGATGCTGCTGAAAAACCAGACCAAGCCTTATGAGGTAGAGCCTGGGGCCAGCGACGCCTTGGTACGTCAATGGATCGGGAAGCTGACCGGGCTGTTTGAGCAGAACAAAGCCTTTACCCAGCGGGAGGTACACGCTTACTTTGACGACATTGCCCGCTCCTTTGCCCAGGTGCCCCAGCGCCGGGTGCCTAAGGTGAAGGTAGGCGTGGTGGGGGAAATCTACGTGAAATACTCGCCCCTTGCCAACAATGGGTTGGAGGATTTCCTCTTTCAGCAGGGCTGCGAGGTGATGGTGCCGGGCATTGTGGGCTTTATGATCTTTAAGGTGGACAACCGCCTGGAGGACATACGGCTGTACGGCGGCAGCCAGGCCAAAAAGCAGGTGTGCACCCTGCTGAAATGGTACTTTACCAAGTTTGAAGCCGACTTGATTGCGGCGGTAAAAAAGGTGCCGCAGTTTACGGCGCCGTCGCCTTATGCCCACTTGAAAAAGCTGGCGGGACAGGTCATTGGCTATGGGTGCAAGATGGGCGAAGGCTGGCTGCTTACGGCGGAAATGATGGAGCTGATTGAGAACGGCTATGAAAACGTGGTGTGTACCCAGCCCTTTGGGTGCCTGCCTAACCATATTGTGGGCAAGGGCATGATACGCAAGGTGAAGAGCCTTTACCCCCGGGCCAACATTGTACCCATTGACTACGACCCCAGCGCCACCAAAGTCAACCAGGAAAACCGCATCAAGCTGATGCTGGCCGTGGCCCAGGAGGACGGCCCGGCGGTAAGCGCCGAAGCGGTTCCGGCAGGGGTGTAAAAGGGGCCGACAGGTAAAAAACGCAAAGTTTGGGGCCGCCCTTTTTAAAGGGTGGTGGGTCCAGGGCAAAGCCCTGGTGGGTTTGGGCGAAGCCCAACAAATGTCTCGCGGGAGGGATTTTGCGGGTTGCAAATTGGCGGGGAATCCGGTATAATAATTGCAATACAATCTCCTGGAACCTAATTGGATGAACGGAAAGGCGGGTAGGGTATATGCTGCAGGGTATAGCGGCATCGGATGGGATCGGCTTGGGCCGGGTCATGCTTTTGGAGGAACACAGCCTGGTATACAGCGACCTGCCGCCCGCGCCCCCTCAGGAAGAGCTGGTGCGGTTCCGCGGGGCGGTGGAGACCTTTTGCCGGAACACCCGGAAACAGGCGGAGCTGTTGCGCCATTCGGCTGGGCACAAGGAGGCCCAGATCATTTCGGCCCATATACAGATGCTTTCGGACCCTTATTTCTGCGGGGAGATTGAAAAGCGCATTGGGGAGGGCCAGCGGGCAGAGGCGGCCTTGGAGCAGGTGAGCCAGCTGTTTATCGCTATGTTTTTGGCTTCTGGCGAGGACGTGATACGCCAGAGGGCGGCGGACGTGCGGGACATCCGCACGGCGCTGCTGTGCGTGCTGTTGGGGTTAAAGGAGATCGAGGTAAGCGAGGCCCCCAAGGGCACGGTGCTGGTGGCTAAGGAGATCTCCCCTTCGGTGGCGGCGGGGATAAACCCCAAGAACATTGTGGGCATTGTTACGGAGATTGGCGGGCGGACTTCCCACTCGGCCATACTGGCCAGGGCTTTGCAGGTGCCGGCGGTGCTGGGCCTGCCGGGGTCCACTACGCTGTTAAAGCCCGGCTCTTATGTCGTGGTGGACGGCACCGAGGGGCAGGTTCTGCCGGACCCGGACGAAGCGGTTATACTAGCTTACCGGCAGAAGCGGGCGCGGTTTTTGCGCCGCAGGCGTCAGCTGAACAAGATGCGGGGCGCGCCTACCCAGACAGCCAGCGGCGAGCGGGTAGGGCTTTACTGCAACATCAGCAAGCCGGAGGACGCGGAAAAGGCTTTGGAGGAAGACGGCGAGGGCGTAGGGCTGTTCCGCACGGAGTTTTTGTTTATGGACCGGGACCGCCTGCCTGGGGAAGAGGAACAGCTGGCCGCTTACCGGCGCGCGGCGGCGGCTTTGGGGGACCGGCCCCTTACCATACGCACCCTGGATGTAGGCGGCGACAAGGCCCTGCCTTATTTGAACATGCCCAAGGAGGAAAACCCTTTTTTGGGCTTGCGGGGCATACGGTACTGCCTGCAGCACCCGGAGATTTTATACACCCAGCTGCGGGCCATACTGCGGGCCAGTGTAATAGGGAAGGTACGGCTGATGTTCCCTATGATCTCTACCCCGGAAGAGCTATGGGCTGGCCGGGCCTTATTGGAAAAGGCTAAGGTGGAGCTTACCGCCCAGGGCGAGGCTTTTAACCCTAACATACCGGTGGGCATTATGGTAGAGACCCCCTCGGCCACGGTACTGGCGGATTTGCTGGCGCGGGACGCGGATTTTTTCAGCATAGGCACCAACGACCTGACCGGCTACATGATGGCCTGCGACCGCAACAACCCCCAGATTTCCGGCATGTTTTCGCCTCTACAGCCCTGCGTGCTCCGTTCGATCCGGTATATTATTGACTGCGCCAAAGCCCACAAAATCCCCGTAGGCATGTGCGGCGAAGCCGCCGCCGACCCCTTAATGACCCCCCTGCTGCTGGCCTTTGGCCTAAACGATTTCAGCGTAGCCGCGACTTCGGTTCTCTCCGTCCGCAGCGCCATTTCCCGCTGGTCCCTATCCGCAGCCCGCTCCGCCGCCCAGGCCGTCATGGACATGGCCACCGAAGAAGACGTCAACCGCTACCTACAGGCCCGGCCTGAGGCCCAGCCCCTCTAAAGGTCGCCTCCGGCGGCCAAAGGGGGCCACCCCCTTTGGAATCCCACGCTTCGCTTCTCGCGCGGGGAGGCGCGCAATTTGCTGAGGTTTGCGGCCCGCGGTTGGTGGGGGCGGCGTTATGGCTTGCAGAACGTTCACCCTTTAGAACATTTAAAACACTTTGATTTAAGATTCGCACCCACGTTTGGGTACCGGGCTTTTGGCGTCGCGGTACATCTAAACGTGGGTGCGATTGGTTTTAGGGTCCACCCCTTTTTTCAAAAGGGGTGGTGGGGGGTGGGGCAAGGCCCCACGGCCTTTAAAGAGTCCGGAAGCCGAAGTAGGACAGCAGGCCGTAGTAGATGCCTTGGGCGAAGGACCAGGGGTCGTTTTGCAGGCGTTGGGCGTCGGCGGCGTTGGTGAGGTAGGCTAGCTCGATGAGGACGGCGGGCATGGTGGTTTTGCGCAGTACGTAAAGGGAGGGGTTTAGGCGCACACCGTTGTCCCGGGTGCCGGCCTGGCGGGCTATGGACAGGACAATGTGCTGGCCCAGCCAATAGGGTTGAGAGTTTTCCCGGTAGACGTAGGCCTCGGTGCCGTTGATGGCCGGGTTGGGGTTGGCGTTGCAATGGATGCTTAGGAAGTAGTCCGCCGGCCAGGCGTTGGCCATGCGCACCCGGGCCTGCAGGCTGGTGGTAGTGTTTACGCCCAGCACTTCGTTGGGGGTGTGGCGGGAGACCCGCACGGCAAAACGGGGATCGTCCTCTAGGAGCTGGCGCAGGTAGTTGCCTACTTCATAGGTCACGTCTTGCTCGCGCAGGCCGTTGCCCTCGGCCCCGCCGTTGACGCCCCCTGGGCTGTGGCCTTGGTCAATGAAAATTTTTATAGGCATAGAAAGACCTCCTTATGTTGGCTCTTCCTATTCTATTCCATTGGCGGCGGGGGGTGCATTGGCGGTTGTGTGGGGTGTTGGGGGCAGCCGGTTAAAGCTTATGCGCGGTAAGGGGTATGGGTAGATTTCTGTGAGGGCTTTGTTGGTTTTGCCGTTTATGCGTCAAGGGGAGGCAGCATGTTTCGCTGCCTCCCCTTTGGGTTTTAGAGGGCTGCTTGGGCTTATCTTTGGGGCTTACTCTTGCATGAGCTCCTGCACGATGGCGTCATAGGCGGGGTTTGCTTTGCGCAGGGACACCGGCCGCCCGGATGGGCCTAAAAAGCAATGGCGGGTCTGCCCCTGGCAGCGCAGCGCGCCGGTGGCTTTATCGGTGATGGTGTAGGAAAAGGCGATGCGGGTGCCGGTATAGCTTTCTATGCCGGTTTTAATCTGCACCTGCTCACCAAAGCGGCACATGGTACGGTAATCGGCTTCGGCATGGAGTACGGGGCTCAGCACGCCAGAGGCTTCCAGCTGGTCGTAGGGGAAGCCCATCTCCCGCATAAAGTGGATGCGGGCTTCCTCGAACCAGCGGATATAGTTGGAATGGTGGACGCAGTCCATGCGGTCGGTCTCGTAGTAAAAAACTTCGCGGGGGTAAGTCACGGTATGCAAGAGGGTCGCTCCTTTCATTTTCGGGCGTTTTTGCGGCAGAGGCGGGCAACCAGCATGCCTGCGCCTACAAGGGCTAAAACACTGCCTAGGCCCAGGGTGAAGCCAGCCCAGTAGTCGGGCAGGACCTGGAAATGCTTTAGCACCAGTGCGGCCGTCCATATTAGGATACCAATGGGAAGCCGCCAGGGCCAGTAGTTTAAAAACGCGTTGTATTTAGGTTTCATCGTCTTGGGACTCCTTTCTGTGATTATACACCTTTTTGCCGCAGAATACCAGCAGCAAGAGCACCATCAAAGCGCCCTCTATGATTTGGCATCCGGTACGGCCCAGGGTGTGGGGGCCGGTGAAAAAGGGCTCTCCCATGGCGGCTTCTACAATGCCCACAACCAGCAGGAATGCCCCGCACAGCCCTTCCATCACGTAAATGACTGTCATGCCGCCCCCAATGGGGTAAATCTCCTTTATGGCGTACTCGCCCAGGCACAGGGCAATGACTGCCCAGATAATCAGCAGGTTCTCCCACATGCCCTCGGCCCAGGTGATGCCCCCCTCTTTCAAAAAGGCGTTTACCAGTAACAATACAAAAAACAGGATAATACCATGCTGGAACACGTCCCCCCGCTGTAGGAGCTGCCGTTCGTCCAGGTCGTTGCGGCAGCCGAAAAATTTTCTCCTCATGATGTTCCCTCCTTTTGATTTGGGGGCCCCGGCCAGAAAAGCTCATCCAGGGTCTTGCCCAGGGTTTGGCAGATCAGGATGCACAGCTTGACGGTGGGGTTATAGTCGCCTTTTTCAATGGCCACAATGGTCTGCCGGGTGACGCCTACGGCGTCGGCCAGGCCCTGCTGGGTAAGGCCCATGGCGGCCCGGGCGGCTTTTAGCTTTAAGTTTTTGCCCAACCGATCACCTCCTGGTTTTCATTGTATACTTTCTTTTTCTAAAAGTCAAGTATATTTTATAAATTATTTGGTAAACCAGACTTTTGCAAAGGCTAAAAAGAAAAGCCCCCTGCAAAGAAGCAGAGGGCGCTGAACACAAAAATTTACTTGTTGCCTACTTTTGTCAAGGCCATCACGATCAGGGCGATGAGGCCGATGACCACAAAAATCCCCAGCATCCCCTTGCCCATAATGCCCAGGGCTTCTGTGATGTTATGCATATATTCCGGGTTTTCTGTCACAAAGACGGCGGTGGGCCCGTCTGCCCCGCCGATAACGCCTATAGAGCTTGCCAAAATATGCTGAATCATAAAAGGAGCCTCCTATATTTTTAAAGTTCTCAACCACACGAATCACACGAAACGCCTGCCAAAAGCCGCCCCGGAAGCACGCGCGGCACGCGCTGGCTACGGTAAGCGCGGCACGAAGTGACGCAGCGAAAATCCCCCACCTACCAGCGTGCGCAGCACGCGTCCCCGCGTCGCGGGTTAAGCGTCACGCTTATTACATGAAGAAGCCTAGGACTATGCCGCCGGCTACGGCGGAGGCGATTTGTCCGGAGACGTTGGCGCCTACGGCGTGCATTAAGAGGTGGTTTTGGTTGTTTTCGGCGATGCCCATTTTTTCTACTACCCGGGCGGACATGGGGAAAGCTGAGATGCCGGCTGCGCCTACCATGGGGTTGATTTTAGTTTTGGAGAACAGGTTTAGGAGCTTGGCGAAGAGTACACCGCCGATGGTATCAAAGATAAAGGCGAACAGGCCCAGGGCCATGATCATTAAGGTCTGCAGGGTGACGAACTGCTGGGCCCGCATGGAGAACGAGATGGTGATGCCCAGAAGCAGGGTGACCAGGTTTGCCAGGTCGTTTTGGGCTGTCTCGGATAAGCGGTTGAGTACGCCGCATTCCCGTATCAGGTTGCCGAACATGAGGAAGCCTACCAGGGACACCGAGGCCGGGGCTACCAGCCCTGCCACGAAGGTTACCAGAATGGGGAACAGGATGCGGGTGGTCTTGCTGACGGCGTTGGGGCGGTAGTCCATGCGGATGGCCCGCTCTTTTTTGGTGGTAACGGCTTTAATGGCCATGGGCTGGATAATGGGTACCAGCGCCATATAGGAGTAAGCGGCTACGGCGATGGGCCCGATGTAGTTGGATTTTAACACCTGGGACACCAGAATGGAGGTGGGGCCGTCTGCCGCGCCGATAATGCCGATGGAGGCCGCGTCCCGAATATCAAAGCCCAGGGCCGCCGCCAGCACGATGGTAAGGAAAATACCAAACTGCGCGGCCGCGCCGAACAGGAACATTTTGGGGTTGGAAAGCAGGGGGCCAAAGTCGATCATGGCCCCAATGCCGATAAACAGCAGCAGCGGGAAGGCTTCGGAAGCCTCGATGCCGATTTCAAACAGCCACTGGATAATGCCGTGGGTCTCGCCTACGCCCTGCATGGTCTGGTTTAAAACGCCGGACAGGGGCAGGTTTACCAAGATGGCCCCAAAGCCCATGGGCAGCAGCAGCGCCGGTTCGTAGTCTTTTTTGATGGCCAGCCAGATGAGCACCGCGCCCACCAAGTACATCACCACCTGCTGCCAGGTAATGGACAGCAGGCCTTCCCATAAAAATTCCATTGCACATCTCCCTCTCTTTTTCTTCCTTTTAGCTTGCCCCGAGAACCGGGAAAATCCCCATGCCGGGGGGCTTATAAAACAAAACAGACCTGCGCATACCTAAAAAGGCAGCACAGGTCTGGTCATTTCATGCTAACCCAGGGCGCGTTTACCCATGATTGTTGAATTAGCTACAGCTATTGCTGCTGACTACTCCCCCAGCTTTTACCAAGAGTGTACCACGTTTCCGGCGGGCTGTCAAGCTTTTTTGGGGTCGGGTGGGGCTGTGGGGGATATGACGGGTTTTGAAATCTTTGGGGAAATGGGGAAGACCTTGGGGCTAACGCCCCAAACCCCGGCTCACGCCTGTAGAGCCTCCGGCGCAAAGAGCGCGCCTGCGGCAAAACCTTGGGGCTTTGCCCCAATCCCCACTTAGGGCTCTGGGTCTCGCCTGCCGGCTCGGTCGGTTCGCGGCTTGTCTGCCACTGGCAGACGCTCACCCCCAAGAACCCGCCAGGGGCCAAACGTTCGTCTAACGAACGTTTACGCCCCTGGACCGCGTTTCGTTTGCCTGCTATGGGGTTTTTCGGGGTTCTTTGGCTATTACCTTACACTTCCCGCCTGGGTGCGCGGTCATGATGAAAACCTCAGAGAGCTTTAGCCCCGCAAACTTCGCCTGCTCCCGGGCCCAAGCCGGGCTCTTCCCCACCAGCTCTAACGAATGCATGGAAAGATGCCCGTCGCTTACCACCACCACCTCCAGCGTGGCCGGGTCTACCCTGACCCCCGCCTGCTTCGGTGTTAGGCTGTCCTGCGGGGCCTTTTTCAGCACGCTCATGGTGCCGTTTGTCTCCACGATGGCATAGGCCACGTCCTCTAAAGAAAAGCAGTTGTTCTGCCGCAGCTCTTCAAAAAGGTCCTCGGTACTCAGGCGCAGCCGGCGCAGCTGGTCTTGCAGCACCCGCCCCTTTTCAATGACCACAATCGGCTTGCCGCAAACCGCCTGCCGGAAGGGCCCGCTTTTCAGCATAAGCAGCGACACCACGATTTCGCACACAACCAGCGCCGCCATAGGGATCAACCCATCCCATAAAGGGTCGTCGTGCTGCTGGATAGGCATAACCGCCAGCTCAGAAATCAGCAATGTGACCACCAGCTCGGAATTTTGAAGCTGGCTGACCTGCCGCTTGCCCATAAGACGTATGCTGATTAAAATCGCCCCATACATCACAAACGTGCGCAGCAAAGAAGTTAGCATGAAACACAACCCCGCTTTCCAAAAAAATCGCCCATACCCCCTTAGTATACCAACCCCCCGGCCATTTATAGGCCGCCCACCCCGTATAATTTTACCCCGCCCCGCAGACACTAACCCCACAAAACAAAGCGAAGCGTGGGATTCCCAAGGGGGCATACCCCTTGGGCGGGTTCCAAGGGCAGCGCCCTTGGCCGCCGGAGGCCGCCCCGCGCCGCAGCCAAAACACAAGGAGGCCCGTACCATGGAAAAAGTATCGCAAAGCCTGGCTGAAAATCAAAAATACCTGCAGGACCAGTTTAAAAACTCCATGGACTTTATGATGCGGGAACTCACCCTTTCCGGCACGGCCGGGGCCCTTTTCGCTTTAGACGGGCTGGTAAGCAAGCAGACCATCACCCTGAGCATCTTAAACCCTTTGATGGGCGCGCCCGTCATGCCCGGGGACGGCCCTATGAAAATGAAATTCATTGAACAGAACGTGCTGGGCTCGGTAGAACAGAAGCGGGAAACGCAAATGGAGCAAATCCTGCTGCTATTGATGAGCGGCTTTGCGGTCCTGCTGCTGGACGGCTGCGGGGACGCGCTGGCCTTTGGTGTGCAGGGCTTTGACAGCCGCGGCCCCGAAGAGCCCCAGAACGAGGTCATGCAGCGGGGGGCCAAAGACGGCTTTACCGAAAGCTATCAAAGCAACATGGCCATGATACGCCGCCGGATGAAGACCACCTCCTTAAAATTTGAGAAGGCCCAGGTAGGCGGCAAAAGCCATACGCCTTTGGCTATCTGTTATTTGGAGGGCGTGGCGTCCTCCCAGGTGATTAGGAAAGTCAAAAGCCGCCTGAAAAAATGCAGCCTGCAAACCGCCCTGGGGGCGGGCTACCTGGTAAGCTTCTTAGAGCGGGGGGGCATTTTTACCGGCGTGGGCATGAGCGAGCGGCCGGACGTGGTCTGCGGCAAGATCGAAGAGGGGCGGGTGGCCATCTTAGTTGAAGGGACGCCCAGTGTGCTGCTGGTCCCTTTCCTGTTCGTAGAGAACTTCCAAACCCTGGACGACTACCTGACACGCCCCTTTTACGGCACCTTCATCCGCTGGCTGAAATACCTGGCGTTTTTCCTCAGTGCTTTCCTGCCCGGGCTGTATGTGGCCATTACCACCCACCACCCTGAGCTGCTGCCGGAAAGCCTGCTGCTGAAAATCGCCGAGGCCGAGGCCCAGACCCCCTTCCCTGTCATGGCGGAAACCCTGCTGCTCTACTTTCTCTATGAAGTTTTGCGGGAAGCGGGCCTGCGGGCCCCCCGGTCCCTTTCGGCTACGGTTAGCATTGTGGGGGGCCTGGTGGTGGGGGACACCGCAGTTTCGGCGGGGCTGGTAAGCGCGCCCTCCCTTTTGGTGGTGGCGCTGACGGCCATAGCAGGCTATGCGGTGCCCCGGCTGTACGAGCCCCTGGCCCTTCTGCGTTTAGCCTTCCTGCTGGCGGGCAATTTCCTGGGGGTGTGGGGCGTCATGCTGGGGCTGGTGCTGCTGCTGCTGAACCTGTGCGGCTCTGAAAGCTTTGGCGTGCCCCTGCTGACACCGGTAGCGCCTTACAGCGGCCGCCTGGTCTTCCGGGATGTCTTCACCCGGGCGGGCTGGCAAAGGCTGGCCCAAAAAGACGCGGTAGTCCAGGACATGCCGGGCAGCCGCGAACTGGGCCAGTAACCCCCGTAGAAAAATAATTCTCCCCCACCCCGCAGCGCCCCCCAGGGCAAACGCGAAGGTTTTTGGGGGTCCAGGGGGACTTTTTCCTCAAAAAAGCCCCCCTGGGGGGGAGAAGAAGCAAAAATAGGAGGCGAAAGCGTTATGGCAAAGCGTAAAATCAGCGCGGCGCAGTTTTTCATCAGTATGTTCGTGTCGCGGGTGGTGGTGACCATCGCGCTGAACGGCCGGTACACAGGGGGTGAAAATATGCTGGAAAGCATCGTTTCCTATGTGCTGGCTATGGGGCTGGGGTTCTTGATTGCGCTGCCCATATGGGGCCTGCAGAAGCGGCGGCCCCAGTGGGATGTGGCCCGGGCCGCGGTAGAAGATATGGGCGCCCTGGGCAAGCCCGTGCCGCTTTTGTACTTTTTGTACTTTGTGGTGGTAAACGGTACCTCCCTGGCCCTGTTCCAGCTCTTCCTTATGGATACCATAAACCCTGCCTTCTCTGCGGCTCTGGTAACAACGGCCCTGGTGGGGGCGGCCCTTTATGGGGCTTTGCGGGGCATTGAGACCGTGGCCCGGTGCGCTGCCTGCGTATTCGTGCTGCTTTTGCTGGGGTGCGGCCTGGTGTTCGGCATTGTGGCCTGGCGCTTTTCGGCGGAAAATTTAGAGCCCCTTTTCTACAATGGCTTTCACCAGACCTATGAAGGCGTGCTGCTGTTTATTGCCCGTACCTCGGTCTTTGCGGACATGGCTATGCTGCTGCCTATGGTAAAAGGGCGCAAGGGCCTGGGCTTTGCCTGCTGGGCCGGGGGGACGGCCCTTTTTGTGGGCCTGCTGCTTTTCCTGGTGGCGGGATGCCTGGGGCGCTACGCTTATACCCAAAATTTCCCTGTTTACGCCCTGGCGGCCATTACCCAGGTGCGCTCTATGCAGCGGCTGGACGCTGTCTTTACCGGGGTGTGGATGATGGGCCTGGTGGTAAAGCTCGCCTTTGACATGTACGGCTGCCGGCTGTGCCTGGCGGCATTGAAAAGCTCCCCCGATGATTCCCGGGGCGGGGCCTGGGCCGCGGCCCTGCTGATTTTGGCGGTGGCCCTGTGCACGGCCCTTTTGCCCCCGGTGCGGGCGGTGCTGCTGGACACCCGCCTGCTGTGCATATGCACCGTGGCCGCCGGCTTTTTGCTGCCGCTGCTGGTGCTGGTTTCCGGCCTTTTCCGCAAAAAAACAAAGGCCCCGGAGGATGGGGCCTGAAAAAGCTTGGCTCTGGTGGAGGTGCGTTATGGGAAAATTCAAAAAAATGCTGGCCTTTCTGCTGGCTTTGGCCCTGGCCCTGCCCTTGCAGGGCTGCGGCTACCGGGAGCTCTACGAGCGCCTGCTTATACACGGCATTGGGGTGGACCTGGCCGAAGACGGGTTCCTGGTCACGGTGCGTTCCTCCATCTCCCCAGAGGACGAGGGGGAGGAATATTTCCGCTGCGAGGGCCGCTCTGTGCTGGAAGCCTTGACAAACCTTTCCCTTTCTACGGGCCGCGAGCCTTTTTACTCCCACAACTATTTGGTGGTGTTCGGTGAAAGCTGCGCCCGGCAGGGGCTGGATAAGTGCTTGGATTTTTTTGTCCGCTACTACAACACCCGCCCCGCTGTGCAGATGTATATGGCCGAGGGCAAGGCCGAGGACATCCTCTCCTATGAAGAGGACGGCAAGCTCTTGAAAATGTCCCAGCTGCAGCAGCTGGGGGACAGCGGGCAGGTAAACGGCAAGGCGCTGGGGGCGGAGATTCTGGACTTTGTAAACGGCGTCAAGCGCGAGGGCTCTTCCCCGGTGCTGCCCGTCTTGCGGGCTGGGGAGGAAGGGGTGGAGGTGGTCTCTACCGCCTACTTTGACGGCTACCAGCTTAAAGGCGCCCTGGACCCCCGGCAGACCCGGGGGTACCTGGCCGCCAAGGGCCAGCTGGAAAAGGGCGAAGCCGTTGTCACCGGGGGCTTTGGCATGGCGACCCTGTCCCTATCCCGCTCCAAAGGCAAGATAACCGCCCAGGTGCAGGACGGGCGCCCGGCCTTTACCATCTCCATACAGGCCCAGGCAGACATCAGCGCCGTTTCTGGCGGCCAAAGCCAGGTGCCCCCCTCCGCCTACCCCCAGATCGAGCAGGCCGCCGCCCAGCTTCTCCAAAACGAAGCCGCTTCGGCCCTCTCCCAAGCCGTCCTGCGGGACCACTGCGACATCTTCGGCTTTGGCAACCTGCTTTACCGCCATTACCCCGCCTATTGGCGCACCGCAAGCCCCGGCTGGGCTGCGGCTATGGGGGACTGCCTCTACAACGTTGAGGTGTCGGTGCAGGTGCTGCGGCTGTAGGCTATGAGTATCTTGGATTAAAGAATTTATAACTCCATTTTTCCTTTGTGATAACAAGACCTTAGGGGTTACGTCTCGCCTGCCGGCTCGGTCGGTTCGCAGCTTGTAAACGTATTGCTACGCAATACGTTTTGCCACATGGCAGACGCTTACCCCTAAGGACCCGCAAGGGGCCGCACGTCCTCAAAACGCCTTCAGCCAGTATTTCCGGTCCAACGTCCGGTACTGCACCGCTTCGGCCGCGTGGCTGGCGTCGATCTTCTCGCACCCATCCAAATCCGCAATGGTCCTGGCCACCTTTAGCACCCGTTCATAGCTCCGTGCCGAAAACCCGAACTTCTCAAAGGCCCGGCGCAGCAGCCGTTCCCCCTCTTGGGTGGTGGGGCAGGCTTGCCGCAGGCGGTTAGGTGGTATCTCGGCGTTGCAGGCAAACCCCAGGCCTTCGTACCTTTCGGTCTGCCTTTTGCGCGCCGCGTTTACCCGGGCCCGCACTTGGGCCGAGCTTTCGCATTCCTCTTGGGAGGAAAGCTCTTCAAACTCTACCGGCATCACTTCTACGTGCAGATCCATCCGGTCCAGCAGCGGCCCGGAGATCCGCCCCAGGTACCGGTCTACCGCCCGGGGCGAGCAGGTACATGGCCGGCTGGGGTGCCCAAAGTACCCGCAGGGGCAGGGGTTCATGGCCGCCACCAGCATAAAGCGGCAGGGGTAGCTGGCGTTGCCCCCTACCCGCGAGATGGTCACCACCCCGTCTTCCATGGGCTGGCGCAGCACCTCCATGGCGGCCCGTGAGAATTCGGGGAATTCATCTAAAAACAGCACGCCGTTGTGGGCAAGGGAGATTTCCCCCGGCCGTGGCACTGTGCCGCCCCCGGAAAGCCCCGCCGTAGAGATGGTATGGTGGGGCGAGCGGAAGGGCCGGCTTTGCAGCAGCGAGCCCCCAGCCTCCAGCTGCCCGGCAATGGAGTGGATCATGGTGGCTTCCAGGGCTTCTTGGAAAGTCATGTCTGGTAAAATGGAGGGCAGGCGCTTGGCCATCATGCTTTTGCCCGAGCCCGGCGCCCCCAGCAGCAGGACACTGTGGCTGCCGCTGGCGGCGATTTCCAGCGCCCGCTTGGCAAGGGCCTGGCCTTTTACGTCGGCAAAGTCGGGCAGGGGCAAAAACGCCTCCCCTGCCTCTGCCGGCAAAGCGGCAGGGATTTGCGTCCCGCCCTGCAAATGGGCCGCCAGCTGGGGCACGTCCCTTACGGGGTACACCTCTAGCCCTTGTATGACCGCCCCTTCCAAGGCGTTTGCCTCGGGCACAAAGAGCCGCTTGAACCCCGCTTCTTTGGCCATAGCCGCCATGGGCAGCACACCCCGCACCCGCCGCAGCTGGCCGGAAAGGGACAGCTCCCCTAAAAAGACCGCATCGCTTAAATCGCACAAAAGCTGCCGGGATGCCTGCAAAAGCGACAGCAGCAGCGGCAGGTCGTACATAGGGCCCTCTTTGCGTTTGTCCGCCGGGGCCAGGTTCATGGTGATGCGGCTTACCGGGAAATCGAACCCGCAGTTTTTCAGTGCCGCCCGCACCCGGTCACGGGACTCCTTTACCGCCATGTCCGGCAGGCCCACGATTTCAAACGCCGGCAGCCCGGCTGAAAGGTCTGTCTCTACCTCCACCGGGAAGGCGTTCATCCCATATAGGCCCATGCTGTGGGTCTTTGCCACCATAATCTTTTCCCCTTTCCCTTGCCAGGGTACCCCGGCCTTTTCTTTTTGTGGGCGGGGGCTTCCCGTACCTCCGCACGGCAAGAGGCAGGCCTTTTGCGCCGGGGAAAGCCCTTTATTCTTGTTTAAAGCCCATTGTATCCTAAAAATCCTGCCCGGAGTTCCCGGTACCCCTGCGCCAGCAGGGGGCGGGCGCTTCGCGCGAGAGGGACACTCCCATGTGTTCGCCAGAACACATTATAACCCTAAAACCCCGCCGGAGTTCCCGGTACCCCTGCACAGCAGGGGGCGAGCGCTTCGCGCGAGAGGGATACTCCCAAGTGTTCGCCAGAACACATTATAACCCTAAAACCCCGCCGGAGTTCCCGGTACCCCTGCACAGCAGGGGGCGAGCGCTTCGCGCGGGAGGGACACTCCCATGTGTTCGCCAGAACACATTATAACCCTAAAACCCCGCCGGAGTTCCCGGTACCCCTGCACAGCAGGGGGCGAGCGCTTCGCGCGAGAGGGATACTCCCAAGTGTTCGCTAGAACACATTATACCATAAAAAGCGGGCTTTGGGGCATGTCAAAAAATCATATTTTTTCAGACTTATAGGAAAAACTTCTTGACGCGGCGGGCACTTTCGGCTATTATTAGGTAGAAAGAAACTCTGCGTAGAGGTGTCGGGATGTCCGGGGATTTTGAAAGCTACAGCAGCGCGCAGCTGGCCGCCCAGGTGCGGCAGGGGGACGCGGAGGCCTTTGCCGCCTTAAGCGCCCGGTTTTTATGGCTGGTGCGGGCTAAGGCCCACAAGTTTTCCGGCGCCGCTGCCCCTGAGGTCGAGGACCTTACCCAAGAGGGCCTTTTGGGCCTGTACGCGGCGGCGGTCTCTTTTGAAGAGGGGGGCGGGGCTTCCTTTGCCACCTATGCGGGGGTGTGTATTTATAACCGCATGGCCAGCGCTGTGCGTCGTTATGGCAGCAGCGGCAACCGTACTTTAAATGAATCGGTTTCTTTAGACAGCGGCGAGGCCCTAATCACGGGCGGGGACGCGGACCCCGGCGCCGCGGTGGAGTGGCAGGAATGGATGGCCCAGCTCCGCCAAAAGCTGGAAAGCGCCCTTTCCCCTTTAGAGCGCAAGGTGCTGGCCCTGTACCTTAGCGGCTGCCCCCGGCGCGAGTGGCCGGGCAAACTGGGCCTGCCCCAGAAATCCTGTGACAACGCCCTGCACCGGGTGCGCAGCAAGCTGCGGGCCCTGCATGTGTAAGGTTGTTATATATGCCCAAGTCGTAGTGTAAAACGGTGCAACTCCGTTGCGGGCAAAAAGAATCACGTTAAAGCGAGGTATGAGACCATGTACGAAGACAAAACCCTTACCTGCAAGGAATGTGGCAGGGAATTCGTGTTTACCGCCGGTGAGCAGGAATTCTATGCAGAGAAAGGCTTTGTTAACGAGCCCCAGCGCTGCAAGGAGTGCCGCCACGCCCGCAAAAGCTCAGGCCGCCCCGACCGCGAAATGTTTACGGCTGTATGCGCCTCCTGCGGCAAAGAGGCCCGGGTACCCTTCCAGCCCCGGGAAGACCGCCCCGTTTATTGCAGCGAGTGCTTCGCCAGCATGCGGGAAGGTTAACCCGCCCCCTCAACAAAAGAAAAATGTGCCCGGGCTAAGCCCGGGCACATTTCATTTCGCACGTATGGCCTCCGGCGGCTTAGGGCTTTGCCCTAAGAACCCACAAGGGGCTCCGCCCCTTGACCCTGCCAGGGGACACGGTCCCCTGGACCCCATCCTTTTTGGGGGGATTTACTGGGTCAGGTGGTCTTCTGTCCACTGGAAGGCTGCCTGGCAGACGTCTTTTACACAGCCTTCGTCCAGGGGGCTACGCAGGCCGGCCGCGTGGGCCAGGTCTACAAAGGTTTTGGTACCGCCCATGCGTACAAAGGACATATAGGTTTCCCAGGCTGCTTTGGGGTCTTTTAGGGCCAGGGCAAAGACTTGCAGGGACATGACCTGGGCCATGCAGTAGTCGATATAATAGAAGGGGTACAGGTAAATGTGCAGCTGCCGCTGCCACCCCGCGCCCCGGGCGTAGAAGGGCAGGCCGTCAAAGTCGATATAGGGGCGGTACATGTTTTCCAGCTTTAGCCATGTCTGGTTGCGCTCCTCTGGGGTGTATTCGGGGTGGCGGTACATTTCCTCTTGGAAATGGTCTACCAGGCAGCCGTAGGGGATGAACAGCAGGGCGTCTTCTGCGTGGGAGAGCTCGTATTTATCTGTGAGGGGGCCAAAGAACAGATGGTGCCAAGGGGCTGTGAGGAATTCCATGCTCATGGAGTGGGTCTCGGCCCCTTCCATGGTGGGGCACCGCAGGGCGTGGATGTCTACGGTTTTGTTGGCTATATAGTCGGCAAAGGCGTGGCCTGCCTCGTGGGTCAACACGTCAACGTCGCCGGAGGTGCCGTTAAAGTTGGAGAAGATGAAGGGGTAGCCGTAGTCCTCCAGCCCGGTGCAATAGCCGCCCGGTGCTTTGCCGTCCTTTGCCAGCACGTCGAACAGGTCGTTTTCAAACATCATGTCAATAAATTCGGCGGTCTCCGGCGAAAGCTCCTGATACATTTTCTTCCCCGCGGCCATGATCTCCTCCGGCGTGCCCTGGGGCGTGGCAGAGCCGTCCTTGAATTTCAGGGCGTTGTCGTGGAATTTAAAGTCTTCCACCCCAATGCGCTTGGCCTGGCGCTCTTTCAGCTTTAGGGTTAAGGGCACCAGGTCCCGCACCACCTGCTGCCGGAAAGCGGCGGCCTGGGCCGGGGTGTAGCAATTGCGCTGACGGCGCAGGGCCCCCAGCTCTACAAAGCTGGCGAAGCCCAGGGCCTTGGCCTGCTGGGTGCGGTTTTTCACCAGCTTGTCGTACAGCTGGTCAAACTGGGCCTGGTGCTCGTCGAAAAAGCCCCCTTCGGCTTCCAGGGCGGCACGGCGGGTAGCCCGGTCGGTGCTTTCCTTATAGGGGCCCAGCTGGGCAATGGTGACGGTTTTGCCCATGAAAGGCACCTGGGCGCTGGCGTACAGCTTTTGGTACTCGGTGGTGAGCCGGTTCTCCTCCTGCATCAAGGGGATGATTTCGGGGGAGAAGGACTTTAAATCCATTTCCATGTTTAAGAACAGCAGGGGGCCCATTTCCTTTTCCAGCTGGGGCCGCAGGGGGGATTCTACCAACGCCCGGCGGAAGGCCTGGACCTTTTCTTCCAGCAGAGGGGCCTGCTCGTCGTGGTAAGCCTGCTCAGCCTCGTAAAAAGCGTCGCGGGTGTCTACGGTGTTTCGTATGGAGCAGATGGTGGCCTGGGTGCTTACATGGGACAAAAGCTCCTCCTGCTCCTTATAGATGGCTGCCTGCTCGGAGGCTGTCTGGGCGTCCCGCAGGCGTGCGGCCAGGGCGTCCAGGTCTTTGTAGACCTGGGGGTAGTCTGGCCGGGTGTAGGGCATTTGAGGGAATTTCATAGATGGGGTCGTCTCCTTCCTATAATTCGCTTTCTTTGAGTATACCGCCGCCGCGGCCCCCAAGTCAAGGAAAGGGGCGGCAATTTTTGTAAATTCTCGGAGTTTACAAATTGTTTAGCAAATTGACACGTCCTGTTCAGAGAACCTTCACATTTATAGGGTATCCTATAGCCGTGGTCAAAAAAGCCACAAACTCTTTTTCATCATATCCTCATTTTAACTCCTTACTTCCTCTTTAGAAGCCGCTAGGTTACCCGCCTGGCGGCTTCGATCTTTTGGGGCCGCAGAATTTGTAAGAAATACCTAAAAGTTATTAAAACAGCTTGACATTTTCACAGGACACGAGTATACTATATATTCATTTAAACCAAACTTTAACGAAAGGGGGAATGGGAATGGATTGGGGCCAATTCATTTTAACCGAGGGCGACTACCTTCTGCGGGTAGTTGTAGCGGCGCTGTGCGGCCTGGCTATTGGGTCTGAGCGGGAAGCCCGGCTGAAAAAGGCGGGCATACGCACCCACACCATTGTCTCTATGGCGGCGGCGCTGATGGTATGCGTATCGAAATACGGTTTTTTTGACGTGGTGCATATTGACAGCGTCCAGGTAGACGCCTCCCGGGTGGCGGCGGGCGTGGTGACGGGCGTAGGCTTTTTAGGGGCGGGCATCATCCTGAACCGGAAAACCAGCATCACCGGCATTACCACCTCGGCCGGCGTGTGGGCCACCCTGGGCATTGGCATGACCATAGGCGCGGGCATGTGGGTGCTGGGTATTGGCAGCACGGTAATTTTGCTGGTGCTGCAATATGTATTCCACCATACGATGCACCTGGTAAAAGAAAAGAAAATGGGCCGCATCCACCTGCGGGCCGGTGAAGACGGCATGCCGCCGGAGCAGGTGGCCGCCGCCCTGGCGGAAATGCAGGTGCGGGTTATCGCTACACACCTGAGCATTGGGAAAACCGGGGAGGTAGAAGCCAAAATGGACGTGCTGTTCCCCCTAGACTTTGACGCCGGAAAGCTGGTAGGGCTGGCAAAGGATTTCCCCGAAATCGTCACCATTGATACATAAACAGCAAAACAAGGGCGGCACCTGGAAAACCTCCACGTGCCGCCCTCCCTATCGTGCGCCCAGCGTTGGGGGTCCAGGGGGGATCATTCCCCCTGGCAGGGGTTTGGGGGTGAGCGTTTGCCGGTGGCAAACAATCTGCGAACCGACCGAGCCGGCAGGCGAGGCAAGTCCCCAAGGTCTTGCCGCAGGCCAAAATTCGGCTGGAAATGGCGGGCGTGGTGTGGTACAATGTGTTTTAAAAAGCATGGCTGTAAATAAGGAAGGGGGAGGGCGCTGGGCGCCTAATCGGTATGTATATCTATTTGTGGTGTTTTTTCGCGTTTGCGTTTTTGGGGTGGTGCAGTGAAGTGGTCTATGCCGCTGCCCAGGAAAAGCGGTTTGTCAACCGGGGCTTCTTAAACGGGCCCCTGTGCCCAATCTACGGCCTGGGCGTGGTAGCCATCGACTTTTTCATGAAACCCTTTGGGGACAACCTGGCGGTGCTCATTGTGGGCTCTATGCTGCTGGGCACGGGGCTTGAATGGCTGGCCGGGTACCTGCTGGAAAAGGTCTTCCACCAAAAATGGTGGGATTACTCGGATAAGCCCCACAACATTGGGGGCTATGTGTGTTTAAGCTTTGCCATTGTCTGGGGCCTGGCAGGCGCGGCGGTGGTGCGCTTCCTTATGCCCTTTGCCGGGCGGCTGGCGGAGCGCATCCCCCGCCCGGCGGGCTGGGTGCTGCTGGCTGTGCTGCTCTCCCTGTTCTTGGCTGATTTCGCGGTGACAGTCGTCTCGATTGTGGGCCTGAACCGCAAGCTGAAAAACCTGGAATACGTCTCCCGCAAGCTGCGGGCCGGGTCTGACCGGCTGGGCCAGGGCCTGTATGCCGGGGCCATGAGCATGCAGGAGGTAGAAAAGGAATGGCAGAAGGAAGCGGCCCGCCTGAAAGAAAAATACGAAAAGGGCCTGCGTGCCAATTACCTACATAAGCGCCTGCTGAAAGCTTTCCCGGACCTGCACTCCCTGCGGCACAATGAAGAGCTGGAAGCCCTGCGCCAGAATGTCAATGTCTTCCGCCGCAAGTCTTCGCAGGCTATACGCCGCCGGGCCGAGCAGGCTGCCGCTGTCTACGAAGGGCAGCTGCCTGAGGGCGCGGAGCGTCCCTTTGCCTTTGGCCTGTGCTACCAGAAGCTTTTCTGGATCTTCATGGTGGGCAACGTTGTGGGCTTTGCTTTGGAGACGGTCTATGCGCTGGTGGTGCCGCCCCACCAGTTCCAGCTGCGGGTAAGCGTGGTTTTTGGGCCGTTTATCCTGGTCTATGGCTTTGGGGCGGTGGCCATTACCCTGTTCCTCTACAAAATGTACAACCAGCGGGATATCCTCATCTTCTTTGCCAGCATGTTTATTGGCGGCGGCTTTGAGTACCTGTGCAGCTTCTTGCAGCAGTCCCTTTTTGGCACGGTCTCTTGGGAGTACAGCGATTCTGTCCTGAACATCAGCGGCCGCACCAACCTGATGTATGCTTTCTTCTGGGGCGTGCTGGGCCTGATCTGGCTAAAGGACCTTTACCCTGCTCTTTCCCGCCTGATTGAGCGGATACCGGAAAAAACCGGCCGGCGCCTTACGGTTGCCGTCTCTATCTTTATGGCCATTGACATCCTCCTTTCGGCCGGAGCTGTGTTCCGCCAGTCCCAGCGGGTGAACAACATACCCGCTACCAACGGCGTCCAGCAGTTTTTCGACTATTATTTCCCAGATTCCTTCCTGGACATGATCTACCCCAGCATGGAATACGTGGGGCGGCCGGATATCCTTACCAGGCGGTAGGGGCTTTTGGGAGGCTTGGGATCTTTGGGCGGCGAGCCCGGGCCGGGGGCCATGAGCGGCCTGCACAAAAATCGCAAAACATTTTCCGATAATTCGGATATTTTTTGGGTTTCCCCATTGTGTTTTTTGGAAAGATGCTATATAATAAGAGATGCCTTGTAAAATAACTTGTGCAAATTCTTAAGAAGCATGGCTTTTGGGGCATGGCCCGGCCTGGGCCGCACCCCGGACGCTTTGTGGAAGGGACTAACGCTTATGAACCAATATCTGGAAAAGAATATTATCAACCTGGCGGTGGCCGGCCACGGCGGGGCGGGCAAGACCTCGCTGGCGGAAGCCATGCTGTATTTGGCGGGGGTGTCGGACCGCCGGGGCAAGGTGGACGACGGCAACGCAATCTGTGACTTTGACCCGGAGGAGATCCGGCGCAAGACCTCTATCGGCGCGGCGGTGGCCCCGCTGGAATGGAAGAACAAGAAGATCAACCTGCTGGACGCCCCGGGGCTTTTTGACTTTGAGGGCGGCATGTGTGAGGCTATGCGGGCCGCGGACACGGTGCTGGTGGTCATTTCCGGCAAGGACGGCGTGGCGGTTGGCACGGAGAAGGCTTTTGAGGCGGCCGGGAAGCGGGATTTGGCGAAAATCTTCTTTGTAAACGGCCTGTGCGATGAAAGCGCCCGGTTCTATCGGGTGTTTGAGGATTTAAAGGCCCAGTTTGGCCCCTCGGTTTGCCCGGTGGTGGTGCCCTACATACAGGACGGGCAGGCCAACATCTATGTGAACCTGTTGGAGTACAAGGCCTATGACTACTCCGGCGGCAAGCCCGTGGCGGTGCCCATCCCCGATATGGGCGACCGTTTGGAGGGCCTGCGCACCGCAATTTATGAGGCTGTGGCAGAGACGGACGACGCGCTGTTTGAGAAGTATTTCGCGGGGGAGGAATTTACCCCCGAGGAAGTGATCGTGGGTGTGAGCAAGGGCGTAAAGTCCGGCGCCATTACCCCGGTGTTCTGCGGCGACGCCATGCTCATGCGGGGCATGGAGCAATTTTTGGACGGCTTGACCTGGCTGGCCCCGTCGGCCCAGGAAAAGGCCGGGGAGATCGGCACCGATGTGGACGGCGAGCCTGTAGAGCTGGCTGTTAACAGCGACGGCGCGGCGGCGGCTATTGTCTTTAAGACGGTGGCGGACCCCTATATTGGCAAGCTGTCTTACTTGAAGGTGATTTCCGGCAAGATTTCTACGGAGTCCCAGCTGGTAAACATGCGCACCGGCAACACCGAGCGGGTGGGCAAGACGGTGATGATGACCGGCAAAAAACAGGAAGATGTAAAATATATTGGCGCGGGCGATATTGGCTGCATACCCAAGCTTACGGCCACCAACACCGGCGACACCTTGTGCAGCCCCACCCGGAAGGTCACCCTGGAGGGCGTGGACTACCCCACCCCCACTTTGTCTATGGCCATTGTGCCTAAGAAAAAGGGCGAAGAGGATAAGATTGCCCAGGGCATGCTGCGCCTGGCGGAAGAAGACCCCACGATCCGGTTCCAGTCCAACACCGAGACCCACGAGCTGGTGGTAAGCGGCTTGGGCGAGCAGCATTTGGACGTAATTGTCTCTAAGCTTAAATCCAAGTTTGGGGTGGAGATCACCTTGAAGGACCCCAAGGTGCCTTACCGGGAGACCATCCGCAAGAAGGTACAGGTGCAGGGCCGCCACAAGAAGCAGACCGGCGGCCACGGCCAGTTTGGCGATGTATGGATCGAGTTTGCCCCCTGCGACAGCGATGGCTTGGAGTTTAACGAGCGCGTAGTAGGCGGCTCGGTGCCCAAGGGCTTCTTCCCGGCGGTGGAAAAGGGCCTGAGGGAGTGCATTGTCAAGGGGCCCCTGGCGGGTTACCCGGTGGTGGGCTTGTCGGCTACTTTGTATGATGGCTCTTACCATCCGGTGGATTCGTCGGAAATGTCCTTTAAGATGGCGGCGACCATTGCTTACAAAAACGGCTTGCCCCAGGCAAACCCTGTGCTGTTAGAGCCTATTGGCCACCTGCGGGCTACGGTGCCCGATGCCAACATGGGCGACATTATGGGCGAAGTAAACAAGCGCCGGGGCCGCGTACTGGGCATGGAGCCCGCAGGCGCGGGCCGCCAGACCGTAGAGGCGGAAGCCCCCATGGCCGAAATGCATGATTTCAGCACCTTTGTACGCCAGTGCACCCAGGGCCGCGGCAGCTTCACCTTTGAATTCGAACGCTACGAAGAGGCCCCCGCCAACGTAGCCCAAAAAGCCATAGAGTCCGCCAAATCCTCAACCCCCGATGCAACGTGACGTTGCATCCGCGACGCGGGGACGGGCGCTTTGCGCCCTGGGGAGTGATGGTCGGCCGCCGCGTGAAGGGTTCACGCGGCTACGGGTTGCCAGCGCGTGTTTGACGTGCTCCCGGGGCAGCGCTGTGGTTAGATGGTGCTGGCCGGTAGATAACGCAGATAACTAAATATAAAAAAGGGTGCTTTCCGGTGGGGAGGCGCCCTTTTTATTTTAGAGATATGGCTTTTTGGGTGTTTTGGGATTGCGGCCCGTGGGTGTTTTGTGCTTTATATTTTGTGCGGGTTTTTACTTTTGGGGCTGCCGGTTTTGCTTTTTTCTTATGAAAATCAGGCGGCGCGGGCGGTTTGGCCTTGCGCAGCCCGATTATAAATGCTGGCAAAGCTTCTGAAAATGCCGGAAACCCCTTGCCGCCATACCTTTTCCCGAGTATAATAAGGCTGTGGCCTAATTTTTGGAAAATCGGCCCATACTAAAATACATAAAAAGGAGCATGCCATATGCTGCAACAGGTTATGACAGCCCCCGGCCAGATTGAATTCCGGGAGGTACCTATGCCGGAGCCCGCACCGGGTGAGGCCTTGATCAAAATTATGAAGATTGGCGTATGCGGGTCGGACATACACGTTTACCACGGGGAACACCCCTTTACCAGCTACCCCATTACCCAGGGGCATGAGGTCTCGGGCCTGGTGGAGAAGCTGGGCGAAGGCGTCACGGGCTTGACGGTAGGGCAGAAAGTCACCATACAGCCCCAGGTGGTGTGCGGGGAATGTTACCCCTGCCGCCATGGCAAGTACAACCTGTGCGAGAAGCTGAAGGTTATGGGCTTCCAGACTACGGGCGTAGCGTCCCACTACTTTGCGGTAGACGCGAAGAAGGTCACCCCGCTGCCGGAGGGCATGGGCCTGGACGAAGGGGCCATGATCGAGCCCCTGGCCGTAGCCGTACATGCGGTGCGCCGGGCCGGTGACGTAACCGGGCAGGACATCTGTGTGCTGGGGGCAGGGCCCATTGGCATACTGGTGGCCCAGGCAGCAAAAGGCATGGGGGCCCGGCGGGTCATGGTGACAGACGTAAGCAGCCTGCGGCTGGACAAGGCCAAGGAGTGCGGCGCGGATTTCTGCATAAACACCAAGGAGAAGGATTTTGGCGAGGCCCTAACCGAGTGCTTTGGGCCGGACAAGGCCGACGTGATTTATGACTGCGCGGGGAACAACATCACCATGGGCCAGGCCATAGCCCACGCGCGCAAGGGCAGCACCATCATTTTGGTAGCGGTATTCGCGGGCATGGCCACGGTTGACCTGGCGGTACTCAACGACCACGAGCTGGACCTGAACACCTCCATGATGTACCGCACCGAAGACTACGACACCGCCATCGAGCTGGTAAACCAGGGAAAAGTACAGCTCACCCCGCTGATCTCCAAGCATTTCGCCTTCAAGGACTACCTGGAAGCCTACAAATACATCGACGAAAACCGCGAATCCACCATGAAAGTAATCATCAACGTCGCAGCAACGTGAGCAGCGTGACGCTGCACCCAAGACGCGGGGACGGGCGCTTTGCGCCCTGGGGAGTGGTAGGCAGCCGCCGCGTGAAGGGTTCACGCGGCTACGGGTTGCCAGCGCGTATTTGACGTGCTCCCGGGGCGGCGCTGTGGTTAGATGGCGCTGGCGGCGGGTGCCGCGCAGCGATCTAAAAAAAGAAAAATTTTAAGAATACGCCCACGCCGGGGTACCGGGCCGTAACGGCCCTGGGGCCACCGGCGTTGGGGCGGTTAGTTTTAGGGTCGACCCCTTTTCCAAAAGGGGTCGCAGAGCGCGAGACAGCGTCTCGCGGCCTTGACCTTAGGAGGTAACGTGCCAGTGATAAAAGGACGGCAGGGGAAACGAAACTATTACATGCGGGCTTTTTTTCTGGGGCTGGGGCTTTCGGCCCTGGTTTTCCTGCCCTTTATGGCGGTGGATGGGGGGCGGTTCCTGTTTTACGGGGACTTTAACGTGCAGCAGGTGCCTTTTTACCGGCTGGCCCATGACGCGGTGCGGGCGGGGCAGATCGGGTGGAACCAGCATACGGATCTGGGCGTAAACTTTGTGGGCTCTTACTCCTTTTACTTGTTGGGCAGCCCCTTTTTCTGGCTGACCATCCCCTTCCCCTCGGAGTGGATGCAGTTTATGATGGGGCCGCTGTTTATGCTGAAATTTGCCTGCGCGTCCCTTACCGGGTACGTTTACCTGCACCGGTATACCAAAACCCCGGATACAGCGCTGATCGGGTCTTTGCTGTACGCCTTTTCCGGGTTCTCCATCTATAACATTTTCTTTAACCATTTCCACGAGGCCATTGTGTTCTTCCCGCTGCTGCTGGCGGCGCTGGACGAATATATGGCTACGCGCCGCCGGGGGCTTTTCGCTTTGGCGGTGGCTGGGTGCTGCCTGGTAAACTATTACTTCTTTGTGGGGCAGGTGACCTTTACCCTCATCTACTTCTTCCTGCGTATGCTGTGGGGGGATTGGCGGCTTTCTTTACGGGATTTCCTCTTTTTGGCCCTGGAAGCGGTGCTGGGGGTGGGCATCTCCTGCTGCCTGCTGGTCCCTTCTATACTGGCGGTGCTGCAAAATACCCGTACCAGCAACATCATCAACGGCTGGAACGCGGTGCTCTACAATAAAAACCAGCGCTACCTGCATATTTTAGAGTGCTTCTTCTTCCCGCCGGACCTGCCCGCCCGGCCCAACTTTACACCGGATTCGGAATCCCGGTGGGCGTCCTTGGGGGCGTGGCTGCCGCTTTTCAGCATGTCCGGGGTCATTGGGTGGCTGCAATTGAGAAGGAAGCACTGGCTGAAGAAGCTGTTGTGGGTGCTTTTCCTTATGGCGCTGGTGCCGGGGCTCAACTCGGCTTTCCAGATGATGAACAGCGCCTATTACGCCCGGTGGTTCTACATGCTCACCCTGGTGATGGCTTTGGCTACGGTCATGGCTTTGGAGGAAGCCCGGGTGGACTGGAAGCGGGCGATTACCTGGACCCTTTCCATCACCCTGGCTATTGCCGCCATTGTGGGCTTTACACCGGTTTCGGAAACCGTGGACGGGGAAAAAGAGGTCTCCTTTGGGCTGATGCAGTACCCCACCCGGTTTTGGAGCTACGTGGCGGTATCCCTGCTGTCCCTGGGGGTGCTGGTGTACCTGTTCACCTTCCGGCGCGGGAGCCGCAAGGCTTTCCAGCGGGGGGCCATGTGGGGGCTTTCGGCGGTGTCGGTGCTTTATTCGCTGTTCTTTATCGCTTTGGGCAAGACCCAGTCGGACTACACCTGGGACCACCTGATCCCCTACTCTTTAAACGGCGGCGCGGGTGTAGACCTGCCGGACCTGCAGGAGTGCCGGTCGGATTTTTACGAGTCTACAGACAACGCGGGCATGTTCTGGAAGGTGCCTACCATACAGGCCTTCCACAGCATTGTGCCGGGGTCTGTTATGGAGTTTTACAGCTCCATCGGCGTCCAGCGGGACGTGGCTTCACGGCCAGAGGTGAGCCACTATGGGCTGCGGGGGCTTACCTCGGTGCACTGGCTGTTTGACGACGACCACGACAGCGACTTCTTTGCTGGGGAGGAATCGGACGACCCGGCCATGCCCGGGTGGGCCTACTACGGCAACGCCAACGGCTTTGATATTTGGGAGAACCAGTATTACATCCCCATGGGCTTTTCTTACGATTACTACCTGACCCGCAGCGAGTACGAACAGCTCAGCAAGGGCACAGACTCTACCCCCGGGAACCGGGAACTGCTGATGCTGCGGGCCCTGGTGCTGGAAGACCAGGACGCGGAAAAGTACGGTGGCCTTTTGGCCCATCTGCCAGAGGAAAACCGCACCTGCAGCCAGGAGTTCTATTATAACGACTGCCTGGACCGGGCTGCTTCGGCCTGCCAGTCCTTCCAATATACGGGCAGCGGGTTTTCAGCCACTTTAGATACGAATACGGAAGAGCTGGTGTTTTTCAGCGTGCCCTATGAGGCGGGGTGGTCTGCCAAAGTCAACGGCGAGCCTACGGAGATTGTACGGGCCAACGTGGGCTTTATGGCCGTGGTGGCCCCGGTAGGCGAACAGGTACAGATTGAGTTTACCTACCGCACCCCCGGGCTCATGGCGGGGGTAGTGGCCACGGTAGCCTCGGCGGGCCTGCTGGCCGTTTATTTGGTGCTGGCGCGCCGCCTGGGCAAAAAGCCCTTGCCGGCAGGGCCTCGCCTTATGCGCTGCGGGCGCTTTGCCGATTACGCCAAGGGGCGCCAGGCAACGTTCCTGCGGCCGGGGGCCATGGTGCTGAAAAACACCCGCCAGGCAGCCCTGCCGCCGGACGAGCCCCCAGGGCCCGGGCCCTTTACGGCTGCCGCGGAGGAAGAAGAGCCCCCGGTGCCTTACGCCGATTCCCTTTCGCCGGACATAGAAGAACCTGAGAAACAGGAGGAACCCAAGCCATGAATCCCACCGTATATTTTGTAATACCCTGCTATAACGAAGAAGAGGTGCTGGAAGAAACCGTAAAGCGCCTTACCGCTAAATTTGACGCCATGCAGGCCCAGGGTTTGGCCAATGGGAAAAGCCGTATGCTGCTGGTAAACGACGGCAGCAAGGACAAAACCTGGGAGATCATCACCCGCCTGCACAAAGAGAACCACTATGTAGAGGGCGTAAAGCTGGCCCACAACCGGGGCCACCAAAACGCCCTGCTGTGCGGCTTAATGACCGCTATGCCCCTGTGCGACTGCGCGATCAGCCTGGACGCCGACTTGCAGGACGATGTGGACGCCCTGGACAAGTTTGTGCAGAAGTACCTGGAAGGCTGCGATGTGGTCTACGGTGTGCGCAACAAGCGGGACACCGACACCTGGTTCAAGCGCACCACCGCCGAGGGCTATTACAAGGTCCTCCGCCTGCTGGGGGTAGACGTGGTATTTAACCACGCCGACTACCGCCTCATGAGCCGCCGGGCCTTAGAGGGTTTAGCGGAGTATAAGGAAGTAAACCTGTTTTTGCGGGGCATGGTGCCCCTCATCGGCTATAAGAGCGACTATGTCTATTACGACCGCCACGAGCGCTTTGCCGGCGAATCCAAATACCCCCTGAAAAAGATGGTGGCCCTGGCTCTGGACGGCATATCCAGCTTCAGTGTAAAGCCCTTAAAGCTCATCTCCAACTTCGGCATCATTGTCTCCATCCTCAGCGTTTTCGGCCTGCTTTACGCCCTCATCTCCTATTTCGCCGGCTGGGCCGTCTCCGGGTGGACCGCCATCGTCTGCTCTATCTGGCTCTTAGGCGGCCTGCAAATGCTCTGCCTGGGCGTCGTCGGCGGCTACGTCGGCAAAATCTACAGCGAAGTCAAAGCCCGCCCCCGCTACCGCGTAGAGGAATTTTTGCAGCAGCCTCGGGAGTAGACCTTGGGGCTTTGCCCCAAACCCCACAACCCCTTTTGAAAAGAAGGGGAAACATTCCCGTCGGGAATGTTTGACCCGAAAATAGACTCGCACCCACGTAGAAGTATCCGCAGCGCTTATGGCCCGGTACCGGTACGTGGGTGCGTTTTATGCTTTTATTGTTTTGATGGCTGCGCCACTTTGCCTTACAGGGAGTTTCTTGGGCAGGGTGGGTGGTGCCGGGTTAGACCCGCTCGGCAATGGAGTACAGGAGCTTTTCCGTGTCTTCCCAGCCCAGGCAGGGGTCGGTGATGGATTTGCCGTAGGTGCCCTGGCCAATGGGCTGCGAGCCTTCTTCCAGGTAGCTTTCTACCATGACGCCTTTTATCAGGGGGCGCAGGGCCGGGTTATATTGGCGGCTGTGTAGGACCTCGCTTACAATGCGCACCTGTTCCTTGTATTTTTTGTTGGAGTTGGAATGGTTCGCGTCTACGATCACCGCCGGGTTTTGCAGGTCCCGGGCTTTGTAGAGCTCACACAGGCGGGTCAGGTCTTCGTAGTGGTAGTTGGGCACGCAGGTGCCGTATTTGTCTACGCCCCCCCGCAGGATGGCATGGGCCAAAGGGTTGCCGGTGGTGGTGGCGTCGTTGCCCCGGTAAATGAAGGTGTGCCCGGCCTGGGCCGCCTGTATGGAGTTGAGCATAACAGCCAAATCGCCGCTGGTGGGGTTTTTCATGCCTACGGGGATGTCCATGCCGCTGGCGGTAAGGCGGTGCTGCTGGTTTTCTACCGAGCGGGCCCCAATGGCCTCGTAGGTGAGTACGTCATCCAGGTAGCTGCGGTTTTCCGGGTACAGCATTTCATCAGCGGCCGTAAGGGCACATTCCTCCATAACGCGGATGTGCAGGCGGCGTATGGCAATAATGCCCCCCAGCAGGTCCGGGGCCTTGTCTGGGGAGGGCTGGTGCAGCATGCCCTTATAGCCCTCGCCGGTGGTGCGGGGCTTGTTGGTATAGACCCGGGGGATCAGGAACAGCTTTTCCTTAACCTTTTCGTTTACCTTTGCCAAGCGGTACACGTATTCCAGCACCGAATCCTCCTGGTCTGCCGAACAGGGGCCGATGATCACCACAAATTTTTCCGACTGCCCGGCAAAAATGCCCCGGACCTCCTTATCCCGCCTGGCTTTCATCTCCCGCAGGCTTGCGGACAGAGGGTACTGGGCCTTTAAGTCAAGGGGCAGGGGCAGTTCCCGGTTTAGCTTCATAGACATCTTCTTCACATTCCTTTCTTCCTTCTGCAAATCGATAATAGGGCCGGGTGCCTATGACCTCCATCTTTTCCCCGGCCAACAGAACCGTGTCTTCTTCCGGCAGGGCCAGGATCACCTGCCCCTTGCGGGAAAGCTCTAACAGATGGCCGGTGTGTTTTTGGGTGATATCTTCGTCCTCGTTGCCATAGTGGCACAGCAGGGAGAGCCCGCCCAGTACGTCCAGGCCCCTTGTGTCTTCTAAGCCTGTCTGGTTTTTGTCCGCGTACCGGCAAGTGTTGATATCCTTCCCCAAAAGGATGGCCCCCGCGCTGCCCCCAAAGACCGGGCCGCCGCTTTCCAAATAGTCCCGCAGCTTCAGGAAAGCGCCGCTCTCTTTCAGCTCATACAGCAGGCGGTAGGTGTTGCCGCCGCCTATGAAAATGCCGCAGAAGCTCTCGAGCGCAAGCCCGGCCATCTCCTGGCCCGAGCACACCATTTCTATTTTCACGCCCAGCCCTTCCAGCTCCCCAGTGACCCATTCCAGGCAGCTGGGATATAGGTCAGGCTCCATAGCCAGGGGCACATATAAGAGGGGCTTGGTTTTATCCAGCACACGGCCAAACCGGCGGTATGCTTCCGCCGCAGCCGGCCCGCTGCCCCCACCGTTTGCAAAAATACGCCTCATAATTCCTTCTCCTGATTCCCGGCCAGCAAACGCTCCATGCCCTCGTCGCTATAAGACAACAGCCTGCCGTACCGCCGGGCGATTTCCCGCCGCTTCTCCCCTACATAAGCGCCCGCCGCTTGGGCGGCACGCTTTTCTTCTTTTAGGGCTAAATATTCCTGCAGCACCTTATCCTCTTGATAAAACAGCACGTTAAATTTGCCTTTATTCATGGAGATGGGGAAAAGGTCCGTAAGCAGGGGTTCATCCTCCTGGTACATTTTCACGCCGTACTGGGCGCACAGCTTTTGGAACCCCGGCAAAAAGCTGTCCCGCTCCTCCCGGGTAGCGCAGGGGTGGCTTAGGGCCAGGCTTTTTACCCCGGCCCGCACCATTTCACAAAAACAGTCCGCGGCCCCCAGCTTGTACGAAAATAAATCGATGCTCATAGCCCTGCCTCCTTTATAACCGCCGCTGGGGGAAGGACCTCCCCATAGCGGCCAGCCCATATATGATGGTAAAACAGCCGGTTGATTTTGCGGGCCGGCAGCCTGCCATTGCGGAAGGTGGTGACGCCGCCCTGGGGGATGAGCACCCGGTAGCCCTGCTCAAAGGCCGACTTTATGGTGGCGTCGATGCAATACTCGGTTTGCATGCCCACCACCACCAGGTCCTTTACCCCCAGGCGCTTTAGATAGGCCCCCAGGCCGGTGTGCAGAAAGGCGCTGTTATACTTTTTGTCAAAGATCCGTTCCCCCTGCACGGGGGCTATCTGCCGGGCTACCTGCCAGCCCGGGGAGCCATAGGCCAGGCCCGGGCCCGGGCTGTCATCGTGCCGCACGAACACCACAGGGGCGCCTGCCTGTCGGAAAGCTTGCAGTAAGGTATGGACAGCCTTTAACATCCGGGCGGCTTTCCAGGGGCGGCTGTCTATTAGGGCCTGCTGCACGTCTACTACCAGCAGGGCGGCTTGGGGATTGGCTTGCATAAAAACCCTCCTTTATACGATCTGCAAAAGGTAAAATTTCAGGTAATCGGTCTCGGGCACATTCCACAGGACGGGGTGGTCTGGGCCCTGGGCCCGGGCTTCGATCAAACGCAGCTCGACCCCGGCATCGTGGGCGGCGCTTTGCAGCATAGCCCGGAAACGGGCGTCCCCCATGAAATGGGAACAGGAGCAGGTAGCCAAATACCCGCCCCGGGGCAGGGCCTTCATGGCGCGGTAATTGATCTCCTTATAACCGCGCTCGGCGCTGTCTACGGTCTTGCCGGACTTGGTAAAGGCAGGCGGGTCCAGGATAATGTAGTCGTACTGGCCGGGGGCCAGGGCGGGCAGCAGGTCAAAAACGTTGGCGGCCTGGTACTCGACCATGTGGCTAAGGCCGTTGCGGGCACAATTCTCTTTCGCGCAGGCAATGGCGGTTTCCGAGACATCTACAGAATGGACCCGCGCCGCGCCGGCTTTGGCGCAGTTCAGGCCAAAGGAGCCTGTATGGGTAAAGCAGTCCAGCACGCGGCGGCCGGGGGCCAGGCGGGCGGCTGCGGCCCGGTTGTACTTTTGGTCGAGAAAGAAGCCGGTCTTCTGGCCGTTTGCAAAATCCACCAAATAGCGGATGCCGTTTTCCTCAATCTCCGTGGTGGTTTCCGTGGGGGCTGCCCGGCCGGGCAGGGGGTACCAGCCGGTGTTTTCGGGCAGGCCCTCCAGCCCGCGGACACGCACGTCGTTGCGCTCGTAGATGCCGGCCACGGGGAGGCCGTCTTCCTCCAGCACTTGGGCCAAAAGAGGAAACAGCAGGGGCTTTATTTTCTCAATGCCCAGGGAGAGGGTCTGGGTTACCAGGACAGGGCCGAATTTATCCACGGTGAGGCCGGGGAAGTGGTCGGCCTCGCCAAAGACCAAGCGGAAAGAACCCGAGCCTTTTTCCAGGACAGCCTTGCGGTACTCCCAGGCATAGCGGACGCGGCGGAGGTAGAAGCTTTCGTCAAATTTGTCGTTGGCGTTGCGGGACAGGATGCGCACCCGTATTTTGGAATGGCTGTTGTAAAACCCGGTGCCCAGGTACCGCCCTTTGGGGCTGAGGACATCGCAGAGGGCGCCGTCCTCAAAGGGGCCCTCCTGGTTTGTGATCTCGTTGTCAAAGACCCAGGGGTGGCCGGGCTGGATGCGGGAAGCGGCGCGTTTGCTGATTTCTACGTGGGGATAGGGGCGCTGTGTTTTCATGGGTTTCCCTCCTTTCCAATTATGCCGCCGCCAATGACTATGTCCCCGTCATAAGCCACCAGCGCCTGGCCGGGGGTGGGGGCGCGCTGGGGCTCGTCGAAAACGACGGTTAGCTGGTCCGGGCCTGTCTGCTGGACTGTGGCGGGCTGGGGGGCGTGGCGGTAGCGAAGCTTTACCTGGGCGCGGACAGGGGTGGGCAGGGACGCGGCGGCAATCAGGTTGACGGTGTGGGCGGTGACAGTGCGGGCAAAAAGGGCTTCGTGGGGGGCAAGGGTGACCTGGCGGCTTAAAGGGTCGATTTTTGTGACATACATGGGCTGGGGGAAGGAAATCCCCAGGCCCTTGCGCTGGCCGATGGTATAGTGGATGATGCCCTTATGCCTACCGTACACCTGGCCGGTAGGACTGACAAAGTCCCCGGGGGGGAAGGATGCATGGGTGTACTCCTCAATGAAGCGGGCGTAGTCACCGTCCGGGACAAAGCAAATATCCTGGCTGTCGCGCTTGTGGGCGTTTATGAGACCGTTTTCTTCGGCTAACTGCCGCACCTCTCCTTTTGTAAGGGAGCCCAAGGGGAAGCGGACGCGGGAAAGCTGCTCTTGCGTAAGAGAATAGAGCATGTAGCTTTGGTCTTTCTGCGGGTCCAGGCCGGTTTTCAGCAGGTAACGGCCGGTGGCCTTGTCCTGCTCTACGCGGGCATAATGGCCGGTGGCCACGGCGGTACAGCCGATCTCTTGGGCGCGGCGGAGAAGCTTGCCGAATTTTATATGCTTATTGCAGTCGATACAGGGGTTGGGGGTCTGGCCGTTTTGATAGGCGGAAACGAAGGGGTCGATGACGTGGGCCTGGAAATCGTCCTGAAAATTAAACACATAAAAAGGCAGGCCCAGGCGGGCGCAGACGCGGCGGGCGTCGTTGACATCGTCAACAGAGCAGCAGGTTTTTTCCCCGGGGAATAATTCCTCCTGGCAATTTTTTTGCAGGCTGAGGGTGACGCCAATGGCGTCCAGCCCGGCCTGTTTGACCAGCAGGGCAGAAACGCTGGAATCCACACCGCCGCTCATAGCTATCAGAACCCTTTCCATGGGTTTACCTCCTTCTTAACGGGGAAATACGCACGTAGCCCCTTTGGCAAGCACGGGAGGCCGGCTTTGCCGGAATCCCGCTATTTTTACTCGTTGTGTATACCCTTCCCTCCCCATAAGCCCATTGGTTTTCCGCAGGAAAACTTACAGAGTGCAGCCGGCTGTCGGAGGGAGCTTGCTCACGGAGACAGGCGGCTGCACTCTGTAAAAGCCGCGCAAGCGGCCAATGGGAGGGCCGGGACGTGGGCGGCAAAGGTTTTTGGAGATCCATAAGGACCTTTTTCCTCAAAAAAGGTTCTTATGCCGCCGGAGGCAAAAGCTCAGCGGGTGCGCTCCAAAACAATCTGAGACTGGGCCCCGTTCTTGCGCACTTCATCCAGGGTAAGGCCCAGCTCACGGCAAAGAAGCTCCATAACCCGGGGGGAACAGAACCCGCTTTGGCAGCGGCCCATGCCGGCGCGGGTGCGGCGCTTGACACCGTCTAAGGTGCGGGCGCCCAAAATACCGTGGATGGCGTCGACGATCTCGCCCTCAGAGATTTCCTCGCAGCGGCAGATGATGTTGCCATAGGCGGGGTTTTCCTTTATCCTTTCAGCCCGCTGCTGGGGGGACATCTCATGGAGGCGGGGCACGCCCTTGCGAATGGGGTCAAAGCCCGGGTTAACCGGAAGGGAAAGCTTCTCCGCCACCAAACCCGCTATATAAGCGCCGATGGCCGGGGCGCTGGTAAGGCCCGGGGACTCGATGCCCGCGCAGTCAAAGAAGCCTTCGGCGGTTTCGCCCAGGACGAAGTCGTCGCCGTCCTCGTGGGCGCGCAGGCCCATAAAGGAGGTAATCACCTGGCGCAGAGGCACACGGTCTACAGCCAGGCCGGACTTTTCCTGTAAGTCCTGAAGGCCGGCGGCGGTGGTGGCGGTGTCCTCTTTGTCCTCGATGTCTACGGCTGTGGGGCCAACCAGCAGGTTGCCGTGGACTGTGGGGGACACCAGCACGCCCTTGCCGTATTTGCCGGGAAGCTGGAAAATAGTGCTCTTTACGTGGGCGCCGGCGGTTTTGTCCAGCAGGCAGTACTCGCCCTTGCGGGGGGTGATGTGCAGCTGGCTGTCGCAGGCCTGGTTGTGGAGGGCGTCGGCGTAGACCCCGGCGGCGTTGATGAGGGCGGCAGCCTCGATATCGCCCCGGTTGGTGTGGAGGAGCCAGCCGCTTCCGGCCTTTTCAACCTGCTGGACTTCGGTGTTAAACCGGAACTCTACGCCATTTTTAGCGGCGCTTTCGGCCATGCCCAGGGTTAGCTCAAAGGGGCAGATAATGCCGGAGGTCCTGGCGAAAAGGGCGGCGCAGACCTTATCGCTGAGGTTGGGCTCGCGCTTGCGGGCTTCTTCGCCGGTAAGGATGGACAGGCCCTTAACACCGTTTGCTATGCCGCGGTCGTAGAGCCCCTGCAGCTTGGGCATGTCCTCTTCGTTTAAGCAGACCACAAAAGCCCCTACCCGCTTAAAGGGGATATCCAGCTCTTGGGCCAGCTGTGTCATTTTCTCGTTGCCCAGCACGTTCATTTCGGCTTTTTTAGAGCCGGGCTCGGCGTCAAAGCCCGCGTGCACAATGGCGGAGTTAGCCTTGCTGGTGCCCTCGCACACGTCCCCGGCACGCTCTACCACCAAAAAACGTCCCTGCCGCCGGGACAGCTCCCGGGCTACGGCGCTGCCGGTTACGCCCGCGCCGATGATTACTGCGTCATATCTCATGATTTTTGCCTCTCTCTCATTTTCCCGCCAGGGCCTTGCCTGCCCTGCTTTCCTGCTGCCCGCGCACCTTAGGCAGGCAGCTTTTCACTCCATTATAGCATAGCACAAATGGCCGTTTCCTGCAAGGTAAAACTTGCGCCGGGAGTGTCCAACCGCGCGTTTTATGCCTCCGGCGGTTTAGGGGCTTCGCCCCTAAAAGCCCCACAAACCCTTTTAAAAAAGGGTTTGATCCTAAAATTGATTTTGCAAATTTATTGGGTTTCCTCTGTAAACTCTGCAATTTGGACACCCCCTTGCGCCTGCCTGGATTTGGCTGTCTGGAAAGAAAACCAGCGCCAGGCAGGGCCGGGCGCATAGCGGGGCCTGTTTTGGAAAAGACTAGGCTTTAGATGGGCCAATCAACAATAAAGAAAGAGGGAGAGAACGTGGAATATATAAACGCTTTCTGGGTGGGCGGGCTGATCTGCGTCATCGGCCAGCTGCTTATTGACTTAACCAAGCTTACCCCCGCCCGCATTATGGTGATGTTTGTCACCACCGGGGTGCTTTTGGGGGCCCTGGGGCTGTATACCCCCCTGGTGGACTACGCGGGCTGCGGGGCCACTGTGCCCCTGTGCGGCTTTGGCTGGGCGCTTTCTGAGGGGGTGCGGGAAGCCGTACAGGAAAAGGGCTTGCTGGGGGCTTTTACCGGCGGCTTGACAGCGGGCGCTGCGGGCACGGCCGCCGCGGTGTTCTTTGGGTACCTGGCGGCGCTTTTTGCAAAGCCTAAGGACAAATCCTGAGGCCCCTGCTGCAAAATTCACAAAAGGAGCCGGGTAAAAAGGTTGACTTCCCTGAAAAATTCCGCCATACTCTCTAAGTACCGGCGGCAAGAAGCCGCCTACCCGGGCAGCAGCCCTTACTTTTATTTTATCCCCTACCCGCGGCACATGTATGCACACGAAGGCATACGCCCTTCCCAGAAGGGCGGTGTGCCTTTTTCTTTTGCCCGGATAGGGGCACAGGAGGTTGCCTACTATGAAAACCCTAAAAAAATGCAGGGCCCTTTTGTGGGCGCTGGCCCTTGCCTTGGCCTTTAGCGCCTGCGCATCCCCCCAAAGCCCGCCCGACGAAAGCACCCTGGTCTATGCCAGCGGCGACTATACCCGCATCAACCCCGCTATAGACGAGCACGGGGAAATCAACCTGCTGCTTTTCAGCGGCCTTACCTCCCACAACGGCGAGAACCAGGTGGCCCCTGGGCTGGCCGAAAGCTGGGATTTTGACGAGGCCAGCTGTACATACACCTTCCATCTGCGGGAGGGCGTCAAATGGCACGACGGCGAGCCCTTCACGGCAGAAGACGTGAAATTCACCATAGAAGCCATCCAAAACCCGGAGAACGCCTCGGAAAACGCCCCCAACTTTGAGGACGTGGAGGAAATCACTGTAAAAGATGAGCACACCATTTCCTTCCGGCTTTCCGCCCCCAACGTGGCCTTTTTAGATTATATGTCCATGGCCATCCTGCCCCGGCACCGGCTGGAAGGGGAAGATATGCAGGAATCCGCTTTCTTCCGGGCCCCTATTGGCACGGGCCCTTATAAATTGGACAGCTGGGACGCCGGGCAGGCCATTACCCTGGTAAAAAACCAGGACTACTACAAAGGCGAGCCCCATATCGGGCGGGTGATTTTTAAAATCGTAAGCGACGACAGCGCCAAGGCCGTACAGATGGAGGCTGGTGAGCTGGATTTGGCCTTGTTGGCTCCCCGGGACGCCCAGCCCTTTGCCGGCAAGGACGGGTACGCCTGCTACGACATGAAGACCTCGGACTACCGGGGCATCCTGTTTAATTTCCAAAATCGATACTGGCAGGAAAACCGCGACCTCATACCCGCCCTGTGCTATGCCCTGGACCGGCAGGCTATCTTAGACACCGTGGTGCTGGGCCAGGGGGCCGTAGCCTACAGCCCCCTGCAGCGGAATATCTACAACTGCGAAGACGTGGAAAAATACACCTACGACCCCCAGCGCTGCCGCAGCCTTTTGGAAGCCGCCGGGTGCACCCTGGGCCCCCAGGGCTTTTACCAGCGGGACGGGGAGGAAGTGGGCTTTACCCTCAGCGTGGGCGCCGGCGCGTGGTGGATCCTCCTGGCGCCGGGCCTGTGCCTTACCACAACCCTCTTGTGCCTAACCGAAATCGGTCACTACCTGCGCCGGCCCGGTGGCCTGCCCAGACGCAACCTCTAACCCCACGAAGCGAAGCGTGGGATTCTCAAGGGTGCAAACCCTTGAGCGGGGTTTGGGGCAGCGCCCCAATCCCTATTCACAAAGCAAACCGGATCTCCCCCAGCCCCGGCTCTGCCCAAAGGCGCAGGCCCAAGGGGGTCGCCTCGGCCCGGGCGCCGGCAAGGCCGCGCACCTCCTCTATGCCCCGCAGCACGACGGACACGTCTTCCCCGCGCCCTTTGAAAGTTACGGTAACATGCCCGGCCTGGTTCACGGCTTCTACGTCCAGCAAATCCTTGCCATACATATCCTTTACACTGGCCCGGGCCGCCGTTGCCAACTGGAACAAATGCAGGCTAAGGCCCTTGCCATAATCGTACTCCACGTTCTGGCTGTCTGCGCCTATGGGCAGCAGGGTGTTGGGGCGTACCATCAGGGGCAGGCTCATGAAATCGTGGATCTCGTGGATCCACTGGCCGCCTTCTACCACGTGGTTGTCCAGCAGGTTTGTCCACAGGCCATGGGGCAGGTAGTAGTTTACGTCGCCGGAATCGCTGAACACCGGGGCCACCAGCAGGCTTTCCCCCAGCATGTACTGGCGGTCCAGGTCATAGCAGGCCATGTCAGAGGGGAATTCCAATGTCATAGCCCGCATGGTGGGCACGCCGGTCTGGTGGGTGTATACAGCGTTGGAATATAAGTAAGGCATCAGCGTGCATTTCAAGTTGGTGAACCGCCGCAGCACGTCCACGGCCTCTTCCCCAAACAGCCACGGCACCCGGTAAGACTGGCTGCCGTGCAGCCGGGAGTGGGTGGACAAAAGCCCAAAGGCCGCCCAGCGCTTATAGACCCCTGCCGGGGCCGTGCCCTCAAAGCCGCCGATGTCATGGCTCCAAAACCCGAAGCCGGACATGCACAGGGACAGCCCGGCCCGCAGGCTCTCCCACATAGATAGGTAATTGGAGGTGCAGTCGCCGCCCCAGTGTACGGGGAACTTCTGCCCGCCCACCGTAGCGCTGCGGGCAAACAGGCAGGCCTGCCCCGGGCCCCTGTACCCTTCCAGCAGCTCAAACACGCATTTATTATACAGATAGGTGTAATAGTTATGCATCAGCACCGGGTCGCTGCCGTCCGCATAGGCCACGTCGGTAGGAATGCGCTCGCCGAAATCTGTCTTAAAGCAGTCTACGCCCATGTCCAGCAGGGCCCGCAGCTTATCCTGGTACCAGCGCCAGGCGCCGGGGTTGGTAAAGTCTACCAGGCCCATGCCCGCCTGCCACATGTCCCATTGCCATACGTCGCCGTTGGGCCTTTTCAGCAGGTAGCCCTTTTCCATCCCCTCTTTAAACAGGGGGGATTTCTGCGCGATATAGGGGTTTATCCACACGCAGATTTTCAGCCCCTTTTCTTCCTTCATGCGTTTGAGCATGGCAGGGGCGTCGTCGAACATAGCCTCGTCCCACTGGAAGCTGCACCATTCGTTTTCCTTCATCCAGTAGCAGTCAAAGTGGAACACATGGAGGGGGATATGCCGCTGGGCCATGCCGTCTACAAAGCTGGTAACGGTTTCCTCGTCATAGCTGGTAGTAAAGGAGGTGGTCAGCCACAGGCCAAAGCTCCAAGCCGGGGGCAGGGCAGGGCGGCCGGTAAGGGCCGTGTAGTTTTGCAGGACCTCTTTACCGCCGCGGCCCCCTATGACCATAAAGTCGACCTTCTCCCCCGGCACCGAGAACTGCACCCGCGTCACCGCCTCCGAGCACACCTCAAAGGAAACCGGCCCGCTGGAATTTACCAGCACCCCGTAGCTGTTGTTGCTCAGGTAAAAGGGTATGTTCTTATAGGCGATCTCGGAGCTGGTGCCCCCGTCCTCGTTCCACATGTCCACCACCTGGCCGTTTTTTACAAAGGGGGTGAACCGCTCGCCCAGGCCGTAAATGCGCTCGCCAATGCACTGGTCAAACTGCACCCGCATAAAAGGCCCTTCCGGGGTCTTCATGGTGCTGACCATCGCATGGCCGAAGCGGTCCCCAATGCGGGTAAGCACCCGGCCGTCGTGGGAAAAGGTAAACGAAGCGGGATTTAGGGTAATGGCCAGTCGGGTCTTGCCAGACTGTATGGTAAGGCCCTTGCGGGTCTCCTGGACATCTAGGGGCAGGTCTTCCATATCCAGCTCAAACCGGGGCTCCTTTTTGGCGCTGCCCATAAAATGCACGGCCTGCATCCGCAGGATGTCCCGCTTGGGGGAGGTGATAAACAGTTCCAGCACAGGCCCGCCCATGGCCCGTTCATCCTGGGCGTAGGGCACGGCGTACAGGTACACCTCTTTTTCGCTGGCCTTCACCTGCCGGATCTGCACGCAGTCCGCGTTTTCTACCCCGGGCAGGTTCAGCCAATAGCCTTTTGTAAATTTCATCGCGCGCTCCTTTCCGCGGCCCTGGGCGCTTTAGCCCGGGCCGCAAGCCCCTTTCACGGCCCATATGTTTTCATAAAGATTGTAGTTGAAAAATAGGGCGGAATACGGTATAGTATAATATACTATGCCCCATACCGCTATTATAGCTTATAGCCCATAAGGCCGCAAGCCTGGATGGGGAAAAATGCGGTAAATCCTCACAAAAAATCAAAAAAGGGAACCGGAGGTTTTAGAAATGATTTCGGGAACAGCCATCTTTGTCCTTGCCGCCGTTCTGGCGGTCCTTCTTTTATTAACCACCCTGGCCGTGTGGCTCTGGGCCATAGCCCCAGCGGGGCGCAAGCCGGATTTTACAGAGTTTAAAAACTACGACTACGCCCACCGGGGCCTGCACAACCTGGAAAACAAGGTGCCGGAAAACTCCTTAACGGCCTTTTCCCTGGCTGCCCTGGGCGGCTTTGGCATGGAATTCGACTTGCAGCTGACAAAAGACAAGCAGGTGGTGGTGCACCACGACCATACCATTAAGCGCACCTGCGGGGTAGACAAGCTCATTTCGGACATGACCCTGGAAGAGCTGCGGGGCTACCGGCTGTTTGGCACAGAGGAAAAGGTGCCGCTCTTCTCGGAGGTGCTGAAAACCGTAGACGGCAAGACGCCCCTGATCATAGAGCTAAAGGGCTACAACAACCCGGACGAGCTCTGCTACCTGGTAATGGACCAGCTAAAGGACTATACAGGCTGGTATTGCGTGGAATCCTTTGACCCGCGCATTGTGCGTTGGTTTAAAGACAACCGCCCGGACGTAGTACGCGGCCAGCTAATGGACAAAATGAAGGCTGGGGAAAACGGGCTCTCAGCCACCGGCGCCTTCTTTGCCCGCAAAATGATGACAAACTGGTACAACCGCCCCAACTTTGAAGCCTATAACTTCAAGTACCGCAGCTTCCTTTCCCTAAAGGTGGCCCGGAAGGTCTTGGGCATGCAAGAGGTAAGCTGGACCCTGCGCACGGAAGAGGACTATAAAAAAGCCCGTGCCCTGGGCAACCTGTGCATATTCGAAAACTTCCTGCCTGCCAGCATAGAAGAGCCCGGCAAAAAGCGCAGCTATGAACAGCTGCTGGCAGATGCCAAGTCCGCGGCGGTGTGCAGCGCTACGGTGCAGACCAGGGCCGAATGATGCCGTAAAGCTATTTGTTGAACTTTATCTGAGAGTAATGGGGCCGTCCCTTTTGAAGGGGCGGCCTTATGTTTTGTTTATCTGTAAGAGAGAGGGGGAGGCTCTGTACCCCTCTTTTTTTGTGCTATTCAGCCTAACGGCGGCTATAGCGTTGGGGGTCCAGGGGGGATCATCCCCCCTGGCGGGGGTCTCGGGGGCAG